>NZ_JBPJZU010000009.1:0-311954 GCF_051216635.1 Variovorax sucrosi | reverse complement strand
CCTCCAGCACCGCCTGCGCGGTGTCGAGGCCCGCGTCCTCGAAGCCGGGCAACTTGGCGATCTCTTCGATGCGGGCCAGGTGTTCGATGTCGAACAGCATGTCCTTGATGGGCGCGATGTAGCTCATGTCTTGTCTCCAGGGTTCGGATGTGAAAAGGGCATCGCGAACGATGCCCTTTGTCGACGCGGTTGCCAGGCAGTGCCAAGCCTTACAAGGCCTTCGTCAGTTCCGGCACCGCCGTGAACAGATCGGCCACCAGGCCATAGTCGGCCACCGAGAAGATCGGCGCTTCTTCGTCCTTGTTGATCGCGACGATCACCTTGGAATCCTTCATGCCTGCCAGATGCTGGATCGCGCCCGAGATGCCCGCGGCGATGTAGAGTTGCGGCGCGACGATCTTGCCGGTCTGGCCCACTTGCCAGTCGTTGGGCGCGTAGCCCGCGTCGACCGCGGCGCGCGAGGCGCCCAGGCCGGCGTTGAGCTTGTCGGCCAGCGGCGCCATCACCTCGTTGAACTTCTCGGCGCTGCCCAGCGCGCGGCCACCCGACACGATGATCTTGGCCGCGGTGAGTTCGGGCCGCTCGCTCTTCGTGACCTCGCGGCCGACGAAGCTCGACTTGCCGCTGTCGGCCACGCCGTCGGCCGTCTCGACCGTCGCGGTGCCGCCCGTGGTCGCGGCGGCGTCGAAGCCGGTCGTGCGCACGGTGATGACCTTGATCGCATCGCTGCTCTGCACGGTCGCGATGGCGTTGCCGGCGTAGATCGGGCGCTCGAAGGTGTCTGGGCTGACAACCAAAGTGATGTCGCTGATCTGCGCAACGTCGAGCTTGGCGGCCACGCGCGGGGCCACGTTCTTGCCGTTGGCGGTCGAGGGGAACAGGATGTGGCTGTAGTTCGAGGCGATGGCCAGCACCTGCGCCGCCACGTTCTCTGCCAGGTTCTCGGCGAGCGACGGGCTGTCGGCGACGATGACCTTGCTCACGCCGGCGATCTGCGCCGCGGCCTTGCCTGCTTCGGCGGCGTTGGCCCCGGCGACCAGCACGTGCACCTCGCCACCGCAGGCGAGTGCCGCAGTCACGGTGTTGAGGGTCGCGGGCTTGACGGTCGCGTGGTCGTGTTCGGCAATAACAAGTGCGGTCATGGTCAGATCACCTTCGCTTCGTTCTTGAGCTTGTCCACCAGGGCGGCCACGTCGGCCACCTTGATCCCGGCACCGCGCTTGGGCGGCTCGCTCACCTTGAGCGTCTTCAGGCGCGGCTTGACGTCCACGCCCAGGTCTTCGGGCTTGAAGACGTCGAGCGTCTTCTTCTTGGCCTTCATGATGTTGGGCAGCGTCACATAGCGCGGCTCGTTCAGGCGCAGGTCGGTCGTGATGACGGCCGGCAGCGACAGCGACAGCGTCTCGGCACCGCCGTCGACTTCGCGCGTCACGCTGACCCTTCTATCTCCATCCGTGCCGGACACTTCGACCTTCGACGCGAAGGTGGCCTGCGGCAGGTCGGCCAGCGCGGCGAGCATCTGGCCGGTCTGGTTGGCGTCATCGTCGATGGCCTGCTTGCCGAGGATGATGAGTTGCGGCTGTTCCTTGTCGACCAGCGCCTTCAGCAGCTTGGCCACGGCCAGCGGCTGCAGTTCTTCGGTGGTCTCGACCAGGATGGCACGGTCGGCGCCGATGGCCATGGCGGTGCGCAGGGTTTCCTGGCACTTCGCATCGCCGCACGAGACGGCGATCACCTCGGTGACGACGCCCTTCTCCTTCAGGCGGACCGCCTCTTCGACGGCGATCTCGTCGAAGGGATTCATGCTCATCTTGACGTTGGCGATATCGACGCCGGTGCCGTCGGACTTCACGCGAACCTTCACGTTGTAGTCGACGACCCGTTTGACTGGGACCAGAACCTTCATTGGTGTGACTCCATGGATTGCAAAACTGTTTGCCTCGGGGCAGCCGGTCATTCTAGGACGACCCTTTTCGGAGGATTGTCCCAATGGACACAGGCCTCGTGAGCCACCTTCAGAAAAAAAGAACGGTCGTGCTTTTATCTGATTATAACGGCGCGACTTCAGGGCGTGAGAAGCCTTCGGGGAGCGACTCGACGCGCAGCACGCGCTGCGGATAGGGAATGTCGATCTTCGCGGCGCGCAGGCCCTCGAGCATCGCGATGTTGATCGCCGAGCGCACGTTGTCCTTGCCCTTGTCGGGGTCGGTTACCCAGAAGTGCAGCGTGAACTCCAGCCCGTCGGGCGCGAAGTTGGTGAGGAAGGCGATCGGCTCCGGGTCAGCCATGACGCGCGACTGCGCCGTCGCCGCCCCGACCAGGATGGCCTGCACCTGCGCCACGTCGCTCTCGTAGCCGACCACGATGGCGGTCGTGATGTTGAACTTGCGGTCGGCGACCGACAGGTTCTCGACCCGGCTCGTGATGAGCGACTCGTTCGGCACGATCGCCTCGCGCCCATTGCCGGCGCGGATCAACGTGTAACGTGTCTTGATGTCGGTGATGCGGCCTTCGAAGTTGTCGACCTTCACGTTGTCGCCGATGCGGATCGAGCGCTCCAGCAGGATCACGAAGCCGCTCACGTAGTTGGCCGCCAGTTTCTGCAGACCGAAGCCCAGGCCGACACCGACCGCACCGCCGAGCACCGACAGCGCAGTGAGATCGACACCCACCGCCGACAGCGCGAACAGCAGGCCGATCAGCAGCAGGAAGGCGCGGATCGCGTTCGACGCCACCTTGCGCATCGACAGGTCGGTCACGGCTTCGCGCAGGATGCGCTTCTCGACCGTGCTCGAAATCCACAGCGCGATCACGAGCACCAGGCCGGCCGACAGCGCGCCTTCGAAGATGGTGCGAACGCTCACCCGGGTCTTGCCGAAGGACAGGGTGATCTGGTCGAGTTCGGCCAGCACCGGCGGCAGCAGGCCGACGATCCACAGCACCGCGCCGACCCAGGCGATCCACGACACGGTGCGCTCCACCAGCCGCACCAGCGCTGAGCCCGGGAACACCGCACGCATGACGCGCGCGATCAGCCGAATCACCACCAGCGCGACGAACACCGAGACCGCGATGCGCAGCACCACGACCACCTGGTAATTGAGCACCAAACGCCGCGCGAGGTCGGTGGCGACCAGTGCCAGCAGCGGGAACAGCAACCCGTCGAAGGTACGCTCGCCGAACCAGATCGAATCCTTGGGCTGGTCGCGGCCGAACCACCGCGTCACGGCCCAGGCCAGCGCCACGCAAGCAACCAGCGCCGCCAGTTCGATCCACAGGCTGCGCGCCTGCACCTGGCCCAGGCGGGCCATGAAGTCGTCGAGGTTCATCACAGGTCCGCCAGCACGCGGACGTGCGCCTCCACGCTGCGGGCCAGGGCATCCAGGTTGTAGCCGCCTTCGAGCATCGACACGATGCGGCCGTGCGCATGGCGCTTGGCCACGTCCCGCACACGCTCGGTGATCCAGGCGAAGTCGTTTTCGTTGAGCCGCAACTGGCCCAGGTCGTCGTCTCGGTGGGCGTCGAAGCCGGCACTGATGAAAATCATCTGCGGCTTGAATTCCTCCAGGCGCGGCATCCACATCATCTCGATCAGCTCGCGAACGTCCATGCCCTTCGTGTAGGCCGGAACAGGCAGGTTGAGCATGTTGGCGGCCGGGTGGTCGATGTCGCCGAAGGGGTAGAACGGGTGCTGGAAGATGCCGACCATCAGCACCCGCGGGTCGCCGGCCAGGATGTCCTCGGTGCCGTTGCCGTGGTGCACGTCGAAGTCCACCACCGCCACGCGCTCAAGGCCATGCACCTCGAGCGCATGGCGCGCCGCGATGGCGATGTTGTTCAGGAAGCAAAAGCCCATCGCCTGCTCGCGGCAAGCGTGGTGGCCGGGCGGGCGCACGGCGCAGAAGGCATTTTCGATGTCGCCGGCCATCACCGCGTCGGTCGCCGCGATGGCGGCGCCGGCCGCACGCCGCGCGGCCAGCACCGTGTGGCGCATCAACGACGTGTCGGGGTCGACCATGGCCTGCGCCGGGCCGCCGGCGGGCTCGTCGGCAATCAGCCGCTGGCTCAGTTCTTCCAGGTGTTCGAGGTGCGCTTCGCTGTGGGCCCGTGTGATCTGCGCCAGCGTGGCGAGCGGAACGTCACCGCGCTCGAGGGCGTCGCCCACGCCGGTAACCAGCAGCCGGTCTTCGATGGCGTCGAGCCGTTCGGGGCATTCCGGATGCCCACCGCCCATGTCGTGTTTCCAGCAGTCGCGGTGTGTGTAGTAGCCCGTTTTACCCATGTCTCTGTTGCCGAAGCCGCACCGGGCGACCTCACGCCGCGTGGGGCCGGACGGCCATGCGGTATTGTTTGCATATGGATACAAAAATGGACGTCGCCGCGAAGCTCGCCAGTTTGCTGGGTCAGCTTAACACGGTGATCGTGGGCAAAGAGGCGCAGGTGCGCGACTGCGTGGCCTGCCTTTTGGCCGGCGGCCACCTGCTCATCGAAGACGTCCCAGGGGTGGGCAAGACCACCCTCGCCCATGCGCTCTCGCACACCTTCGGCCTGCAGTTTTCGCGGGTGCAATTCACCGCCGACCTGATGCCCGGCGACCTGTCGGGGGTGGCCATCTACGACCGCAACCAGCAGGCCTTCGTGTTCCATCCCGGCCCGATCTTCTCGCAGGTGCTGCTGGCCGACGAGATCAACCGCGCCAGTCCGAAAACGCAGAGCGCGCTGCTCGAGGCGATGGAAGAGAAGCAGGTGACGATCGAGGGCGAGACCCGGCCGCTGCCCACGCCCTTTTTCGTGATCGCCACGCAGAACCCGCACGACCAGCTCGGCACCTTCGCCCTGCCTGAGTCGCAGCTCGACCGCTTCCTCATGCGCATCTCGATCGGCTACCCCGACCGCGCCGCCGAACGCGAGTTGTTGGCAGGTGCCGACCGGCGAGAGATGCTGGCCGGCCTGCCGGCGCTGTTGACGGCCGGCGAACTGCAGGCGCTGCAGCAGCGCGTGCAGCAAGTGCATGCGGCCGATGCGCTGCTGAACTACGTGCAGGACCTGATCGCCGCCACGCGCAACGGCCGCTGGTTCCTGCAGGGCCTGTCGCCGCGCGCGGGCATCGCCATCCTGCGCGCCGCCAAGGCGCAGGCGCTGCTCGCCAACCGCGACTACGTGGCGCCCGACGACGTGCAGGCGGTGCTGCCGCAGACGATGGCGCACCGCGTGACGCCCGTCGGCGATGCCGGCCGCGGCGCCTTCGAGCAGGTGCGCGCCATGATCGCGGCCGTGCCACTGCCATGAACGCGCTGCCGTGAACCCGCTGGCGGCCACGCGCCGGCGCATCGACGGCTGGTTCCTGTCGCGCCGGCCGCCGAGCGACACCCTGGCGCTGACGCAGCGCAACGTCTACATCGTCCCCAGCCGCGCCGGCTGGATGCTGGCCGCCACGCTGCTCGTGCTGCTGGTCGCATCCATCAACTACCAGCTCAACCTCGGCTACCTGCTGACCTTCATGCTGGCCGGCTGCGTCGCCGTCGGCATGCATGTGAGCCACGCCACGCTGCGCGGCCTGTCGATGCACCTCATGCCGCCGGAACCGCAGTACGCCGGCAGCGCGGCGGTCTTCCGCGTGGTGTTGCACAACGCGCGGCGGAGCAGGCGCTACGGCATCGGCCTGGCGGTGCACGGCAGCGGGCACTGGGCCTGGTGCGACGTGCCGGCGCAGGGCAGCGAGACGGTCGAGATCGCCTTCCAGCCCGCGCGGCGCGGCCTGCATGCGGTGCCGCCGCTCACGGCAGAGACGCGCTTCCCGCTGGGTGCCTTCCGCGTCTGGACCGTCTGGCGTCCGGCCTCGTCGCTGTTGGTGTACCCCGCGCCGGAGCCGCACCCGCCCGCGCTGCCGGCCGGCGAGCCGCTGGCCGGCGACGCCAGCGCGGCGGTCGCCCGTGCCGCCAGCGCCGGCGAATACGACGGCGTGCGCGCCTACCGACGCGGCGACCCGCTGAAGCTGGTGGTCTGGAAGAAGGCGGCGCGCGCACAGGCGGCCGGCTCCGACGAACTGTTCAGCCGCGACACCCAGCAGGCGCAGCGCCAGGAGCTCTGGCTCGACGCGCAGAACGCCGGCCTGCCCGAGCTCGAAGCCCGCATCTCGCGCCTGTGCGCCTGGGTGCTGATGGCCGACCGGCTCGGCGTCGACTACGGCCTGCGCGTGGCCGGGCAGCAGGTGCCGCCATCGCAGGGCGAGGCGCACCGCCGCCGCTGCCTGGAGGTGCTCGCCACATGCGGATGACCGCCTGGTTCGGCGCCCTGCCGCGCGACGCACGCGACACGCTGTTCCTGCTCGGCGTGATCGGCGTCGTGCTGCTGCCGCAGGTGCCCAACCTGCCGTGGTGGTGCACCCTGCTGACGGCCATCGTGCTGGCCTGGCGCGGCACGCTGGCCGTGCAGTCGCGGCCCCTGCCCGGCCGCTGGTGGCTGGTGGCACTGCTGGCCGTGGCGCTGGCCGCCACCTTCGCCACCTACCGCACGGTGCTGGGCCGCGAGGCCGGCGTCACGCTGGTCGTGGTGCTGCTCGCGCTCAAGACGCTGGAGCTGCGGGCGCGACGCGACGCCTTCGTCATCTTCTTCCTCGGCTTCTTCGCGATGTTGACGAACTTCTTCAGTTCGCAGTCGCTGCTCACCGCCGTGGCCATGCTGCTCGCCCTGCTGGGCCTGCTGACGGCGCTGGTCAACGCCCACATGCCGGTCGGCCGGCCGCCGCTGGCGCAGGCCGCGCGAACCGCCGGCTGGATGGCGCTGCTGGGCGCGCCGATCATGCTGGCGCTCTTCATGCTGTTCCCGCGCATGGCGCCGCTGTGGGGCACGCCGAACGACGAGATGACCGGGCGCAGCGGGCTGTCGAACACCATGCGCGTGGGGAGCATCGCGCAGCTCGCGCTCGACGATGGCATCGCCGCCCGCGTCAAGTTCGACGGCGGCCGCGCGCCGCCGCAGCGCGACCTGTACTTCCGCGGCCCGGTGCTGTCGGACTTCGACGGCCGCGAATGGACCGCACCGCCGCCGTGGGAACGCGGCTTCCTCCGCGCCGAGCTGCGCGTGCAGGGCGATCCGGTCGGCTACGAGGTCACGCTGGAGCCGAGCAACCGCCCCTGGCTGCTGGCGCTCGACGCGCCGGTGAAGCCGCCCGAGATCCCCGGCCTGCGCGTCATGGCGACGCCCGACCTGCAGTGGATGGCCAACCGCGCCATCGGCGACCTGCTGCGCTACCGGGCCGAAAGCTACCCGCAGTTCCAGAGCGGCCCGCTGCGGCGCACCGGCGCCCTGCAGCGCTATGTCGCGCTGCCGCCGGGCTCCAACCCGCGCACGGTCGCCCTGGCTGCGCAGATGAAGGCCGACCCGGCCCTCGCCGGCGCCGCCACGCCCGCGTATGTGCAGGCCGCGCTCGAACGCCTGCGCACCGGCGGCTACACCTACACGCTGGAGCCCGGCCTGTACGGCAACGAAACGGCCGACGAGTTCTGGTTCGACCGCAAGGCCGGCTTCTGCGAGCACATCGCTTCGGCCTTCGTCGTGCTGATGCGCGCGCTCGACATTCCGGCGCGCATCGTCACCGGTTACCAGGGCGGCGAGCTCAACGGCGTCGACGACTACTGGGTGCTGCGCCAGGCCGACGCCCATGCCTGGGCCGAGGTGTGGGAAGCCGGCAAGGGCTGGACCCGCGTCGACCCGACCGCCTCCGTATCGCCCGGCCGCATCGGGGCTTTCCAGCGGCTGGCGGCGCAGCCGGGTCTCTTCGCCGGCGCCATCGGCACCATGAGCCCGACGCTGGCGCAGAACCTGCGCGCGGCGTGGGAAGCGGTCAACAACGGCTGGAACCAGTGGGTGCTCAACTACACGCAGAGCCGCCAGCTCGACCTCTTGAAGAACATCGGTTTCGAAGCGCCCAGCCTGCAGGACCTGGCGACCGTGCTGCTCTGGGTGCTGATCGCCGCCAGCCTGGCGGGCGCCGGCTGGACCCTGTGGGAGCGCAGCCGGCACGACCCGTGGCTGCGCCTGCTGGGCCGGGCGCGGCAACGGCTGGAGAAGGCGGGGCTCGTGCTGCCCGAGGCCGCGCCGCCGCGGCAGATCGCGACGCAGGCGGTGGCGCATTTCGGCGCGGCCGGCCAGCCGGTGCACGACTGGCTGCTGCGGCTGGAAGCCCAGCGCTACGCGAAGACGCCCGAGGCCGGGCTGCCGGCCCTGCGTGCCGAATTCCGCACGATCGCCTGGCCGCGTTGAAACCGCTGGTGTCGGGTGCCGGATGCCCGCCGGCAGCGCGTCACAATCGACCGATGCGACGCTCCTCTCCGATGGCCCCTGCACTGCTGGCCGCCCTCTTCGCCTTCGGCGCCTTTTCGTCCAGCCCCGCATCGGCACAGGCCAACGGCGACCGCCGCGCCGTCACCGCCGTGCGCGGCACCATCCCCTACGCCACGCGCGACGACGCGATGCGCTTCGCCGACGACGTGGCGGTCCGGCGCAACCTCGACCGCAACTGGGTGCGCGCCACCATCGGCGCGGCCCGCCTGCTGCCCAACGTGCCGCGACTGATGGCGCCGGCGCCCAGCGGCACCGCGAAGAACTGGCGCGTCTACCGCAGCCGCTTCATCGACCCGGTGCGCATCGCCGCCGGCGCGCGCTTCTGGCGCGACAACGCGGCCACGCTCGCACGCGCGGAGGCCGAATACGGCGTGCCGCCGGAGATCGTTGTCGGCATCATCGGCGTCGAGACCATCTACGGCCGCAACATGGGCAACTTCCGCGTCATCGACGCACTGGCCACGCTGTCGTTCGACTTCCCGCAGGCGCACCCGCGCGCCGCCGAGCGCGTGGCCTTCTTCCGGGGCGAACTCGAAAGCTTTCTCAGCACCGAAAGCCGCACCGCCGAAGACCCGCTGGCGCCGCTGGGCAGCTACGCCGGCGCCATGGGCATGCCGCAGTTCATGCCGAGCAGCATGGCCAAGTACGCGGTCGACTTCGATGGCGACGGCCGCATCGACCTGGTCAACAACCCGGCCGACGTGATCGGCTCGGTGGCCAGCTACTTCAAGGGCTTCGGCTGGCAGCGCGGCATGCCGTCGACCTTCCCGGTGCGCTTCGACACGGCGCGCCTGCAGATGCCGACCCTGATGGCGCCCGACATCAAGCCGACCTTCAGCGCCGACAGCTTCATGGCGGCCGGCGCGGTGCTTGAAGGCGACACGCAGTCGTTCCCGGGCCTGCTCGCGCTCATCGAACTGCAGAACGGCGCCGAGTCGCCCAGCTATGTCGCAGGCACCCAGAACTTCTACGTGATCACCCGCTACAACTGGAGCAGCTACTACGCGATGTCGGTGCTCGACCTGGGCAACGAGGTCAAGGCAGCGATGGCGCAGTGATGGCGCCTTGACTCAGTCGAAGCGGCTGCGGCCCTGCAGCGCGCCGGCCGCATCGACTACCAGGCCTTCGCCCATCTGGACGAACTCACCGGTCAGCGCCGTGATGTTCACCTGGTGCGTCACCCACACCTCGAAGCGCCCCGCGGGCAAGGCGGCCAACGCGCTGCGCAAGGCCTGCGTCGCGGCCGGCGTCAGCGAGCGGTTCTCGAAGGTGGAGTCGAGCGGCGCCCAATGCAGCGCCTGGGCAAAGGCGAGCTGCGCGGTGTCGCGGCATCGGCACCAGGCGCTGGTCCGCACCGCGGCGGGCTTCAAGCGCTTAGCGTCGAACCAGGCGCCGATGCGCTGCGCCTGGGCCCGGCCTTCTTCGCTGAGATTGCGCTGCGTGTTGCAGCGCTCGAGGGTGAAGCCCGGCGGATCACCGATGCCTGCGGTGGTGCCGGCATGGCGCAGCAACAGCGCACAGCGGCCGCGGCGGAGCGTTTCGGCGAGGTCCGCCGCCTGGGCTGCGGCACCGAACAAGGGCAACAGGGCCAGGCCAGCCATTCGGCGTCTCTGCATCGTGCAACTCCGTGACGTCCAGACAGGACGAGGGCGAAGCGCACAGGCTATCAAAGCGGCGCCGACCCCGAAACGGCAAGGGCTGCTGCCCCTTGCGGTGCAGCAGCCCTCGTTGACTGACAGGAAAGCCGGGATGCTCAGCGCACCTTGCCATCCTTCCAGGCCGTCAGCAGCTTGTTGTAGTCGATGGTCTCGCCCTTCGGCTTTTCGTTGGCAAGCTTCTTCCATGGCGCGTTCTTGTCGCTCAGCCACTTGTTCGGGTCACCCTTGGCGTTGAGCTTGGGCGCGCAGTGGGCCATGCCGGCGCGTTCGAGGCGGGCCATCACGTTGTCCATCTCGTCGGCCAGGTTGTCCATGGCCTTCTGCGGGGTCTTCTCGCCCGTCACCGCCTCGGCCACGTTCTTCCACCAGAGCTGCGCGAGCTTCGGATAGTCGGGCACGTTGGTGCCGGTGGGCGTCCAGGCCACGCGCGCCGGGCTGCGGTAGAACTCGACCAGGCCACCGAGCTTGGGCGCCAGGTCGGTCATCGCCTTGCTCTGGATGTCCGATTCGCGAATCGGCGTCAGGCCCACGATGGTCTTCTTGAGGGAGACGCTCTTGGAGGTGACGAACTGCGCGTAGAGCCAGGCGGCCGCCGTCTTGTTGGCGTCGTGGCCATTGAAGAAGGACCACGAACCCACGTCCTGGTAGCCGTTCTGCATGCCCTGCTTCCAGTACGGGCCGTTCGGGCCCGGCGCCATGCGCCATTTGGGCGTGCCGTCCTCGTTCACCACCGGCAGGCCCTTCTTGGTCATGTCGGCGGTGAAGGCCGTGTACCAGAAGATCTGCTGGGCGATCTGCCCCTGCGCCGGCACCGGGCCGGATTCGCCGAAGGTCATGCCCATGGCCTCCTTGGGCGCGTACTTCTTCATCCAGTCGATGTACTTGGTGAGCGCGTACACGGCGGCCGGCGAGTTCGTCGCACCGCCACGCGACACGGCAGCGCCCACCGGCGTGCACTTGTCATCGCCCACGCGAATGCCCCACTCGTCGATCGGCATGCCGTTCGGGTTGCCGATGTCGGCGGTGCCGGCCATCGACAGCCATGCGTCGGTGAAGCGCCAGCCGAGCGACGGGTCCTTCTTGCCGTAGTCCATGTGGCCATAGATCGGCTTGCCGTCGATGGTCTTCACGTCCACGCTGAAGAACTCGGCGATGTCCTCGTAGGCGCTCCAGTTGAGCGGCACGCCCAGGTCGTAGCCGTACTTGGCCTTGAACTTCTCCTTCAGGTCGGGGCGGGCGAACAGGTCGGCGCGAAACCAGTAGAGGTTGGCGAACTGCTGGTCGGGCAGCTGGTACAGCTTGCCGTCGGGCGCGGTGGTGAACTTCGTGCCGATGAAGTCCTTGAGGTCGAGGCCGGGGTTGGTGAACTCCTTGCCCGTGCCGGCCATGTAGTCGGTCAGGTTCATCATCTTGCCGTAGCGGTAGTGCGTACCGATCAGGTCGGAGTCGGAGATCCAGCCGTCGTAGATCGACTTTCCCGACTGCATCGAGGTCTGAAGCTTCTCGACCACGTCGCCTTCCTGGATCAGGTCGTGCTTCACCTTGATGCCGGTGATTTCCTCGAAGGCCTTGGCCAGCGTCTTCGATTCGTATTCATGCGTGGTGATGGTTTCGGAGACGACCGAGATCTCCTTCACGCCCTTGGCCTGCAGCTTCTTGGCCGCGTCGATGAACCACTTCATCTCGGCCGTCTGCTGGTCCTTGTTGAGGGTCGACGGCTGGAATTCGCTGTCGATCCATTTCTTGGCGTCGGCCTCTGCCGCCGACGCACCCTGCGCGGCGAACATCGCCGCTGCCAGTGCCAATGCCGTGTAGCGCATCTTCATGAGTTGTCTCCTCGGTTGTTGCCCCCCGGTGGTTCGGATCGCGGCTCCGGGGCGGCGGAGAGCCGGATTCCTCGAATCGTTCGCGCTCAGGCCTTTCGCATGACCAGAGCGAGCAAGCCCATCGACAGGACGAAGCTGATCCAGATCGATGGCTCGGCCTCCAGGCCCATCCATTCCTGGAACTTGCCCGCAAGGCCGATGAAGACAAGGTTGAGGTAGGCCGCCGACAGCAGGCCGATGAAGAGCCGGTCGCCACGGGTGGTTTCCATCGGCAGCCAGCCACGGCGCAGCGTGGTGGGTGATTTCATTTCCCACACCGTCATGCCGGCGAGCATGAGCGCGATGCAGACGAAGAACACCGTCACCGGCGTGGTCCAGACCATCCAATCAAACATCATGTCTTCCTCAAACGCGACCCATCGCAAAGCCTTTTGCGATGTAGTGGCGAACAAACCAGATGACGATCGCACCGGGCACGATGGTCAGCACCCCAGCCGCGGCCAGCGTGGCCCAGTCCATGCCCGATGCACTCACGGTGCGCGTCATGGTCGCGACAATCGGCTTCGCGTTCACGCTGGTCAAGGTGCGCGCCAGCAACAGCTCGACCCAGCTGAACATGAAGCAGAAGAAGGCCGCCACACCCACACCCGCCTTGATGAGCGGCAGGAAGATCGTGAGGAAGAAGCGCGGGAACGAATAGCCGTCGATGTAGGCCGTCTCATCGATCTCGCGCGGGATGCCGCTCATGAAGCCTTCCAGGATCCACACCGCCAGCGGCACGTTGAAGAGCAGGTGCGCCAGCGCGACGCCCAGGTGGGTGTCCATCAGCCCGACCGTGCTGTAGAGCTGGAAGAAAGGCAGCAGGAACACGGCAGGCGGCGTCATGCGGTTGGTCAGCAGCCAGAAGAAGACGTGCTTGTCGCCGAGGAAGGAATAGCGCGAGAACGCATAGGCCGCCGGCAGCGCCACGGTGAGCGAGATCACGGTGTTGATCGCGACGTAGATCAAGCTGTTGATGTAGCCCGAGTACCAGGATTCGTCGGTGAAGATCCGCGCGTAGTTGGCCCAGGTGAAATGCTGCGGGAAGAACGAGAAGCTCGAGAGGATCTCCTCGTTCGTCTTGAAGCTCATGTTGATCATCCAGTAGATGGGCAACAGGGCGAACAGGATGTAGAGCAGCAGGAAGATGCTGCGTTTGTGAAAGCGCTTGTCGTTCATTGCTCGACCTCCACTTGCTGCGTGCCCACGCGCTGCATCCAGTTGTAGAGGATGAAACAGAGCAACAGGATGATCAGGAAATAGATCAGAGAGAAGGCCGCGGCCGGCCCGAGGTCGAACTGGCCGACCGCCTTCTGAGTGAGGTACTGCGACAGGAAGGTGGTCGCATTGCCCGGACCGCCGCCGGTCAGCACGAAGGGTTCGGTGTAGATCATGAAGCTGTCCATGAAGCGCAGCAGCACCGCGATCATCAGCACGCCGCGCATCTTGGGCAGCTGGATGTAGCGGAACACCGCGAACTTGCTGGCGCCATCGATGCGCGCCGCCTGGTAGTACGCGTCGGGAATGGAGCGCAGGCCGGCGTAGCAGAGCAAGGCCACCAGCGGCGTCCAGTGCCAGACGTCCATCACCAGCACCGTGAGCCAGGCATCGGTCGCGTTGCCGGTGTAGCTGTAGTCGATGCCGATCTTCTGCAGCGCATAGCCCAGCAGCCCGATGTCGGCCCGGCCGTAGATCTGCCAGATGGTGCCCACCACGTTCCAGGGGATCAGCAGCGAGAGCGCCACGATCACCAGCACCGCCGAGGCCTTCCACCCGGTGGCCGGCATCGACAGCGCGAGGCAGATGCCCAAAGGGATTTCGACCAGCAGCACCGACAGCGAGAAACCGAGCTGGCGGTAGAGCGCCGAATGCAGTTCGCCGTCGCGCATCACCGCCGCGAACCACTCGGTGCCGACGAACACGCGCCGTTCGGGCGAGATGATGTCCTGCACCGAGTAGTTCACCACCGTCATCAGCGGCACGATGGCCGAGAAGGCCACGCAGATCAGCACCGGCAGGATCAGGAACCAGGCCTTCTGGTTGATGGGTTTGTTGGTGGCGTTCATCAAGATACCTCCGTGCTGCGCACTGCGGTGCGAGCTTGCTTGGGGCGGCCCGGCGCGGCGCTCATGCAACCAGCTCCTCGTCGCGGTAGTAGCAGGTGTGGGTGTCGAGCACCCGCAGCCAGACGGTGTCGCCCACCGCCGGCGGCTGCAGGTCGCTGTGAAGGCGGGCCTTGACGCGGGTGCCGGCCGCGTCGGCGCTGAGCATCGCGTGGGTGCCCACGTCCTGCACCTGCGTGACCGTCGCCGGCACCGCACCCGGCGTGCCGGCGGCAGCGATGCGCAGGTATTCGGGACGGATGCCGAGCTTCAGCGCACCTTCGGGCAAGGGGCGGCTGGCCTGCAGGCGCGTGCCGCCGATGTCCAGCGCACCGCCGCTGCTGCTGGTGGCAGGCAGGAAATTCATGCCCGGCGAGCCGATGAAGTGGCCGACGAAGGTATGGGCCGGCCGCTCGAACAGCGCCTCGGCGCTGCCGACCTGCACTGCCTTGCCGCGCGTCATCACCACCACCTCTTCGGCGAAGGTCAGCGCCTCGACCTGGTCGTGCGTCACGTAGATCAGGGTCAGCTTGAGCTCGCGGTGAATCTGCTTGAGCTTGCGCCGCAGCTGCCACTTGAGGTGCGGGTCGATCACCGTCAGCGGCTCGTCGAACAGCACCGCCGACACGTCGCTGCGCACCAGGCCGCGGCCCAGCGAGATCTTCTGCTTGGCGTCCGCAGCCAGGTTGGCGGCCCGCTGGTCGAGTTGGCCGCTCATGTCCAGCATCTCGGCGATCTCGCCGACGCGCTTCTTGATCTGCTCGGCCGGCACCTTGCGGTTGCGCAGCGGAAAGGCGAGGTTCTCGGCCACCGTCATGGTGTCGTAGATGACAGGGAACTGGAACACCTGGGCGATGTTGCGCTCCTGCGGGCTGGCGCGGGTGACGTCGCGGCCGTCGAAGGACACGCTGCCGTGCGACGGCACCAGCAGGCCCGAGATGATGTTGAGCATGGTGGTCTTGCCGCAGCCCGAGGGCCCGAGCAGCGCGTAGGCGCCGCCGTCGCGGAAGCTCATCTTCAACGGCAGCAGCGCATAGTCGCTGTCCTGCGTGGGGTTGGCGCGGTAGGCATGCGCCAGGTCGAGGTCGATGCGGGCCATATTCAGTTTCCCTTGCGCCAGGCCGGCGCTACCACCAGCTTCTCGCCGGCGTCGAAGACATAGGCCTGGGTGGCGCTGAAGTGCAGCGTGATGGCGGTGCCCAGCTCGAAGCGGTGCACGCCGGTGAGCTGCGCCACCAGTTCGCCGACGGCGGTGTGCACATGCACGAAGGTGTCGGACCCGGAAATCTCGGCCAGCTCGACCTTGCCGGGCAAGGCGATGCCACCCGGCACCGCCTGCACGTCGAGCGCGCTGGCGCGCAGGCCGATGGTCACCGCCCCGCCGCTGCCGACCGGCAACGCCATCGGCAGCAAGGGACCACCCGCCAGCTGCACGCCCTCGGGCGTCGCGGTGCCGGGCAACAGGTTCATCGGTGGATCGCTGAAGGCACGCGCGACGCGCAGCGACTGCGGCGCATGGAAGACCTCGGAGGTCGGCCCGTACTGCAGCAGTTCGCCCGCATCCATCACCGCGGTGTAGCCGCCGAGCAGCAGCGCCTCACCGGGTTCGGTGGTGGCATAGATGACGGTGGAGTCGCCGGTGGCGAACAGCTGGGTGAGCTCCTCGCGCAGGCCTTCCCGCAGCTTGTAGTCGAGGTTGACCAGCGGCTCGTCGAGCAGCATGAGCGGCGCGTTCTTCGCCAGCGCGCGGGCCAGCGCGACCCGTTGCTGCTGGCCGCCAGACAGCTCCGCCGGCAGCCGCTGCAGGAACATGCCGATGTGCAGCTTGTCCGCGAGCGCCTTGACGCGCGCCTCGATGTTCTTCTCGCCGCGCAGCTTGAGCGGCGATGCGATGTTGTCGGCGACGGTCAACGACGGGTAATTGATGAACTGCTGGTACACCATGGCCACGTTGCGCTCGCGCACCGGCATGCCGGTCACGTCATGGCCGTCGACGGTCACCCGCCCCGCGCTGGGCGTGTCGAGGCCGGCCATCAGCCGCATCAGGCTGGTCTTGCCGGCCTGCGTGGCGCCGAGCAGCACCGTCACCGCGCCGGGCTGCGGCGCGATGCTCTGCTCGTAGAGCCAGGTTTGGGCGCCCACCTTCTTGGTGACGCGCTCGAGTGTCAGTTGCATCCGGTTATCCCCGTGGTTCGATTCATGGTCTCAGGCCGGCACGGTGGCCGCCGTGGCCGGGTGCGCCTGCAGCCAGGCGCCGACCTGCCCGCGTTGTGCGGCGGTGTAGTGCAATCCCAGTTTGGAGCGACGCCACAGCGCATCGTCCGCGGTCATGACCCATTCCTGTTCCTGCAGGAAACGCAGTTCGCGTGCAAACAGGCCCGGCGCCACTTCGTCGCCCAGGTCGGTGGTGCTTTGCGCACTGCCGATCAGCTCGCCGATGCGGGCGCCGTAGGCCCGTGCCAGGCGCCGCGCCAGTGTGGCATCGAGCCATGGATAGCGCTTTTTCACCGCGCCGACGAAGCGGCCGAAATCGTCGTCGGGCCGGCTCGGCGGGCCGATCCAGGCCGACAGGTCGCCCCCGGCCAGGAAGGCGCCGTCGGTCCAAGCCGGGCGCTGCGTTCTGTCCTCGCCCAGCATCTTGCCGATTTCGTCGGCCGCGTCCTCGGCGAGCTTGCGGAAGGTCGTGATCTTGCCGCCCCAGACCGACAGCATCGGCGCGGCGGCGGTGTTGGTTTCGAGCAGGTAGTCGCGGGTGACCGCCGACGGGTCGCCCGAGGCGTCGTCGAGCAGCGGCCGCACCCCCGAATAGGTCCAGACCACGTCCGCCGGGGTGATCGGCTTCTCGAAGTAGCGGCTGGCCTGCGCACAGAGGTAGGCGATCTCTTCCTCGCTGATCTTCGCGGCGCCGGGGTCGTCGCCCTTGAGTTCGATGTCGGTGGTGCCGATCAGGGTGAACTCGTCCTGATAGGGGATGGCGAAGATGATCCGCTTGTCGGGGTTCTGGAAGATGTAGGCGTGGTCGTGGGTGAACACCTGCTTGACCACGATGTGGCTGCCCTTGACCAGCCGCAGGCTCTTGGTGGCAAGCGCTTCGCCCTTGGCCGAATGCGCCACGCCGCGCAGGAAGGCCTCGGCCCAGGGGCCGGCGGCATTGACCACCGCGCGCGCGTTCACCGTCTGCTGGCCCTGCGGGCTTTCGAGCGTGGCGGTCCAGCCGGTGGCGCCGCGCTGCGCGCTGACGCAGCGGGTGCGGGTCAGCACCTGCGCGCCGCGAGCGCGGGCGTCGAGCGCATTGAGCAGCACCAGCCGTGCATCGTCGACCCAGCCGTCGGAATAGACGAAGCCGCGGCGGAAGCTCGGTTTCAGCGGCGCACCTGACGGATGCGTGCGCAGGTCGACGGAGCGCGAACCCGGCAGCACTTCGCGCTTGGCCAGGTGGTCGTACATGAACAGGCCGATGCGGATCATCCAGGCCGGGCGCATCGACGGGTCGTGCGGCATCACGAAGCGCAGCGGCCACATGATGTGCGGTGCGCTCTTGAGCAGCACTTCGCGCTCCTGCAGCGCCTTGCGCACCAGCGAGAACTCGTAGTACTCCAGGTAGCGCAGGCCGCCATGGATCAGCTTGGTGGAAGACGACGAGGTGTGCGAGGCGAGGTCGTCCTTCTCGCACAGCACGACCCGCCAGCCGCGGCCGGCCAGGTCGCGGGCGATGCCGCAGCCGTTGATGCCGCCGCCGACCACGAGCACGTCGCAATCGATGGGCGCGGCAGGCGCCTTGGCAGCGGGAGAGGCGATGGAATCGTTCACCAGGGAGGCATCCGTCAGAGGGTGGGATCGTTCGGAAATGGGGGCTGCAGGGCTTTCGTCTTGCTTCATTTTGGTTCCTTTGGACGCGATTTTGCTCGTAGTTTTCCCTTAGATGGATTCGTTTCGATTCGTTCTATAAAGTGGCGACCTTTGTCCGCACATGGCCCTTCCCAACCCCAATCCCCGCCAGATCAACCTGCTCGACACCGTGCGCCAGCGCGGCGCCGCGACGGTGGACGAGCTGGCGGAGATGCTGGGCGTGACCCTGCAGACGGTGCGGCGCGACGTGCAGCGGCTGGCCGACGAAGGCCTGCTCGCGCGCTTCCACGGCGGCGTGCGGGTGCCGAGCTCGACCACCGAGAACATCGGCTATGTGCAGCGCGCGTCGCTGCATGCCGAGGGCAAGGTGCGCATCGCGCGTGCGGTGGCCGCTCGGGTGCCGAACGACTGCTCGTTGATCCTGAACATCGGCACCACGACCGAAGCCATCGCGCGCGAGCTGATGCGCCACACCGGCCTGCGGGTGATCACCAACAACCTGAACGTGGCGACCATCCTGAGCGGCAACACCGCCTGCGAAGTGATCGTCGCCGGCGGTTCGGTGCGGCCGCGCGACCGCGCGGTGGTGGGCGAGGCCACCATCGACTTCATCCGCCAGTTCAAGGTCGACATCGCGCTGATCGGCGTGTCGAGCATCGAGTCGGACGGCTCGCTGCGCGACTTCGACCTGCGCGAGGTGAAGGTGGCGCAGACCATCATCGCCCAGGCGCGCGAGGTCTGGCTGGCGGCCGACGCCAGCAAGTTCAACCGGCCGGCGATGATCCAGCTGGGCACGCTGTCCCAGATCGACCGGCTCTTCACCGACGCGGAGCCGCCCCCGCCCTTCCCTGCGCTGCTCGACAGTGCCCAGGTGCGCTGCGAGATCGCACGCGACAACGAATGAGTGCTTGACCATGACCACCTACCTGCTCGCCCTCGACCAGGGCACCTCCAGCTCGCGCAGCATCGTGTTCGACCACGAAGGCCGCATCGTCGCCGTCGCGCAGCGCGAGCTGCCGCAGATCTACCCGCAACCCGGCTGGGTCGAGCACGACCCGATGGAGATCTGGCGCAGCCAGCTCGCCACGGCGCACGAGGTGCTGGCCAAGGCCAGGCTGCAGCCGGCCGACATCCACGCCATCGGCATCACCAACCAGCGCGAGACCACGCTGCTGTGGAACCGCCAGACCGGCCAGCCGGTGCACCACGCCATCGTCTGGCAGGACCGCCGCGCCGAGCCACTGTGCGCGCAGCTGCGCGAAGACGGCCTGACCGACACCATCCGCGACAAGACCGGCCTGGTGATCGACGCCTATTTCTCCGGCACCAAGCTGCGCTGGCTGCTCGACAACGTGCCCGGCGCGCGGGAGCAGGCCCAGCGCGGCGAACTGGCCTTCGGCACGGTCGACAGCTGGCTGATGTGGCAGCTCACCGGCGGCAAGGTGCACGTCACCGACGTGAGCAACGCATCGCGGACGATGCTCTTCAACGTGCATGACAACGCCTGGGATGCCGACCTGCTCGAGGCGCTCGACATCCCCGCCGCGCTGCTGCCGGAGGTCAAGCCGTCGAGCGCGCACTTCTGCGACACCGACGCCGCGCTGTTCGGCCGCTCGCTGCCCGTCGGCGGCGTGGCCGGCGACCAGCAGGCCGCCCTCTTCGGCCAGGCCTGCTTCGGCCCCGGCATGGCCAAGAACACCTACGGCACTGGCTGTTTCCTGTTGATGCACACCGGCGACGCGTTCCGGCCTTCCGCCAACGGCCTGCTCGTGACTAGCGCCGCGCAGACCAGCGCGCAGCCGCAGTACGCCATGGAAGGCAGCGTCTTCGTCGGCGGCGCCGTCGTGCAATGGCTGCGCGACGGCCTGCAGGCCATCAAGGGCAGCGCCGAGGTGCAGGGCCTGGCCGAGAGCGTGCCCGACTCGGGTGGCGTGATGATGGTGCCGGCCTTCACCGGCCTCGGCGCGCCCTATTGGAACGCCGAGGCGCGCGGCACGATCACGGGCCTGACCCGCGGCACGACCGTCGCGCACATCGCCCGCGCCGCGCTGGAAAGCATCGCCTACCAGAGCGCCGCCCTGCTCCAGGCCATGAGCCGCGATGCGGTGGCGGCCGGGGGCGCACCCGTTGCCGAACTGCGCGTGGACGGCGGCGCCTGCGTGAACGACCTGCTGATGCAGTTCCAGGCCGACCTGCTCGGCATCCCGGTGCTGCGCCCCGAGGTCACCGAGACCACGGCGTTGGGGGCGGCCTATCTGGCGGGGCTGTCGACGGGGTTCTTCAAGGACATCGAACAGCTGTCGACCCTGTGGCGGGTCGAGCGGCGCTTCATGCCGACGATGGGCCGGCCGCAGGCGGATGAAGCAATGGCGCGGTGGGAGCGGGCGGTGCGGCAAGCGACTGCCCACTGAGCGGGCCCTCGAGGGGGGCCTCCCGTGCTCAGTGCGTCGGCACCAGGAAGTCCTGGCTGATCCGCCACCCCAGCTCGTTCACGCGGTCCAGAAACTGCGTCAGGTACGCATGCAGCCCGGTCGCGAGGATCTCGTCGACGCGCGCGTACTGGAGGTCGGCCAGCAGCTTGCCGGCGCGGCGTTGCGTTTCGGCGCTCTGGTCGTTCTGCACCTTGGCGAGGTTCGCCACCACCTCGGCCAGACTGGCGTGCAGCGAACGCGGCATGTCGGGGCGCAGGATGAGCAGTTCGGCCACGCGCTCGGGCTTGATCACATCGCGGTAGACCTTGCGGTAGACCTCGAAGGCCGAGACGCTGCGCAGGATCGCGCTCCAGTGATAGAAGTCGTATTCCTGGTCCTCCTCGGTGGCGGCACCGAAGAACTCGCTGTTGAGCGCATGGAACTTCACGTCGACCAGGCGGGCCGTGTTGTCGGCGCGTTCGAGGAAGGTGCCCAGGCGCGAGAAGTAGAAGGCCTCGTCCTGCAGCATGGTGCCCAGCGTGACACCGCGCGACAGGTGCGAGCGGAACTTCACCCACTCGAAGAATTGCGCCGGGTCGCGTTCGAAGGCACCGGCGCGCAGCATGCGGTTGACGTCGAGCCAGGTGGTGTTCTGTGTCTCCCACGCCTCGGTGGTGAGCGCGCCGCGCACCGCACGGGCGTTCTCGCGTGCGGCCTTCAGGCAGGAGATGATCGACGACGGGTTCGACTCGTCCTTGACCATGAACTCCATCACCTCGTCGGGAACGATCTGGTCGTGCTTCTCGTTGTAGGCCGGCAGCAGTTCGCTGATCGACAGCAGGCCCTGCCAGCCGTACTTGGCCACTTCGGCCGACTGCGGCAGCAGCGAGGTCTGGTAGTTGACGTCGAGCATGCGCGCGGTGTTTTCCGCGCGCTCGGTGTAGCGCGACATCCAGTAGAGGTGGTCGGCGGTGCGTGACAGCATGGGTCGTTCTCCTCGCTTCAGGCCGACTGGGTTTGTGTTTGGGTTTGCGACTGCGCTGCAGCCGGTGCGGCCGCCTTCGGGCGCCGGTCGGCTTCGAGGATCCAGGTGTCCTTGGTACCACCGCCCTGCGACGAGTTGACGACCAGCGAACCCTCCTTGAGCGCGACGCGCGTGAGGCCGCCCGGCACCATCTGCACTTCCTTGGCAGACAGCACGAAGGGGCGCAGGTCGATGTGGCGCGGCGCGATGCCGGCGTCGACGAAGGTCGGCGAAGTCGACAGGCTCAACGTGGGCTGTGCGATGTAGCCGTCGGGCTTGGCGATCACGGCCTGCTTGAATTCCTCGATCTCGGCCACGGTGGCGGCCGGGCCGATCAGCATGCCGTAGCCGCCCGCGCCGTGCACTTCCTTCACGACCAGGTCCTTCATGTTGTCGAGCGTGTACTGCAGCTCGTCCTTGTTGCGGCACATGTAGGTCGGCACATTCTTCAGGATCGGTTTCTCGCCGAGGTAGAACTCGATCATCTTCGGCACGTAGGGGTAGATCGACTTGTCATCGGCCACGCCGGTGCCGACCGCATTGCTGATCGCGACGTTGCCGGCGCGGTAGGCGCGCATCAGGCCGGCGCAACCCAGCGTCGAGGTCGGGCGGAACACCTCGGGGTCGAGGTAGTCGTCATCGACGCGGCGGTAGATGACGTCGACCCGCTTCGGTCCGCGCGTGGTGCGCATGTAGACGAAGTCGTCCTTGACGAACAGGTCCTGTCCCTCGACCAGCTCGACGCCCATCTGCTGCGCCAGGAAGGCGTGCTCGAAGTAGGCGCTGTTGTACATGCCGGGCGTGAGCACGACGACGGTCGGCTCGGCGGTGGCCGGCGGCGCACTGGCACGCAGGGTCTCGAGCAGCAGGTCGGGATAGTGGGCGACCGGCGCGATGCGGTTCTGCGCGAACAGGTCCGGAAAGAGCCGCATCATCATCTTGCGGTTCTCCAGCATGTAGCTCACGCCGCTGGGCACCCGCAGGTTGTCTTCGAGCACGTAGTACTCGCCATTACCGTCGGCGTCGGGCGCGCGGACGATGTCGATGCCCGAGATGTTCGAGTAGACGTTGTTCGGCACCGTCACGCCCATCATCTCGGGGCGAAACTGCGCGTTGTCGCGGATCTGCTCGATCGGGATGATGCCGGCCTTGACGATTTCCTGGTCGTGGTAGACGTCGTAGATGAAGCGGTTGAGCGCATTCACCCGCTGGACCAGGCCCTTCTCCATCATCTCCCACTCATGGGCGGGAATGATGCGCGGCAGCAGGTCGAAGGGAATCAGGCGCTCGGTGCCGGAACCGTCTTCGTCCTTGGCGCCGTACACCGCGAAAGTGATGCCGACGCGGCGGAAGATCATCTCGGCTTCTTCCCGCCGAGACTTCATCAATTCGCCCGGCTGCTTCGACAGCCACTGGTCGTAACGCTTGTAATGCCCCCGGATCGCAGCGCCCGCGTAGGGCAACTGCTCGTACATCTCATCGAATTTGTGCATGGAACGACCGATCTCCTTCGATATAGCTTAGCAAGTTCAAGGCCAAGCCCTGGCCGATCTTTGCACAAGCGCGACGCGGCTGCTCACCGGGCGCTCAGGGAACGCGGTGGTGCCAGTAGCGCGCCCGGGTCACGCGCTCACAGCGCACCGCCTGCGGCGCGCGGCTCGACCACTGCGCGGCGCCGCAATGCGGGCTGTCGATGACCGTCACGCCGCGGGCCGCATAGGCATCGCGCACCGGGGGCGCCGGGTGTCCGAAGCGGTTGCGGTAGCCGGCCTGCACCAGCGCCAGATGCGGCTGCACCGCCTCGAGCAGCGGCGGGGTCGACGAGGTCTTGCTGCCATGGTGCGGCACCAGCAGCAGGTCGGCACGCAGGGCGCCTTCGGCACTGCGGGCGGTGAGCGCCGCTTCCTGGGCGCGCTCGATGTCGCCGGCCAGTAGCACGGTGGCGTGCCCGTTGCCGATGCGCAGCACGCAGGAGACGGTGTTGGGCTTGGCCGAGGGGATGTCGTAGTCGACGGCAACGGGATGCAGCACCTCGAAGTCGACGCCGTCCCAGGTCCAGCGCTGGCCGGCGATGCAGCGCTGCGCCGGCCGCAACGCCTGTAGCGGATGGCTGGCCTCGATGGAGCTGAGCAGCGCGGCCTGCGGCTGCATCGCCAGCACGGCGGGCGCACCGCCGGTGTGGTCGCTGTCGCGGTGGCTCAGCACGACCGTGTCGAGCCGCTCGCCCAGCGCGCGCAGCAGCGGCACCAGCACGCGGTGGCCGGCATCGCTTTCCAGGCTGTAGCGCGGGCCGGTGTCGTACAGCAGGCTGTGGCCGGCGGTGCGCACGAGCACCGCATTGCCCTGGCCGATGTCGGCGGCCAGCACCTCGAATTCCCCCATCGGCGGCCGCGGCGGCTGCCACAGCAGAACCGGCAACAACAGGGGCAGGCCCAGAAGGCGCATCGACCATGGCAAGCGCATCGCCAGCAGCACGCCCCCCATTACCCCGCCGGCCGCAGCCCACAGCGGCGGTGCCGCCACCGACACCGTCGCGAAGGGCAGCACCGCCAGCCACTGCAGCCACCACGACAGGCCCTGCACCGCCCACGCCGCCGCGTCCCACGCCCACGGCACCAAGGCGCCGAGCATGGCCAGCGGCGTGACGACCAGCGTCACCCAAGGGATGGCCAGCGCATTCGCGAGCAAGCCGATCATCGACACCTGCTGGAACAGCAGCAGCGTCAGCGGCGTGAGCGCCAGCGTCACCACCGCCTGCTCGCGTGCCAGCCGGCCCAGGCGGCGGCGCCATGTCAGGGCCTGCCCGGCCTCGGCCATCGCATCGGTCGCGAAGAGCGCCGCCACCGCAACGAAGCTCAGCCAGAAGCCGGCCTGCATCAAGGCCCACGGGTCGACCGTCACCACCACCGCGCAGGCCAGAAGCCACACGCAGGGCCACGGCCAACGCCGTCCGGCGATGCGCAGCAACGCGACCGTCGCCAGCATCCACACCGTGCGCTGCGAAGGCACGCCCCAGCCGCTGAAGAGCGCGTACAGCGCGGCCAGCGCGACGCCACCGGCCAGTGCGGCCTGTTGCGCCGGCCAGCACAGCATCAGGCGTGTGCTGCGCCGCCACAGCACGCCGACGAGCAGGGCCGCCAGCCAGGCGAACATGGTGATGTGCAGCCCCGAGATCGACATCAGGTGGGCCACGCCGGTGGCGCGGTAGACGTCCCAGTCGGCGCGGTCGATGGCGCCCTGGTCGCCGGTCACCAGCGCAGCGATCACGCCCGCCAGCCGCCGGTCGGCCACGCGCTCGAGCGCGGCGTCGCGCACGACCTCACGGGCGCGCTCGACCGGGTGTTGCCAGGTGATGGCGAGGCGCTCGGGCAGCGCATCGCGGCTGCCGGTGCGGACATAGCCGGTCGCCTGCACGCCCTGCTCCCACAGCTGCAGTTCCTGGTCGAAGCCATGCGGATTGAGGTTGCCGTGCGGGGCTTTGAGGCGCACGGTCAGTCGCCAACGCTCGCCGGCGTGCAGCGCGCCGGGGCGCCGAAGCGGCTGCGGCGCGACCGCCTTTTCTTCGGCGCCTCGGCCCCAGAGCCCGGTGCCCTCGGCGTACCAGCCCAGCGCGATGCGGCGCGGCACGTGGGGCGGAGGTGGTTCGTTCGTCGGCCCGCCAGCCCACCGCGCCGACTCGACATCGAGCCGGAAGCGCGTGCCGCTGTCGTCGTGCTGCGGCATCTGGGCGATGACGCCGGTCACTTGAAGGTCGCGGCCCTCGATCGACGGGGCCAGCGCGTCGCCGGCATAGCGCACCGCGCGCCATCCCGTGAGGCCGGCACTGGCAAGCGCCGCGAGCACCAGCAACGCGGCCAGAGCGCCTCGACCGTGATGGCGGGTGCGCCACATGGCGCACAGCACCAGGCTTGCCGCACCCGCCAACACCCCATAGCGCCAAGCCGGCCACAAGGCCGCCTGCTGCAGTTGCAGGGCGGCGCCCACGATCGCACCGGCCAGGGCCGCGAAGGGCGCCCAGCCGCGCAGGTCGTGCTGCGCCCTCACGAAATCGCTCCCTGATCCATGCGGCCGGCCCTCCCTGTACACGCTTTCCGTGGCGCGTTAATTGCTTTGCCGGTGGGCTAGTATGCGTCTCACCCGAGACCCGTCGCCGCTCCGAGAAAAACCGATGTCCATTCACGCCGCACTCCACCACGTCACCCACTACAAGTACGACCGTCCGGTGCAGCTTGGTCCGCAGGTGGTTCGCCTGCGCCCGGCGCCCCATTGCCGCAGCAACGTCATCTCCTATTCGCTGCGCATCGAGCCCGAGCAGCATTTCGTCAACTGGCAGCAGGACCCGTTCGCCAACTACCAGGCCCGGCTGGTCTTCCCCGAGAAGACGCGCGAATTCAGGGTCACGGTCGACCTCGTGGTCGAGATGGCGGTCTACAACCCCTTCGACTTCTTCCTCGAGCCGCAGGCTGAGAACTTCCCCTTCAAGTACACGGCTTCGCAAGCGGAGGAATTGGCACCCTACCTGGTGGCCGACGAGGTCACGCCGCTGGTGCAGGCCTACCTCGACAAGATCGACCGCAAGGAACAGCGCACCATCGACTTCCTGGTCGGCATCAACCAACAGGTGCAGTCGGACGTCAACTACCTGATCCGCATGGAGCCCGGCGTGCAGACGCCGGAAGAAACGCTCACCAACGGCAGCGGCTCCTGCCGCGACTCGGGCTGGCTGCTGGTGCAACTGCTGCGCCACATGGGCCTGGCCGCGCGCTTCGTCTCGGGCTACCTGATCCAGCTGACGCCCGACGTGAAGGCGCTCGACGGCCCGAGCGGCACGACGGTCGACTTCACCGACCTGCACGCCTGGTGCGAGGTCTACCTGCCCGGCGCCGGCTGGGTCGGCCTCGACGCCACCTCGGGCCTGCTCGCCGGCGAAGGCCACATCCCACTGGCCTGCACGCCCACGCCGTCGAGCGCCGCGCCGATCGAAGGCGTGGTCGACGACGCCGAAGTCGAGTTCGGCCACGAGATGGTCGTCACCCGCATCCATGAATCGCCGCGCGTCACCAAGCCCTACACCGACGAGCAGTGGGCCGAGGTGCTGGCCCTGGGCGACGCCGTCGACAAGCGCCTGGCCGCTGGCGACGTGCGCCTGACGATGGGCGGCGAGCCGACCTACGTGGCCACCAGCGACCGCGACGCCGCCGAATGGAACACCGACGCGTTGGGCCCGACCAAGCGCGGCTATGCCACCGAGCTGGTGCAGAAGCTGCGCGCCGAATACGGCAACGGCGGCTTCCTGCACTTCGGCCAGGGCAAGTGGTACCCGGGCGAGCAACTGCCGCGCTGGGCGCTGTCGATCTTCTGGCGCGCCGACGGCCAGACCATCTGGCACAACCCGGAGCTCTTCGCCGACGAGCGCGTGCCAACGCACTACACCAGCGAAGACGCGCGCCGCTTCACCACCGTGCTGGCGCACCGCCTCGGCCTGACCGAGCGCTACATCCAGTCCGGCTACGAAGACACCTACTACTACCTCTGGCGCGAACGCCGCCTGCCGGTCAACGTCGACCCCTTCGATTCGAAGCTCGACGACGAGATGGAACGCGTGCGCCTGCGCCGCGTCTTCACGCAGAAGCTCGACGCGGTCATCGGCTACATGCTGCCGATCGAGCCCGGCAACGCCGATGCCGACGCGCCCGCGCTCGAAGGCCCCGGCTGGAAGACCGGCCCCTGGTTCCTGCGCGACGACCGCATGTACCTGATCCCCGGCGACTCGCCCATGGGCTACCGCCTGCCGCTCGATTCGCAGCCGTGGGCCAGCAAGGGCGACTACCCCTACCTGGTCGACCGCGACCCGACGGCACCGCTGGGCGACCTGCCGAACTACGTCGACTACCGCGCACGCTATGCCGGCCTGCCAACTGGCCCGAAGGACGACCTGGGCGCCGTGCCCTATGCCTTCGGTTCGCCGCCGCAGACGCCGGCCGCCCTGCGCATGCAGGGCCCGGGTACGGCAACCGCAACCACCACTGCGACAGGCCCGGGCGCGGCTTCTACGGGCGGCACCGATCCCGCCACGCCACGCCAGCCGCGCCGCGGCGAGTCGGCCCACTGGATCACCCGCACCGCGCTGTGCGTCGAAGTGCGCGACCCGCGCCGCGCCAACGGGCCGGCGGCAGAGAAGGTCGGCAATTCGTCGGGCGTGCTCTACGTCTTCATGCCGCCGTTGCGCCGCCTGGAGGACTACCTCGACCTGGTCGCCGCCATCGAGGCCACGGCTCAGCAGCTCGGCCTGCAGATCGTGATGGAAGGCTACCCGCCGCCGCGCGACCCGCGCCTGAAGATGCTGGCCGTCACGCCCGACCCGGGCGTGATCGAGGTCAACATCCACCCGGCCAACAACTGGAAGGAACTGGTCGCGCATACCGAGTTCCTGTACGACGCCGCCTTCGAGACCCGCCTCTCGGCCGAGAAGTTCATGACCGACGGCCGCCACACCGGCACCGGCGGCGGCAACCACTTCGTGATGGGCGGCGCCACGCCCGCCGACAGCCCCTTCCTGCGTCGGCCGGAACTGCTGGCCAGCCTGCTGCTGTACTGGCACAACCACCCGTCGCTCAGCTACCTGTTCTCGGGCATGTTCATCGGCCCGACGAGCCAGGCGCCGCGCGTGGACGAGGCCCGCAACGACCAGGTTTACGAACTGGAGATCGCGCTCAAGGAAATCGCCAAGAACCGCGAGATCTACGGCCAGAACATGCCCGCCTGGCTGGTCGACCGCACGCTGCGCAACATCCTGGTCGACGTCACCGGCAACACGCATCGCAGCGAGTTCTGCATCGACAAGCTGTACTCGCCCGATTCCTCCACCGGCCGCCTCGGCCTCCTGGAACTGCGCGCCTTCGAGATGCCGCCGCACGCGCGCATGAGCATCGCGCAGCAGCTGCTGCTGCGCGCCTTCATCGCGCGCTTCTGGGACGAGCCCTACCAGGCGCCGGCCACCCGCTGGGGCACCGAACTGCACGACCGCTTCCTGCTGCCGACCTTCGTCAAGATGGACTTCGATGACGTCATCAGCGAGATGCGCCAGGCCGGCTTCCCCTTCGACCCGAACTGGTTCGCGCCCCACCTCGAGTTCCGCTTCCCGCTGGTCGGCCAGGTGCAGGCGATGGGCGTCGAGCTGTCGCTGCGCAACGCGCTCGAGCCGTGGCACGTGATGGGCGAGGAAGGCTCGTCGGGCGGCACGGTGCGCTATGTCGACTCGTCGCTCGAACGCATCGAGGTGCGCGTGACCGGGCTCAACGAGAGCCGCCACGTCATCACGGTCAATGGCAAGGTGCTGCCGCTGCAGCCCACCGGCACGGTCGGCGAATTCGTTGCCGGCGTGCGCTACAAGGCCTGGAACCCGCCGTCGGCCCTGCACCCGAGCATCGACGCCCATGCGCCGCTGACCTTCGACATCGTCGACACCTGGATGAAGCGCTCGCTGGGCGGCTGCCAGTACTTCGTCGCCCATCCGGGCGGCCGCAACTACGACACCTTCCCGGTCAACGCCTACGAGGCCGAAAGCCGCCGTATGGCGCGCTTCACCCGCATGGGCCACACGCCGGGCCTGATGAAGGTGCCGCCCGCCACGATCGAGCTGGCCGGCAGCCGCGAATTCCCGTTCACGCTCGACCTGCGTCGATGAGGATGCGGCTCGCCGACATTTGTCACGCTGCGGCAGGCCTCGCGCCATGACCGCGGTGTGACAATCGGCACACCGTGGAACCGTTGAACGAATCCCTTTTCGGCGCGCAATCGCTCGAATCCCCCGCCGCGCTGGCTTCAGCGCTGGCGCCAGCGGCCGCGCCCGGCCATTTCGACGAACTGCGCGGTGCGGCCACGCCCGCGGCGCCCCCCCGCCAGCAGCCCGCGATGCCCGGCACGCCGCTGCCGCTGCATGACGCCGCCCTTCCGCCGCCAGCGGCACCGGACGCGCCGGCACCCGCGCCTGCGGCGCCCGCAGCCGAGCTGGCGTCGCCCTGGGCGCGCTTCTTCGAACACCTGGGCAGTGGCGGTTTCGCCGACCTGCCGCGGCGCGCCGTCAGCCTGGAGCGCCAGATCCGCGACAACGGCGTCACCTACAACGTCTATGCCGATGCCGACGGGCCGCAGCGGCCCTGGTCGCTCGACCTGTTCCCCCTGATCATCTCGCCCGACAGCTGGACGCAAATCGAGGCCGGCGTGCAGCAGCGCGTGCGGGTGCTCGACCGGGTGATGGCCGACGTCTACGGCCCGCAGCAGTTGCTGGCCGAAGGCCTGTTGCCCGCGGCGCTGGTGCGCGGCCACCCCGGCTACCTGCGGCCGATGCACGGCGTGAAGCCGCCTGGCGACACCTGGCTGCACATCGCCGCCTTCGACCTGGCGCGCGGCCCCGACGGCAACTGGTGGGTCGTGTCGCAGCGCACCCAGGCGCCCTCTGGCCTGGGCTACCTGCTGGAAAACCGCCTGGCGATCTCGCGCCAATTCCCGCAGGCCTTCGAGGAACTGCAGGTGCAGCGGCTGGCCGCCACCTACAGCGCCATGATGGAAGGCCTGCAGCGCATGTGCCCGGCCGGTTCGCCGCCGCACATCGCACTGCTCACGCCCGGCCCCTACAACGAGACCTACTTCGAGCACGCCTACCTGGCGCGCTACCTCGGCATCACGCTGGTCGAGGGCAGCGACCTCACGGTGCGCGACCAGCGCGTCTACCTCAAGACGCTGCAGGGCCTGCGGCCGGTGCACGGACTCATCAAGCGCCTGGACGACCAGTTCCTCGACCCGCTGGAGCTGCGTCCCGATTCCACGCTGGGCGTGCCCGGCCTGCTGCAGGCGATTCGCGCCGGCAACCTGCTGGTCGCCAACATGCCGGGCTCGGCCTTCCTGGAATCGCCGGCGCTGCTGGGCTTTCTGCCGGCGCTGGCGCGCCGCCTCATCGGCGAAAAGCTGCAGCTCCCGGCGCTGCCGACCTGGTGGTGCGGCGAACGTGCGGCGCTGGAGTCGGCGCTGCCGCAACTGGGCGACTGCGCCATCAAGGCGACCTACCCCGGCTACGACTCGCACACCAGTTTCAACGCCGTGCTGGGCAGCCGCATGAGCCGGCGCGAGCTGGACGAATGGGCTGGCCGCATCGTGCGCCAGGGCGACGAGCACACGGTGCAGAGCTATCTTCCGCTGTCGCAAATGCCGACCTGGGCGCCGAACTTCGGCCGCGGCCACATCGCGCCGCGCGCGGTGATGCTGCGCGTGTTCGCCGTGAGCGACGGCGCGCAGTCCTGGCGCGTGCTGCCCGGCGGGCTGGCGCGCCTGGCGGGCGCCGACGCGCAGATCGCGTCGATGCAGCGCGGCGGCAGCAGCGCCGATGTCTGGGTGCAGACGCGCGGCGAAGTTGACCGCACCACGCTGCTCCAACCGCACGCCACACCGGCCTCGCTGGCACGGCACCGGGCCCCGGTCACCAGCCGCGCCGCCGAGAATATGTTCTGGCTCGGCCGCTACACCGAACGGGCCGAGAACGCGGTGCGACTGGCGCGGCTCACGCTCGACCGGCTGGGCGGCGAAGAGCCCTCGTCGCGCCCCCTGCTCGAATGGCTGCATGGCCTGGCCACGCGCAATGCGCTGATCGCGCCGGAGGTGCCGATCGGCACCAAGTCGCGCCGCGTCTTCGAGCGTGCACTGATCGCCGACCTGGGCAACGTCGAGACCGGCGGCAGCGTCGGCTACGACCTGCGCTGCGTGCGGCAGGCGGCCGCCGCCGTGCGCGAGCGACTGTCGCAGGACCACTGGAACCAGATCGTGCGCGCCGAGGAAGAATTCCTGCGCCGCACCGCCGAGCAGCAGGGCGAAGAGCGCGAAGGCAGCTTCGCCGCGGGTGCCGCGCTGCATTCGCTGGAAGCGGCCAGTGCCGCCCTGTCGGCCATGACAGGCGCACAGACCGACCGCATGACGCGCGACGACGCCTGGCGCCTGCTGTCCATCGGCCGCCACATCGAACGCCTGGCCTTCCTCTCGAGTGCGCTGGCCGCCGGCTTCGAGGGCGGTGCGGTGCACGAGGTCAACGGCTTCGAGGCGATGGTCGCGCTGTTCGACAGCACCATCACCTTCCACGCCCGCTACCAGCAGCGCCGCGACGTCGCCACGCTGGTCGACCTGCTGGTGCTCGACGGCGACAACCCGCGTTCGCTGGCCTGGGTCACGCAGACCTTGCGGGGCCGCATCGCCCGGCTCGCCGGCAGTGCCCCGGGCAAGCTCACCGCGCTCTCCCACGAGCTGCCCGACCCGGCGATGTGGACACTGGAGCACCTCTGCGAGGCCGATGCCGAGGGCAAGTACCCGGCGCTGGTCCAGCTCTTCGAATACTGCGAGACAGCGGCCTACCACGTGTCCGACGCCGTCGGCACGCGCTACTTCACGCTCACGTCCGAATCGGTTCGCTCCGTCGGGGTCTGACCATGCTGCTCCACGTCACGCACGAAACCCGCTACGACTACGCGCCGCCGGTCGAGACGGCGCAGCACCTGGCGCACCTGAAGCCGCGCGAGACGGCGTCGCAGCGCCTGGTGAGCCATGCACTGTCGATCACCCCGACGCCGGCGCAACGCAACGAGTCCGCCGACCTCTACGGCAACACGCGCGCCTTCTTCGCGCTCGAATCGACGCACGAGGAATTGGTGGTCACGGCCGAGAGCGTGGTCGAGACCTCCACACCTACGCTGGCCGCCAGCATCGCGCGCGAGTTGCCCTGGGAAGAGGTGCGCGAGCGCTTCCGCTTCCGCAAGGGCTCGCGCTTCGATGCGGCGTCCGACTTCGTCTTTCCGTCGCGCTACGTGCCGCGCCACGACGACTTCGCCACCTATGCACGCCCCAGCTTCGCGCCCGGCCGACCGACCTTCGACGTCGCCACCGACCTGATGCAGCGCATGTACCGCGACTTCGAGTACGACGCGGGCAGCACCGAGATCAGCACCCCGGCCGTCGAGGCCCTGGCCCAGCGCCAGGGCGTGTGCCAGGACTTCGCGCACATCCTCATCGCCTGCTTCCGCACCATGGGCCTGCCGGCGCGCTACGTCAGCGGCTACCTGCTGACCCAGCCACCGCCCGGCCAGCCGCGGCTGGTCGGTGCCGACGCATCGCACGCCTGGGTGTCGGTCTACCTGCCGGGCGCCGAGGGACCCGGCGACTGGGCCGACTTCGACCCGACCAACGGCCGCCAACCTGGCGAGGACTATGTGACCCTCGCCATCGGGCGCGACTACGCCGACGTGTCACCGATGCGCGGCGTGTTGCATGGCGGTGCGCGCCACACGCTCGACGTCGGCGTCACCGTGCGGCCACTCGAGGAGCTGCGGGCCGCGACGGCCGGCAGCTCGCAGTCGCAGTCGCAGTCGCAATCCTGATCGCGCACCGGGTCACCGCGTGTCCGTTAACCTCGGACACTTTTCATCCGGAGCGATTTCCATGAGCGTTTACGACAAACTCACCCAACTCGGCATCGAACTGCCGCCCGTCTCGGTGCCCGCCGCGGCCTATGTGCCCTTCGCCAAGACCGGCAATCTGATCTTCCTGTCGGGCCACGTGGCGAAGAAGGACGGCAAGCCCTGGGTCGGCAAGCTGGGCGAGAACATCACGACCGAAGAAGGCAAGCTGGCCGCTCGCGCGGTCGCCGTCGACCTGCTCGGCACGCTGCATGCGGCCACCGGCGACCTGAACAAGATCACCCGCATCGTCAAGGTGATGAGCCTGGTCAACTCCACCCTCTCCTTCACCGAACAACACCTGGTGACCAACGGCGCGAGCGAACTGCTGGCCGAAGTGTTCGGCGCCGAAAAAGGCGCACACGCACGCAGTGCCTTCGGCGTGGCGCAGATCCCGATGGGGTGCTGTGTCGAGATCGAGCTGATCGCCGAAGTGGCCTGAGAAGCGCTGCCGTCGGCCATGAGCGAGTCAGCCCATGCCATCCGCACGATCGACATCGATGCTGGCGCGCTGACGCTCACACAGCGCGATGGGCGCGTGCTGCGCGAGCCGTTGAAGCGGCACGTCCGCCTTGAAAAAGCCACACCTGCACAGCGACTGCAGTGGGTGTTGGTCGACGATGGCCACGGGCTCGATTGGCCTGCGCTGTGGCCGTCCTCCAACGAGGGCATGGTGAACGTCTTCACCCTGTGCTGGGAGCATCTTCAAGACGAAGGCATAGCAGCATTGAAAGCTGCCGATTGGCGACTCGACGCCTTGCCGTTGCGCGAGCAGCAGCTTTCGGCACTGTGGCGCCTCGAGGCCGACGTCAATAATGGCGGCTTTCTTCAGTTCTTCTGCAATTGGGGCGAAACCACCTGCCGCACAGCCATCGCCGCACTGGCCGACATCGGCGCGCTGCAGATGCATTCCCTCGTGCAGCGAATGCGCGCCGTGCTGGACCGTCTCGATGGATCAACGCAGATTCAGGCGTTGATGGATCTTTACAAGCATCTGACTCCTGCCGAGCAGGACGCGCTCGGAGCGCTCGACGAAGCTTTCTGGGCGTACCCCGACCGGCTGTCGAAACTCGGGGTCTTGCATTACGGTCGGGCTTCTCCGCCTGGCCCTGACGGCCTGTCGGGGACGGGCGTCTAGACCAACGCCGCAATCGTGCGCAACAGCGCCTTTGCACGCGGCACCAGCGTATCCAGGCAGCAGTACTCATGATCGGTGTGCGCCTTGGCGCCGACCGGGCCGACGCCGCACAGCGTCGGGATGCCGAGCGAGGCGGTGAAGCCCGCATCGGAGCAGCCGCCGGTGAATTCGCCCTCGACCGTAAAGCCGATCTGCACGGCGCTCGCCTGGTAATGCGCCAGCAGGTCCTGGCTCCACTTCGGTTCGAGCGGCAGGAACTCCGATGTCTGCGTGACCGTGGCCTCCGTGCCCGGAACGCCCGGCTCCGCCACGATCTCCCGGATGCGCGCGAACAGCGTCTCGCGCTGGGCCAACGTGCAGAAGCGCACGTCGAGCTTGCCCTGCGCCGACGGCGCCACGGTGTTGCTCGACATGCCGCCGCTGACGAGCCCCACGTTGGCGGTGATGCCCGCGTCGTAGTCGGTCAGCGCATGCAGCGCCTGGATCTTGCGCGCCAGGGTCTCGATGGCGCTCGCGCCGTCGGCATGATTCATGCCGGCATGCGCGGCGCGGCCGGTGACGTCGATGACGAAATTGGCGCCGCCCTTGCGCGCAGTCACGAGGTTGCCGCTGACCCGCCCCGGCTCGGCGTTGAACGCGGCCCGCGCGCCGCGTGCATGCGCCTCGATGGCAATGCGGCCGCGCTGCGAGCCGATTTCCTCGTCGGCGGTGAACAGCCCCAGCACCGGGAACGGCAACGGCGCCATGCGGCGCAGCGCCATCAGCACGAAGCACTGCAGCACCAGGCCCGACTTCATGTCGGAGACGCCGGGACCATAGCCGCGATCGCCGTCGACACGCCACGGTCGTTGCCGCACCGTGCCCGTCGGAAACACCGTGTCGCGGTGGCCCATCAGCACCACCGGTGCCTGTGACGCGTCGATGCCCGGCAGGCGCGCGAGCAGCACGTCGCCGTCGGCCGGGTCGGCATGGTGCGTCGCCTCGATGTCGTCGGCGTGCAGCCAGCCACGCATGGCCTCGGCCACGCGGTCGGTGCCGGCCTTGTCATGGCTGTTGGAGTCGATGTCGACCAGGTCGGCCAGCGCCGTCTGCATCGCGCCGCGCTGGTCGGCCAGCCAGGCAGTGGCCGCTTCGAGATCCGGCACGCTCATCGACGATCCTTGAAGACGGCAGGCCCTTCTTCGGCCAGGTCCCAGAACAGGCCCGCCATGATGTGCAGCGACTCGCGCGTCACGTCGGCCAGGATGTGTTCGTTGGGCGCGTGCTGCGAGCATGCCGGGTAGGAATGCGGCACCCACAGCGTCGGCAGGCCCAGCGTTTCGGAGAACACCTCGTTGGGCAACGAGCCGCCCAGGTTAGGCAGCAGCGCGGGCCGTTGGCCGGTGCTGCGTTCGATCGAGGCGAGCCCCCAGCGCACCCAGGCGTCGTCGGGGTCGAGCCGGGTCGCGGCCATGCGCACGTCGGTCTTGCGCAGTTCGACGTCGTCGAAGCCGTGCGCGTCCAGGTGCGCGCGGATGTGTTCGAGAAAGTGGGCGTGGTCGCTGCCCACGACGTAGCGCATGTGGCAATGCGCGCGGGCTTCCGATGGGATCGCATGTACCGGCATGGCCGGGTTGCCGGTGGTGAAGGCCAGCACCTCGAAGCTGTTCCAGCCGAGCACCCGCTCGGCCGCCGACAGGCCGGGCTCGCCCCAGTCCGGATCGATTTCGGGGTCGTCCACGTCACCACCGACCGCGATGTCTTTCAAAGCGGTCCGCACGCTCTCCGGCAACTCCTTGGGCAGCAGGCCGGGCACGAGGATGCGCCCTTTGGCATCGACCAGGCTCGCAATCGCATGCGCCAGGCGGATGCCGGGGTTGCGCAGCAGGCCGCCCCAGTTGCCCGAATGGTGGCCGCCGTCACGCAGCTTCAGGTGCAGGTCGAAGTTGAAGACGCCGCGCGAGCCGAGGAACATCGTGGCGCGCGAGGCCGAGACGCGCGGGCCATCGGACGCGATGAACAGGTCGGCCGCGAGCAGTTCGCTGTGCAACGCGCAGACCTCGTTGAGGCCCGGCGAGCCGTCCTCCTCGCCCATCTCCAGAATGATCTTCACGTTGTAGCCGAGCTTGCCCTCACGCACCGCCAGCACCTGCTCCAGCGCCGTGAGGTTGATGGTGTGCTGGCCCTTGTTGTCGGCGGTACCGCGGCCATACCAGCGGTTGCCTTCGACCACGATCTCCCACGGCTTCAGTCCGGCGCGCCACTGCGCGTCGTAGCCGCGCACCACGTCGCCATGGCCGTAGGTGAGCAGCGTGAAGGCCGCGCCGGGCTCGATGCGCTCGGCCAGCAGGAAGGGACTCTTGCCGGCGACGGGGTTGTCGACCAAGCGGCAGGCGAAGCCCAGCGCCTCGAGCTGCGGTGCGATTTCGTCGGTCAGGTAGGCCCGCAGGATCGGCCCGCTGGCGGCGTCCTGGCTTTCGGTACGGAAGGCGACCCGGCGCGCCAGCGTCTGCTGGAAGCGCCCGTCGTCGAAGCGGGCCAGCGTCTGGTCGATGGCTTGTTGGCGGCTCATGGCGATGTCTCGGAAGAAGGGTTGAAGGAACAGAAGATCATGCGACGGCGAGCGGCAGTTCGCGCTCGATGTCGGGAATGCCCAGGCCCGGCTCGGGCGTGAGCGCCGACGCCAGCAGCATGCGCGTGTAGGCGTGCTCGGGCCGCGCGAAGATCTGCTCGCGGCTGCCGAGTTCGACGATCTGGCCGCGGTGCATCACCGCCACGCGGTCGACCAGGTGCTCGACCACGCCGAGGTCATGGCTGATGAAGAGATAGGTCAGGCCGAACTCGGCCTTCAGGTCGAGCAGCAGGTTCAGGATCTGCGCCTGCACCGACACGTCGAGCGCCGAGGTGGGCTCGTCGCAGATCAGGATGTCGGGCCGCAGCACCAGCGCCCGCGCGATGGCCACGCGCTGGCGTTGCCCGCCGGACAGCTGGTTGGGGTACTGGCTGTGCGTGCGCTCGGGCATGCCGACCAGGTCGAGCATTTCCTTCACGCGCTGGCGCTGCTCGGCGTGCGTGCCGACCTGGTGCAGCCGCAGCGGCACGCCGACGATGTCGGCCACGGTGCGGCGCGGGTTCAGCGACGAATACGGGTCCTGGAAGATCGGCTGCACCGAGCGCGCCAGTGCCTTGCGCCGGGTCGGGTCGATTTCACGCCCGTTGATCAGCACGTTGCCCGAGGTCGGTGCCAGCAGCCCAAGCAGCATCTTCGCGAGCGTGCTCTTGCCGCAGCCCGACTCGCCGACCAGGCCCAGCGTCTCGCCCTTGCGGATGCGCAGCGACACGCCGTCGACCGCCTTGATCTCGCCGGGCGCGCGAAACAGGCCGCGCTTGAGTTGGTAGACACGCGTCAGTGCGCACAGCTCCAGCGCGATGTCGTCGCCGGACGAGGTCTGAGCGGGGACGGTCACTGTGCTCATGCCGCCTCCGCCATTTCGGCCTGCGCGCGCACGCAGCGCACGGCATGCCGGTCGTTCAAGGCCACGTACGGCGGCGTCTCCGCACAGGCCGGCTGCACCATCGAACAGCGGTTGGCGAAGGCGCACCCCCGCACCTCGCCCACCAGGCTCGGCACCACGCCGGGAATGGCCTGCAGGTGGCTGCCCGGCAGCGTCTTGCCGCGCACCGGGATGCAGTTGAGCAGGCCGCGCGTGTACGGGTGCGTCGGCTGCGCGAACAGCTCGCCGACGGGCGCCGTCTCGATCACCTCGCCGGCGTACATCACGGCCACGCGGTCGGCGATGCGCGCCACCACCCCGAGGTCGTGGGTGATGAAGACCACGGCGGTGCCGAACTCCTTCTGCAGCTCACGAATCAGCCGCAGGATCTGCGCCTGGATGGTCACGTCGAGGGCGGTCGTGGGCTCGTCGGCAATGATCAGGTCGGGGCCGCACATCAACGCCATGGCGATCATCACGCGCTGGCGCAGCCCGCCCGAGAGCTGGTGCGGGTACTGGCGCATGCGGTCGGCGGCCTGCGGCACGCCGGCGCGCTCGAGCAGGTGCACGGCACGGTCGCGCGCCTCGGCGGCCGTCACCTTGCGGTGTGCGCGCAGCGCCTCGCAGAGTTGGTCGCCCAGCGTGTACGAGGGGTTCAGCGACGTCATCGGCTCCTGGAAGATCATGGCCATGCGCGCGCCGCGCAGCGCGGTCATGCCCTTCTCGGGCAAGGTCTGCAGGTCCACGCCGTCGAAGCGGATGTGGTCGGCGGTGCGCACCGCCTTGCGCGGCAGCAGGCCCATCAGCGCGAGCGAGGTCATCGACTTGCCGCAGCCGGATTCGCCGACCAGGCACAGCATCTCGCCGCGGTTCACGTGGAAGTCGATGCCGCGCACGGCATGCAGCAGGCCGCGTTCGGTCGGCAGGTCGACGCGCAGGTTCTTCACGTCCAGCAAGGGAGTGTTCATGGCGATGCCTTTCAGTTGCGGCCGTCGGGCGCGGTCAGGTCGCGGATGCCGTCGCCCACGAGGTTGATGGCCAGCACCAGCAGCGCCAGCACCACGCCCGGGATCAATATCACCCAGGGCTGAAAGAACATGTAGGCCTTGCCTTCGGCCACCATCAGTCCCCACGACGGCGTGGGCGGCTGCACGCCGAGGCCGAGAAAGGACAGCGTGGATTCGAGCAGGATGGCGTGCGCCATCTCCAGCGTGGCCACCACCGTCAGCGCGCTCATCAGGTTGGGCAGCAGCTCACGCAGCAGGATGTAAGGCGTGGACGCGCCCAGCGCCTTCGCCGCGGCGATGAACTCGGCGTCGCGCAGTTGCTGCGTGGCCGAACGGGTGACGATGGCGAAGCGGTCCCACAGCAGCAGGCCGAGCAGCAGGATCACCACCTGCAGCGAGCCGCCGACCAGCGAGGCCATGGCCAGCGCCACCAGTACCACCGGCATGGCCAGGCGCGTGGTGATGATGTAGCTGATGACCGCGTCGACCCGGCCTCCGTAGTAGCCGGCCAGCACGCCGAGCGTGGTGCCGATGGCGCCGGCGATCACGGCCGTGACGAGGCCGATGATGAGCGACACGCGGGCACCGAACAGCAGCCGGCTGAGATAGTCGCGGCCCAGCTTGTCGGTGCCGAGCAGGTGGTCCCAGCTGCCCTTGTCGTGCCAGATCGGCGGGATGAGGCGACGCGTGACGTCCTGCGCGTACGGGTCGTGCGGCGCGAGCCAGGGTGCGAACAGCGCGGCCAGCACGATCAGGCCGAGGATCACCGCGCCGATGGTCAGGCCGTGTTGGCCGAGCACGCGGCGCAGCAGGCGTCGCCAGGCGGGGGTGGGCGGCAGGGCCGACAGCGCAGGCACCGGCATGGTGGGAGAGATGAGTGTGGAAGCAGTCATTTCAGTTTCCAAATCTGGCGCGGCTGAATACCAGGGATACCGTGGAACCGGCTTTGCCGGGCCACTGGTATCGCCCCCTTGAGGGGGAGGCACCGCAGGTGCTTCGGGGGTGTTCCATTTATCGCGTACGCATGCGCGGGTCGAGCGCGGCATTCAGCACATCGGCCACGAAGGTCAAGCCGATGTAGAACACCGCGATGATCAGCACCACCGCCTGCACCACCGGATAGTCGTTGCGCGAGATCGAGTCCCACGCCAGCTGCCCCAGGCCCTGCATCGAATACACCGACTCGATGACCACCGAGCCGCCGAGCATGAAGCCCAGCTCGACCGCGGCCAGCGCCACCACCGGGATGATCGCGTTGCGCAGCGCATGCTTGAAGACCACGCGTGCCGGGCTCAGGCCCTTGGCGCGCGCGGTGCGGATGTAGTCGGAGCCGAGCACGTCGAGCATGCCGGCGCGCGTGAGCCGCATCATGGCCGGCATGGCGTAGTAGCCCAGCGCCACGGCCGGCAGCACGAAGTGTTGCCAGCTGGTGTTGCCGGCCACCGGCAGCCATTTGAGGCCGACGGCGAACACGATGACCAGCGTCAGCGCGAACCAGAAGGTGGGCATGGCCTGGCCAATCACCGCCACCGCCAACGACAGCCGATCGATCCAGGTGTCGCGGTAGATGGCGGCCAGCACGCCCAGTGGAATCGCCACCACCACCGCCAGCAGCAAGGCGATGCCACCGAGCTTGAGCGTGATCGGCAACCGCTCGCCGATCAGCTCGACCACTGTGTTCTGGAAGTAGAAAGAACGCCCGAAGTCGAACCGTGCGGCCGCACCCAGCCAGTCGAAAAACTGCGACGCGATCGGCCGGTCGAGCCCGTACTGGACGCGGATCTTCTCCACGTCGGCCGCGGTGGACTCGGGCCCGGCGATGGCCGTGGCCAGGTCGCCTGACAGGTGCAGCAGCATGAAGCTGATGACGGCCACGGTCAGCATGACCGAAAGCGCCACCAGCAGCCGGCGGAAGATGTAGATCAGCATGGCAAGGGCCCTCGCTCGGCGCGTCTTACTTCCAACTGGCCGCGAAGAAGCGCGGCAGCTCGTCGGGCTGGGCGTCGAACTTCAGGTCGGACGTGAACGCGTAGTTGGTCGAGTACGAGAACAGCGGCGCCCACATGGCCTGCTCCGAGATGCGCTGCAGCGCCTGTGCGTACTTGGCTTTGCGCTCGGTCTTGTCGACGGTGGCGTCTGCCGTCTGCAAAAGCGCAATGGTCTGCGGGTCCTTGGCCGTGTCGTCGGGGCCGCCCTTGAAGAAGTTGCCGGCGAAGGCCGAGGCGTCGTTGATCGAGAACGAGCCCCAGGCCTGGAAGGTCAGCGGTGCCCGGCCGGCTCGAACCTCGTTGCGCAGCGCCGGGTACTGCACGAAATGCAGTCGCGCGCGAATGCCGATCTTGCGCAGGTCGCCGATCATGGCCTCCGCATAGTCCCGCTCGCGGTAGGCCCAGAGGTCGGTGTCGAAGCCATTGGGGAAGCCGGCCTCGGCCAGCAGCGCCTTCGCCTTGGCCGGGTCGTAGGCGTACTTCACCACCTTGGCGGTCTCGCAGCCGTACTGCGTGCGGAAACAGGTCGCGTACACCGGCTGGCTGCCGCCGCGCACCAGGCTGTCGGCCAAACCCTTGCGGTTGATCGCCATGTTCAGCGCCTGGCGCACCCGCACGTCCTTGAAGGGCGTGGATTCGGGCGTGGTGCCGTTGTTGTTCATGCTGATGAAGCCGACGCGCATGGTCTCGCCACTGAGCACGGAGAGGTTGGGCGCGGCCTTCAGCGACTCGGCCTGGTCGGCGGGCACGCGCCAGATCCAGTCGACCGCGCCAGTCATCAGCTGCGCCATGCGCGCCTCGGGGTCGCGGATGACGACGAACTTCACGTTGCCGATCTTGGGCTGGCCGATCGGGCTGTCCTTGAAATAGGCGGCGTTCTTGACCATGGTCACGCCCTGGCCGGGAATCACGGCGGTGATCTTATAGGGGCCGGTGCCGATGGGCGCCTTGCTGTAGCCCTCGAGCCCGACCTTCTTGAAGTAGGCCGCGGGGTAGATCGGCGTTGGGCCCGACAGGTATTCGAGCGCAGCGGGGAAAGGCGTCTTGAGATTGATGCGCACCTGGTACTCGCCGATCTTCTCGACGTTCTTGATCCAGTCGGTGTTCTGCCGGGTGGCGATCTTGGCGTCGGGGCCGGTGACCTCGTTGAAGGTGTAGGCCACATCGTCAGCCGTGAACTTGTCGCCGTTGTGGAAGCTCACGCCCTGGCGCAGGGTGACATTGAGTGCGGTGGGCGAATCCCACTTCCAGGCGGTGGCCAACTGCGGCTTGAACTCGCCGGTCTTCGTGTCGCGGTAGATCAGCGTGTCCCAGGCCATCGCGGCCAGGATCACGCCCTCGCGCAAGTTGTTGTGGTACGGGCTCACGCTCTCGACCTCGTTGTCGGACGCGTAGGTGAGCGTGTCGTTGGACTTGCCGGCGTGCGCGGTCGCGCCGGCCGCCAGTGCGATCGACAGGAGTGCGCGCCGCACCAGCGTGGTGGATAGATGCCCCATGACAAGCTCCTTGCAATACGTTGACGAAAAGTTGAACCGGATCGCCCGAACAATTGCAAGAATGGCGCCTCGACAGCGTTTCAGGCCTTACAGAATCTCGACGTGAGCGATGCCAAAAAGGCAAGGCTCCGACATCCGATCCAAAGGCCACGCGCCGGCACACCTCCTTCCCCCATGCCCACCTCCCAACTCGTCGCCCGTCAGCTCCAGGACACCGCCCTGCGCTACTTCCTCGAAGTCGCTCGTTGCGGATCGATCAGCGAGGCCTCGTCGCGGCTCAATGTCGCCAGCTCGGCCATCAGCCGACACATCGCGCAGCTGGAAGCGCTGCTCGAGGTGAGCCTGTTCGACCGGCATGCGCGCGGCATGGTGCCGAGTGCGGCGGGTGAACTGCTCGCCGTGCATGCCATCCGGTCGGCGCACGATGCGGAGCGGGTCGTCGGCGATGTGCAAGCCTTGCAAGGCATGCAGCGGGGCCGCGTGCGCCTGGTGGCCACGGAAGGCTTCTCGATGGAATTCCTGCCGCGCGTGATCAACGACTTCGTGGCGCAACACCCCGGCATCCAGTTCCACCTGGGTGTGCATCCACCGGCCGACTGCACCCGGCGCATCCTGCTCGGCGATGCCGACATCGGCTTCGTCATGAGCCGCGGCGCGGAGAAGGACATCAAGGTCGAACACCTGCAGCCTTCGCCGGTGCTGGCGGTGATGCGGCCGACCCATCCGCTGGTGCGCTTCAAGCAGATCAGCCTGCGGCAATTGGTGCCCTACCCGCTCGCCTTGCCGGAGCCGGACACGACGGTGCGCCAGCTGTTCGATATCGCCTGCCATCGGCAGCGGCTGCCTGTCGAGCCGGTGCTCACCAGCAGCTACATCAGCAGCCTGCTGGGCTTCCTGCGGCACGCCCCCCTGGGCATCACGATCTGCGGCGAGATCTCGGTGCGCGAAGCCGTCGAGCGCGGCGAACTGGTGGCGATGCCGCTGAAGGACCGTGGGCTGGACCTGCGCAACATCGAGGTGCAGACGCTCGTGGGCCGCACCTTGTCACGCACGGCGCAGGCCTTTCTGGATTACCTCAAGACGCAGCTCGCCGGGTAGCGTCAGATGGCAGACAGCTTCGCCCATTCGATGTCGGTCTCGCCATCGAGCCGCAGCGCGGTCGCAAGCAGCGCATCGACATCCGGCCCGCTGAGGCTGAGATAGCGGCGCCCCGCCGGGGCGAAGGCGCGGAGCATCTCGGGCCCGTCGCGCGGCCCGCGCGTGACCGCGAGGATCGGCCCTCGCGTCGGGGCCAGCAGGCGTTCGAAGCGGCTGCCCACCTCGGCACCTTCGCCCTGCCGCCAGCGCCGTTCGCAGGCGATGCCCTCCTGCGCCATACCGGCCCAGTCGTCGATGCGCCAGAGATCGACCCCAATGCCGTGCGACCGCGCCAGCACGGTCGCGACCGCCAACGCTTCGTCGACGACCTCGGCCCCGCAGAGCCACTGCATGCGCCGCCCCGACGCTATGGTGGCGTGCTGCAGCAGTTCCATGGCCCCGCTCAACCGTTGCGGAAGATGAAGCTGTACGCGCTCAACGCCGGCACGCCGCCCAGGTGCGCATACAGCACCTTCGAGCCCGGCGGGAACTCGCCCAGCCGCACCTTCTCGATCATCCCGTGCATCGACTTGCCTTCGTACACCGGGTCGGTCAGCATCGCTTCGAAGCGCGCGCTCAGGCGGATCGCCTCGAGCGTTCCTTCGCTGGGCAGACCGTACTCCGGGCCGCCGAAGCGGGTGTCGAGCACCACGTCCTTCTCCGTGATGTCGCGCCCGAGTTCGACCAGCTCGGCCGTGTTCTTCGCGATGCGAAGCACCTGGTCATAGGTCTTCTCCGGCTTGGCCGATGCGTCGATGCCGATCACGCGGTCGGCACGGCCATCGGCCGCGAAACCGACCACCATGCCGGCCTGCGTGCTGCCGGTGACGGCGCAGACGACGATGTAGTCGAACTTGAAGCCGAGCTCGGCCTCCTGCTGGCGCACTTCTTCAGCGAAGGCCACGAAGCCCAGGCCGCCCTTCGGGTGCTCGGAGCACCCGGCAGGAATCGGGAAAGGCTTGCCGCCGGCCTGGCGCACGCTGTCCATCGCGTCTTCCCAGCTCTTGCGAATGCCGATGTCGAAGCCCGCGGCATCGAGGCGCACGTCGGCGCCCATGATGCGGGACATCTCGATGTTGCCGACCCGGTCGTACACCGCATCGGAGTAGTTGACCCAGTTCTCCTGCACCAGCACGCACTTGAGGCCGAGGTGGGCCGCCACCGCCGCCACCTGGCGCGTCTGGTTCGACTGGATGCCGCCGATGGACACCAGCGTGTCGTAACCGCCTTCGAGCGCCTCGGGGATGAGGTACTCGAGCTTGCGCGTCTTGTTGCCGCCAAAGGCCAGGCCGCTGTTGCAGTCCTCGCGCTTGGCATAGAGATCGACCTTGCCGCCGAGATGCGCGCTGAGCCGCTTGAGCGGCTGGATGGGCGTGGGGCCGAAGGTCAGCGGGTAGCGGGGGAATTTCTGCAGATTCATGGCATGTGGTCCTGAGTGCGTTCAACAGCAAATGTGTGGCTTGATCTTAGGAAATAGACTGCGCCACAGGGTTGCAAAATGCGCGGCCTTCGCCGAACGGATTCGCCGTCAGAATCCACTTCTCGTTCTTTAATTTCCTGATTTCAACGATGAGCGCAACAAAACGCCGACCGCCAAGCGTCGCCACCGCAGCGACCCTGAAAGACACCCTGGACCGCACCGACCGGGCCATCCTGCGTGCGCTGCAGCGCGACGCCTCGGTCTCCAACGTTGCGTTGGCTGCCAAGGTCAACCTGAGCGCGCCGGCCTGCCTGCGCCGTGTCGAACGGCTCAAGACCATGGGGATGATCCGCGGCATCGTCGCGCTGCTCGAACCCCGTGCGCTCGACGCCGGCATGCTGGTGATGATCGGTGTGGTGCTCGACCGCTCCACGCCCGAGTCCTTCGCCGAATTCGAAAAGGCCGTGCACAAGGTGTCGGGCTGCCTCGAATGCCATGTGGTGACCGGCGAGTTCGACTACTTCATGCTGCTGCGCACGCGCGACCACGAGAGCTTCAACCGGCTGCATGCCGAGCAACTGCTCTACCTGCCCGGCGTCCGGCAGATCCGCAGCTTCATGGTGCTCAAGGAAGTCCTGTCGACCACGCAGCTGACGGTGTAGCGCTGCCCCCTGCCATGCCGGTTCTCACATCGATCGGCCGTAGCGCAAGGGCCATAACTCCGGGGTCATAGGCCTTCCGTGGTCTGGTGGGCGCCGCGTGGTTGGCGGACCATCGGCGCCCGGCATCGTCCTGTTCCGACATGCCGCGCAACCTGGTAGCCCTTCATGTCCACGCACCCGATTTCAAAAGCCTTGTTCACCCTCGCGTTCGCCACCACCCTCGCCGGCTGCGGCCCGTCGAACAAACCACCGACCTCGCTGTTCTGGGACGTCCCGCCGCCAATCGCCAGCACCGATGCCGTGCTGGTGGCGAGCGCCGCCTACATCGGCGACCTGTTCGCCGAAGCAGAGCAGCAGCTCAAGCAGGCCGGCGAGCCCTCGGAGCCGGCGCCGAGCTTCTGATGCCCACCCGCGCGCGGCAGCGCGACGCTAGGGTGCGCGCAAGGCAGACGAGCCTCGCACCACGAGCTCTCCGGGCAACAGCAGCTGGCGCGCTGCGCCTTCGAGCCCGCGCAGGCGCTCGATCAGGCAGCCCGCCGCGGCGCGACCGATCGCGTCGGTCGGCTGAGCCAGCGTCGTGAGGCCCGGCCCGATGAGCGGCGCCCATTCCGGATCGTCGAAGCCGACGAAGCCCAATTCGCTGCCGAACTGCCAGCGGAGTTCGGCCACGGAAGTCGCCACGCGCAGGGTCACCACCGCATTGCCGGCGATGACCGCGGCCTGACGCCGGCCCCGCCGCGCGCGCTGGTGCAGCGCCCGCAGTGCCGCCGCGAGGCCGGTGGCGTCGCCCTCCTCGCTCTCGAAGACCTCACCCTTGACCTGGGGCGCATGCGCGGCCATGCAGTCGTTGAAGGCGGCCGTGCGCTCGCGCCGGGTGCTGACGCCCTTCTGCGGTTCGGTGATGTAGAGCAGTTCGCGCCAGCCACCGTCGAGCAGATGCTCGCAGACCTGCGCCATCGCACCGGGGTTGTCGAGCGACACGAAGTCCGCCTGCATGCCGGCATGGCGCCGGTCGACCAGCACTGCGGGCTTGCCATGCAGCGCCACCGCATCGACCACGCCCGCGCCGCGGCCCAGCGTGTTGAGGATGAAGCCATCCACCTGGTAGCCGGCCAGCGCGTCGATGGCTTCGCGCTCGCGCCCGCTCTCGTTGCCGAGGTTGAACAGCATCACGAGGTAGCCGGCGTCCTGGCAGGCCTTCTCGGCACCACGCAGCACCGCCACCGAATAGGGGTTGGTGATGTCGGCGACGATGAGGCCGATGAGGCGTGACTTGCCGCGGCTCAGCGCCTGCGCCATCGGGCTGGGCGAATAGCCGAGCGCGGCGATGGCGGCTTCGACGCGCGCCGCGATGTCGGGGCTCAGCAGGCGCTCGCGGTGGTTGAAGAAGCGCGACACCGTCGCCTTCGACACGCCCGCCGCCGCCGCCACATCGGCGATGGTGGCCCGCTGGCCGGCCGGCTTCTGGCGCGGCGCGCGGGTGCTCACACGACCGCCGTGTCGTAGACGGCGGTCGGCCTTTCGCCGGCCAGCGCCTGCAGCAGATTGGTGGTGGCCAGCTCGGCCATCGCGTGGCGCGTCTCGTGCGTGGCGGAGCCGATGTGCGGCAGCGGCGTGACGCGCGGATGCGAGCGCAGGGCCGAGTCCATCGGCAGCGGCTCCTTCGCGAAAACGTCCAGCCCGGCGGCCCGCAGATGGCCGCTGTCGAGCGCGGCGAGCAGCGCGGCCTCGTTCACCGTGGCGCCGCGGCCCCCGTTGATGAAGACGGCACCGGACTTCATCGCGGCGAACATGCTCGCATCGATCATGCCGCGCGTGCCATCGGACAAGGGCAGCATCGCGACCACGAAGTCGGCGCGTGCCAGCAGCTCGTTCAACGGCGTGTGGGTCGCGCGGCCCTGCAGTTCAGGCGCCTGCACGGCCAGGTCGACCGGCCGGCGTGCGTGGTACAGCACCGGCATGCCGAAGCCCAGCGACGCACGCCGCGCGATGGCTTGGCCGATGCGGCCGAAGCCCAGCAGGCCGATCGTCTTGCCGTGCACGTCGAAGCCGAACAGGTCTTCGCCGATGTTCTTCGTCCACTGCCCCTCGCGCACGAGGTTCGCGAGCTCGACGACGCGGCGGCTGGTCGCCATCAGCAGCGCGAACACGGTGTCGGCCACTGTCTCGTCGAGCACGCCGGGCGTGTGGCACAGCACGATGCCGCGTGTGTGAAGGTCGGCCAACGCGTAGTTGTCGACGCCGACCGACACGCTGGAGATCACTTCCAGCTGCGGCGCGCGGTCGAGCAGCGCGGCATCGACCGGGTAGCTGGAGCCGATGAGCCCCTGCGCCGTCGGCAGCGCGGCCTGGAAGGCCGCGAGGTCGCGCTTCGGGTCGGCCACGACGACGTGGTGCGCAGCCTGCAGACGCGCCAGCTGGTCGGGCGGCAATTCGCGAAAGACGACGATGTTCTTCTTGCTCGATGCGTTCACAGCCCAGCCTCCTCCAGTTGCGCCCGCGTCGGCAGGCCTTCGGTATCCCCCAGCACCTGCACGGCACGCGCGCCGATCCAGCTGCCGCGCCGCACGGCATCGGGCACGCTGCGGCCTTCGAGCAGGGCGCTCACCACGCCGGCCGCGAAGCCGTCGCCGGCGCCGACGGTGTCGATGACTTCCTTGACCGGGAAGCCCGCCACGAGACCGGTGCCGGCCGTGTCGCCGTCGTAGTACGCACCGTCGGCGCCGAGCTTGACGACGACCAGCTTCGCGCCGAGCTTTCGATAGAAACGGGCAACGCCTTCGGGCGTGGTCTCGCCCGTGAGCAGCAGGCCCTCCTCCATACCCGGCAGCACCCAGTCGGCCCGCGACGCGAGGTCGTTGATGGCGCTGCGCATGGCATCGGTCGACGCCCACAGCGTAGGACGCAGATTGGGGTCGAAGGAGATGGTGCGTCCCGCGGCGCGCATCGCATCCATGGTCTTGATCGCAGCCGGCAGCGTGGTGGCAGAGATGGCCGGAAATACGCCGGTGGCATGCAGGTGGCGCGCCGAGGTGAGCCAGGCCACGTCCACATCGTCGACCGTCATCTGGCTGGCGGCTGAACCCTTGCGGTGGTACTCGACCGGGGGGTCGCTGCCGTCGGTGACGCGGCCCTTGAACTGGAAGCCGGTCTTCTGCGTCGCGTCGCAGATCACATGCGAGCAGTCGATACCCTCGGCCTTCATCGTCGCGAGAAGGCAGCGGCCCATCGAGTCGGTGCCCAGCCGGCTGGCCCAGCCGACCTTGAGGCCGAGGCGCGACAGGCCGATGGCCACGTTGGTCTCGGCACCGGCGGTGCGCTTGTGGAAGGACTGCGCGTCCTCCAGCGGGCCGGGCCGGTCGGCCACCAGCAGCAGCATGGCTTCGCCGAACAGGGCGACGTCGAAGGCGGTGTCTGTCATGGCAAGGCGCGCGCTGCGCGGATGATGTCGATCTGCTGCTTCGTGACGGCCAGCAGGTCGTCGCCGATCAGCGGGTATTCGATGGCGTGCGGCACGTTGGCCGGCAATGCGCGCAGCACGGCGCGCCACGGCGCGGCCGACTCCATCAACGGCACCGCCACCCACTTGGCAGGCAGCCGCTGCACGCCCTTGCAATGCACATAGCGCACGCGGTGGCCCAACGCCTTCGCCGCTTCGAGCGGGCATTCGCCGACCCAGTGCCAGTTGCCCATGTCGAAAGTCATGCCCAGGTTCACGCCGGCCCGATCGGCCACGTCGAAGAAGGTCTGCAGCGCGGGCAAGGTGCCGGCGGCGACGGTCTGGTCGTTCTCGATCAGCAGCTCGATACGCGTCTCAGCCAGCGCGACCTTCAGGCCCCACAGCGAGCCATGCGAGGAGGCGCGGAAATCGCCGATCGCCATCTTCAGCCGCTTGGCGCCGAGCGTCGTCGCCGCGGCGATGCCGCGCTGCAAGGCCGCGTTGTCGAGCCAGCCGCCTTCGGCCCACAAGCCCTCGGGGCTGCTGTAGACCCAGGCATGGCCGGCCAATGCGGGCAACTCGGCAACCGGGTCGCGCAGCAGTTCTCCGCGCACCTCGACCGAGTCGGCACCGGCCGCGCGCGCGAGTTCGGAACACCACAGCTGGCCGTGCCGGCCCACCTCGGCCGCGCCGAAGGACGACAGCGAGATCAATACGGAAGTCGCCATCAGTGCGCCTGGTGCGACGAAAGGATCTGGCCAAGGAACTGCCGCGTCTTCTCGTTCTGCGGATTGCCGAAGAACTCGGTCGGCGGTGCCTGCTCGACGATCTTGCCGTCGGCCATGAAGATCACGCGGTCGGCCACGCTGCGGGCGAAGCCCATCTCGTGCGTCACGCACAGCATGGTCATGCCGTCTTCGGCCAGCGAAATCATGGTGTCGAGCACCTCCTTGACCATCTCGGGGTCGAGCGCCGAGGTGGGCTCGTCGAACAGCATGATCTTCGGCGTCATGCACAGCGCGCGCGCAATGGCCACGCGCTGCTGCTGCCCGCCGGACAGCTGGCTCGGGTACTTCTTGGCCTGCTCGGGAATGCGCACGCGCGTGAGGTACTTCATCGCCACCTCTTCGGCCTCTGCCTTCGTCATGCCGCGCGAGCGCATCGGCGCCAGCGTGCAGTTCTCGAGGATGGTGAGGTGCGGGAACAGGTTGAACTGCTGGAACACCATGCCGACCTCGGCACGCACCGCGTCGACGTTCTTGCCACCTGCGGTGAGCTCGATGCCGTCGACCACGATGCGGCCCTTCTGCACCGTCTCGAGCCGGTTGATGCAGCGGATGAGCGTCGACTTGCCCGAGCCCGACGGGCCGCAGATCACGATGCGCTCGCCCGCGCGCACCGCGAGGTCGATGCCGGTCAGCACCTGGAATTCGCCGTACCACTTGTTCACCGCCTCGAGGCGGATGATGGGCTCGGCGCCGTTCGTCGTCACTGCGTCGGTCATGGATGTTCCGTCAGGTACTTGCTTACTGCAGCTTGGGCAGGTCGGCGCCGAGCCACTTCTGGTAGAGCTTGTTCAGCTCGCCGTTGGCGGTGTTCTTCGCCACGAAGTCGTTCACCGCCTTGGTCAGCTCGTCCTGGCCCGGACGCATCGCGATGCCCATGGCCTGCTGCACCAGGTTGAACTTGTTCTCGAAGGTGTTCGGCGGCACGCGCTTGGCGATCTGCGCCGCCACGGTGAGCGAGCAGCCGATGGCATCGACCTGGCCGGACATCAGAGCCTGCATGGCCGATGCGTCGTCGTCGAAGCGGCGGATCTCGGTGCCTTCCGGTGCGGCCTTGGTCACGGCGACGTCCTGCGTCGATGCACGGGCCACGCCGATGCGCTGGCCCTTCAGGTCGGCCGGGGCCTTGATGGTGGCGCTGGTCTTGCCGTACAGCACGATGGTCGCGGCCGCGTAAGGCGTGGAGAACTGCACCTGCTTGGCGCGCTCGGGCGTGACGGCCAGCGACGCGACCAGCAGGTCGACCTTGTTGGTCAGCAGGAAGGGAATGCGGTTCGGGCCGGTGACCGGCACGATGTTGGCCTTGACGCCCCACTCCTTGGCCAGCAGCTTGGCCACGTCGGCGTCGTAGCCGTCGGGTTCGTTCTTGGCGTTGGTCGTGCCGTAGGGCGGGAAGTCGACCAGCATGCCGATGGTGATCTCGCCCTTCTTCTTGATGTCGGCCACCGATTGCGCGGCGGCGAAGGGGGCGAACACGGTGAGCGCGGCGCCCAGGCCGAGGGCGGCCAGGGCTGCGGTGGTGCTGCGGCGGGTGGTGTTGAACGAGGTCATGTCGAAGTCTCCTTGGTTGGAATCGAAACAGGAAAGATGGGAAGCGTGATCAGCGTGCGAGCGCCAGGTTGCGCTTGCGTTCCATGCGCGCGGCCAGCAGCGACAGCGGCCAGCAGATCGCGAAGTAGATGGCCGCCACCGTCGTGAAAACGTACAACGGCTGGAAGGTCGCGTTGTTGATGATCTGGCCGGCGCGCGTGATCTCGGTGAAACCGATGATGGCCGCGAGCGAGGTGCCCTTGATGATCTGCACCACGTAGCCGACCGTCGGCGCCAACGCGATCTTGAAGGCCTGCGGCAGCACCACGTCACGCATGCGTGCGCCGTACTTCAGGTTGAGCGCATGCGCCGCCTCGATCTGCCCGCGCGGGATCGCCTCGATGCAGCCGCGCCAGATCTCGCCCAGGAACGCCGCGCTGTTGAGGATGAGCGCCGCGCCCGCGGCGATCCACGGGTTGATGTCCAGCCCCAGCACCGGCGCGCCGAAGAAGATCAGGAACAGCTGCAGCAGCAGCGGCGTGCCCTGGAAGATCTGGATGAAGCCGATCGCGAGGCCCCGCGCGGTCTTGCTTTCCGACGTGCGGGCCAGCGCGATGACCAGGCCCAGGACCGCACCGCCGATGAAGGCGATGAGCGACAGCGCCAGGGTCCACTTGGCGGCTTCGAGGATGAAGAGGAATTCGGGATAGCCGAAGGTACGCATCGATGTTCTCCCGGCTTACCGGCGGTCCGGGTAGTTGAGCGTGCGCTGGTAGATCAGCTTGAACAGGCCCGAGAAGGCCATCGCCAGCAGCAGGTAGATGCCGGCGACCACGATGTAGATCTCGAAGCTGCGGAAGGTCTGCGACTGCAGGTTGGCCGCGACCGAGGTCAGGTCGTCGGCCGAGATGACCGACACCACTGCCGAGCTGAGCATCAGCAGGATGAACTGGCTGGTGAGCGCCGGGTAGATCGCCTTGAGCGCCGGCTTGATGATGATGAAGCGGAAGATTTCCCACGGCTTGAGGTTGAGCGCCCGGCCCGCCTCGATCTGCCCGCGCGGGATCGACTCGATGCCGGCGCGGATGATCTCCGTGGCATACGCGCCGAGGTTCACCACCATGGCCGTCAGCGCCGCCGTGTAGGGCGACCAGCGCAGGCCGATGGCCGGCAGCGCGAAGAAAAAGAAAAACAACTGCACCAGGAAAGGCGTGTTGCGGATCACCTCGATGTAGGCGTTGACGATGAAGCGCAGCCATGCCGGCCCGGAGGTCTTGCCCCAGGCGCAGACGATGGCGACGACGAGGCCCAGCAAGGTGGCGATGAGCGACAGCTGGATGGTGATCCAGGTGCCTTTGAGCAGCAGCGGCCAGGCCGCAAAGACCGCGTCGAACTGGAATTGGTAATTCACGGGGCAAGCCCTGCGGACAGGGTTCGGTGCATGGGCTGGGCAGTGTATGAAACCGGTTTCATAGTGACATCAGTGTTTACCCTGTATGCACGATGAGCGATGCCGAAGACGGCGACCCGGTTGCGCGCGGGGCGGTTGAGCTGCTCGAGCCCCGGCTCAGCCCTCAGTGCGCGCCGCCTCGGGTTCCTTGGGGTTCTTGCAGAGGTATTCGGCCGCGAAGTACAGGCAGGAGAACACCCGGTACTCGGGCGACGGCAGCCGCGCCATGGCCTCGTCGCCGGTGAGCCATTGATCGACTTCCACCGGGAAGTTCTTGCGGAAGAAGAGCAGCGCCCGCCGGTCGTTTTCGCTCAGTGCGGCGACCGCCTCGCGCTCCGCGCCCTCCTCGAACACACCGAGTCGCAGCGCCAGGCCGAAAAACGGCCGCCCGGTCTCGGGCACCGCGTCGCGGCGCAGCGTCGAGGCGTGCCAGGACTCACCGGCGACGCAAGGGACAGCAATGGCATCCATGGTGAATCCCGATCATGAAGGCAGCACTGCCCACGTCGTGTCAGGGAAACTCTCGTTGTGCCGCCGCCGGCCAGTGCAGCGCGCCGGCCGGCTTCATGGCGATGTCCCGCGACACCGGGACGCTTACAGATGCAATGCGCCGGCAGCCTGCCCGTCAGGTGCGCTCGCTATGCTGTCGCCGGGCCTGTGCCGCCCGAGCAACGAGCCGAAGCGACAGGTCATGAACACCGACGACTCCCCTCGCGCCACCAACGACGACCACCGCGAGCCTTCACTGCGAAGTGCCACGCTGTCGGACGTGGCGTCCCGCAGCCTGCCGCGTGCCGAAAGCATCACTGCGGTGATCCGGCACCACGTTCGGGCCGACGCGGCCAGCGCCTACGAGCAATGGCTGCAGCGCATCGTGCCGATCGCCGAGCGCTTCCCGGGGCACCGCGGGGTGCACGTGATCCATCCGCCGGCTGGCTCGACGCTCTACACGGTGACGATCCGCTTCGACTCGCTGTTGCACGCGGACGATTGGTTCCAGTCGGCCGCGCGGCATGCGCTCCTCGACGAGGTGCTGCCCCTGCTTGACGCCGACGAGGAGGTGAAGACCGTGACCGGCCTGGAGTTCTGGTTCCACCCCGGGCCCGGGCAGAAGCCGGCCCGGCGCTACAAGCAGTTTCTCCTCACGCTCTGCGTGATCTTTCCGCTGACACTGGTCGTCCCGGCCTTCGTGCACTGGCTCGACGCATGGGTGCCGGTGCTGCGCAACGCCTACATCGGCCATCTCGCCGCCTCGGCCATCGTGGTGGCGTCGATGACCTATGTGCTGATGCCGCGCATCACGCGGCGCCTGGCCGGCTGGCTGTACCGCTGAGCGCTCCCGCGACGGCCCGTGCCGCAGCGTGGTGAGACGGCGACGGGAGGATCGAGAATGCAAGGCATGCGAACCCTCCGACCCGAAGCCCTGACCGCCGCTGCCTTCACGCCCTTCGGCGACGTCATCGAACTGGCCGGCGCCCGGCAGATTCCGATCAATGCAGGCACCACCCTCCGCTTCCACGACCTCGCCCAGGTGGACGTGCTGGCCGAGGGCGGCCGCACGCTGATCAACCTGTTCCGCGCCCAGCCACGCGACGAGCCGGTGCGCCTGAGCCTGATGGAGCGGCACCCGCTGGGCTCGCAGGCCTTCCTGCCGCTGGCCGAGGCGCCCTACCTCGTAGTCGTCGCCGAAGACGACCACGGCCGTCCCGGCGAACTTCGCGCCTTCGTCAGCAGCGGCTGGCAGGGTGTGAACTACGCGCGCAATGTGTGGCACCACCCGCTGCTCGCACTCGGTGCGGTGCGCGACTTCATCGTGGTCGACCGCGGCGGCGCCGGCGTCAACCTCGAGGAATGCCTGCTGGACGAAGCAGTGTGCGTGGCCACCGACTTGTTCGGCGCACCGCGCTGACCGGCGCGATTCGTTCCCGCCGCCGACTGGGAGATGGACGTAGCCCGCTCGAAGTCGGGCAACACGCTGACCCTCTTCAAGGGCAGCCACAAGTTCCCGGTGACCAAGGCTTCGTGAGAGGGCGGGCCGAACGGGCCGATGGCGCGGCGACTCCGCGCCGAACTGGATGCGCTGGTCGGCGCGGACGCTACGCGAAGTAGTCCGCAGGCCCGGCGAGCAGCTTCAGCGCCGGCGCATCGTCCAGCTGCTGCACCACGCTGAACGGGCTCTCGCGCGTGTGCAACGCCTTCGCGAAGCGCACACCGGTGCGCGCCTCCAGGTCGCGCAGCGTGATGCGCGCCCACACCCAATCCTCGAGATCGAGCGCGAGCGACTCCGGCGTGGTCAACGGCGCCACCAGATGCTTTTGCGTAAGCAGGAAGCCATAGACCTTCTCCTTCTTGTCTTCGTCGTCGATGAAGGCCACCACCTTCCAGAACTCGTCGGGCACGCGACAGCTTTCGCCGTTCTGCGTGAAGGTGCGGTCTTTCTTGCCGAACACCGGGCCGGCCATCAGCGCGATACGCAGGCCGTGCGGCGCCTCGGTGTCGAGCAGCGTGTTCTCCAGCCGCCCCCAGACGCCGCCTTCGGCGTCGTCGTCCTGGTGGGTGCTCTCGTTGAAGGCCTCGTGCTGCGGCACGATGTTGCTGTAGAAGCTGCTGTCGAAGTTGCCCTGCCGCGCCTCTTCCGGTGCGCCCCAGCACAGGTCGGCGCGCCGCGCGATGTGGCCCTTGTCGAAGGGGTTGCGCACGTAGATCGCGTCGGTCAACTGGAAGTCTTCCAGGTCGCCGCGCCGGTCGGCGCGAAAGCCGGTGCGCTGGATGCGCCTGAAGCCGTTGCCGTCGATGTTCCAGGCCACGCACAGCGGGTACTTGCGCGTGCGGCTGAGCCAGGCCGAGAAGTGGCAGTAGCGAAGCTCGACCTCGTCGTCGAGCACGGCGAGGTCCTTGCGCCGGCTCGCGGTGAAGGTGGGCACTGGCACGGCGAATCCCGCGAAACGCGGGTCGAAGCCGGTGCGCAGGGCCTCCTCGTCGGTCGCAGCTTGCGCGGCGAGCGCGGTCGTGAAGGCGCCGGCGGGCTCGACGTCCAGCGCGGTCATCACCGACTTCGCGTAGCAGGCCAGCGCGAACTCGGCCGCCGTGCCTTCCGCGTCGCCCGCGAAGTGAAGCCCCAGCATCACGCCCGTCGGCTTGCCACGCGCGACGGCGAGCCAGGCCGCACCCGAATCGCCGCCGCGCGAGATCTCGCGCTCCGGTGGCACCGCGTCCTCGTCGACGCCGATCTCGAAGCCGCCCACCACGGCCGACACGCCGTCGGGGTAGCTCATCTTGGTGTTGACCTCGATGCGCACCACGCGGCCGCGCGTGACCGCAGTGGTGCGACCGCTCTTGACGACACGGTCGCCGATTTCCGGATCGGCAATGCTGTCGACCGACACGCCGAGCCCCATCACCTCGCCGGACAACGCACGCCCGAAGACCGAGGCGATGGCGCAATCGCCGGCCGGGCCGAGATGGCTGCGCAACAGCGTGCCCATGGTGTTGCGATCGACCCGGTTGTCGTCGTGCCGCCCCGGCTGCACGATGTCGGCGCCGACCTGCGCCTGCCCGCCGTGCAGCACATGCCAGTTCGACAGGAGCACGACGGCGCCGCTCGTGCGGTCGCGCACGAGCGCGCCGATGGTGCCGGCCGTGGTGAAGCGGTTGCCCACGCTGAGGCCGGGTACGACGGTGTCGGCATGCACCTTGCGCGGGTCCTTGGCCTCGATCTGCACGGCGATGTAGCTCGGCTTGTAACTGCGCTCGATGACGTCCGTCGGCACCGCGACGCCATCGATCTCGATGTGCTCGGGAATCGGCGTGCTGCCGATGCCTTCGACCTGCTCGGGTGCGACCTTGCTCTTGACGGTGAACTGGATCGCCAGTGCGCCATCGGCCTTGCCCGCCGTCTGCTTACGGCCGATGCCGACGCTGGAGATGTTCGGGTCCGCCAGCAGTTGCGTGGCCTTGGTGCGCACGTAGCTGCGCATCTTGTCGAGCAGTTGCTGTTGCTGCGTCGCGCGCGCGGTTGCAGCGGTTTTCTTCGTAGCCATCGAAAAGCTCCAGGTTCGTTCGGCGGGCCGGGTGGCACCGCGGCTTTCAGGACGCGGGTGACGACGCCGTCGGCCGCGGTAGCCAGACCTCGACCGTGCGCGGCTGCGCCTTCAAGCCCACAGGCAGAGGCTTCACGTCCCATGGTCCGGTCGGTGCTGCCGCCGTGACCCTGAGCGCTTCGGCACAGGCCCGCATCCCTTCGCCGTAGATCAGGGTCGGCGTGGCGTGGCCCGGGGGTGGCGAGCGACCGGCCTTGCGCGAACTCGCCAGCACGTCTTCGACGGCCGGCACGTTGGCACCAAGCCCTTGCCACGGTGCGCGAAAGCCGTTGGCCGCGCCCAGCGATTCGGGGCCGAAGACCTGGATGTAGACCGTGGCGTTGGCGCATGCGGTACGGCTTACGGCGGTCGGCCGCGCCGGTACCACGGCACCGCTCGTGGGTGCCGTAATCGACGACGCGCCCGGTGCAGCGCCGGTCACTGGCGGTGACGGCACGGGCGCGGTGTAGGGCGTGGTCGGCGCCAGCGCCGGCGTCGACCCAGCGACCGCGGTGCCGACGGCGGACGGCGACCCCATGCAGTTCTCCAACGCGGGCACGCTGCCGGTGTAGTCGCGCGCCCAGTAGCGCGGCGTGCAGGCGGGGGCGCTGGCGGGCTGCAGGCAGTCGATGCCGTTGTTGGTGTCGAGCAGTCGGGTGCAGGCCGGGTTCGGGCTCAGGCCCGACGCGTCGCCGGTCGCGGGTGCCTTCGCCAGCGCCAGCCGGCAGGCGGCTTTGGCGTCGTCGACGATGCTCACCGACAGCTTGAAGTTGGCCATGAAGTTGTCGGCGCCCTGGCGGCACAGCAGCTCGCCGGTGCGCAACAGCTCGGCCGCCAGGGACGCCGGCGCCTCGCCGGGCGGCGCGTCCACGCGCAGGCGCGACCAGCGCTCGCTCAGGTCCTTGAAGGCCAGGCCTTCGGCGGCGCGCTTCTCTGCCGCCTGCGTGCGCCAGCTGTCGATGCCCTGCCAGGCCGCGACGCCGATCGTCGCCGCCGTGCCGAGGCCGATGGACGCGGTGACGGCGCCCGCCTTCAGTACGCGGGCCTGCAGGCGGCTCATGGTGGCTGCGGCGCTGGCCGTGCCGGGGGTCGCCGGCACCTGCATCGGTTGACCGTCGTCGGCCTCGAACAGGCCCTGCGTGCCTTGCACGATGCGCGCCAGCAGGCCGCCGTCGAGGCGTTGGCCGATCTCGCTGCCCAGGCGGAAGTAGCTTTCCCATTGCGCCTCGTCGAAGAACTGGTCGGTGGTCGGCTGCTGCGGGAACAACGGGTGGGCCGCCTTGAAGTTCACCAGGTCGACCGGCAGCGAGGCCGACACGTTCGGCTTGACCAGCACGAGGTGGCCACGCAGCCCGCTCGCGTAGTCGACCCTCGCCAGCGCCAGGCAGGCCTGGCTGGTCGGCGACGCCAGGTCGTTGAGCGAGCCGAAGAGTCCGCTGTAGGGCCAGTCGGCGTCGCAGCAGGGCTTGAGGAAGAGGATGTCGGCGTTGAGATCGATGCGCGCGCGGCGGATCAGGATCTCGACATCGGTGAAGCGGTAGTCGGGGTCGGCACCGCAATCGGCCACGACGATCAGCTCCGCCTCCTGCCGCAGCAGCGCGTAGGCGGCGGTGTTCTCGAAGTGGCCGCCATCGCTCAGGTACCAGTTGGCCGAGCCGCTGCCGGGGAAGGCGCCGAAGCATTCGAAGAGCAGGAAGCGCGTCTTCATCAGCAGCTTGCTCACGCGCGCCGCCGCGCCGGCCTGCAGCAGACCGGCGCGCTCGCTGTTCCACCAGTAGCCCAGGCGGAGGCCCGCAAACACCGACAGCGCCGCGATGCCGCGCTGGGTGAGGCGCCCCAGGCCCGGCGCGAAGGCCGCGCCCGAGATGGCGGCCCACGCCCCCAGCGTGAGCGCGTCGTCGCCCTGCGCACGCGTCCACGGCCCGCCCACGGCCTGCATCCAGCCGCGCGGGCCGATGGTCAGCGGCAAGCTGCGGCGGTCGCGGTTGAAGAGCTTCTGCTGGGGGTCGTGCGTCTGGTTGATGCACACGTTGATCAGGTGCACCGGCCCGCCCTGCGCGTGCGGTGCGTAGTCGCGCTGCGGCAGGTCGTCGCCGGCATCGACCTGGCCCACCGGCACCGCCGGCGGCGTGAGGCCCGACACATCGCCCATCGGGTCGCCGCCCAGCCGGTGCGCATTGGCCGCGCCCAGGTAGCCGCGCACGATGCGCGCCTTGTAGAACATGTGCAGCGACGACAGGTTGAGGAAGGCGAAGTGCGGCCCGGTGACCAGTGCGTAGGTGCCGACGATCACGCCGATGGTGCCGAGCCAGACCCAGCCACGCAGGAAGTCCAGCCCCACCTCGGGCCGGAACACCGGCAGCAGCACGCCGGCGTAGAGCACGCCGATCCACCAGGCGGCGAGGCAGAAGGCGACGAGCAGGCCGAACACGCTGGCCAGCGTCATGAGGAACTGCTTGCCGAGGCCGGGCATCTCGCGCTTGCTGCCGAAGAAGGTGGGCAGCACGCCGCGCAAGGCGGCCGCGGCCACCAGCAGCACGGCGCCGTAGGACGCACGGTTCTCGCGCGTCTCGGCCGCCAGCCACCAGGCCAGGCGGTCGAGCGCGCCGAGCAGCGCGATCACCAGCACCGCATGCAGCATGCGGGCGAGCGCATCGGTGAGTTCGTTGCGCAGCGTGGCGGCGTCGCGGTCGCGGCCACGCCACATCACCCAGCCCAGGCCCGCGACCCAGGCCGCGCAGAACGCGATGAAGGCCGGCGCCAGCCAGAGCGGGCCGCCGAAGTCTTGCTCGAACTGGGGCTGGAACCACCGCGCCGCCACGCCCAGCCCACACCACATCGCCAGGTTGCCGAACAGGTGACGCCACGCACGCCGGTCGCGCACCGACCAGTAGGCGCAGGCCGCCACGATCGACAGCGCCCATGGCACCAGCGCCAGCAGCCAGAGCGTCGGCAGGCCGGTCGCGATCTGCAGCGCCCGTGGCGGCGCCTGCGCATTGCCGAGGTCGATCCAGGCCGCCGCCGCGCCCCATGCGCCGAGGTTGACCGCGGCCAGCGCCAGCCCGATCAGCGTGGCCGCGATGGCGATCTCGATGTGCGTGCCCAGCAGGTTGCGCAGGTACAGCGCGACGGCGAAGAGCGTGTCGCGCATGCCGCCGGGAATCAGGTAGCGTCCATTGCCGCGCAGCCACCAGCCGAAGCGCACCTTGTCGACCTCGGCGAAGGCGCCCTCCACCGCGCGCACGTCGTCGGGTGTCTTCGCGCGGCTGCACAGCCGGCCCCATGTCGCGCCGATGTAGCCGCCGCCCGAGACGGTCGACAGCAGGTCGAAGGCCAGCAGTTGCCGGCGCTGCGCCAGGGCCTTGAGCAGGCCGAGGCAGAAGGTCGCGCTGCGGATGCCGCCGCCCGACAGCGCCAGCCCCCACGGCCGCCGTCCCTCGTCCACGCCGTGGAGCGCACGGCGGCGCTCTTCGACGAGTTCCTTGATGGTGTCGTCCATCCGGCTCCTCTCGATGATCGGCGCAATATTTCACGGAGGCCCGCTGGGGACAATGTAGCGAACGGACTAGGCCGCGCCAGCACGCCCGATAAGCTCGCCCGCACCTTCACCCTCCGACGCCGACGGCGCGTCCCCGCTTCCCATGCGCATTCCCCGACGACGCCTCGCAGCCTGGTTCATCGCCGGGCTGGCCGGACTTGCCGCGGCGGGCTGCGCCACCGGTGGAGATTGCGCCGCGAGCCTCGCGGCATCGGCGCAGCTCAATGGCGATTGCCGGTTCCAGAATCCGCCCAACCCGCAGGCGCAGCCGTCGCAGAGCGGCTGGAAGATCTGGTCGCGCTTCTTCACCGCCGACAAGACCGGCACGGTGCCGGTCGACCCGATCCCCGTGCGAAAGCTCGACCGTGCGGCGCTCGACGCGCTCGACAACGGCGCCAACCACGTCGTGCGGCTGGGCCACTCGTCGCACCTGCTCAAGCTCAGGGGCAAGTACTGGCTGATCGACCCGGTGTTCAGCGAACGCGCGTCACCGGTGCAATGGGCCGGGCCCAAGCGCTTCCACCCGCCGCCGCTCACGCTGGCCGAGCTGCCGCCGATCGAGGGCCTGATCCTCTCGCACGACCACTACGACCACCTCGACCTAGCCGCCATCGACGCGCTGCGCGAAAGGGTGCAGCGCTACTTCGTGCCGCTGGGCGTGGGGGCGCGGCTGCGCGACGCCAAGGTCGCACCCGAGCGCATCCAGGAATTCGACTGGTGGCAGCAGGGCCGACAGGGCGAGGTGCAGGTCACGGCCACGCCGTCGCAGCACTTCTCGGGCCGCACGCTGTGGGACCGCGACAGCACGCTGTGGGCGTCATGGGTGATCGAGAGCGGCGGCGAACGCATCTTCTACAGCGGCGACTCGGGCTACAACCCGGGCTTCAGGCAGATCGGCGAACGCTTCGGCAGTTTCGACCTGGCGCTGATGGAGAACGGCGCCTACGACACCTACTGGCCGTCGGTGCACATGACGCCCGAAGAAACCGTGAAGGCCTTCCAGGACCTGCGCGGCAAGCTGCTCTACCTGGTGCACAACAGCACCTTCGACCTCGCCTTCCACACCTGGCAGGACCCGCTGGACCGCGTCGCCGCGATCACCGAACGCGAGAAGGTCCCGCTGGCCACGCCGGAGATCGGCGAAGTGCTGACGATCGGCCGAGTGCGCACGAACGTGCTGTGGTGGAAGGGGTTGCGCTGAGCTATCGGCCCGGCCGCGCTGCGCGCTGACGCGCCAGCGCATCACGCGCTCTCCCTGCCGTGTCCGCGTCCACCCGTTCGGCCAGCACCTGCGTCAGCTGGGTCAACTGACTCGCCGTGATGCCGACGTTCATGCTGATGCCCATGTGCGACTGCAGTTGCGCGTCGGCGCCCTGTAGCGCGGACAACATGCTGACGGTGGCCAGCTCGCGGCTTTGCCAGTCGAGGTTGTCGCGCTCGAAGATGTCGCCGAAAAGATGCGTCTTCAGGTATTCGTCCGCCGCGGGTGCGAATTCGAAGAGCGCGCCTTTCACGGGGCTGCCGACGAGCCTGGTTTGATTGGCCGTGCCCGCCGCCAGGAGCGCATCGCCCTTCGGGATGGCACGGCTCGGCGCCCGCCCCTGCGCATCCTGCAGACCGCGTTGCTTGCGGGCCTCGACCACCTTCATCAACTCGCCCAGTGCATTCAGGCTGCGCGGAAATCCGGCATAGGCGTAGAGCTGAACCAACACTTCCTTGGCATCGTTCACGGTCAACCCGGCGGCCAGGCCCTGGTCGAGTGCGGCCCCGAGGCGCGGGATGTCGCCGGCCGCGCCGAAAGCGGCGATCGGGATGATGGCTTGTTGGCGAACCGACAACGTTTCGGAGGCGGGTTGGGGTTGGGACATGGCGGTCGCATCCGGTGAGGTGGAGGCCGCGTACACACCGACGGCCGACAGGCCGAGCGCGAGGCCGAGGGCCATCTGCGCGCAGCGCTCAGCGAGCCGTGTACTGCGCATCGCTGACCTTTTCCATCCATTCGACGTTCTTGCCATCGAGCGTGCCCGTGACCGCAAGGTGCGTCATGGCCGACGTGGGAGAGGCGCCGTGCCAGTGCTTGACGCCCGGCGGGCACCACACGACATCCCCGGGCCGGAGTTCCTGCACCGCCCGGCCCCACTCCTGCGTGAGGCCCACGCCCGACACGACGACCAGTTGCTGGCCTTTGGGATGGGTGTGCCAGGCCGAGCGCGCACCGGGCTCGAAGGTCACGTGGGCACCGGACGCGTTGATGTCGTTGCCGGCGGCCCAGACCGGATCCACCCGCACGAGGCCGGTGAAGAACGCCTCCGGCCCAGCGGCCGATGGCTGGGACCCTGCGCGGGTGATTCTTTGTTGACCGCCTGCGGCTGCTGGCGACGGCTCCACGGCGTGAGCGGTGCATGCCTGCATGACACCGAGGCAGGCGACGAGTCGATAGAGGGGCTTCATGGCTGGTTTCTCCTGAGGGATGTCCCACTTTATTTCCGGCGTCTTTGGTTGAGAAGACAGCAGAATCGGCATACACCTGTGAAATGAGATCACCAATGGCCAAAGAGAACCTGAACGATCTGCAGGCGTTCGTCCTGGTGGCGCGCGAGCGCAGCTTCACGCGGGCGGCCGCGCAGATGGGCCTGTCGCGCTCCGCGCTCAGCCATGCGATGCTGGCGCTGGAAGCGCGCCTGGGCGTGCGGCTGCTCGCCCGAACCACACGCAGCGTCTCGACCACGGAGGCCGGCGAGCGGCTGCTGAACACCGTCGCGCCGCGCCTTCAGGAGATCGAGGTCGAGCTGACGTCGCTCAGTGCGATGCGCGACAAGCCTGCCGGCACGGTGCGCATCACGGCGCACGACCACGCCATCACCACCGCGCTCTGGCCTCGCCTGCTGCCCTTGCTCCGACAGTACCCGGACATCCAGATCGAGTTCAGCGTGGACTACGCTTTCACCGACATCGCCTCCCAACGCTTCGACGCCGGCGTGCGCGTCGGCGATCGGGTGGACAAGGACATGGTCGCGGTGCGCATCTCGCCCGATCTGCGCATGGCCGTCGCCGCCTCGCCCGGCTATTTGGCGGGCAAGGCGCTGCCCAAGAAACCGCAGGACCTCACCGCCCACCGCTGCGTGAACCTGCGCCTTCCCACCCGCGGCAACCTCTACGCCTGGGACTTCGAGAAAGGGAAAAAATCGGTCAACGTGCGCGTGCAGGGGCAGACGGTGTTCAACAACACCGGCCTGATGCTGCAGGCGGCGCTGGACGGCATGGGTTTCGCCTATGTGCCGCTGGACCTGATGCAGCCGCACATCGAGGCCGGCCGGCTGGTCCCGGTGCTGGAAGATTGGTGGCCCCGTTTTCCTGGCTATCACCTGTACTACGCAAACCGGCGCCAGATCGCGCCCGCCCTGGCGCTGGTGGTCGAGGCGCTGCGGTATCGCGAAGGGGTCCAGCGATGACCGCACGCAACATCAGGGCTGCCTCGCGCCACTGAAACGCAGCGCTTTCACCACCAGCGAAAAGGCCGGCGAGGGTTGGCGCTTGCTGGGGTAATACAGGTGGTAGCCGGCGAATTTGGGGCACCAGTCCTGCAGCACGCGCACCAGCTGGCCCGATGCGATGTGCGAGATGAGTTGGTCTTCCGGCAGCAGTGAGATTCCCAGCCCGGCAAGCGCCGCATCCACCTGCGGTGGCGCCGTGTTGAAGATCAGCGGGCCGTCCACGCGCACGTTGACCTTGCGGCCTCGCTTCTCGAAGTCCCAGACATACAACCCACCCGACGTCGGCATGCGCTGGTTGATGCACTGATGCCTGGCGAGGTCGGCGGGCGTCTTGGGGATGGGATGGACCGCGAAGTAGTCGGGTGAGGCCACCACCGCCAGCTGGAGCGGCGGGCCGATGGGCACGGCGATCATGTCGTTGTCGATCGTGTTGCCCATGCGGACACCGGCGTCGAAACGGTCGGCCACGATGTCGCGAAAACCGTAGTTCATGTCGAACTCGAGCTTGATGTCCGGGTACTCGCGCAGCAACGGCGTGAGCTTGGGCAGGAGAACGGTGTGCAGCACATGGTCGCCACAGGTGATGCGCACGGTGCCTGCGGGCTTGTCGCGCAACTCGGTCAGCGCCTCGAGCTCCGCCTCGATCTCGTCGAAGCGGTGGCCGATGGCCTTCATGAGGCGCTCGCCGGCCGAGGTGGGTGCGACGCTGCGCGTGGTGCGCGTGAGCAGGCGGATCTGCAGCCCTTCTTCGAGCCCGCGAATCGCCTGGCTCAGCGCCGACTGGGTCACGCCGAGCGTGCCCGCGGCCTTGGTGAAGCTGCCCTCACGCGCCACTGTCACGAAAGCCAGCAGGTCGTTGAGATTGCGTCGTGGCATGTAGATTTTCGTTTCACCGTCGAATTAGTCTATTCCTCTAATAAATGTATTAAGCATTCATTACCTAGTCAATGCTCGGCCCGATCGGCAAACTTTCGGGCAAGGCTCACGAGGGCGTGTTTTCGAGCACGAGAACACCAGCACCTCGTCGCATCTCCCAAGGAACATCGACCATGAAAACCACCGCAGACCCCACCTTCACCGCGGACGCGGACCCAACCGGCAACGCTTCCGATCGACGCGAATTTCTGAAGCTGGCCGGCACCGGTGTCGCTGCCGCGAGCATGTTGTCGACGACAGGCGGCACGGCCTTCGCGGCAGCGCCCCGGAAGGAAACCCGCCTCCCCAACGGCGCCGACAACTTCTACATGAGCGACAAGGTCACCGTGCAGCGGGTCGCCTTCAAGAATCAATACCAGATGACCGTCGCGGGAAACCTCTTCGTTCCCAAGGCGCTGGACCGGAATAAGCACAACCCGGCGATCGTCGTGGGCCACCCCATGGGGGCCGTGAAGGAGCAAAGCGCGAACCTGTATGCCACCAAGATGGCCGAGCAGGGATTCGTGACCCTGTCCGTCGACCTGGCGTTCTGGGGCGGCAGTGCCGGTCAGCCGCGCAATGCCGTCTCGCCGGACATGTATGCCGAGACGTTCAGCGCCGGCATCGATTTCCTCGGCAGCCAGGCCTTTGTCGACAAGCAGCAGATCGGCGCCATCGGAATCTGCGGCAGCGGCAGCTTCGTCATCAGCGCCGCGAAGATCGATCCGCGCATGAAGGCCATCGCCACGGTGAGCATGTACGACATGGGCGCTGTCAACCGCAACGCGCTGAAGCACTCACAGACCCTGGCACAGCGCCAGCAGCTCATCGCAGCGGCTGCCGAGCAGCGCACGGCTGAGTACGCCGGCGGAGCGCTCAAGTACACCAGCGGCACCGAGCATGTCTTGACTGCAGAAACCCATCCGATCCAGCGCGAGTTCTACGACTTCTATCGGACGCCGCGCGGCGAATACACGCCTCCAGGGGCGTCGCCGCAAACCACGACCCACCCGACCTTGAGCAGCAACGTCAAGTTCATGAACTTCTACCCATTCAACGACATCGAGACGATCTCGCCACGCCCGATGCTGTTCATCACCGGTGACCGGGCGCATTCCAGGGAGTTCAGCGAAGACGCCTACCAGCGCGCCGCCGAGCCCAAGGAGCTGTACGTCGTCCCAGGCGCCGGCCATGTCGATCTCTACGACCGCGTGCCCCTGATCCCGTTCGACAAGCTGACGTCGTTCTTCGGCAAGCATCTCGTCGCGCCGAGCGCCTGATGACTGCGCAGTCCATGGGCGCACCCGCAGGCAGCGCTTCCTCCGAACGCCAAGGCGAAGCGCAACACGCGCACTGGGGCGGCGTCTTTGCGATGACGCTGTGCGTCTTCGCACTGATCGCGTCGGAGTTCATGCCCGTCAGCCTGCTCACGCCGATGGCATCGGATCTGCACGTCACCGAAGGCATGGCTGGACAGGGCATCGCCATCTCGGGCGCTTTCGCGGTACTTACCAGCCTGTGCATCTCGACGATCGCCGCCGGGATCGACCGCAAGACCTTGCTGCTTTCTCTGACGGCGACGATGTGCCTCTCCGGCGCCATCGTCGCGCTCGCGCCCAACTACCTGGCCTACATGGCGGGTCGGGCGCTGATCGGCGTTGTCGTGGGCGGCTTCTGGTCAATGTCGGCAGCCACCGCCATGCAGCTCGTGCCGGCTTCCAAGGTGCCTCGCGCCCTGGCGATCTTCAATGGCGGCAATGCGCTGGCCACGGTGGTGGCGGCGCCGCTGGGCAGCTACCTCGCCTCGATCGTCGGCTGGCGCGGCGCGTTCTTCTGCCTGGTGCCGGTCGCGGTGATCGCGTTCGTCTGGCAGTGGTTCAGTCTGCCGGCCATGCGAGCCCAGCCACGCGTGCCAGGTTCGAGCCATGTCTTCAGCCTGCTCAAGAACCGTTTGGTCGTGCTCGGCATGCTGGCGGTGGGCGTCTTCTTCATGGGCCAGTTCGCGTTGTTCACTTACCTCCGGCCCTTTCTGGAGACGGTGACGCAGGTCGACGTGTCGACGCTGTCGTTCATCCTGCTGACGCTGGGCATTGCGGGCTTCGTCGGCACGACAGCCATCGGTCGATTTTTGAAGTTGAGCTTCTACGGGACGCTGGCGGTCATTCCAGTACTGATGGCTGCCATTGCCGTGACGCTCATCGCCGTCGGAAACTCACTCACCGCAACGGCTGTGCTGCTGGGCGTCTGGGGACTGCTGGCCACCGCCGCACCGGTGGGCTGGTGGACATGGATCGCACGGACCCTTCCGCAGGATGCCGAGGCCGGCGGCGGACTCATGGTGGCCGTGGTGCAACTCTCCATCGCACTGGGTTCGACCGTCGGTGGCCTGCTGTTCGACGGGAGCGGCTACCGGAGCACCTTCGCCTTCAGCGCAGCGCTGTTGATGATCGGCGCGTTCCTGGTGTTCTTCACGGCACGCGCGGACCACGCGAGACCATGATGACCCAGCACCATTGCGGTTTGCCGTGACGAAAGAGCCTTGCCGCCCCTGGCGCCTGCGCTTCGCGGGTTTGCTGCTCGGCCTGCTGGTGCTCGACGGTGCCCAGGCCGTCGAGAAGCCGATCCCGAATTCACGCGTTGTCGCCGCTGCGGATGCCGGGCCACCGCTGATCCAATTGAAGGAGTTGCGCATGTGGATGACTGTTGGCGAACGTCGCTTCGCCGTGACCTTGGCAGACAACGCTTCTGCCATTGCGTTTGCCGCGAGGCTGCCTCTGACGCTCGATATGGCCGAGCTCAACGGCAACGAAAAGCACGCCGATCTACCGAGGCCGCTGCCTTCGAATGCAACCCGGCCGGGAACGATCCGCAATGGGGACCTGATGCTGTACGGCACAAGCACCGTGGTGGTCTTCTACGCGACCTTCGACTCTTCCTATTCGTACACGCCCCTCGGCCGGGTGGAGGACCCTGCAAGCTTGGCCCAGGCGCTCGGGCGACGTGACACGCGGGTCGTGTTCTCCAGAAATTAGCACGTCGACGTTCCATGCACGGTGCGTCCCGGCTGGTCGCTCGGAACTGATTAGCGGAGGTAATAAACCCATTAAGCATTGATCAGGTAGTCGTTCTGCAACGCGTTTGACAAAGTCGAGCGCGGCAACAACCACCCGAAGAATGCGCACATCCCGGGCCATACACGGCGAGACGGCGCTGGGTTGGCCAACGGCCAACGCCTTCGATCTTTCACAAAGGACAAAGTCCCATGCCCCACGAAATCGATACCCACCTGCCGGCCGAACTGAGCGCCGACGAAGCGGCGCTCCTTCAGCAGATGCCGGAACTGAACGACGTCGGCCAGGCGCGACGCACCTTCATGATGCAGACCGGCGGCGGCGGCATCGGACTCTTCGCTGCCAACCTGCTGGCAACGGAGTCGGCGCTCGCGCAGATGCCGCCGGTGCCGGGTGCAGCGTCCGCGCCTGTCGTTGCGCAAAACGTTGTGAAGGTCAACTTTCAGGTCAACGGTGTGCCGCAGACGCTGGAGGTCGACTCGCGCGTCGTGCTGCTCGATGCCCTCCGCGAACGCCTCGCGTTGACCGGCTCCAAGAAGGGCTGCGATCAGGGCCAGTGCGGCGCCTGCACCGTGCTGGTCGATGGGCAGCGCGTCCTGTCCTGCCTGACCCTGGCCGCCACGCTCGAGGGCCGCGCCGTGACGACCATCGAAGGACTGGCGAAGGGCGATCAGCTGCATCCCATGCAGGCCGCCTTCATCAAACACGACGGTTTCCAGTGCGGCTACTGCACGTCGGGACAGATCTGCTCGGCCATCGGCATGCTCGGCGAGGCGCAGCGCGGCCAGGTCAGCCACGTCACCGAGAACGTCGGCAAGACCACGACGCGCCTGACCGATGACGAGATCAAGGAGCGCATGAGCGGCAACATCTGTCGCTGTGGTGCCTATCCGGGCATCGTCGCGGCCATCCAGGAAGTGCACTCGGGCCGACAGGCCGCGCAGACCTGGGGCTTCGCCACCGAAACGCAATTGGCCACGGCCCGGAAGGAGGACGGCCATGCGACCGTTTGAATACGTACGCGCGTCCGACGCCGCCTCCGCAACGGCCGCCCTGTCGGCCATGCCGCAGGCCAAGTACCTCGCCGGTGGCAGCAACCTGCTCGACCTGATGAAGGAAGATGTGGAGCGCCCCACCCGCCTGGTCGACATCACACGCCTGCCGCTGCGCGAGATCCAACGGACACGCTCCGGGCTGTCCATCGGTGCCCTGGCCACCAACACCGAAACGGCCAACCACCCGCTGATCCGCGAGAACTACCCGCTGCTCACGCAGGCGATCGTTGCCGGTGCGTCGGGTCAGCTGCGCAACATGGCCACCAATGGTGGCAACCTGCTGCAGCGCACGCGCTGCAACTACTTCTACGACACGTCGATGCCCTGCAACAAGCGCGAAGCCGGCAGTGGCTGCGGCGCGCGCGAGGGCCTCAACAAGATCCACGCGATCCTGGGCTGGAGCGAGGCCTGCGTCGCGACCTATCCCGGCGACATGGCCACGGCGCTCTACGCGCTCGATGCCAAGGTGCGCGTTCGCGCGCCGGATGGACGCGAGCGGCTGATCACCATCACCGACTTTCACCGGTTGCCGGGCGACACGCCGCAACGCGACAACAATCTGGAGCACGGCGAACTGATCGTCGCGATCGAACTGCCCGTTTCCTCGGGTGACTTCGCGCGCAATTCGCACTACCTGAAGGTCCGCGACCGTTCTTCGTACGCCTTCGCGATGGTCTCGGTGGCCGCCGCACTGGACATGGACGGCAGCAAGATCCGGCAGGCGCGCGTGGTGATGGGCAGCGTCGCCCACAAGCCCTGGCGCAGCGCCGAGGCAGAAGCGGTGCTCGTGGGCCAGCGTGCCGACGAGGCGACCTTCCAGCGCGCCGCGCAAGCCGCGCTGAAGGATGCACGCCCGCTGGCGCACAACACCTACAAGGTCGAACTGGGTCGCCGCTCCGTCGTGCGGGCACTGACGCGCGCGGCGAACCTGGCCTGAGAAAGGGAATCACATGTCACGCTATCTAGGCAAAGAAACGACCCGGGTCGATGGGCTCGCCAAGGTCACGGGCAAGGCGAAGTACACCGCCGAGTTCCAGATTCCTCATGTCACTTACGGCTTCATCGTGTTGAGCGCGGTGGCCAAGGGCCGCATCTCCGCGATCGACACACGCGAGGCCGAGAAGGCCGGCGGCGTGATTCGCGTCTTCACGCACCTGAACGCTGGCAAGCTCGGCCCGGCACCTGCGGCCGGTGCGCCGCCGGCGTGGACCTGGCCGCTGCAGTCCGACCGCGTGTTCTTCAACGGCCAGCCGATCGCGCTGGTCGTGGCCGAGAGCTACGAACAGGCCCGCTACGCAGCGCGGCTGGTGAAGGCCACCTACGAGACCGAGCCGCACAACACCGACTTCTCGAAGGTGCTGGACCGTGCGCAGCCGGACCCCGCCACGGCCAAGGGCACGCCACGCGGCAATCCGATCGCCGCGATGCAGGCGGCGGCGGTCAAGGTCGAAGCGGAATACCGCATTCCGATCAACCATCACAACCCGATCGAGCCGCACGCGGCCATCGCGTTCTGGCAAGGCGATCAACTCACGATCTTCGACAAGACGCAGGAGGTCTACGGCGTTCAGAAGCACCTTGCGGAAGCCCTGGGCGTGCCGGCTGCCAACATCCGCGTGATATCCCCGTTCGTCGGGGGGGCCTTCGGCGCATCGCTCAAACCGAACTACTACCCGTCGTTGACCGCCATGGCCGCGCGTGAACTCAAGCGCCCGGTCAAGGTGGTGTACACGCGGGCTCAGATGTTCACCGGGCATGGCTACCGGCCCGACACCATCCAGAAGATTGCGCTGGGTGCCGACCGCAACGGCAAGCTGTCGTCCATGATCCACGAGGCCTTCCACAACACCTCCTCTTTCGAGCCTTTCTCGGATTCCACCACGGGCTTCAGCCGGCAGGTCTACGCATGCCCCAACCTGCATGCGCCGCTGAAGGTGGCGGCGACCGACCTGGCCACACCCACCTGGATGCGCGCACCGGGCGCCGTGAGCGGCATGTTCGCCCTGGAAAGCGCCATGGACGAACTGGCCTACGCGCTCAAGATCGATCCGATGGAGCTGCGCCTCATCAACTACGCCGAAGTCGACCCGGAAAGCGGCAAGCCCTTCTCCAGCAAAGCCCTGCGCGAGTGCTACCGGCTGGGCGCCGAGAAGTTCGGCTGGAAGAACCGCAAGGCCGAGCCGCGCTCCATGCGCGACGGGCGCCTGCTGGTCGGCTGGGGCATGGCCTCGAGTGTCTGGGGCGCGATGCAGATGCCTGCCAGCGCGCGCATCACGTTCAAGGCCGATGGCACGGCCGGCGTGACCAGCGCCACCAGCGACATCGGCCCGGGCACGTACACCGTGATGACCATGATCGCGGCCGAATTCCTCGGCCTTCGTCTGGACCAAGTGCACTTCGAACTCGGTGACACGCGGCAGCCCAAGGCGCCAGCACAAGGCGGCTCGTGGACGACGTCCAGCGTAGGCTCAGCCGTGCGAGGCGCGGCGCTGACCATCGTCGCGAAGCTGTTGGACCTGGCGAACCGGGATGCCGCGTCGCCGCTGAAGGGCGTGAACGCAGCGGACGTGGAAATGCTCGATGGTCGCCTGCGTCTGAAGAGCGATTCATCCCGTGCGGTCGACATCGCCGACCTGATGCGTCGCACCGGCACCAGCGAGATCGCCGAGACCTACGATTCGATACCGTCGCCGGAGCGCGCAAAGTACGCAACGCTGGGTCACGGCGCCCAGTTCGTCGAGGTGAAGGTCGACCCGGACCTCGGCACGGTGAAGGTCACGCGCGTGATCGAGGTCACGGCCTGCGGCAAGATCCTCAACCCGCTCGCGTCCCACAGCCAGGAGATCGGCGGCGTGGTCTGGGGCATCGGCATGGCATTGGAGGAAGCGACCGAGATCGACCACCGCTACGGCCGCATCATGACCGCAAGCCTGCAGCACTACCACGTGCCGGTGAACGCCGACATCCATTCCATCGAGACCATCTTCGTCGAGGAGGAGGACACCATCGTCAATCCGCTCGGCGTGAAAGGCATGGGTGAACTGGGCATGGTGGGCATTCCGGCGGCCATCGCCAATGCCGTCTACCACGCGACCGGCAAGCGGGTGCGCGATCTGCCGATCACGCCAGAGAAGCTGCTGTGACGGAACTGCAACCGCACGCGCAGCGTTCGGGGCGACGACGGTTGGGTGCACCTGGCGACCGGCACCTCGCCGGTGCAGCCCCTCAGCCCTCGTCGGGACGCGAGGGAATGTCGCCCAGGGCCTCGTCGTTGCGCACCTCGCGCGCTGCCTTCATGAGACCGATCGACAGACCGTCGCCATGGCCGGCGAAACCCTTGGCGATGCCCTCGAGCGCCGTCGCGAGGGCCGCGTCGCCATCATCCGCCGCATCCATGCTGACGTTCAGGACGCGCGCAGCCATCTGCCGATAGCTCACGACGCCCGCCTTCTCGAGCACCGCCACCAGGTCGAGGTACAGCGCCAGGTTGAGGTCGAAGGCCAGCTTGGCCGTCACGTCGAGGTTCTCGTCATCGTTGTTCATGGGTGCTCCTGCGGAGCGCCATTATTGGCATGGGCTCGGCGCCCGACGCGTCAGAAAGTTGCCACACCTGCCGCCGCACTCGCTCACTTGCGGTTGCTGCGCTCGCGCGCGCGGCGCACTTGCCGGCTCTGCGTGGCGTATTCGGCGGCGCGTTGCTGGCTCTGCTTCTTGGCAGCGCGGCCCTTGCGCAGGTAGCGGCCCAGGAGAAAGCTGCCGATGCCGGTCACGCCGGCGAGCACCAGGCCGACGATGCTGAGGTCGAGGTTGCCCATGCTCACTGCACCCGCACGATCTGCGCCGGCTTGAAGCCGAGATCGGCCGCCTTGCCCTTGCGGCCTCGCGCGGCCTTGGCGTTGTTGAGCGAACGGATCTCGAGCGTCTCGTCGCGTTCCTTGCCGCCGCGGCCGATGCCTTCGATCTTCACGCTGCGGGTGTAGGCCGCGGCACCGGCCAGCGTGTCCTTGGGTTCGAGGTCGATCAACGTGAGGCCGCGGCCGCCCTTGGGCAGCGCCTTGAGTTCGGTGATGTCGAAGGTCAGGATGCGGCCGCCGGTCGATGCGCAGGCCACGTGCGTCGCGGCCGGCATCGGCTCCGCGCCGCTCGCGCCGCCCACCAGCGACGGGCGGCAGAGCTGCTCGCCCTCGCCCACGTCGATGAAGGCCTTGCCGCCGCGCTGGCGCGACATCATGTTCTCGACCGAGGCGATGAAGCCGTACCCGCCGCTGTTCGACAGCAGCAGCTGCGCACCCACCGGGCCCGAGAAGTAATGCGCCAGTTGCGTGCCGCTGTCGAGCTCGATCAGCGTGGTGACCGGCTGGCCGTCGCCGCGGCCGCCCGGCAGCGATGCGACCGGCACGGTGTAGACGCGCACGCCCTTGTCCTTGGCGGTGCCGAAGACCAGCAGCGTGTCGACGCTGCGGCATTCGAAGGCGCCGTAGAGCGTGTCGCCGGACTTGAAGCTGTATTCGGCCGGCGCGCCGTTCGCTGCTTTCTCGCTGGCCCAGCCCTTCTGCGTGCGGACCCAGCCCTTCTGCGACACGATGACGGTCACCGGCTCGTCGACCACCTTCACTTCGGCCACGGCGCGCTTTTCGGCCTGGATCAGCGTGCGGCGCGCGTCCTCGAAGGTCTTGGCGTCGGCCTCGATTTCCTTGACCAGCAGGCGCCGCAATGCGGCCGGGCTGCCGAGGATGTCCTCGAGCTTCTTCTGCTCTTCCTTGAGGCCCTTGAGTTCCTGCTCGATCTTGATGGCTTCCAGCCGCGCCAGTTGGCGCAGGCGGATTTCAAGGATGTCCTCGGCCTGGCGTTCGCTGAGGTTGAAGCGCGCGATGAGCGCGGCCTTCGGGTCGTCCGCGGCGCGGATGATGGCGATCACCTCGTCGATGTTCAGCAGCACCAGCTGCCGGCCCTCGAGGATGTGGATGCGGTCCAGCACCTTGCCCAGGCGGTGCTTCGAACGTTTCTCGACGGTGAGCTCGCGGAAGGCGATCCACTCGTTGAGCATCTGGCGCATCGACTTCTGCACCGGCTTGCCGTCGATGCCGACCATCGTGAGGTTGATCGACGACGAGCTCTCCAGCGAGGTCTGCGCCAGCAGCGTGGTGATGAATTCTTCCTGGCTGATGCGCGAGGTCTTGGGCTCGAACACCAGGCGCACCGCCGCGTCCTTGCTCGACTCGTCGCGCACCACGTCGAGCACCGACAGGATCGCGGCCTTGACCTGCATCTGCTCGGTCGACAGCGCCTTCTTGCCGGCCTTGACCTTCGGGTTGGTGAGCTCTTCGATCTCTTCGAGCACCTTCTGCGTGCTCACGCCCGGCGGCAGTTCGTTGACCACCAGCTGCCACTGGCCACGGGCCAGTTCCTCGATCTTCCAGCGGGCGCGCACCTTGAGCGAGCCGCGGCCGGTGCGGTAGGCCTCGGCGATATCGCTCGCGCTGCTGATGATCTGCGCGCCGCCCGGGTAGTCGGGGCCGGGCACGATCTGCAGCAGTTCCTCGTCGCTCAGCTTGCCGTTCGACTTGATGAGCGCCACGCAGGCGTCGGCGATCTCGCGCAGGTTGTGGCTCGGGATCTCGGTAGCCAGGCCCACCGCGATGCCGCTGGCGCCGTTGAGCAGCACGAAGGGCAACCGCGCGGGCAGCAGGCGTGGCTCCTCGGTGCTGCCGTCGTAGTTGGGGATGAAGTCGACCGTGCCTTCGTCGATCTCGTCGAGCAGCAGGCTGGTGATGCGCGCGAGGCGTGCCTCGGTGTAGCGCATCGCTGCGGCGCCGTCGCCGTCGCGGCTGCCGAAGTTGCCCTGGCCGTCGACCAACGGATAGCGCTGCGAAAAATCCTGCGCCATGCGCACCAGCGCGTCGTACGCGGCCTGGTCGCTGTGCGGGTGGAAGCGGCCGAGCACGTCGCCGACCACGCGGGCACTCTTCACCGGCTTGGCGCCGACCGTGCCGTTGGCGCCGCCGAAGCCCAGGCCCATGCGCGACATCGAATAGAGGATGCGGCGCTGCACCGGCTTCTGGCCGTCGCTCACGTCGGGCAGCGCACGGCCCTTGACCACGCTGAGCGCGTATTCGAGGTAGGCGGTCTGCGCGTAGTCGGCCAGCGTCAGGGCGTTCGGGTCTTCAGGGCTCTGGAGGTCGAGCGTGGGTTGGTCGTCCATGTCTTGCTTGCTTCTCTTCTGACTCTGTCTGTTTATTCGATGGCCGGTGCGGCGGGCGCGGGGCCCTCGCCTGCCGACGGCGTCTGCATCTGGAAGGACTCGTCGGGCGGCAGGTTGCCGCGGCCCAGGGCGCCGCCGCGTGGCGCGGGCAGTTCCATGCGGATCCGGTCCGGCGCCTTGCCACGGCCGCTGGTCGTACCAGGCTTGAGGTAGGCGTAGAGCTGCAGCACCGTCTTCACGTAGTTCTGCGTCTCGCGGTAGTTGGGGATCTTGTTGCCGGCGCGCTGGACCGCGCCCTCGCCGGCGTTGTAGGCGGCCAGCGCCAGCTCGAGCCGGCCTTCGAACATCTCGATCAGGTCGTCCAGGTAGCGGGCACCCGCCGCGATGTTGATGCGCGGATCGAACAGCTTGGCCTCTTGCGTCTTGCGCTTGTCGCCGCGCACGCCGTAGCGCTCGGCCGTGCCGGGCATCAGCTGCATCAGCCCCAGGGCACCCTTTGGCGACACGGCCTGCGCGTCGAAGCCCGACTCGGTGGCGATCAGCGCCTGCAGCAGTTCGTAGTCGATCGAATGCGTGCGCGCGGCGTCGTGCAGCGCCGCCTTGGCCGTCTTGTAGTTGGGCGAGGCCTCGAACAGCGCCAGCAGCGTCTGCGCGGCCGGCGTCACGCTGCCCCCGCTGGCACCCTTCGGCGCGCGCGCGATGCCCAGCGGGGCGATGCCATTGGCCGTGTCGAACTGCTGCCCGCCCTTGAAGAAGAGCTGATAGCGCGCATCGAGCTTCTCGGCGGCGAAATGCGCCACGCCCTGCCCGTCGACGTAGCCGTAGATGTCGGCGGCGTGCGCGAACACCGGCGCGGCGAGCAGCACGAGGCTGGCGAGCAGGATTCGGAAGCGCGACGCAGACATCAAAAGGATTCGTTCATTCGGTGACGGGCGTCAGACATCGATCTCGATGTCGTCGGCCCGGATTTCCATCAGCTCGCGGCGCGCCGCCGCCTCGCCCTTGCCCATCAGCTTGGTGATCTCGACTTCGGTTTCGCCGAAAGCAAGACGCCCGAGGCCGACCTGCAGCAGGCGGCGCGTGTCCGGATTGAGCGTGGTTTCCCACAATTGTTCCGCACTCATTTCGCCCAGGCCCTTGAAGCGGCTGATGCTCCAGGCGCCTTCCTTGACGCCGTCCTTGCGCAGCTTGTCGAGCGTGGCGACCAGTTCGCCCTCGTCCAGCGCATACACCTTCGACGCCGGCTTCTTGCCGCGCGCTGGCGCATCGACGCGGTACAGCGGCGGCTTGGCGACGTAGACGTGGCCGGTCTCGATCAGCTTCGGGAAGTGGCGGAAGAAGAGCGTGAGCAGCAGCACCTGGATGTGCGAGCCGTCGACGTCGGCATCGGACAGGATGCAGACCTTGCCGTAGCGCAGGCCGCTCATGTCGGGCGTGTCGTTGGGGCCGTGCGGGTCGACGCCGATGGCCACCGAGATGTCGTGGATCTCGGTATTGGCGAAGAGCCGGTCGCGCTCCACCTCCCACGTGTTGAGCACCTTGCCGCGCAGCGGCAGCACCGCCTGCGACTCCTTGTCGCGACCCATCTTGGCGCTGCCGCCGGCGGAGTCGCCCTCGACCAGGAAGACCTCGTTGTGGCTGATGTCCTTGCTCTCGCAGTCGGTCAGCTTACCGGGCAGCACGGCCACACCGGAGCCCTTGCGCTTCTCGACCTTCTGGCCGGCCTTCTGGCGCGTCTGCGCCGCCTTGATGGCGAGCTCGGCCAGCTTCTTGCCATAGTCGACGTGCTGGTTGAGCCACAGCTCGAGCGCCGGGCGCACGAAGCTCGACACCAGCCGCACCGCATCGCGCGAGTTCAGGCGCTCCTTGATCTGGCCCTGGAACTGCGGGTCGAGCACCTTGGCGCTCAGCACGTAGCTGGCGCGTGCGAACACGTCTTCGGGCAGCAGCTTCACGCCCTTGGGCAATAGCGAATGGAACTCGATGAAGCTCTTGACCGCCGTGAACAGGCCGTCGCGCAGGCCGCTTTCGTGCGTGCCGCCGGCGCTGGTCGGGATCAGGTTCACGTAGCTCTCGCGCACCGGCTGGCCATCTTCCGTGAAGGCCACGCACCAGTCGGCGCCCTCGCCTTCGGCGAAGTTGTCGGCGTTCTTGTCGGCATGGCCGCTGCCTTCGAACAGCGGGATCACCGGGTCGCCGTTGAGCGTCTGCATCAGGTAGTCGCTCAGGCCGCCCTTGTAGAGCCACTGCTGCGTTTCCTTGGTCTTTTCGACCGTCAGCGTGACGCTCACGCCGGGCATCAGCACGGCCTTGCTGCGCAGCAGATGCGTCAGTTCGTGCATCGGCAGCGTCGCGACCTCGAAGTACTTGGCGTCAGGCCAGGCGCGCACCGTGGTGCCCTGGCGGCGTTCGCCGGCTTCGAGCTTGCGGATTTCGAGCGCCTCGATCACGTCGCCGGCGCTGAAGACCAGCTTGGCCACCGAGCCTTCACGGTGCGAGGTGACTTCGAGCCGTTTCGACAGCGCATTGGTCACCGACACGCCCACGCCGTGCAGCCCCCCCGAGAAGCTGTAGGCGCCGCCCGAGCCCTTGTCGAACTTGCCGCCCGCGTGCAGGCGGGTGAACACCAGCTCGACCACCGGGGCCTTTTCTTCGGGGTGCAGGCCGAACGGAATGCCGCGGCCGTCGTCTTCGATGCTGACCGAGTGGTCGGCGTGCAGCGTGACCTTGATCTTCTTGCCGTAGCCGGCCAGCGCCTCGTCGGCAGCGTTGTCGAGCACTTCCTGGATGATGTGCAGGGGGTTGTCGGTCCGGGTGTACATGCCCGGGCGCTGCTTGACCGGCTCGAGGCCCTTGAGGACGCGGATCGAGCCTTCGGAATATTCGGGGGGAGTCTTGGGGGAAGTCGCCATGGGGGCGGATTGTAGTGAGCAACGCGTCGGGGAACTGGATGCTCATACAGTACCCCGCCGATCGATGCACGGGCGGCATCGGAATGCGGACGAAATATCAAGAATGCCAGTCGCCCGGGTAACGGCAGCGGCCGGGCCGATTGGCTACAGTCGCCGGATGTCTCCGTCCACCCCCGCCCAACCCTTGTCGCTCAAGCAGGTCCTGATCTGCGGCGCCATGATCGTCACGCTCTCGATGGGCGTGCGCCATGGCTTCGGGCTCTGGCTGCAGCCGATCACGCAGGACCAGGGCTGGACGCGGCAGACCTTCTCATTGGCCATCGCCATCCAGAACCTTTCCTGGGGCGTCATGGGCGTCTTCGCGGGCATGCTGGCCGACAGGCTGGGCGCCTTTCGCGTGCTGCTGATCGGCGCGGTCTTCTATGCGCTGGGACTGGCCGGCATGGCGCTGTCGCCGACGCCGCTCGTCTTCGCCCTGACGGCCGGTGTGCTGATCGGCGCGGCCCAGGCGGGCACGACCTATGCCGTGATCTACGGCGTGATCGGTCGGCAGATCCCGGCGGAGCGACGCTCCTGGGCGATGGGGGTGGCGGCGGCGGCCGGCTCCTTCGGCCAATTCCTGATGGTGCCGATCGAGGGCCAGCTGATCGCCCGTCTGGGCTGGCACACCGCCCTGCTGGTGCTGGCCGCCGTGGTCCTGCTGATCGTGCCGCTGGCCTTCGGGCTGCGCGAGCCGATGCGGGTGGCCGTGCCCGGCGCCAGGCGCGAGCAGACCATCGTCCAGGCGGTGGCCGAGGCCTTCAAGTACCCCAGCTTCGGCCTGCTGATGGCGGGCTACTTCGTCTGCGGCTTCCAGGTGGTGTTCATCGGCGTTCACATGCCCAGCTACCTGAAGGACAAGGGCCTGTCGCCCGAGGTGGCCAGCTACGCGCTGGCGCTGATCGGCCTGTTCAACGTGTTCGGCACCTACGCCGTTGGCACACTCGGGCAGACGCTGTCCAAGCGGAAGATCCTGGCGTCCATCTACTTCGGGCGCGCCATCGCCATCTCGCTGTTCCTGATCGTGCCGCTGTCGCCACTGTCGGTGTACGTCTTCGCAGCGGTGATCGGCTTCCTCTGGCTGTCGACCGTGCCGGCGACCAACGCGCTGATCGCGCAGATCTTCGGCGTGGCCCACCTGTCGATGCTCAGCGGCTTCGTGTTCCTGGGCCACCAGGTGGGCTCTTTCCTCGGCGTGTGGCTGGGCGGCTACCTGTACGACCGGACCGGCAGCTACGACATCGTCTGGTACCTCGCCATCGCGCTGGGCGTGATGGCGGCGGTGGTCAACCTGCCGGTGAAGGAAGGGGCGATCGCCCGACCGGCACCGCAACCTGCCTGAACGCATGAACGCGCCCGCACGCCATCGCTGGATGCAGGTCGCCGCGCTGATCGCGGGCTTGGCGGCGCTCGCCGGTGTGTTCATGCTCTACACCCAACCGGCCTTCATGGTGACGCTGATCGACCAGGTCTGGAGCTGCTTCTGAGCACCGAAGCGCACACCGCCCTGCAGGCGCCCTCGCCCTGGATCGTTCGCTGGTCGCACCTGGTGCCGCCCGCCGGCGCAGTGCTCGACGTGGCCTGCGGCAGCGGACGGCACATGCGCTGGTTCGCCGACCGCGGCCATCCGACCACCGGCGTCGACCGCTCGGAAGAAGCCGTGCGGGTGGCGTCCCGCCACGGGCGGGTGCTGCAGGCCGACATCGAAAACGGGCCCTGGCCCTTCGAAGGGCGGCAGTTCGCGTCCGTCGTGGTCACGAACTATCTCTGGCGCCCCCGGCTACCGGACATCGTGGCGGCGGTGGCGCCAACTGGCGTGCTGCTGTACGAGACCTTCGCCGCCGGCAACGAAAGTGTGGGCAAGCCCTCACGGGCCGATTTCCTGCTGCAGCCGGGTGAACTGCTGGCCACCTGTGCCGGACTGCGGGTGGTGGCCTACGAAGACGGCTTCCTGCCGTCGCCGGACCGCTTCGTGCAGCGCATTGCCGCGATCCGCCCGGCGGCGGCCCCCGGTGAATCCCCTGAGCGCCACCCTCTCGGCGGCCCCGCGCCGGGTCAGTAGAATGCATCCTTTCGTCCCAACCGACAAAGAGACCCCCTTGGAGCAACTCACAGGCAGCATCGTCGCGCTCGCAACGCCGATGCATGAAGACGGCAGCGTCGACTACTCCGCCCTGCGCCGGCTGATCGACTGGCACATCGACGAGGGCACCGACTGCCTGGGCGTGGTCGGCACCACCGGCGAATCCCCCACGGTCGACGTCGAGGAACACTGCGAGATCATCCGCGCGGCCGTCGAGCAGGCCAAGGGCCGCGTCCCGGTCATGGCCGGCTGCGGTGCCAACTCGACCAAGGAAGCGATCGAGCTGGCCAAGTTCGCCAAGGGCGTCGGTGCCGACTCGCAATTGCAGGTCGTGCCCTACTACAACAAGCCGACGCAAGAAGGCCAGTACCAGCACTTCAAGGCCATCGCCGAGGCGGTGGGCGACCTTCCGGTCGTGCTGTACAACGTGCCCGGCCGCACCGTGGCCGATATGGCGCACGACACCGTGCTGCGCCTGGCGCAGGTGCCGGGCATCATCGGCATCAAGGAAGCCACCGGCAACATCGAGCGGGCGCAATGGCTCATTCGCGACCTGCCCAAGCACTTCGCCGTCTATTCCGGCGACGACCCGAGCGCGGTCGCGCTGATGCTGTGCGGCGGCCAGGGCAACATCAGCGTCACGGCCAACGTCGCGCCGCGCAAGATGCACGAACTGTGTGTGGCGGCGCTCGCCGGCGATGTCGCCACGGCCATGCGCATCCAGTTCGAGCTGATGCCGCTGCACCGAAACCTGTTCATCGAGCCCAACCCCATCCCCCTGAAGTGGGCCATGGCGCGCATGGGCCTGTGTGGCGGCGCGCTGCGCCTGCCCCTCACAGAACTCGGCGAAGCCAGCCGGCCGGCTGTCGAAGCCGCCCTGCGCGCCACCGGACTGCTCAAAGACTGAGCGGTCCGCCGGGCCCACCGCATTCCCCACGCAACCTTTTGCGCGCGGCCGACTCCGACAAGGCGGCCGATGCGGCCTCGATTGATCGAACCATTCCACCAAGGAAGACGACGTTGAAGAATTTTTCGCGAATCGCACTGCTGGCCCTGATCGCCAGCCTGACCGCCTGCTCGGTGCTCGAGAGCGACAAGATCGACTACAAGAGCGCCGGCAAGGCCCCCACGCTCGAGGTGCCGCCCGACCTCACGCAGCTGTCGCGCGAGAACCGCTACGCGGTGCCCGGCGGTGCCGTGTCGGCCAACAGCTTCCAGGCCGGCAAGGCCGATGCGCCGAGCATCCCGACGGCGGTTTCGACGCTGGGCGACGTGCGCATGGAGCGCGCGGGCAACACGCGCTGGATCGTCATCAACCGCCCGGCCGACCAGCTCTGGGAACCGGTGCGCGACTTCTGGCAGGAGAACGGCTTCCTGCTGACCACCGAGCAGCGCAACCTCGGCATCATGGAAACCGACTGGGCCGAGAACCGCGCCAAGCTGCCGCAGGACATCATCCGCGGCACCCTGGGCAAGCTGATCGAATCGGTCTACTCGACCAGCGAACTCGACCGCTTCCGCACCCGCATCGAGCGCACGCCCGCCGGCACCGAAATCTATGTCAGCCACCGGGGCATGGAAGAGGTCTATACCAACAACACGACCAAGGACCAGACGGTCTGGCAGCCGCGCGCGAGCAACCCCGAACTCGAGACCGAGTTCCTGCGCCGCCTGATGGTCAAGCTGGGCGTCTCGCAAGAGCAGTCGAAGGCCCTGACCGCCAGCGCCGCCAACGTGAGCACCGTGAGCAAGGTCGCAAGCGTCGACGGCCGACCGGTGGTGCAGATCCCCGAAGGCTTCGATCGCGCCTGGCGCCGTGTCGGCCTGGCGCTCGACCGCACCGGCTTCACCGTGGAAGACCGCGACCGCAGCGCCGGCACCTACTTCGTGCGCTATGTGACGCCGAACCCGGACAAGAAGGAACCCGGCCTGTTCGCGAAGCTGCTGTCCTTCGGCAAGGCCGGCAAGGACGAGAGCCCGCTGAAGTACCGCATCCTGGTCAAGAGCCAGGGCGAGACCAGCACGGTCTCGGTGCTGAACGAAGCCGGCGTGCCCGACACCACGGAGAACGCGCAGCGCATCGTCAAGGTCATTGCCGACGACCTGAAGTAAGGGCTGCCCGCGTGCTGCGCTTTCGCAGTCTGGGCAGCGGCAGCACGGGCAACGCCACGCTGGTCGAAGCGACCAGCGGCGGGCGCACCTCGCGTCTGCTGGTCGACTGCGGCTTCGCCCTGCGGCACCTCGATGCCCGCCTGGCCCGCGTCGGGCTGGCGGCGAGCGATGTCGACGCCGTTTTCATCACCCACGAGCATGGCGACCACATCGGCTGCGCGCATGCACTGTCGCGCCGTGAGCGGCTCCCCGTCTGGATGAGCGAAGGCACCTGGCTCGCGACCGGCGCACGCGATTTCGAAGGCCGCCTGCGGCTGGCGCGCGATGGCACCGATTTCGAAGTCGGCGACCTCTCGGTCCACCCCTTCACCGTGCCGCACGACGCGCGCGAGCCACTGCAACTGCGCTGCACCGACGGCGCCCGCAGCCTGGGCGTGCTGACCGATCTCGGCCATGTCACGCCCTACGTGCTCGCGCAACTGGCCGGCCTCGACGCGCTGCTGCTGGAGTGCAACCACGACAGCGAGATGCTGGCCGCTTCGGCCTACCCGCCCTTCCTGAAGCTGCGGGTCGGGGGCAACTACGGCCACCTGTCGAACGGCGCGGCCGGCGAGATTGCGCGGGCGGTGCACCACGCCGGGCTGCGCCATGTGCTGGCCGCCCACCTGAGCGAGCAGAACAACCGGCCGGAGATCGTGCGCCGCGTGCTGGCCGAGGCACTGGGCGCGAGCGAGCACGAGATGCTCACCGCCACCGCGGCCGACGGCTCGCCCTGGCTGGACGCCTAGCGCGGCCGCGGCGACGACGCGCGCGGGTCAGCCGATGCGCTGGCGCATCGCCTCGTACAGGCAGATACCGCTGGCCACCGAGACGTTCAGGCTCTCGACCGCGCCCATCATCGGAATGCTGATCAGTTCATCGCAGCTCTTGCGCGTGAGCTGGCGCATGCCGTCGCCTTCGGCGCCGAGCACCAGCGCCAGCGGTCGCTTGAGGTCGCTCTGGTAGAGCGTGCCTGGCGCATCGTCGCTGGCCCCGACGCACCAGATGCTGCGTTCCTTCAGTTCGCCCAGCGTGCGGGCCAGGTTGGTCACCATGAAGTACGGCACGGTCTCGGCGGCACCGCTGGCGACCTTGGCAACCGTCGCATTGATGCCGGCGGCATGGTCCTTGGGGGCGATCACCGCATGCGCGCCGGCGCCGTCGGCCACGCGCAGGCAGGCGCCCAGGTTGTGCGGGTCGGTCACGCCGTCGAGCACCAGCAGCAGCGGCAGGGTGCCGGCGGCTTCCAGGCCCTCGAGCAGTTCGTCGAGCGAGTGGGTCTGAGGGATCGCCTCGACGCGGGCGGCGACGCCCTGGTGGCCGTGGCTGCCGGCGAGCTTGGCAATGCGCAGGGCGTCGGCCTCGACCAGGCGCACGCCCGCATCCTGCGCGCGGGCCTTGAACTGCTGCATGCGCGCATCGCGGCGGCTGGCATCGAAGAGCACCTCGATCACCGACTTCGGCGCGGTCTTGATACGCACGCCCACGGCATGGAAGCCGAAGATCACTTTGGGAGAAGACATGCGGGGATTATCCCCGCGGGCCCGCCGCGCTCCGGCGGCCCGGCGCGCTCAGACGCTCTTTTCGTCGGCGCCGACGCGGCCGGCTTCGATCGTGATGCGCCGCTCGCACTGCGCGGCGATGCCGCGGTCGTGCGTGACGAGCACGAGCGTGGTGCCGAGCTCGCGGTTGAGGTCGAACATCAGCGTCATCACCTGCTCGCCGGTGGCGAAGTCCAGGCTGCCGGTCGGCTCATCGGCCAGGAGCAGTTGCGGCTGCACGACGAAGGCGCGTGCCAGCGCCACGCGCTGCTGCTCACCGCCCGACAGCACCTTGGGGTAGTGGTTCAGGCGCTGACCCAGCCCCACCCGTCCGAGCATCTCGGTGGCGGCCTTGCGGGCATCCTTGCGGTCGGCGAGTTCGAGCGGCAGCATCACGTTCTCGAGCGCCGTGAGATTGGCGAGCAGCTGGAAGCTCTGGAACACAAAGCCGACCTTCTGCGCGCGCAGCGCGGCACGATCGTCTTCGTCGATGGCGAAGAGGTCCTCGCCCGCCAGCTTGACCGTGCCGCGGGTCGGCGTGTCGAGCCCGGCGACGATCGACAGCAAGGTGCTCTTGCCGGAGCCCGAAGCACCCACGATCGCCGCGGTTTCCCGCGCGCCGAGGGTGAAATGGATGTCCTGCAGAATGTCCAGCGTGCCGGCCGAATCGGTGACGGACTTGAAAACATGGTCGACGACAACAATTGCTTCGGAACGGGGTGGGGACATTGAAAGGCTTTGTGGTGAATCGACGTGACTTTATCGCGGTGAGCGCCGCGCTCGGCAGTACGGGGCTATCTCTTGGGGCCTTCGCGCAGGCGCCCGCCGCCAAACCCGTGATCCTGGTGGTGGGCGATTCGCTGTCGGCCGAGTACGGCCTCAAGCGTGGCGAAGGTTGGGTGCCGCTGCTCGAGAAGCGGCTGGCCGAACAGAAGATCGCGGCGACGGTGGTCAACGCCAGCATCAGCGGGGATACCACCTCCGGCGGGCGCGCACGGCTGGCCTCGTTGCTCAAGCAGCACCAGCCGACCCATGTGGTGCTCGAGCTTGGCGGCAATGACGCGCTGCGCGGCCTGCCGATCCAGAACACCGAGGACAACCTGACGCAGATGACCAAGGCCGCGCAGGCCGCAGGTGCCAAGGTGCTGATCGTCGGCATGCAGGTGCCGCCGAACTACGGCGGTGACTACCTCAAGCGTTTCGAGGCGATCTTCCAGAAGGTGGCGACAGCGACGAAGGCGGCCGTGGTGCCCTTTCTGCTGCGCGGCGTGGCCGATGGCCCGGACGCCGCAACCCTGTTCCAGCCCGACCGCATTCACCCGGTGGCGGCGGCACAGCCGCGGATGCTCGACAACGTCTGGCCCGAACTGAAAAAGCTGCTCGGCCGCTGATGGCCGCGCAGCCAAAGAAAAAGCCGCCGCTGCAATCCTGCAGGGGCGGCCGTTTCAAGGCTTCGAAGGCACCGGCGATCAGCCGTTCTTGGTGGGAATGTCCGGGACCGTGGGCGGGTCGCGTTCCAGCGAGGCCACGTCCGTTTCCGGGTCCCCGGGAGCGAGCCCCTCGCTGCTCGGATTGAGCTTGCGGTCGGCTTTTTCCCGCAGCTTTTCTTCCTTCTTTTTCTTCTTGGCCAGTTCTTTCTGGCGCTTCTCGTAGCCGTAGTTGGGTGTTGCCACTGCTTCTCCTTGAGCGAGGCAGTCCGGGTGACTGCGTGTAGGTTGACTGTAAGCGATAACCGCCGCGATTCAGAGCGCCGCCAGTGCCTGCGCCAGGTCGGCCTGAAGGTCTTCCACGGCCTCCAGGCCGACCGAGAATCGGACCAGCGTGCCACGGTGCGGCCAACGTGCGACGGTCGCGTCGCGCATCAAGCCGATGTCGTAAGGCACGACCAGACTGATCGGTCCGCCCCACGAATAGCCGAGCTTGAACAGGCGCAACCCGTCGCAGAACCGGTCGACCTCCTCGGCGCTGAAACGCTCGTCGAACACGACCGAGAACAGCCCCGCGGCCCGGTCGACCCCGCCACACAGACGTTGCCAGTTCGCGTGGCCAGGCGAACCCTCCAGCGCCGGATGCAACACCTGGGCGATCTCGTCTCGGCCCCGCAGCCAATGCGCCAGTTCCCGCGCGCTGCGGTCGTGTGCCTCGTAGCGCAGCGCGATGCTCGGCAGCGAACGCAGCAGCGTCTCGACGTCACCCACCCCCACGCCGAAGCCCATGCGCATGTGCGTCAGCTTGAGGGCCTGGTGCAACCGCGTGTCACGCGTGATGACGCTGCCCATCAGCACGTCGCCGCCACCGCTGGGGTACTTGGTGAGGGCATGGACCGAGATGTCGGCGCCCTGCCCGCTGCCGTCGAAATCGAAGGGCGGGAAGGCCAGCCCAGCGCCCCAGGTGTTGTCGAGGGCGGTGACCACACCCCGGTCGCGACAGACCGCCGCCAGCGCCGGCAGATCGGGGAACTCCATCGTCACCGAGCCGGCCGCCTCGAGCCAGACCAACTGGGTGCGGTCCGACAACTTGGCCGCCAGATCCTCCGGATCCATCGCGTCGTAGAAGCGGTGGCTCACGCCGAAGTTGGCCAGTTCGCCCGCTGCAAGCGCCTTGTTGGGGCCGTAGGCGTTGTCGGGGATCAACACCTCGCCACCCGTCTTCAGCAACGCGAAAGCCACCAGCGAGATGGCCGCCAGGCCGCTGGGCACCAGCAGGCAGTCGGTGCCGCCCTCCAGCGTCGCCAGCCGCTCCTCCAGCGTGAAGGTGGTCGGCGTGCCGTGCAGGCCGTAGGTGTAGCCGGCCTTGGTCTTCCAGTCGCGCGCCCGCATGGCGGCCACATCGGCGAAGAAGACCGTCGAGGCCTTGAAGACTCCGGGCTGCGGTGCGGCGAATTTCGCCGGCGGTTGGTAGGGGTGGTGAATCAGGTCGGTGATGGGCTCGGACATGCCGCGATGCTAGAGCATCGGCAGCAGCCGAACAGGTTCACACGGACCACTTCTGGATCAGCTTCTCCGGGCGCATGCTGTCGTAGCCTTCGAAGGGCTGGTGGATCCAGGGGTTCGTCGGCAGGAACTCCACCGAGTAATCGGGCGTGAACGTCGACAGCGCCTTAGTCCAGAGCACCGCGCTGCGCAGCTCGGTGATCGGCGTGTACTGGGTGCGCAGCATGTCGACCACCGCGTGCAGCGTGTGGCCCGAATCGGCCAGGTCGTCGACCAGCAGCACCTTGCCCGCGATCTCGCCCTTGGGCGTGGTGATGAAGCGCGCGATGTCGAGGTGGCCCTGCACCGTGCCGGCGTCGGCGCGGTACGAGCTGGTCGACATGATCGCCAGGGGCTTGTCGAAGATGCGCGAGAGCACGTCGCCCGGGCGCATGCCGCCGCGCGCCAGGCACAGGATGGTGTCGAACTCCCAGCCCGACTGGTGCACCTTGATCGCGAGCTTCTCGGTCAGGTTGTGGTACTCGTCGTAGCTGACGTAGAGATGCTTGCCGTCTTCGGTCAACATGGGTCGTGATTCCTGTTCAGTCGGCCAGATAGGGGTGGCGCATCATGATCGTGTGGTCGCGGTCGGGGCTGGTCGACACCATGTGGATCGGCACGCCGGTGACCTGCTCGATGCGCTGCAAGTACAGCCGCGCATTGACCGGCAGCTTGTCGTACTGCGTCACACCCACGGTGCTTTCGGTCCAGCCTTCCAGCGTCTCGTAGACCGGCGTGCAGCGCGAGATTTCGTCGGCACCCATCGGCAGGATGTCGGTGTATTCGCCGTCGAGCTCGTAGCCGGTGCACAGCTCCAGCTTCTCGAGGCCATCGAGCACATCAAGCTTGGTGATGCACAGGCCCGACAGGCCGTTGACCTGTGCCGAGCGCTTGAGCAGCGCGGCATCGAACCAGCCGCAACGGCGGCTGCGACCGGTGGTCACGCCCTTCTCGGCGCCCACCGTGCTCATGTGGTAGCCCGGCGTGCCCGGCTTTTCCCAGTCGAGTTCGGTGGGGAACGGGCCGCCGCCGACGCGCGTGCAGTACGCCTTGGTGATGCCCAGGATGTAGTGCAGCATGCCCGGGCCGACGCCCGAACCGGCGGCCGCATTGCCGGCCACGCAGTTGCTGGAGGTCACGTACGGGTAGGTGCCGTGGTCGACGTCGAGCAGCGTGCCCTGGGCGCCTTCGAACAGCAGATTGGCGCCGGCCTTGTGGGCGTCGTTGAGTTCGCGCGACACGTCGGCCATCATCGGCTTGAGCAGCTCGGCGTGGACCATGGCCTCGTCGTAGACCGTGTCGTAATCGATCGCGGAGGCGCCCAGCACTTGCGTCAGCACATGGTTGTGCAGGTCGAGCAGCACGCGCAGCTTGTCGGCGAAACGCTGGGGGTGCTTCAGGTCCTGCACGCGCAGCGCGCGGCGCGCGATCTTGTCCTCGTAGGCCGGGCCGATGCCGCGGCCGGTCGTGCCGATCTTCTCGCTGCCGCCCTTCTCGCGGTAGAGCTCGCGGGCGATGTCGAGTGCGGCATGGAAGGGGAGGATCAGCGGGCAGGCCTCGCTGATGCGAAGGCGCGAACGTACCTCGACGCCGGCCTTCTCCAGGCCTTCGATCTCCTCGAAGAGCTTGGCCGGCGACAGCACGACGCCGTTGCCGATGTAGCACTTCACGCCTGGCCGCATGATGCCGCTGGGGATCAGGTGCAGCGCGGTCTTCACGCCGTTGATGACCAGCGTGTGGCCCGCGTTGTGGCCGCCCTGGAACCGAACCACGCCCTGCGCGCTCTCGGTCAGCCAGTCGACCAGCTTGCCCTTGCCCTCGTCGCCCCATTGGGTGCCGACGACGACCACGTTTCTTCCGGTGGTAACGCTCATGATGGTTCGCTTCTCAAGATTCAGATGGCTTGGACGTTCCACTGGCCGGCGCTCTGCACGAGCTCCCGGTCGCAGTGGAACTCGTCGATTTCGCTGTCGTGGCCCGGCAGCACGCAGACCACGGTTTCGCCCTGCGCGCGCAACGCGGCGATGGCCGCCCGCAGGCCGGCCGCATCGCTCCACGGTGCGCGGATGGCCGCCCGCAGCGGTCGGCTCGGCACCACGCCGACCAGCTCGCGCAGGTCGACGCTGAAGCCGACCGCCGGCCGGTTGCGGCCGAACACCGCACCCACCTCGTCGTAGCGTCCACCGCGCACCAGCGCATCGGTGGCGCCGTCGACATAGATGCCGAAGCGCATACCGCTGTAGTAGGCATAGCCGCGCAGGTCGGACAGGTCGAAGCTCACGCGGGCGCCGTCGAGGCGCTGGGCCAGGCGCTTGAGGTCGCTCAAGGCGTTCTGTACCGCGGCGCTCGCCGGCAGCGCCTTGGCCGCCTCGTCCAGCACCGCGGCGTCGCCGTAGAGCTGCACCAGGGCCAACAGGCCCTCGCGCGCGGCGGCGGGAAAGTCGCGCGTCAGCGCGCGCAGCGCGCTGGCATCCTTGGCAGCCAGCGCCGCATGCACGCGGGCGATCGTGGCCGCGTCTACCGGCACGCCGGCGAAGAGCGAGCGCACGAGGCGGGCGTCGGCCAGGTCGACGATCACGTCGGAAGGAAGGCCGGCGGCCCGCAGGCAATCGAGCGCCAGCAGCAGCACCTCGGTGTCGGCTTCGAGCCCAGCGTGGCCGTAGATCTCGGCGCCGAACTGCAGTGGTTCGCGGGTGGCATGCGGACGGTCGGGCCGGGTGTGGACGACCGGGCCGCAATAGCAAAGGCGCGTGACGCCCTGGCGGTTCAGCAGATGGGCATCGATGCGCGCGACCTGCGGCGTGGTGTCGGCGCGCAGACCCATGGTGCGGCCGGAGAGCTGGTCGACCAACTTGAAGGTTTGAAGGTCGAGCGCTTCGCCGGTACCGGACAGAAGGGATTCGAGGTGTTCGAGCAGCGGCGGCATCACCAGCTCATAGCCATAGCCACGGGCGGTGTCGAGCAGTTCGCGTCGAAGTTCTTCGATGTGGCGCGCCTCGGAAGGCAGCACATCGGCAATGTGATCCGGGAGGACCCAGGCGGACATGAGGATCGGGGGCGTGGTTAAACCGGGATTCTACCGGGCGCGGAACGACAGCCCGTCATCGGGGCAACCCACAAGGAGAAAGCTCAGTTGAGAACCCAGAGCAGCAGCAGGCCGACGAGGATGCTGCAGAGGCCGAAGAAGCGCAGCTGGCCATCGCGCAGCTGCATCAGCTGACCGAAGCCGCGACGCCAACCGCCCGGAGACACGAAGGGCAGCAGCCCTTCGATCACCAGCACGAGCGCCAACGCGCTCCATAGCGTGTCGGCGCTCACGACAGGCGGTCAGCGCGGCGCGTTCGGGCTGCCGGGCCCGCGCAATGCACGGAAGAAGTCGGACGATGCCGGGTCGACCACCAGCACGTCGCTCTTCTTGTTGAAGCTCTGCTTGTAGGCATCGAGGCTGCGGTAGAACTGAGCGAACTGCGGGTCGCGGCCGAAGGCTTCGCTGTAGGCCGACGCGGCCTGGGCATCGCCCTCGCCCTTGATCTTCTGCGCGTCGCGGTAGGCATTGGCCACGGCCACTTCGCGCTGGCGATCGGCGTCGGCGCGGATCTTCTCGCCTTCGGCAAAGCCGGTGGAGCGCAGTTCGTTGGCCACGCGCTTGCGCTCGGCCTCCATGCGGCGGTAGACCGACTCGGTGATCGCTTCCACGTAGTCGACGCGGGTGATGCGCACGTCGACAATGTCGACGCCCCAGGGCTTGGCGCCCTTCACCACCGCCAGCACTTCGCGCTGCACGTCGGCCATGAGCTGCTCGCGCCGCACTGAGATCAGGTCGCGCACGGTGCGCTTGTTGACGTTTTCCTGGAAGGCGTTGCGCACCACGCGGTTGAGCTGCACGGCACCGGCGTTCTCGTCCAGACCGACGTTGCGGATGTATTCCGAGGGGTTCGAAACGCGCCAGCGCACGTACCAGTCGATCACCACGCGCTGCTTCTCAGCCGTCAGCATGGGTTCGGTCTCGAGGCTCGACAGCGTCAGCAGGCGCTTGTCGATGTACGACACGTTCTGGAACGGCGGCGGCATCTTGAAGTTGAGGCCGGGCTCGGTGATCACGTCCTTGATCTGGCCGAGCTGGTAGACAACGCCGAACTGGCGCTGGTCGACCACGAAGAGCGTCGAGCTGAGCAGCGCGAGCGCCACCAGGATCGTCGATGCGATGAATCCGATTCTGTTCATGTTCTGGTTCTCCGCCTCAACGTCCGTCGCGATCGCGCGTGCGGCCGTCGCGCAGGCGCGCGTCGTTGCTGGCCGGTGCGACCGGGATCACCGAGGACTGCGGCGGTGCGGTGCCCGCCACGTTCGGGCTGGCACCGTCGGCCGGCGCGCCGGCGGCATTGCCACCTGTCATCTGCATCAGCTTGTCGAGCGGGAGGTACAGCAGGTTCGACCCCTGCTTCGAATCGACCAGCACCTTGGTGGTGTTGGTGTAGATCTGCTGCATGGCGTCGGTGTACATGCGGTCGCGGGTGACCTGCGGCGCTTTCTGGTACTCGGCCAGCACGGCGGCGAAGCGGCCGGCATCACCCTGCGCCTGCGCCACGATGCGCGCCTTGTAGGCTTCGGATTCTTCCTTCAGGCGAGACGCGGTACCGGTGGCGCGCGGCACCACGTCGTTGGCATAGGCCTGCGCCTCGTTCTTGGCGCGCTCGCGTTCCTGGCCGGCCTTGAGCACGTCGTCGAAGGCCGCCTGCACCTGCTCGGGCGGACGCACGCCGCCCTGCTGCAGGTTGATGTTCACGACTTCGACGCCGACCTTGTAGCGGTCGAGGATGGTCTGCATGAGCGTGCGCACGCGCGGGGCGATCTGGTCGCGCTCCTCGGCCAATGCGGCGTCCATCTTCATCTTGCCGACCACTTCGCGCACGGCGGTTTCGGCCACCTGCACCACCGTGTCGGCGGGCGCCTTGCTTTCGTAGAGGTAGGCGCGTGCATCGCTCAGGCGGTACTGCACGGCGAACTTGATCTCGACGATGTTCTCGTCTTCGGTCAGCATGGCCGATTCGCGCAGGCCGGTGGAGCGCACGATGCTGTCGCGGCCCACGTCGGTCGAGCGAATCTGCGTGGTCACCACCACCTCATGGCGCTGGATGGGATATGGCAGGCGCCAGTTGAAGCCGGCGCCCACGGTCGTCTTGTAGCGACCGAACTGGGTGATGACGGCCTGCTGGCCTTCGTTCACGATGAAGAAGCCGGTGCCCAGCCAAATCAGCACCGCCACGCCCGCGATGAGGCCGATGCCGTAGCCGGCGTTCTTCATGTCGGGCTTGAAGCCGCCACCGTTGCCGCTGGGCGGACGGCTCCCGCCGCCCTTGCCGCCGCCGAAGAGGCCGCCGAGCTTGCGGTTGAAATCGCGCCAGAGTTCGTCCAGGTCGGGCGGGCCTTGGTTCGGGCCTTGGCCCCGCGGGCGGTTGTTGTTGTTGCCCGAGGGCGGCGGATCGGCGTCGGGCCGGTTCCCTGTCGGGCGGTCGCCGTTCGACGAAGGCTCGTCGCCCCGTCCCCATCGACCGTCGTTCAGGTTGAACATGCCCTGAAAACGTCTCCACACTGGCTTTGCATTCATTCGGTTCGCTTCTCTCGTCAGTGGGGCGATTGTGCCCAATCAGCCGGGTGCATCGTGCAATTCAGCCCCCGCCTCCAAGGGCATGCCCGGTGGCACCGAGCCGGAGCGCCGCGCCAGCTCGGTGCGCAGCGCCGGCAGGCCCAGGCCGCTGTGCGCACTCACGAACAGGCGGGGGATCTGTACGCCATCGATGTCCATCTCGTCCTGCATCTGCAGGGGCTGCTGTGCGCTTTCAAGAGCGTCGAGCTTGTTGAAGACGAGCAATTGCGCAATGCCGTCGGCACCGATCTCGCGCAGCACGCGCTGCACCTCGGCCATCTGTTCGGGGAAGTGCGGATTGGAGGCGTCCACCACATGCAGCAGCAGATCGGCATCGACCGCCTCCTGCAGCGTCGCCTTGAAGGCGTCGACCAGGCCGTGCGGCAGGTCGCGGATGAAGCCGACGGTGTCCGAGATCGATACCTGGCGCCGGCGTCCGTCTTCGGTATTGCCGAGGTAGAGATGGCGCGTCGTCGTGTCGAGCGTGGCGAAGAGCTGGTCGGCCGCGTAGGCGCGCGCCTTCACCAGCGCATTGAAGATCGACGACTTGCCGGCGTTGGTGTAGCCCACCAGCGAGATGTTGAAGGTGTCGCGCCGCTCGCGTTGGCGGCGCTGCGTGCTGCGCTGCTTCTGCACCTTGGCCAGGCGTTCGCGGGTGCGCTTGATCGACTCGTCGATCATCCGGCGGTCGAGCTCGATCTGCTTTTCGCCCGGGCCGCCGCGCACGCCGGCACCGCCGGTCTGGCGCTCCAGATGGGACCAGCGGCGCACGAGGCGAGTGCTGAGGTACTGCAGGCGTGCCAGCTCGACCTGCAGCTTGCCCTCGTGCGAGCGCGCACGCTGGGCAAAGATTTCCAGGATGAGAAAGGTGCGGTCGTAGACGGCGCAGCCCAGCGCACGCTCGAGATTGCGTTGCTGCGCCGGGCTCAGGGCCTGGTCGAAGATGACCTCGCTGGCGCGGTGCAGTTCGGCCAGCTCGCGGATCTCGTCGGCCTTGCCGCTGCCCACAAACAGGGCCGCGTCGGGCGCCTTGCGTTTGCACACCAGGCGCTCGACGGGCGTCAGGCCGGCCGTCTGGGCCAGCAGGCCGAGTTCTTCGAGGGCACTGTCGAAATGAGGCAGCCCGAAATCGACACCGACGAGAACGACGGCGCCATCCTGGCGGGGGATGTCTTCAGACAAGCGGAATGGGGGTTGGCATGAAAAAGCGCGACGGGCGGCGCCCGTCGCGCGACGTGCCGGTCAGGCGGCCGCTTCGTCGTTCTCGGCAGCCGAGAAATTGACAGCGCGTCCGGGCACGATGGTGGAAATGGCGTGCTTGTAGACCATTTGCGTCACAGTGTTCCGCAGCAGCACGACATATTGATCGAAAGATTCGATCTGACCCTGAAGCTTGATGCCGTTCACCAGATAAATGGAAACCGGCACATGCTCCCGACGCAAAGTGTTCAGGAACGGGTCTTGCAAAAGTTGCCCTTTGTTGCTCACGATATTCTCCGTGTTCAAGGAAGAGTTATAGGACCGAGAACCTTAACACAGGGTTTCCCCGCTGCAGCGCGGAGGCCAATGGCCTTCCAAAAATAACGTCTCTTTCAAGGCGGAACTTTGGACGCCGCAAGGGCTCGTTGCATGGCGCTTCAGCGTGGAATCCGCTCCGTCGGCTAGCTCTTGTCCTTGTCGGCATAAGGATTGTGCGAGGACTTGAATTCGATCCGCAGCGGCGTGCCGACCAGGTCGAATTCCTTCCTGAAGCGCCCTTCCAGAAAGCGCTTGTAGGAATCGGTGACGTGTTCCAGCGAATTGCCGTGGATCACGATGACCGGTGGATTCATGCCGCCCTGGTGCGCATAGCGCAGCTTGGGCCGGAACATGCCGGCACGCTGCGGCGCCTGGAACTGGACCGATTCGAGCAACAGCCGCGTGAGCACCGGCGTCGACATCTTCCGGGTCGCTGACTTGTGCGCCTGCGCAATCGCTTGCCAGACCGGACCGAGGCCCTGCCGCTTGATGGCCGAGATGAGGTGCAGCGCCGCGAATTTCAGGAACGGCAGCCGTGTCTCGATCTGGCGCTGCACCTGCTCGCGCTGGTAGCTGTCGACCGCGTCCCACTTGTTGACGGCGATCACCACGGCGCGGCCGGATTCCAGGATGTAGCCGGCAATGTGCGCATCCTGGTCGGTCACGCCCTGCGTGGCATCGAGCAGCAGCAGCACGACGTTGGCCGACTCGATCGCCTGCAGCGTCTTCACCACCGAGAACTTCTCGATCGCCTCGAACACCCTGCCCTTGCGGCGCAGGCCGGCCGTGTCGATCAATTCGAAACGCTGGCCGTTGCGCTCGAAAGGCACGGTGATCGCGTCGCGCGTGGTGCCGGGCATGTCGAAGGCCACCAGCCGCTCTTCGCCGAGCCAGGTGTTGATGAGCGTCGACTTGCCGACGTTCGGCCGGCCGGCCACGGCCAGCTTGATCGGCTTGGCCTCGCCGTTGTCCTGCTCGTCTTCGGGCTCCGGCAGGTTGAGCGGCTCGAGCGCGAGCTCGACCAGGTCGCGGATGCCCTGCCCGTGCGCCGCGGACACGCCGTGCACGTCGCCGAGACCCAGCTCGTAGAACTCGACCAGCTTGGTGCCGTCGTGCATGCCTTCGGCCTTGTTGGCCACCAGCACGCAGGGTTTGCCCAGCCGGCGCAGTTCCTTGCCGATCTCGTGGTCCTGCGCCGAGAGGCCTTCGCGCGCATCGACCACGAACACCACCACGTCGGCCTCGGCGACGGCCTGGCGCGTTTGCTTGGCCATCTCCTTGAAGATGCCGCTGCCCGCGTCGGGCTCGAAGCCGCCGGTGTCGATCACGATGAACTCGTGCCGGCCCTGGCGGCCGTTGCCGTAGTGGCGGTCGCGGGTCAGGCCCGCGAAGTCCGCGACGATGGCGTCACGCGTCTGCGTGAGGCGATTGAACAGGGTCGATTTGCCAACGTTGGGGCGACCGACCAGTGCGATGACCGGTTTCATGAGCAGCGCCCCTTGATAGCGTTATTCAGGGCGATAGCCGAACACGCCGCCATTGCGGGTGACGACCACGACCGTGTTGCCGGCGAGCACCGGCGTGGCGACGATCGGCGAGCCGTCCGGCGTCAGGCGATTGAGCAGCGCACCGTCTTCGCGCGAGACCAGGTGCAGCGTTCCGGTGTCTTCACCGATGATGAGCGAGCGGCCCACCGCCAGCGGCGCGGTCAGCGTGCGGTACTTGAGGCGGTCCATCGACCAGGCGCGTTCGCCGTCGCCGCGGCGCCAGGCCACCACGCTGCCGTTCGATTCGGTGCCGTAGACGAAGCGGTCGTCCCCGGTCAAGCCCTCGGCGCCCGAGGCCGGCTTGCTCCAGATCAGCACGCCGCGCGTGGTGTCGACGCAGCCGACGTTGGCGTAGTACGCGCGGGCACAGACGTTGTCGCCCACCCGGCTCACGCTGCCGGTGAGGTCGACCAGACGCTCGACGTCGTTGGTGCCGCGCGGCGCTGCAATGGGAGATTCCCAACGCGAGGTACCGTTGGCCGGATTGAGCCCGACCAGGCGGCCGCCCACGCCGGTGACCAGCGTATCGCCAACGGCCAGCAACACGCCCGGCTTGCGCAGGACGAGGTTCTCGGCGGTGCGCTGCTGGGCCCACAGGCGACGGCCGGTCTGGCCGTCCCAGGCGCTCAGGGTGCGATCGGCGGTCTGCACGAAGACCCGGCGGCCGGCCACCAGCGGCGCGGTGAACGCCTGCGCAGGGAGGCGCTGCTTCCACAACACCTTGCCGGCCTGCAAGGCCACGAGTTCGTTGTCCTTGGTGATGACGGCAGCCACGGCGCCGTCGCTGCCGACACCGGCGATCAAGGGCGCACCGGCGCTGGCGCGCCAGGCCTCCTGGCCCGAGCGAGCGTCGATCGCGACCACCGTGCCATCGGCACCGGCCACCGTGACGGTGTCGCCGCTGACATCGATCTGAACCGGGAAGTCGGTCTTTGGAATCGACACCTTCCAGGCCTGCCGCACCGAGAAGAGCGCCGGGTTGGCGGGCAACTCGGCCGGCTTGGGCTTGGGGGTGCCGGAACAGGCCGCGAGCACCGCGACCAGCAGGGCCGCAGCGACGAGGCGCAGCGTGGGCGTGACAGGGTCGAGACGAGAGAGATTCATGGTGCGATCATTGGGTTTTGACGGGCGCCGCCGCAGCGGGTGCCAGCGTCTTCGGATCCACGCCGACGGCGTTGAGCTTGACCTCGACGAGCCGGCGGTAGTCGTTGCCGGGTTCGAAGGCCGTCCACGCCTTCTGGTACTCGCCCTTGGCCTCGTCGCGCTTGCCCTGCGCCAGGTAGATGTCGCCCTTCCGGTCGGCGATCAGCGCATCGAATTCCTTGGGCACCGGTGCCGCCAGCTGCTTGAGTGCATCGTCATACGATTTCTGCTGCAGCAGCTCGGCCGACAGACGCAAGCGAGCAATCGCCTGGTAGGCCGGGTCGACCGCGTTCTGCGCCACCCATTCGAGCGCGGCGCGCGAACCGTCGGCCTTGCCCTGCTCGTTGAGCGTCTTGGCAGCCAGCAGGCCGGCCTGCTGCGCGTAGACGGTGCCGGCAAAGCGGTCTTTCATCTCGCCGAGCGCACGCTCGATGCGTGCGGCATCGTTCGCCTGCGCGCTGCGCTCGACTTCGTCATAGAGCGCCGACGCCTGCGCGGCCTTGGTCCGCTGAAAGTACTGCCAGCCGTTCCACGCCATGAAGGCGCCGGCTGCCAGCAGCACGACCCAGGTGATGAGCGTGCCGTAGGTGTTCCAGAAATGCTTCAGCTGGTCGAGCTGCTCCTGCTCTTCGAGATCGAGATGGGTTGCCATGCGCTGTCAGTGGAGGGGGGTCGGCGATTGTAGGGTGGTGGCCCAGGTGGCCAGGTCGGCCAGCGGACGGACCGTCTGCGCACCGCTGCCGTCGCGCAGTGCCTTGACCGTGATCTCACCGCGGGCGAGCTCGTCTGCACCGAACACCAGCGCGTAGGCGGCACCGCTGGCGTCGGCCTTCTTGAACTGCGACTTGAAGCTGCCCAGGCCGTCGACCGTGCTGGCGTGCATCTGCACCCGCACGCCGGCCTCGCGCAGCTGCTGCAGCGTGCACAGGGCGATCGGCATGCTGGCGGCATCGGGCACCACGGCGTAGGCGTCGGGCACCGGCAGCGGCACCGCGGCGCCCTGCTCCTTCACCAACTCGAGCACCCGCTCGATGCCCATGGCCCAGCCGACGGCGGGCGCAGGCTTGCCACCGATCTGCGCGATCAGGTCGTCATAGCGGCCACCGGCGCACACGGTCCCTTGGGCGCCGAGCCGGTCGGTCACGAACTCGAACACCGTGAGGTTGTAGTAGTCGAGCCCGCGCACCAGGCGCGGGTTGATCGTGTAGACGATGTCGTTCGCATCCAGGATGGCGCGCAGGCCGTCGAAGTGCGCCAGCGATTCGGCGCCGAGGAAGTCGATCAGCTTCGGTGCCGACTCCACCACGTCCTTCATGGCCGGGTTCTTGGTGTCGAGGATGCGCAGCGGGTTGCTGTGCAACCGACGCTTGGCTTCCTCGTCGAGCAGCTCGGCGCGCGCCTCGAAGTACTTGATGAGTTCGGCGCGGTGCAGCGCGCGCTCCGGCGGCTGGCCCAGGCTGTTGAGTTCGAGGCGAACGTCGGCAAGGCCGACGGCCTTCCAGAGCGCCGTCGCCAGCAGGATCAGCTCGGCATCGACCTCGGGGCCGGCAAAGCCCAGCGCCTCGGCACCGATCTGATGGAACTGGCGGTAGCGACCGCGCTGCGGACGCTCGTGGCGGAACATCGGGCCGGTGTACCAAAGGCGCTTGCCGCCGTCGTAGAGCATCGAATGTTCGATGACCGCGCGCACCAGGCTGGCCGTGCCCTCGGGGCGCAGCGTGAGCTTCTCGCCATTGAGCTTGTCTTCGAAGGAGTACATCTCCTTCTCGACGATGTCGGTGACCTCGCCGATGCCGCGCACGAACAGTGCCGTGTGCTCGACGATGGGCGTGCGCACGTTGCGGTAGGCGTAGCGCGCCATCAGGTCGCGCACGATGGCTTCGAGCCATTCCCAGCGCGCGGATTCGGGCGGCAGGATGTCGTTCATGCCTTTGACGGCATTCAATTTGTCGGCCATGGATGTCGGAGAAAAAGGAAAATCAGACCGCTTCGGTCGGCGCAGGTTCGTTGCTGCTGGCGCTGCCGAAACGCTTGTCGATGTAGGTCTCGACCAACTGATGGAACTCGTTGGCGATGTTGTCTCCGCGCAGCGTCAGCGCTTTCTCGCCGTCGATGAAGACCGGCGCGGCCGGCGCCTCGCCGGTGCCCGGCAGGCTGATGCCGATGTCCGCATGCTTGCTCTCGCCCGGGCCGTTGACGATGCAGCCCATCACGGCCACCTTCAGCGTCTCGACGCCGGGGTATTTCTTGCGCCACACCGGCATCTGCAGCCGCAGGTAGTCGTCGATCTGCTTGGCCAGTTCCTGGAAGGTCGTGCTGGTGGTGCGGCCGCAGCCTGGGCAGGCAGTGACGCTCGGCACGAACATGCGCAGGCCCAGCGCCTGCAGGATCTCGTTGGCGATCACCACTTCCTGTGTGCGCGCCTCGCCAGGCTGCGGCGTGAGCGACACGCGGATGGTGTCGCCGATGCCTTCCTGCAGCAGGATCGACAGCGCCGTCGCCGACGCCACGGTGCCCTTCGTGCCCATGCCGGCTTCGGTCAGGCCCAGATGCAAGGGGTAGCTGCAGCGCTTGGCGAGTTCGCGGTAGACCGAGATCAGGTCCTGCACGCCGCTCACCTTGCAGCTGAGGATGATCTGGTCACCGTTCATGCCCATCGATTCGGCGAGCCTGGCGGAGTCGATCGCCGAAGTGATCAGCGCTTCGTACATCACCGACTTGGCGCCCCACGGCGTGGCACGCTGGCTGTTGACGTCCATCAGGTGCGCCAGCAGTTCCTGGTCGAGGCTGCCCCAATTCACACCGATGCGCACCGGCTTGTTCCAGCGCATGGCGGCTTCGATCATCTGGCCGAACTGCCTGTCCTTCTTGTCGCCCTTGCCCACGTTGCCCGGGTTGATGCGGTACTTGCTGAGCGCCTCGGCGCAGGCCGGATAGTCGGTCAGCAGCCGGTGGCCGTTGTAGTGGAAGTCGCCGATCAGCGGCACGTCGATGCCCATGCGGTCGAGCTGCTCGCGGATGTACGGCACCTGCGCGGCGGCCTCGGGCGTGTTGACCGTGATGCGGACCATCTCCGAGCCGGCGATCGCCAGTTCCTTCACCTGGATGGCGGTGCCGATGGCATCGACCGTGTCGGTGTTGGTCATCGACTGCACGCGCACCGGTGCATCGCCGCCGACGGTGACGATGCGTGGCCCCCAGACCACGCGCGCCTGGCGCGAACGCCGTGCCAGCGGCGCGGCGGGTTCGATCGGCCCCATCGCTGCCGGGTTCGTCATGGTTTCACCTCGAAGCGTGCGACGCCGCCCGAACGTGCCAGCGGCGTCAGGTCGAAGGGCTTGCCGCGCACCTGCACGTCGACGCCCGATGCGCGGCCGACGACCACCGACAGCGGCAGTGCGCCGTTCAGCGGGACCGTTTCGCCCGGCATCACCGTGCGGCGCAGCAGCGACTTGCCGGCGGCGTCGGTCACGGTGATCCAGGATTCCGCGCGGACGACGAACACCAGTGCGTCCTTGCCCACGGCGGCCGGCGTATCGACGGCGGCGGACACCGGGCTCGATGCGACCACTGCAGCAGCGGCTGCCGGCGAGGGCTCGCTGGGCGCCTGTGCCGACACCGGCTCGATCACCGTGCCGGCGGGCGCATCGGCCGCCTGCTGCGACACCGCGTCGCTGGTCGACGAGGACGCCCCCGAGGCGAACCCGGCCACCCATTGGCCGATGCGCTCGAAGGCGCCGGAGGGAAGCCACACCAGCGCCGCCGCGCCGGCCAGCAGCAAGGCCACGACGATGAGCAGGGCCCGCGAGGGCGTTCCACCCGCCGTGCTGCGGCTGCGCGGCGCGCCGGAACGGAAGCTCCCGCTGAGCGGCCGATCGGCGTCCGCCAACCCAGGGCGCAGCGCGCCCGGCAGCTTGGCCAGCACCGGAGCCGGGTCGACGTGCAGCGCGCGACAGACGCTGGCCGCCAGCGCACGCGCGAACACCGGATCGGGCAAGGCCTCAATGTTGTTGTCCTCGAGGGCCTGCAACTTTTGCGGCGGCACCTTCAGCGCCGCGGCCACCACGTCGAGGTGCAGGCCGTGCGCTTCCCGCGCCTCGCGCAGCAGATCGCCGGCCGTCTTCTCGGTGCTGTCGCCGTGGCTCAGGGGAGCCGTCTGTGAGTTGCCGAATTCGCTTGCGCGCTCAATCATCGAAATTCCCGCGTTCGTACGCCACTGCCTCCCGTGACTGCGGGAAGCGGCGCTGCAATTGCCCGCCGAGCTGCGCCATGGCCTCGCGGTTGTTGAGTCGGCGCTCGATCTTGACGCCGAGCCACAGGGTTTCCGCGTTGGCCGACGGACTGTTGTTGACCCGGCGAATATAGAACTGCGCGCGCGACCAGTCTTCGCGCTGTGTCAGCAGCGCCGCGAGGTTGTAGCCGACGACCGGATTGCCGGCGTCGATCTCGTAGGCCTGCGTCAAGCTGCGCTCGGCCTCGACGCGCTGGCCGGCCTGCATCTGGCAGACGCCTTGCGTCATCAGCGTCTTGGCACGGGCGCTGTAGTTCGGAGCCGCCAGCGCCGCGCTGAACTGCTGCGCCGCATCGCCATAACGCTTCTGCTGGCAGAGCAGCCAGCCGTAGTTGTGCAGCGTGTTGGGCTCGCGCGGGTTCAGGGCGATCGCACGGCGGAAGCTGTCTTCGGCCAGCCCGGCGTCGTCCAGGCGCATGTAAATCAGCCCTCGCAGGTTGTACGCATCGGCAAAGGTGGCATCGGCCGTCAGCGCCTGCTTGATCTCGTCGAGCGCGACGGTGGTCTGGCCGGCCTCGAAATAGCCGATGGCCAGCTCGAGCCGGATGCGCGCACGGCGACGGCCGGAGGGCTCGTCCGACGCGGTCACCATCTCGGCGCCGTTGCCGGCGGTGCTGCCGACCGGCCGCGAGGTTTGTGTGGTCGTGCTCACGCAGCCAGCCAGCGAGGCCAGCAGCAGCGCGCCCATCAGTCCGCGCACGGGCACCGCGCGCGGCGTCGAAAAAACCATGCTCATCGCTTCAATGCTCCTCGGAGGCCGCCGCGCGGACGGGGTGCAGCGTGACGATGCGACGCTGCGCCATGCGCTCGGCCGCATGGGTGCGGTCCTTGACGTCGCCGGCCAGCTGGCCGCAGGCGGCATCGATGTCGTCGCCGCGCGTCTTGCGCACGGTGGTCACGATGCCCGCTTCGCTCAGGGTGCGGGCAAAAGCCACCACCCTCGGCTGCGGCGAACGCAGCAGGCCCGACGCCGGGAAGGGGTTGAAAGGAATCAGGTTGAACTTGCACGAAATGCCGGTGCTGCGCACCAGCGCGACGAGTTGCTTCGCGTGCTCCGGCTGGTCGTTCACCCCGTCGAGCATGCAGTACTCGAAGGTGATGAAGTCGCGCGGCGCGTGCGCCAGGTAGCGCTTGCAGGCGTCGAGCAGTTCGGCGATCGGGTACTTGCGGTTGAGCGGCACCAGGTCGTCGCGCAGTGCATCGTTGGGCGCATGCAGCGACACCGCCATCGCCACCGGGCAGTCGGCACCGAGCCGGTCGATCATCGGGACCACGCCCGAGGTCGACACCGTCACGCGACGGCGCGACAGACCGTAGGCGTTGTCGTCGAGCATGGTGCGCAGCGCGGGCACCAACGCCGCATAGTTCTGAAGCGGCTCACCCATGCCCATCATCACGACGTTCGAGATGACGCGTTCGTCACGCTTCAAGTGCTTGCGCAGGAAGTGCTCGGCGAACCACAGCTGCGCCACGATCTCGCCGGTGCGCAGGTTGCGGCTGAAGCCCTGGTGCCCGGTGGAGCAGAAGCGGCAGCCGACGGCACAACCGGCCTGGGACGACACGCACAAGGTACCGCGGTCGTCCTCCGGAATGAAAACGGCTTCGACGGCATTGCCATCGCCCACGTCGAACAGCCACTTGATGGTGCCGTCGGCCGACTCGTGTTGGGTGATGACCGGCAGCGCCTCGATGCGCGCCGTGGTCGCCAGCTTCTCGCGCAGCGACTTGGCCAGGTCGGTCATCTGCGCGAAATCGCTCGCGCCACGCTGGTGGATCCAGCGGAAGAGCTGCGTCGCGCGGAAACGCTTTTCGCCCAGCTTTTCGCAAAACGCGGCCAACCCCTCCAGATCGAACTCGAGCAGGTTGACGGTCGTCATGAGATCGGCCGGGTAGCGGACTCAGCGTGCGTAGACGTTGAGGCCGGCGAAGAAGAACGAGATTTCGTTGGCAGCGGTTTCCGGTGCGTCCGAACCGTGCACGGCGTTGGCGTCGATGCTGTCGGCGAAGTCGGCACGGATGGTGCCGGCGGCAGCCTTCTTCGGATCGGTGGCGCCCATCAGGTCGCGGTTCTTGGCGATGGCGTTGTCGCCTTCGAGCACTTGCACGAACACCGGGCCGGAGATCATGAACTCGACCAGGTCCTTGAAGAACGGGCGGGCGCTATGCACGGCGTAGAACTGCTCGGCTTCGGCGCGCGAAAGGTGCACCAGCTTGGCGGCAGCGATCTTGAGGCCGGCGGCTTCAAAGCGGGAGACGATCTTGCCGATGACGTTCTTGGCGACGGCGTCGGGCTTGATGATGGAGAGGGTGCGTTCGATGGCCATGGAGAAGTTGCTTCCTGAGCAGTTGATGTCGAAATGAGGTCCGCCGCGGCGCCGCCAGCGCAGCCCGCGACCTTGACAAAGCCTCTGATTTTAACCGGCGCGCCGCAGGCGCCCGGCTGAAAGACCGCGAAAACCGCGGTCCTGAACAGTTTTAACGGCCGCGGCGGCGGCCACCGCCGGAACCGCCCGGCCCGCCGCCGCCGAAGCCGCCACCACCCGGGCCGCCCCGGCGCGGCCCTTGACGCTGCTCCTTGCGCTGGCGCGAGAAGCTGTCGGCGCCGATGTAGCCCAGTGATGTCTTCATCGGATCGGGCTGCGCACCGCCTGGCGCGCGGTCTTCACCGCCCGCGCGACCCTGCCCCGGCTGGCCCTGGCCCTTGTTGTTGCGACGCCCCTGCGGCGGGCCGCCGGCGTTGCCGCCACGGCCCCGATCGCCGCGCGCGGCCTGGCCGCCGCCCGGATTGGGCATCGGCGGACCGCCCGCATTGCCACCATTGCGGCCGCCGCGGCGCTTGTTGTTGCCGCGACCGTTGCGGCCGCCACCCTCGGCACCTGGCTCGCGCGGACCCGGCGCCGGCCGCGGCGCACCGCCACCGGCCGCCTGGAACAACGAGCGGATGTCGCGCTCGTCCAGTTCCATCCAGGCGCCGCGCTTGAGGCCGCGTGGCAGCACCATGGCGCCATAGCGGATGCGGATCAGCCGGCTCACCGCATGGCCGACCGACTCGAACAACCGGCGCACCTCGCGGTTGCGGCCTTCGGAGATGGTGACGCGGTACCAGTGGTTAGAGCCTTCGCCGCCGCCCTCTTCGATGGTGCCGAACTGGGCCATGCCGTCGTCCAGGCGCACGCCTTCGAGCAGCTTCTTCTTCTCTTCGGCGTTGATCGCGCCGAGCACGCGCACCGCGTACTCGCGCTCCAGGCCGAAGCGCGGATGCATCAGCTGATTGGCGAGCTCGCCCGAGCTGGTGAAGAGCAGCAGGCCTTCGGTGTTCAGGTCCAGCCGCCCGACGGACTGCCACTTGCCCTGCACCAGGCGCGGCAGCTTGCGGAACACGGTCGGCCGGTTCTGCGGGTCGTCGTGGGTGACGACTTCGCCGATGGGCTTGTGGTAGGCGATGACCCGGGCCGGCGGCGGTGCGATCCGGTAGCGGATCGGCTTGCCGTTGATCTTGACCTGGTCGCCGTACTGGATGCGCTGGCCGATGTGGGCCGGCTCACCGTTGACCGAGATGCGGCCCTGCAGGATGAGCGCTTCCATCTCGAGCCGCGAACCCAGGCCGGCCTGGGCCAGCACCTTGTGCAGCTTGGGCGAATCGGCCTCGGGCAGCAGCACGCGCTTGAGCGGCGGCACTTCCGGGCTTTCCTCGTCGGCGTCGAACTGGCCGGAGATGACGTCGGCGAAGCGGATCGGCTCGGTCGGCGGCGCATTGCGACGCTCGCGGTCGGCAAGGCGTTTGGCGCGATCGAGTTCGTCCTCGTCGTCGCCCTCTTCGTCTTCGTCGTCCTCGTCGTCATCGGAGGTCTCGTCACCCTCCTCGCCGCGCACTGGAGCGCCGACGGCAGGCTGAAGCGCAGGCCGGGCGACCGCGGGCGCCTCAACGACGGGCGCAGCGGCCGGCTCTGCTGGGGCCGCAGGCGCCGCGTCGGTGGCCGCCTCGCCGTCATCCGCCAGCGGCGTCTCGGCGACGGGTTTCGGCTTGCGCGGGCGGCGCTTGCGCGGCGCAGCGGCGTCGCCCTCCGGCACGCCGGCCGCAGCAGCGCCGGCCTTGTCGTCGGGAAGGGCTTCGACAGGCGGGATCACCGCGTCGTCGGGTTCGGAGGAGCTCATGTGGGTGTTCCGGGGGGCGCAGTGGGTGCGTCGGGTACGTCGGGTGCGTCGGGGTCGTCGAGGCCGGTCGGCTCGATCGGGGTGTCGGATTCCGCGGCGGCGGCGGCCGCATCCGCCTCTTCGGCCGTCGGGCCCTCCATTGGCAGCGCCGGCTGGTCCGGGCTGACGGCCTCGGCCAGTGCGTCGAGCAGCGCGCCTTGCTGGGCCGGCGATTCGATCACCGGCAGCTGGTCGAGCGAGGCAAGCCCGAGGTCGTCGAGGAACTGCCGCGTGGTCGCGTACAACGCGGGGCGGCCGACGGTTTCGCGGTGGCCGATGACCTCGACCCAGTTGCGGTCCTCGAGTTGCTTCAGGATTTGCGAGTTGATCGTGACGCCGCGTATGTCTTCCATGTCGCCGCGGGTGACCGGCTGGCGGTAGGCAATGATGGCCAGCGTCTCGAGCGCGGCGCGGGTGTAGCGCGGCGGCTTTTCGGGGTGCAGGCGGTCGAGGTGGTCGCGCATTTCGGGCCGGCTCTGAAAGCGCCAGCCACTGCCCACGCTCACCAGCTCGAGGCCGCGCTGGGTCCAGTCGTCCTGCAGTTCGGTCAGCAGCGACTTGATCGTGTCCGCGCCCAGTTCGTCGTCGAACAGAACGCGCAGTTCGCGCACCGGCAGGGGCTGCGTCGAACAGATCAAGGCGGTTTCAAGAATGCGCTTGGCATCCGCCGTATTCATGGTTCGCGTTATCCGGGAAAAGGCGCCAGGTGGCGCACGTTCAAGTGGATGGAGAGTCTCGTGATGGAGAAGCGGCGCTGCCGGCACGCGGCGGGCAGAACGCAAGGCCGGCATCGAAGGCCGGCGGGGCCCTCGGGCCGTCAGGCGCGATTGTAGTCCAGCCCCCAGGTCTCGAAGGCCTGGACCAGATCCGGTGGCGGCGGGGACAAAAAGACCATCGGCGCCTGCGTCTGCGGATGCACGAAGGCCAGGCGGAAGGCGTGCAGCGCCTGTCGTGCCAGGCCCGCCGCCGGGGCGCCACCGTAGAGCGCGTCGCCGACCAGCGGATGGCCGATGGACGCCATGTGGACGCGGATCTGGTGGGTGCGGCCGGTCTCCAGCGTGCAGCGCACCGCACAGCCATCGGCGGTGCCGTCCAGCCGCTCGATCAGGGTGCGCGCCGTCTTGCCAGGATGGCGCTGCAGATCGACCACGGCCATGCGCAGGCGATTGCGCGGGTCGCGGCCGATCGGCGCATCGACCTGCCGCGCGGCGGCGCCCTGCCACGGCCGATGCGCCATGGCGAGGTACTGGCGCGAGACCTCGCGCGCGGCGATCAACTGCACCAGGGCGTCCATGGTGGCCCGCGTGCGGGCCACGACCATCAGGCCGCTGGTGTCGCGGTCGAGCCGGTGCACGATGCCTGCGCGCGGCAGCAGTGCCGCCTGCGGATCGAGCGCCAGCAGGCCATTGAGCAGGGTGCCGCTCCAGTGGCCGGGCGCGGGGTGCACGACCAGCCCGGCCGGCTTGTCGATGACCCGCAGGTGGGCGTCCTCGTGCACCACCCGCAGCAGCATCGGCTCGGCCTTGAAGGCCTGGCTTTGCGGCGTGGGACGCAGCTCGATCTGCCCCGCCTCGCCGGCATGCACCGTCACCGAGGGCTTGGTCACGATCCGGCCCCGCAGTGTGACGGCGCTGGCGTCGATCAATTGCTGCAGGTAGCTGCGCGAGAACTCGGGAACCAAAATGGCCAGCGCACGGTCCAGACGTTGGCCGTGCTGCGCCGTGCCAATGGCAAAGGCCCGCACCTCGCTGGTCTCGCCGAGATCGACACTTTCGTCGGCCTCGTTCGCGTCAGGGCCGCCCAGGGCTTCATCCAGAGGGTCGGTCGATATAATTGAAGGTACTTGTTTCAAGAAAGCTTCATGTGATGTTTCGCGCCAAATTATCGGTTGTCCCCGCGTGGACGGCGCTCGTTGCGGCCGCGTGGCTCGTCGCCGGCTGCTCGACCACCAAGGTCGACGAGACGGCCAACTGGAGCCCCAACAAGATCTACAGCGAAGCCAAGGACGAAGCCGGCTCCGGCGCCTACGACAAGGCGATCCCCTTGTACGAGAAGCTCGAGGGCCGCGCGGCCGGTACGCCGCTGGCCCAGCAGGCACAGTTGGAAAAGGCCTACGCGCAGTACAAGGCAGGCGAGAAGCCAGCCGCCATCGCGACGATCGACCGCTTCATGAAGCTGCACCCGGCCAGCCCGGCGCTGGACTATGCGCTGTACCTCAAGGGCATCATCAACTTCAACGACGACCTGGGCATGTTCGCGTTCCTCACGCGCCAGGACCTGTCCGAGCGCGACCAGAAGGCGGCCAAGGAATCGTTCCAGGCCTTCAAGGAACTGGTCACCCGCTTCCCCGATTCGCGTTACACCCCGGACGCCCGGCAGCGCATGAACTACGTGGTCAATTCGCTGGCCCAGTACGAAGTGCATGTGGCGCGCTACTACTACCAGCGCGGCGCCTACCTGGCGGCCATCAACCGGGCCCAGCTGGCCCTGGCGGACTACCGCGAAGTGCCGGCCCTCGAAGAGGCGCTCTACATCATGGTCCAGTCGTACGACAAGCTGGGGCTCAACGACCTGCGCGACGATGCCAAGCGCGTCCTGACCACCAACTACCCGCAAAGCGAGTACCTGACACGCGGCTTCCGCAGCAAGGACGATCCGTGGTGGAAGGTCTGGTAAGCATCTGGTGAGCGCGCACCGCGTCTCACCTCCGCTGCTGGCCAGTTAGCGCGGCAGCGCCTCGAGCGCAGCGTCGAAATCCGCTTCGCTGTCCAGCCGCCGCATCGGCGGCAAGGCGGCGATCAGCCGCCGGCCGTAGCCCATGCTGACCAGCCGGGTGTCGCAGATCGCCAGCACGCCCACATCGGTTTCGCGCCGGATGAGCCGGCCGGCGCCCTGCTTCAGCGCCACCGCGGCTTCGGGCAGCGAGTAGTCACCGAAGGCGTTGCGGCCTTCTGCCTCCAGCCGCTGCGAGCGCGCCTCGACCAGCGGATCGTTCGGCGGCGGAAAGGGCAGCTTGTCGATCACCACCAGTTGCAGCGCATCGCCGGGTGCGTCGAAACCTTCCCAGAAGGAGGCCGATGCCACCAGCACGCAGCCGCTGCCGCCCTGCCCGTCGCCGGCCCGAAAGCGATCCATCAGGACGCGCTTGGGCAGTTCGCCCTGCACCAGCACCGCCGGGCGGCGATCGCTCTCCACCTGTTCGAGCTGCTGCCGGATCGCGTCGCCGATGGTGCGCAACGCCCGCAGCGTGGTGGTCAGCACCAGCGTGCGCCCGCCCAGCGTCGCTGCGCCGCGCGCCGCCAGCCGCGCGACCTCGGCGCCATGCGACGGATCGTTGGGCTTGGGAAAGGCGCGCGGCACATAGAGCGCCGCCTGCTCGGCGTAGTCGAACGGGCTCTGCACTCGCAGCACCTCGGCGTCGGTCAGGCCGCAGGGCTCGGTGAACCAGCGCAGCCGCGGGTCGTCGCCGAGCGTGGCCGAGGTGAAGATCCAGGCGCGACCGCCGTCCTCGGCCTCCGCGGCGCCCTTCTTCAGCACCCGCGTGCGAACCGCCTCGGCGATGTCCAGCGGCGACTCGACCAGCCGCAGCTGCGTACCGACGTCGACCCAGCGCACCGAGCCGAGCGCACAGGGCTGCACGAAGCGTGCGGCCCGCTCGGCCAGCTGCTCGGCCCGCTCGTGCAGGCGAACGAAGTCGGGCGAGATCTCGCTCACGGTGGCGAGCGCGTCGGCGGCCTGCTCGAAGGCCTCCTGCAGGTCGCCCAGCGCGCCCTGCCACAGCGTCGGCGCCAGGCCTTCCGGCGCGTCGCCGGCCCAGCGCAGCTTGGCACCCGGCCATTGCTTGCCGGCAGCCAGCCGAAGTTCGCGCGCCGCACGCTCGACCTCGGCCACGCGCTGCGTCCAGTCGGCCAGCCCGCGCGCGTGCTGCAGGCCGGCCGCCAGCACGTCGCGTGCGAAATCGAGTGCCTGGCCAGTACCGAACTGCACGCCCAGGAACTGCACGCCGGTCTCGTTGAGCTGGTGTGCCTCGTCGAACACCACCACACGCACCGACGGCAGCAACTCGGCCATGCCCGATTCGCGCACCGCCAGGTCGGCGAAGAACAGGTGGTGGTTGATGACCACCACGTCGGCCGCCAGCGCCTCGCGCCGCGCGAGGTTGACGTGGCAGGGCTTGAACTGCGGGCACTGCGCGCCCAGGCAGTTGTCGCGCGTCGAGGTGATCAGCGGGATGAGCGGCGATCGCTCGTCCAGCCCTGGCAACTCGGCCAGGTCACCGGTGCGGGTGGCCTTGGACCACTGCTCGATCTTGGCCAGCGTGCGCAGGCTGCCGCGTTCCGGCGAGGTGTCGTGGCGCGCCAGGTCGAGCCGGTGCAGGCACAGGTAGCTGGCCCGACCCTTGAGCAGCGCGGTGCGCACCGGCAGCTTCAAGGCATCGACCAGGCGCGGCAGGTCGCGGCCGAAGAGCTGGTCCTGCAGCGTCTTGGTGGCGGTCGACAGCAGCACGCGCTCGCCGCTCAGCAGGGCCGGCACCAGGTAGGAAAAGGTCTTGCCGACACCGGTGCCGGCTTCGACCACCAGTTCGCCGCCGTCGACGATGGTGCGTGCGACGGCCAGCGCCATCTGCGTCTGCCCTTCACGCTCCCGGAACTGATCGGCCGCGTGCGACAGCACGCCGTCCGGCGCGAAGACCGCGCGCACCTCGTCGACCAGCGCCGCCGGCTTGCGCGACGTCGGCCCGGGTGGCGGGGCCCCGCCGAGCAGCGCGTCGAGGTTGTCCTCGTCGCCATCGCCATCGCCATCGCCGTCCCCCTCGAAGGCGAGCTTGCCGGGGACCATCAGGCGGGCTCTTGCGGCTCGACCGAACGCTCGACGCGCGCGATCTGGTCGCGCAGCGCGAGTCGCCGCTTCTTGAGGCGACGCAGCAGCAGCTCGTCTTGCGGCAGGACCTCGCCCAGTCGGTCGATGCTCGCGTTCAGGTCGGCGTGCGCCATGCGCAGCTCGATCAAATGGCGGGACGGGGAATGGAGATTGAAGTCCAAGGGAGATGGGGGATTCGGAATTCGCAACGCCGGTGGCCGGCGCAGCCGACGTCGATACGGCTTCGCTCGATAATACGTCGCCGCTCCCTCTTCCCCGACGCCTTTCAACCGCGCCCCCGGCGCATCCGCGCCATGACACGAGGTTTCCGACTTTCCGCCGCCACCGGCCTGCACAAGGGCGACCGCGCCTACCAGCAGGACCAGGTGGCGATGATCAGCCATCCGCGCGCGGTCGGTTGCGTGCTGGGCATCGTTGCCGACGGCATGGGTGGCCGCAGTGGCGGCCGCAAGGCCTCGGACCAGGTGCTGATGACAGCCAACCAGTTGTTCGCCCGCTACCGCCCCGACCGCGATGACGCCGGAGCGCTGCTGCGGCAGATGCTGGAAGACGCGCACACCGTCATCAAGCTGACGGCCCTGTCGAGCGAACAGGAGCCGCACAGCACCCTGGCCGCGTTCCTGGTGAACCCGAGCGGCGGCTGCGCCTGGATCCACGCCGGCGATTCGCGCATTTACCACTTCCGCCGCGAGCGGCTGGTGGAACGCACCCGCGACCATTCCTACGTGCAGGTGCTGATAGACCGCGGTGAGATCACCGAACGCGAGGCCAACGTGCATCCGCAGGGAAACATCCTGCTCGGCTGCCTCGGCATGACGAGCACGCCGCCGCCGGTCGACCTGCATTTCATCCCGCAGCTCGAGCCCGGCGACGTGCTGATGGCCTGCAGCGACGGCCTCTGGCACTACTTCAGCCCCCAGGAACTCGGTGGCGTGCTCGCCACCCAGCCGCCGCGCATGGCGGTCGAGATGCTGGTGAACGAAGCCCGACGGCGCGCCCGCGGCACCGGGGACAACCTGTCGCTGGTCGTGCTGAAGGTCGAGCCGCTGCCGAAGGAAGATACCGCGGCCTGACGACCGCCTAGCCCGCCACTGGGGCCTCAGGAAGGCTCAGGGAGGTGGCGACAGCGGGGCCGAACGGGGCTTCGTGCGCTCGGTGTTCTGCCGCTCGCGTTCGGCCCGATGCTCCGCGGCCTTCTGCAACTTGCGCTCGTAGCGCGCGCGCTCGGCCGGCGCTTCGGCCTTCAGGCGCGCGGCCTTGGCCTGCTCCTCGGCCTGGGTGCGCTGCTTGTCTTCGAAGCGGCGCCGGTTCGCTTCGGCTTCCGCCGCCACGTCGGCACGGCTCTTCGCATGGTCGGCGGCGCGCTGCTCCCGCCCCTGCTGCGACTGGCGGGCCTTCTCCTGCTCGACCGGGTCGTCCTGCGCGCGTGGAGGCGCCTTGTCGAGGCGCTCGAGCTGTGCAGCGGCGCGGCGCTTGCGTTCCATGTCGTTCAGGTCGGCCTCCTGCCGCTTGATGCCGTCTTCGACCGTCCGACGCTTGCGCCGGCTCTCCTGCAGGCAATCCTCCACCGCGAAACGCTGGTAGCAGGCCGTCCGCTCGGTCTTGGCGCGCTCCACCGATTCGGCTCGCTCTTTCGACAAGCGGGCGCGCTCGGCCTCCATGTCGACATTGCCGGCGGCCGCATTGGTCTGGGCCCAGGTCGGCATGCCGGCGGCCACGAGTGCGATGCAGAGAAGAAGTTTCTTGAAGCTCATGTCAGGTGAGACGCGTATCGACCGTCCGGCGTTCCAGCGCCAGGAACTCCGCCGACTGCATTTCCGTCAGCCGGGACACCGTGCGCGGGAACTCGTGGGCCAGCGGGCCCTCGGTGTACAACGCCTCCGGCGGGACCGCCGCCGACACGATGAGCTTGACCCGGCGGTCGTAGAACACGTCGACCAGCCAGGTGAAACGGCGCGCTTCCGAGGCCCGAGCCACCGTCATCTGTGGCACGTCGGACAGCAGCACGGTGTGGAACTGGGTCGCGATCTCCAGGTAGTCGTTCTGCGAGCGCGGGCCGCCGCAGAGCGTCTTGAAGTCGAACCAGACCAGCCCGCCGGCCTTGCGACGGGCCTGAATCTCGCGCGCCTCGATGTGCAGTACCGAATCTTCGTCGGCGCTCTCCGCGAGCCTGTTGAAGGCAACCGTCATTTCCTGATCGGCCTCGGGGCCGTTGGGCGTGAGGTACAGCCGCACCTGTTCGAGCGTGCGGCGCCGGTAGTCAGTGCCGTTGTCGACGCTCAGCACCTCGAGCTTCTCGTTCAGCAGCGCAATGGCCGGCAGGATGCGGTCGCGGTGCAGGCCGTCCGGGTACAGGTCGTCCGGCTTGAAATTGGAGGTGGTGACGAAGCCCACGCCGTTCTCGAACAGCGCGACCAGCAGCCGGTGCAGGATCATCGCATCGGTGATGTCGGCGACGTGGAACTCGTCGAAGCAGATCAACTTGTAGCGCTTGGAAATCCGCTTGCCGAGTTCGTCCAGCGGATTGACGATGCCCTGCAGGTCCGCCAACTCGCGGTGCACTTCGCGCATGAACTCGTGGAAATGCAGCCGCGTCTTGCGCTTGATCGGCACGGCGTTGAAGAAGCAGTCCATCAGGAAGCTCTTGCCGCGGCCGACCCCGCCGTACATGTAGACGCCGCGTGGCACGTCCGGGCGGTTGATGATCTTCTTCAGCGCATTGGAACGCCGCGCCTTGTAGGCCGCCCACTCGTTGGCGCAGCGCTCCAGCGCGGCCACCGCGCGCAGTTGCGCGGGGTCGCTCTGGAAGCCACGCGAGGCGAGTTCTGCCTCGTACGCTTGCTGGACGCTCAAAGGATCAGAAGTTCAGCGTGCGCTTGTCGACGGCGAGCGCCGCTTCCTTCGTCGCTTCGGACAGCGACGGGTGCGCGTGGCAGATGCGGGCGATGTCTTCGGCGCTGGCCTTGAACTCCATCGCCACGACGGCTTCGGAGATCAGCTCGCTGACCTGCGGGCCCACCATGTGCACGCCGAGGATCTCGTCCGTGGTTGCATCGGCCAGGAACTTGACCATGCCGGTCGTGTCGCCCAGCGCGCGCGCCCGACCGTTCGCGAGGAACGGGAAGGTGCCGGCCTTGTAGGCACGGCCGCTGGCCTTGAGCTGCTGCTCGGTCTGGCCGACCCACGCGATTTCCGGCGAGGTGTAGATCACCCACGGGATCGTGTTGAAGTTGACGTGCCCATGCTGGCCGGCAATGCGCTCGGCCACGGCCACGCCCTCTTCTTCTGCCTTGTGCGCCAGCATCGGGCCGCGCACCACGTCGCCGATCGCCCAGACGTTCGGCAGGTTGGTCTTGCAGGCATCGTCCACCGTGATGGCGCCGCGCTCGTCCAGCGCCAGGCCCACGGCTTCGGCGTTCAGGCCGATGGTGTTGGGCACGCGGCCGATCGAGACGATCAGCTTGTCGACGTCGAGCGACACCGCTTCGCCCTTGGCGTTGGTGTAGGCGACGCTGACACCCTTCTTGCCGGTCTTGACCTCGCCGACCTTCACGCCGAGTTCGATCTTCAGGCCCTGCTTGTCGAAGGCCTTCTTGGCTTCCTTGGCGATCTGGTCGTCGACCGCGCCCAGGAAGGTCGGTAGGCCTTCGAGCACGGTGACTTCGGCACCGAAGCGGCGCCAGACCGAGCCCATTTCGAGGCCGATCACGCCGGAGCCGATCAGCGCCAGCTTCTTGGGCACCGCGCCGACGCGCAGCGCGCCGTCGTTCGACAGGATGTTCTCTTCGTCGAACGGTGCACCCGGCAGCGCACGGGCATTGGAGCCCGTGGCGACGATGATGTGCTTACCGACGATCGACTCTTCGGCAGCGCCCGCGACCTTGATCTCGTAGCCACCGTCGGCGGCCTTCACGAAGGAGGCACGGCCATGGAAGGACGTGATCTTGTTCTTCTTGAAGAGGTAGGTAATGCCGTCGTTGTTCTGCTTCACGACCTGGTCCTTGCGGGCCAGCATCTTGCCGACGTCGAGCTCCAGGCCCTTCACGTTGATCCCGTGGTCGGCGAAGTGCTTGCCGGCATGCTCGTAATGCTCGGACGATTGCAGCAACGCCTTCGACGGAATGCAGCCGATGTTGGTGCAGGTGCCGCCCAGGGCGGGGCCGCCCTTGGCGTTCTTCCATTCGTCGACACAGGCGACGTTGAAGCCGAGTTGCGCCGCACGGATGGCGGCTATATAGCCGCCGGGGCCGCCGCCGATGACGATGACGTCGAATTGCTTGGTATCAGCCATCTGTGTGCGTCCTCAGATGTCGAAGAGGAGGCGCGACGGGTCTTCCAGCGCTTCCTTCATGGCGACCAGGCCCAGCACGGCTTCGCGGCCGTCGATGATGCGGTGGTCGTACGACATCGCCAGGTAGTTCATCGGACGGATCACGATCTGGCCGTTCTCCACCACCGCGCGGTCCTTGGTCGCGTGCACGCCCAGGATGGCCGACTGCGGCGGGTTGATGATGGGCGTCGACAGCATCGAGCCGAAGGTGCCGCCGTTGGAGATGGAGAAGGTGCCGCCGGTCATGTCTTCGATGCCCAGCTTGCCGTCCTGGGCCTTCTTGCCGAATTCGGCGATCTTCTTTTCGATCTCGGCGAAGCTCATCTGGTCGGCGTTGCGCAGGATCGGCACCACCAGGCCACGCGGCGAACCGACGGCGATGCCGATGTCGAAGTAGCCGTGGTAGACGATGTCGTTGCCGTCGACCGAGGCGTTGATGACCGGGAATTTCTTCAGCGCATGCACCGCGGCCTTCACGAAGAAGCTCATGAAACCGATCTTCACGCCGTGTTCCTTGGTGAACTGGTCCTGGAACTTCTTGCGCATCTCCATGACCGGGGCCATGTTGACTTCATTGAAGGTGGTCAGGATGGCGTTGGTCGACTGCGATTGCAGCAGACGTTCGGCGATGCGGGCGCGCAGGCGGCTCATCGGCACGCGCTGCTCGGGGCGCTCGCCCAGGTCCTTCGGGCTCGACGATGCAGCGACTTGCTGCAGCGCCGGCTTGGCGGCCGGTGCCGGCGCAGCGGCCGGGGCCTTGGCGGTCGTGCCCGAGGCCACGGCGCCGAGCACGTCGCCCTTGGTCACGCGGCCGTCCTTGCCGGATCCGGCGACGTCGCCGGTCGACAGGTTGTTGTCGGCCAGCAGCTTGGCAGCGGCGGGCATGGCGACGTCGGACTTCGAACCGCCGGTGGCGGCCGCAGCGGCTTGGGCCGGTGCCGGTGCGGCGGCAGCGGGTGCCGCGGCGGCGGGCGCTGCTGCGCCGGCCTTGCCTTCGGAGTCGATCTTGGCGATGACCTGCCCGGCCACCACGGTGGCACCATCACCTTGCACGATCTCGGCCAGCACGCCGGCCGATGGCGCCGGCACTTCGAGCACGACCTTGTCGGTCTCGATCTCGATCAGGATTTCATCGATGGCGACGGCTTCGCCGGCCTTCTTCTTCCAGGTGAGCATGGTGGCTTCGGCCACCGATTCCGACAACTCAGGGACTTTGACTTCAACGATAGACATTTTGTAGAGTGCTCCGACTTCTATTTATAGGTGGGATGGATGGGGGGAGCCGGCTCACTTCGTGAGGACGAAACCCTTGAGCTTGCCGAACGCGCCGTCGACCAGCGCCTTCTGCTGCTCCTGGTGCAGGTGCGAATAGCCGACCGCCGGCGATGCCGAAGCGGCGCGACCGGAATAGCCCAGCTTCTGGCCATCGGCCATGTTTTCGTGGATGTAGTGTTGCACGAAGAACCAGGCGCCCTGGTTCTGCGGCTCATCCTGGCACCAGACCACGTCGGCCAGGTTCGGGTACTTCTTCAGTTCGGCGGAGAAGGCCTTGTGCGGGAACGGATAGAGCTGCTCGACGCGGATGATCGCCACGTCGTCGACGCCCTTCTCCTCGCGCTTCTTGGCCAGGTCGTAGTAGACCTTGCCCGAGCAGGCGATCACGCGCTTGACCTTGTCGGCCTTGAGGTCCTTCGCGTCGGGGATGACGGTCTGGAAGAAACCCTTGGTGAACTCGGACAGCGGCGAGGTTGCATCCTTGTTGCGCAGCAGCGACTTGGGCGTGAGGATGATCAGCGGCTTGCGCAGGTTGCGCACCATCTGGCGACGCAGGATGTGGAAGATCTGGCTGGCCGTGGTCGGCTGCACCACCTGCATGTTGGTGTCGGCGCTCAACTGCATGAAGCGTTCGAGGCGCGCCGAGCTGTGCTCCGGCCCCTGGCCTTCGTAGCCGTGCGGCAGCATCAGCGTCAGGCCGTTGACGCGGCCCCACTTCACCTCGCCGGATGCGATGAACTGGTCGATCACGACCTGCGCGCCGTTCACGAAGTCGCCGAACTGAGCTTCCCAGATGACGAGCGTGTTCGGGTCGTTCGAGGCGTAGCCGTATTCGAAGGCCAGCACCGCTTCTTCGGACAGGATCGAGTCGATCACGACGAAGGGCGCCTGGTTCTCGGCCACGTTCTGCAGCGGCACGTAGGTGCCGACGTCGAACTTCTCGCGGTTCTGGTCGTGCAGCACGGCGTGGCGGTGCGTGAACGTGCCGCGGCCCGAGTCTTCGCCCGACAAGCGCACCGGGTAGCCGCTGGCCACCAGCGAGGCGAAGGCCATGTGCTCGCCCATGCCCCAGTCGACGTTGACGTCGCCGCGGCCCATGGCGGCGCGATCGTCCAGCACCTTCTTCACCAGCGGATGCACGGTGAAGCCGGCCGGCACGGCCGTGATCTTCTCGGCGATGCGCTTCCACTCGGCGGTCGGGATGGCGGTGTCACCGGCATCGGTCCACTTCTTGTTGAGGAAGGGGCTCCAGTCGACCGCGTACTTGCTCTTGAAGTTGGTGAGCACCGGGTCGGACGTGTTCTTGCCGGCGTCGAAGGCCGCGCGTTGCGCCTTGACCATGTCGTCGCCGAGCGTGTCGCCCAGGCCCTGCGCAGCCAGCTTGTCGGCGTACAGCTTGCGCGTGCCCGGGTGCTGGGCGATCTTCTTGTACATCAGCGGCTGGGTGAGCGAGGGGGTGTCCTGCTCGTTGTGGCCCAGCTTGCGGAAGCAGATGATGTCGACGACCACGTCCTTCTGGAATTCCATCCGGAAGTCGAGCGCGAGCTGGGTGGCCAGCACCACGGCTTCGGGATCGTCGCCGTTCACATGCAGCACCGGTGCTTCGATCATCTTGACGATGTCCGAGCAGTACAGCGTCGAGCGGCTGTCGCGCGGGTCGCTGGTGGTGAAGCCGATCTGGTTGTTGATGACGATGTGCACCGTGCCGCCGGTGGAATAGCCACGCGTCTCGGCCAGCGCCAGCGTTTCCATCACGACGCCCTGGCCGGCGAAGGCCGCGTCGCCGTGCACGATGATCGGCAGCACCTGCTTGCCGAGCGGGTCGCCGCGGCGGTCCATGCGGGCGCGCACCGAGCCTTCGACCACCGGGTTCACGATTTCGAGGTGAGAAGGGTTGAACGCGAGGCTCAGGTGCACCGGGCCGCCGCGGGTGCTCACGTCGGAGCTGAAGCCCTGGTGGTACTTCACGTCGCCGCTGGGCAGCTCTTCGGGGGCGGTGTGGTCGAACTCGGCGAACAGGTCGGCCGGCATCTTGCCGAGCGAATTGACCAGCACGTTGAGGCGGCCGCGGTGGGCCATGCCGATCACGATTTCCTGCACGCCCTTGACGCCGGCCTCGTTGATCAGTTCGTCCATCGACACGATGAAGCTTTCGCCGCCTTCGAGCGAAAAGCGCTTCTGGCCGACGTACTTGGTATGAAGGAAGCGCTCCAGGCCTTCGGCGGCCGTCAGGCGCTCGAGCACATGCTTCTTCTGGTCGGTATTGAGCTTGGGGTTGGTGCGCGCCGTCTCGAGCTTCTGCTGCCACCAGCGCTTTTGCTGGTGGTCGGTGGTGTACATGTACTCGGCGCCGATGGTGCCGCAGTACGTTTCACGCAAGGCGTTGAGCAGATCGCGCAGGGACATGGTGTCCTTGCCGAAGAAGGTGTTGCTCGTGTTGAACACCGTTTCGAGGTCGGCGTCGCGCAGACCGTAGAACGACGGTTCGAGCTCGGGGATCGCCGGGCGCTCGGTGCGCTTGAGCGGGTCGAGGTCGGCCCAGCGGGCGCCGACGTTGCGGTAGGCCGCGATCAGCTGCTGGACCGCGGTGCGCTGGCGACCGAGTTCCGAATCGGCACCGCTGGCCTGCACCACCTTGGTCGTGCCCTGCTTGGCGCGTTCGGCGAAGGCGTTGATGACCGGCTGGTGGGGAACGTCGCGGGCATTGGTGCCATCGACGGCCGGCACATGCTGCAGCGCGTCGAAATAGGAGCGCCAGTTGTCGGGGACGCTGCCCGGATTGGCCAGGTAGTTCTCGTACATCTCCTCGACATAGGGCGCGTTGCCGCCGAAGAGGTAGGTGTTGCCTTGGTAGGCGTGATAGACGGACGACGAATCGCTCATGTTCCGCTGACTTTCGCTTCCCTGAAGGAAGCATTAGCTGGTTTAAGAAACCTTCCGCGACACGGCTGGACCGGTTGGCGGATGCGACTGTGGCTAGGGAAGGGCCTGAGTACGCCTGCATTGTGCCACGCGCATCCGAGGCTGCTGGAGCGGCATGGAGATTTGCACTAATGCCGGTTTGGCGACTGAAGTTGCGCCAGCGGGTCTGCGATGCGCCGGAGATGAATTAATAAGTACTAACATTTGAGCCCGTGCGCATGCCGGGACGTCACCGGTCAGGGAGGACAACACGTGAACATGCTCATCATCGGGGCCAGCCAGGCGCTGGTGTTCTGCCATACCTTGGCCTTCGCGTTCGCCATCGTGACCGTGGCGCGGGAAGACCTGGCGCTGCTCTCGGCCGACTACGTCGACGCCGCCCGGATCCAATCCACCGGCCGCCAACTCGTGATCCTCCTGGGATTGCTCTGGCTGACCGGCGGCGCGCTCATCTTGCTGGATCTCGGCAGCAACCTCGCCGCCCTCGCCGGCCGGCCCAAACTCCTCGCCAAACTAAGCGTCGTGTCGCTGTTGACGATCAACGGGCTGCTGCTGCATCACTTCGCGTTCCCGATGCTCACCCGCCCGGTGCAGGATTTCCGCCGCGCGGCGCTCGTCTGCGTCACGCTGGGCTCGATCAGCACGGTGAGCTGGGTCTACGCCGCATTCATGGGCGTGGCCCGGATCATCGCTCCGGCCATGAGCTACGGCGCGTTCATGGCGCTCTACGCCCTGGTGCTCGCTTGCGGCCTCGCCTTCGGGCTCGCCGTTTTGCTGCCCCGGATCGAGCAACTGCTCGCGCGGCACGCGCAGCAGGATTCCGCGGACGGCGTCGAAGCCGCGCTGCGCCTCACGATGGGCCCGGCGAGCTACCTCATGCTCGACGACATCACACGCGTAGCCCGCAGAACCAGCACGGCGACCGAATATGCCACCGCGCTGGCTGCGCGCTTCCCGCCCTCGATGCAGGACCAGCGCGCCACTTTCATGCGGCGGGTGCGGCAGTTCATGGCGCAAACGGAGCGCTGAGGCAAGTCCGCCGGCTCAGACGCCGACCAGACGCTGGATCTGCTGCAAGCAAGCGGGATCGTCGATGGTCGTCAGGTCGCCCGGGTCGCGCCCTTCGCACACCGCCTGGATGGCACGCCGCAGCAATTTGCCGCTCCGGGTCTTGGGCAGTGCCGTCACGAAGCGCACGCGCGCAGGACGCGCCAACGCGCCCAACTGCTCGGCCACCCGCTTCATGATTTCGCCTTCCAGTTTCAGCGCAGCGTCGGCGTCGGTCACTGCGTTGCCGGCTCTGGGCACCACGAACGCCATTGCCACCTGCCCTTTGAGTTGATCGGCCACGCCAACCACGGCGACTTCGGCCACGTTATCGTGGCCCGAAATGCTCTCCTCGATTTCGCGCGTACCCAGCCGATGGCCGGCCACATTGATCACATCGTCGGTGCGGCCCAGGATGTAGAAATAGCCATCGGCATCACGGATGCCCCAGTCGAAGGTCGAATAGACCATCCGGTCGGGGATGCTCTTCCAATAGGTGTCGACGAAGCGCGCGTCGTCGCGCCACACGGTTTGCATGAAACCGGGCGGCGTCGGGCCCTCGACGACCAACACCCCCTTCTCCCCGGGCGCCGTCAGTTCCTCGCCGGTGGATTCATGGACGATCTTGACCCGCCAGCCGTACATCGGCACGCCGGGGCTGCCGAACTTGCTCGGCTTGCGCTCCACGCCGTTCGCGATGGTGATGATCGGCCAGCCCGACTCGGTCTGCCAGTAGTTGTCGATGATCGGCACGCCCAGGCCATCGCTGATCCAGCGTGCCGTGGGCTCGTCCAGTGGCTCGCCGGCCAGGAAGAGCGCGCGCAGGCTCGAGAGATCGTATTTCTTCAGCAGCCCCGGGTCCTGCTTCTTGAGCACACGCACCGCCGTGGGTGCGCTGAACATGACGGTCACTTTGTACTTCTCGACCAGTTGCCACCAGATGCCGCCATCGGGCTGCCGATCGAGGCCCTGGGTCGGCAGGCCTTCATAAAGAATGGTGGCCATGCCGGCGATCAGCGGGCCATAGACGATGTAGCTGTGCCCGACCACCCAGCCGATGTCGCTGGTCGAGAAGTAGGTTTCGCCCGGCCGGCCATCGAAGATGTGCCGCATGCTCGCGGCCAGCGCCACCGCATAACCGCCGGTGTCGCGTTGCACGCCCTTGGGCTTGCCGGTGGTGCCGCTGGTGTAGATGGTGTAGCTGATCTCGGTCGATTCGAGCCAGGCGCAGGGCACCACCGCCTCGGCGTGCTGCGCGGCCAGGTCGCGCAGCAGGTGGTCGCGTCCGGGCACCATCGCCATCGGCGCCAGACCGCGGTCGGCCAGCAGCACCGCCCGGGGCTTGTGCTTCGACAGGCGGATCGCCTCGTCGAGCAGCGGCTTGTACGCCAGCACCTTGCCGGCCCGCGAGCCGGCATCGGCGCTGACCACCACGACCGGCTCGGCGTCCTCGATGCGCGAGGCCAGCGAGCCGCTCGCGAAGCCGCCGAACACCACGCAATGCACCGCGCCGACGCGGGCGCAGGCCAGCATCGCGAACACCGCCTCGGCGATCATCGGCATGTAGATCAGCACCCGGTCGCCGCGCTGCACGCCCAGCGCCAGCAGGCTGGCAGCCGTGCGCTGCACCTCGGCATGCAACTCACGGAAGCTGTAGCTGCGTTCGCTGCCCGTTTCGGTGGACACGCAGATCAGCGCCGGCTGGTCGCCGCGAGCCTCTAGATGACGATCGACGGCGTTGTGGCAGAGGTTGGTCGTTCCGCCCACGAACCAGCGCGCGAATGGCGGCCGGCTCGCGTCCAGGATCTGCTGCGGCGGCGTTTTCCAGTCGATGAACGCGGCCTGCTCGGCCCAAAAGGCCTCGGGCTGGTCGACGGAACGGCGGTAGAACGCGCTGTACAGCGCGGGATCGAGCGGCGTGGGCATGGCGTGTCTCCGGATGGTCCCGCTGGATACGGGATCTGATTTCATGATTGTGGCGCGCGCTTGCAAGGGGCTGACACGGCCCGCCCGCACACACGCGCCGCCGCCCGGCGCGCCACAACCTTGATCCGCGTCAACGAATCAGTGCCTGGTACTCGCGAAAGGCCGGATGCTCCGCCGTGCGAAGCCATTCGAAGCCGACCATCTCGGTGGTCACCAGTTCGGCGCCGGCACCGGCCAGGCGGTCGAAGGCGGCGTCGCGGTTGCGTTCGGTGCGCGAACTGCAGGCGTCGGTCACGACCCAGACGTCGAATTCGTCCTCCAGCAGGTCAAGCGCGGTCTGCAGCAGGCAGACATGCGCTTCGCAGCCGGCGATCACCACCGTGTTGCGCTCCTCCTGTTCGGCGCTGGGTTTCTGCAGATGCTTGGGCAGGCTGCGTGCGTTGCCTTGCGGCGCCTTGGCCGGCGGCCGGAGCCATTCGCCGAGCCCTTCTTCCACGCCGCTGAAGTGCATCTTGGCGAGCGAACGCTGGCACAGTGCGCGAATCTCGGGCAGGTTCTCGCCCAGTTTGGACGGGTTCTGCTCGGTGCCCCACACCGGCACCTCCAGCATCCTGGCGATCTTGCCGAGGCGGACTGCGTTGGCGGCCACGGCTTCGGCCTCGAAGATGGCGGGCATGAGCCGGGCCTGGTAGTCGACAAGAACCAACTGGGAAACGGAAGCGTCGAGCAGCATGAGGAAATCCTTCGGAAAAACGGTCGGGCGCCTGGTGGCCCGACCTGCCTCGGAATTAGACCGTATCCGGCGCCCTGCCCGCGGATGGCGGAAGGCCGGCGCGCATGCCTTCGTGCTGGCCGCGGCGGCGCTGACCACGGCTGCACCCGCTGAACGCGCTCACTGCGGCTGAAGCCGCAGCAGCTTGCCGTCGGCCTCGTCGGTGAGCACATACAGAAGGCCGTCCGGGCCCTGCCGCACGTCGCGAATGCGAGCCCGCCCGTCTTCCAGCAACTTGTGCTCCGCGACGACCCGATCGCCGGCCAGTTCGATCCGATCCAGGTAGCCGAACTTGAGCGAGCCGACGAAGAGGTTGCCCTTCCAGCCAGGGCCGTAGCGATCGCTGGTCAGGAAGGCCATGCCGGACGGGGCGATGGAAGGCACCCAGTAGTGCAGCGGTTGCGCCATGCCCTCCTTCGCGGTCAGCCCGTTGCCGATCTTCCCGCCACCGTAGTTCTCGCCGTAGGTGACGACCGGCCAGCCGTAGTTCTTGCCCGGCTGAGGCACGTTGATCTCGTCACCGCCCTGCGGACCGTGCTCATGCATCCAGAAGCGCCCGTCGGGCCCGAGCGTCGCGCCCTGGCCGTTGCGGTGGCCGTAGCTCCAGATCTCCGGCAGCGCACCGGCCCGCCCGACGAAAGGGTTGTCGGGCGGCGTGCTGCCGTCCTTCTGGATGCGCACCACCTTGCCCAGGTGGTTGTCGAGCTTCTGCGCGTCTTCCTTGCGACTGAAACGGTCACCCAGGGTGATGAACAGGGTTCCGTCCTTCGCCTCGACGATGCGGCAGCCGAAATGCGCCCGGCTCACCACCTTGGGGCGCTGGCTGAAGATCACCCGGACGTCCTCCAGCCGGCTCGCATCGCCGGACAGCGTCGCCCGCAGCACAGCCGTGCTGTTGGCGGTGCCGCCGGCCTCCGGTTCGGAGAAGCACAGGTAGACCGTGCGATTGCGCGTGAAAGCGCTGTCGGTCACGACATCGAGCAGGCCACCCTGTCCGCCGACCGCGATCGGCGGCAGGCCTGCCACTGGCGCACCAAGGCGGCCCTCCGCATCCACGACCCGCAAGCGGCCGGCGCGCTCGGTCACGAGGAAGCGACGGTCGGGCAAAAAGGCCACCGACCAAGGATTTTCCAGACCGGCGGCGATGCGCTGCACGCGCACCTGCGCCGATACGTGGGTCGCGGCGCCGGCCAGCACCACCATGGCAACGCCGCCCCAGCCGACGCGCGCGAATTGCGGCAATTTCACTTTCATTTGCATTCCTATTGGCCAGTTGACGAATTCGCGAGATCAGCCTCTTGCACCAACCGGTCGCAATTCGCGAACCTTTGCATTACTCGTTGAGACAAATCATTTCGGCCCCAGCCCGGCTTTACATCTCGCAATGGAAAAAATGCAAAATAACTCAACAGCGACAAGCACTTAGATGCACAATCCAGACTCCGCTTCAAATTGACACTCTGCAGTGTCATCCCTATCCTACGAACCCATGCGTTTTTCACTTGTCCTAGCCTCCCTTCTCGTCGCCGGCGTTGCGCACGCCGCACCCGCGGTGGACCGCTCGGACGACATAGACCGTGCGCTGGCAGACAGGGGTTTGATCGGGCAACTTCAGCAAGTTCGCCAAAGCGTGGTCGAACGCACCTCCGATCTGGTGGTGACGGCGATCGGCTTCCTGGGCGTGCCCTACCGCCGCGGCGGCAACACCGCCGAGAGCGGCTTCGACTGCAGCGGCTTCGTCCGTGCGATGTACAACCAGACCGTCGGCCACCTGCTGCCGCGCCGCGCCGAAGAACAGGCGGCGGCCACCGAGAAGATCGATCGAAGCGAATTGAAGCCGGGCGACCTGGTGTTCTTCAACACCATGCGCCGAACCTTCAGCCATGTGGGCATCTACGTCGGCGAGGGCAAATTCATCCACTCGCCGCGCACCGGTGCGCAGGTTCGGGTCGAAGACATGAACGGCAGCTACTGGAAACGCCGCTTCGACGGCGCCCGCCGCGTGCTGTCGGCCAAGGACGACGAAGACACCCGCACCGTGAAGTAATCCAGCGCGCGGGCACCAGCGCCCCGCCTCATAAAAAAACCCGCCGTCGGCGGGTTTTTTGTTGGCGCAAGCCTTCAGCTTCAGCGCTTGACCGGCGGCAGGTCGGTACAACTGCCGTGCGCGGCCTCGGCCGCCAGGCCGATGCTTTCGCCCAGCGTCGGATGCGGGTGGATCGTCTTGCCGATGTCGATGGCATCCGCCCCCATCTCGATGGCCAGCGCGATCTCGCCGATCATGTCGCCCGCATGCGTGCCGACGATGCCGCCGCCGATGATGCGATGGCTCTCAGCGTCGAACAGCAGCTTGGTGAAGCCTTCGTCACGCCCGTTGGCAATGGCGCGACCGGACGCGTTCCACGGGAACAGGCCCTTGCTGATCTTGACGCCTTCGGCCTTGGCCTGGTCTTCGGTGATGCCGACCCACGCCACTTCCGGGTCGGTGTAGGCCACGCTGGGGATCACGCGGGCGTTGAATGCGGCGCTCGCCAGCTCCTTGTCGCCCTTCTGCTCGCCGGCGATGACCTCGGCCGCCACGTGCGCCTCGTGCACCGCCTTGTGCTCGAGCATCGGCTGGCCGACGATGTCGCCCACCGCGAAGATGTGCGGCACGTTGGTGCGCATCTGGATGTCGACCGGGATGAAGCCGCGGTCGGTCACCGTCACGCCGGCCTTCTCGGCTGCGATCTTCTTGCCATTGGGCGTGCGGCCGACGGCCTGCAGCACCAAGTCGTACAGCTGCGGCTCCTTCGGGGCGGCCTCGCCTTCGAAGGTGACGCGGATGCCCTCCTTCGTGGCCTCCGCTCCCACCGTCTTGGTCTTGAGCATGATGTTGTCGAAGCGCGGCGCGTTCATCTTCTGCCACACCTTGACGAGGTCGCGGTCGGCGCCCTGCATCAGGCCGTCCATCATCTCGACCACGTCGAGGCGCGCGCCGAGCGACGAATACACCGAGCCCATTTCCAAGCCGATGATGCCGCCGCCGAGGATCAGCATGCGCTTGGGTTCGACGCCCAACTCCAGCGCACCGGTCGAATCGACCACGCGCGGGTCGTCCTTGGGCATGAAGGGCAGATGCACCGCCTGCGAGCCGGCGGCGATCACGCAGTGGCGGAACTTGATCGTCTGCGCCTTGCCGGTGGTGTCGCGACCGTCGCCCGAGGTTTCCTGCACCTTGACGTGGTACGGGTCGACGAACTCGCCGACCCCGCGCACGGTCGTCACCTTGCGCATCTTGGCCATCGCGCTGAGGCCGCCGGTGAGCTTGCTCACCACCTTGTTCTTGCGCGCCAGCAGCTTGCTGCGATCGATGCTCGGCTCGCCGAAGGTTACGCCCATGTCGGCGAAGTGCTTGACCTCGTCCATCACGGCCGCGACGTGCAGCAGCGCCTTCGACGGGATGCAGCCGACGTTGAGGCAGACGCCGCCGAGGGTCGCGTAGCGCTCGACCAGGATGACCTTCAGGCCGAGGTCGGCCGCGCGGAAGGCGGCGGAATAACCACCGGGGCCGGCGCCGAGCACGAGCAGGTCGCATTCGACATCGACGGAACCGCTGTAGCTCGATGCGACGGGTGCCGGTGCGGCCGAAGTTGGGGCCGGGGCCGGGGCCGGCGACGTCGCGTTGGCCGCCGGTGCCGCAGCGGGAGCCGGCGCGGATGCAGGCGCGGGTGCAGCAGCCCCTTCGGCCACATCCAGCGTCAGCACCACTGAGCCCTGCTTGACCTTGTCGCCGACCTTCACGGCCACGGCCTTCACCGTGCCGGCCGCCGACGACGGGATCTCCATCGACGCCTTGTCCGACTCCACGGTGATCAGCGACTGCTCGGCCTTCACCGTATCGCCCACCTTCACCAGCACCTCGATCACCGCGACTTCGTCGAAATCGCCGATGTCCGGAACCTTGATCTGTTGTTCACTCATCTCGTCGTTCCTTGTTCTCAGAGCAGCACGCGGCGGAAGTCGGCGAGGACCTGGCCGAGATACGCATTGAAGCGTGCGGCCGAGGCTCCGTCGATCACGCGGTGGTCGTACGACAGCGACAGCGGCAGCGTGAGCTGCGGCACGAACTGCTTGCCGTCCCACACCGGCTTCATCGCGCTCTTCGACAGGCCGAGGATCGCGACTTCAGGCGCGTTGATGATGGGCGTGAAGTGCGTGCCACCGATGCCGCCGAGCGAGCTGATCGAGAAGCAGCCACCCTGCATGTCGGCGCCGCCGAGCTTGCCGTCGCGCGCCTTCTTGGCGAGCTCGCCCATCTCCTGACTGATCTGCAGGATGCCCTTCTTGTCGGCGTCTTTCAGCACCGGCACCACCAACCCGTTGGGCGTGTCCGCCGCGAAGCCGACGTTGTAGTACTGCTTGTAGACCAGGGTGTCGCCGTCGAGGCTGGCGTTGAACTCGGGGAATTTCTTCAGCGCCGCGACCACCGCCTTGATCACGAAGGCCAGCATCGTCACCTTGACGCCCGACTTCTCGTTCTCCTTGTTGGTCGCCACGCGGAAGGCTTCCAGCGCGGTGATGTCGGCCTCGTCGTTGTTCGTGACGTGCGGGATCATCACCCAGTTGCGGTGCAGGTTCGCGCCGCTGAGCTTCTTGATGCGCGACAGTTCCTTGCGCTCGACCGTGCCGAACTTCGCGAAGTCGACCTTGGGCCAGGGAATGAGGCCCAGCGCCGCGCCGTCGCCACCACCAGCCGGCGCCTTGGCGCCTGCAGCCTTGGTGCTGGCGACGCCGCTCATCACCGCCTTGGTGAACGCCTGGACGTCCTCCTGCGTGATGCGGCCCTTGAGCCCGGAGCCCTTGACCTCTTCCAGCGGCACACCCAGTTCGCGCGCGAACTTGCGCACCGACGGCGACGCGTGCGGCAGGCTGCCGCTCGGCGGCGTGGTGGTGTCGTGCGCAGCAGGCGCCGCGCTGGGCGCTGGCGCGCTGGCCGTGGCGGCTGCCGGTGCTGCCGCAGCGGACGCCGATGCAGGTGCCGGCGATGCGGCAGGCGCCGGTGCGGGTGCCGCGCCGGCCGTGCCTTCGAGCACCGCGATCAGATCACCGATGTTCACGACATCGCCGACCTTGACTTTCATTTCCTTCAGCGTGCCGGCCGCCGACGACGGAATCTCCATCGACGCCTTGTCCGATTCCACCGTGATCAGCGACTGCTCGACCTTGATCGCGTCGCCCGGCTTCACCAGCACTTCGATGACGGACACGTCCTTGAAGTCGCCGATGTCCGGCACCTTCACCTCGACCGGTCCGGCCGGCGCGGCGGCCGGCGCTGCCGCAGCGGGGGCCGGGGCGGCTGCCGACTGGGGCGCAGGCGCGGCAGCGGCGGGCGCCGCGGCCGGTGGCGCTGCGGCGGCGCCTTCGGCCTCCACCACGATCACGACCGAACCTTCCTTGACCTTGTCGCCCACCGCGACCTTGAGTTCCTTCACCACGCCGGCGGTCGACGACGGAATCTCCATCGACGCCTTGTCCGACTCCACCGTGATCAGCGACTGCTCGGCCTTCACCGTGTCGCCCACCTTCACCAGCACCTCGATCACCGCGACTTCGTCGAAATCGCCGATGTCCGGCACCTTCACTTCCACTGCTGCCATATCTCTGTCTCCCGCCCGTCGGGCGCGTCGGTTGTTCGGGTTGTGCTTTACGCGTAGAGCGGGTTGACCTTGTCGGCGTTGATGCCGTACTTCTTGATGGCTTCAGCGACCTTCGAGGCCGGCAGCGTGCCGTCTTCAGCCAATGCCTTGAGCGTGGCCACCACGATGAAGTGGCGGTTGATCTCGAAGTGCTCGCGCAGCTTGCTGCGGAAGTCGCTGCGGCCGAAGCCGTCGGTGCCCAGCACCTTGTAGGTCCGACCCTTCGGGATGAACGGGCGGATCTGCTCGGCGTAGGCCTTCATGTAGTCGGTCGAGGCAACCACTGGGCCGGTGCTGGCCGCCAGCTGCTGCGCCACGAAGGACACGCGCTGCGTCTCGGTCGGATGCAGCAGGTTCCAGCGGTCTGCGTCCTGGCCGTCGCGGGTGAGCTCGTTGAAGCTCGGGCAGCTCCACACCGCGGCACTCACGCCCCATTCCTTCTCGAGCAGTTCCTGCGCCGCGATGCTCTCGCGCAGAATGGTGCCGCTGCCGAGCAGCTGCACCGTCGGCGTTTCCTTGGCTCCCTTGGCCGGCTTGACCACCGGGCCCTGCTTGCACAGGTACATGCCCTTGAGGATCTGCTCCTCGGTGCCGGGCTGCAGGCCGGGCATCGCGTAGTTCTCGTTGAGCAGCGTAAGGTAGTAGTAGACGTTGTCCTGCTTCTCCACCATGCGCTTCAAGCCATGGTGCAGGATCACGCCGACCTCGTGCGCGAAGGTCGGGTCGTAGCTCACGCAGTTCGGGATGGTGTTGGCCAGGATGTGGCTGTGGCCGTCTTCGTGCTGCAGCCCTTCGCCGTTGAGCGTGGTGCGCCCCGACGTGCCGCCGAGCAGAAAGCCGCGCGCCTGCATGTCGCCAGCGGCCCAGGCCAGGTCGCCGATGCGCTGGAAGCCGAACATCGAGTAGTACACGTAGAACGGCACCATGATGCGGTTGTTCGTGCTGTACGACGTGGCCGCCGCGATCCAGCTCGACATGCCGCCGGCTTCGTTGATGCCTTCCTGCAGGATCTGACCGGCCTTGTCTTCCTTGTAGTACATGACCTGGTCCTTGTCGACCGGCGTGTACTGCTGCCCTGCAGGGTTGTAGATGCCGATCTGGCGGAACAGCCCTTCCATGCCGAAGGTGCGGGCTTCGTCGACCAGGATCGGCACGACGCGCGGGCCCAGCGCCTGGTCGCGCAGCAACTGCGTGAGGAAGCGAACGTAGGCCTGCGTGGTCGAGATCTCGCGGCCTTCGGCGGTCGGCTCGAGCACGGCCTTGAAGGTTTCCAGTGCCGGCACGGTGAAGCTCTCTTCGGCCTTCGTGCGACGGTGCGGCAAATAGCCGCCGAGGGCCTTGCGGCGCTCGTGCAGGTACTTCATCTCGGGCGTGTCGTCGGCCGGCTTGTAGAACGGGATGTCGGCGAGCTGGCTGTCGGGAATCGGGATGTTGAAGCGGTCGCGGAAGGCCTTGATGTCTTCGTCGCCCAGCTTCTTGGTCTGGTGGACGTTGTTCTTGCCTTCGCCGATCTTGCCCATGCCGAAGCCCTTGACGGTCTTCACGAGCAGCACGGTGGGCTGGCCTTCGTGCTTCTGCGCGGCGTGGAAGGCGGCGTACACCTTCTGCGAGTCATGGCCGCCGCGCTGCAGGCCCCAGATCTCGTCATCGCTCAGGTGCTCGACCATCTTCAGCGTGCGCGGGTCGCGGCCGAAGAAGTTCTTGCGGACGTAGGCGCCGTCGTTGGCCTTGAAGGACTGGTAGTCGCCGTCGTTGCACTCCATCATGATCTTGCGCAGCGCGCCGTCCTTGTCGGCGGCGAGCAGGGCGTCCCAGCCCTTGCCCCAGATCAGCTTGATGACGTTCCAGCCGGCGCCGCGGAACTCGCCTTCGAGCTCCTGGATGATCTTGCCGTTGCCGCGCACCGGGCCGTCAAGGCGCTGCAGGTTGCAGTTGATCACGAAGATCAGGTTGTCGAGCTTCTCGCGCGCGGCCAGGCCGATGGCGCCCAGCGATTCGACCTCGTCCATTTCGCCGTCGCCGCAGAACACCCACACCTTGCGGTTCTCGGTGTTGGCGATGCCACGGGCATGCAGGTATTTGAGGAAGCGGGCCTGGTAGATCGCCATCAGCGGGCCGAGGCCCATCGACACCGTCGGGAACTGCCAGAACTCGGGCATCAGCTTCGGGTGCGGGTAGCTGGAGAGGCCCTTGCCGTCGACTTCCTGGCGGAAGTTGAGCAATTGCTCTTCGCTCAGACGGCCTTCGAGGTAGGCACGAGCGTAGATGCCGGGCGACACGTGGCCCTGGATGTAGAGGCAGTCACCGCCGTGGCCTTCGCTCTCGGCGCGCCAGAAGTGGTTGAAGCCGGCGCCGAACATGCTGGCCAGCGAGGCGAAGGAACCGATGTGACCGCCGAGATCGCCGCCGTCGGCCGGATGCAGGCGGTTGGCCTTGACCACCATCGCCATCGCGTTCCAGCGCATGTAGGCGCGCAGGCGCTGTTCGATCTCGAGGTTGCCGGGGCTGCGCGCTTCGAGTTCGGGCTCGAGCGTGTTCACATAGCCGGTGTTGGCCGAGAACGGCAGGTCGACGCTGTTCTGGCGCGCGTGTTCGAGCAGTTGTTCGAGCAGGAAGTGCGCCCGTTCGGGGCCCTCGCTCTGGATGACGGCGGACAGCGCGTCCATCCATTCACGGGTTTCTTGCGCATCCGCGTCGTTCGCGGCCGAGCCGAAATGGTTCTCGGGATTTGCCGACATGCTTGTCTCCTTGAGGGCGTGGCTGTGGATTTGACTGGCGGGAAATGTCGCACAGAACAGGGTGAATTTCAAATGGTGTTTAACGTTTTCTTAATGTGAAAACACCCGCAGGCGATCCGGAGACGGAACCGCTGGATCGCAGTCTGAACCGTTTTCAAGACCGCTCGGCGTCGGGCGGGCTAGGGGTTCCCCTACACTCGGCCGATGCCCCTCTTCAGCCCGCTCGCCGCTGCCCGCAGCGCCGTGAAAGCCTCGCCGCTTTCCTGGTGGCGTCGCTGGTGGCGCCGCCAGACCCCGGTGCTGCAAGACACCGTGGCCATGCTCGTGCCGCTCGCCGCGGTGATGCTGTTCCTGGCGGCCATCGTGTCGGCGTTCTGGTACCTGCGTGCGGAAGAGATCGAGCGCGAACAGGAATCCGTCAAGCGCGATGTCGAGTACGCGCAGCAGCGGCTTCGGCTGCGGCTGCTCGAGCGGCAGGAACAACTGATGCGCCTGGCGCGCGACGCCTCCAACCGCGAAATCGATGCCACCGAATTCGGCAGCCGGGCCGAGTCCCTGGTGAGCCAATACCCGGAACTGCAGGCGGTCAGCTGGATCGACGATCGTCGGCGCTTCAAGGCCAACTACGCCGCACCGAGCGTGCACCCCGCGCAGCAGCATGTCCTGGAAGAAGTGCTGCGCCCCGGGGACATCGAAAGCAACTACGCCCTGGCCCGCGAGCTGCGCCAGCCCGTGTTTTCCCAGCCGGTCACCGGCGGCGATCCGGTCCCGATGCTCCAGCTGCACATTCCGCTGTTCGACCAGGGCCTGTTCGCCGGCGTGGTGCTGGGCGAATTCTCGATCGACAGCCTGCTGCGCTATGGCGTGCCGCCGGAAGTCAGCGCCCGGTACGCCGTCGCCCTGCTGGACGCCAAAGACGGCCTGCTGGCCGGCAACACGGTGAATCCGCGAGCCGAGGGCACCCGGTTGCTGCCCTGGGTCGAGCACACCAACGAGTACGAAGTGCCGGTCTCGCCGATCGGCAACGCGGTGGTGCTGCGCGCGCAGGCTTACCGCACCTCGCCGGGTCTGGTGGGCAACGGCCTGTTCTGGCTGGTGGGGGCGCTGAGCGTTCTGACCGCCTGGATGCTGATCGGCACCTATCGCCATACGCGACGGCGGCTGCAGGCGCAGCAGGCACTGATCGCCGAAACCAATTTCCGCCGCGCGATGGAAAACTCGATGCTCACCGGCATGCGGGTGCTCGACCTCGAGGGCCGGATCACCTACGTCAACGCGGCCTTCTGTGCGATGACCGGCTGGAGTGAATCCGAACTGGTCGGCCAGAAACCGCCCTTTCCCTACTGGCTGGAATCCGACCGCGAGGTGATGAACGAGCGGCTCGAAGAAGAACTGCATGGCCGCGCCCTCCCTGGCGGCTTCCAGGTGCGGGTCAAGCGCAAGAACGGCAGCGTCTTCAACGCACGGCTCTACGTGTCGCCGTTGATCGATGCCCGCGGCCACCAGACCGGCTGGATGACCTCGATGACCGATATCACCGAGCCCACGCGCATCCGCGAACAGCTGTCCGCCTCGTACGAGCGTTTCACCACCGTGCTCGAAGCGCTGGACGCGGCGGTCTCCGTCGCCCCGATCGGCAGCGAGGAGCTGCTGTTCGCGAACAAGCTCTACCGCCTCTGGTTCGGCTCCGACACGGTCGGCCACCTTGGCATGGTGGCGCAGGCCGGCGTGCCGGCGTCGGCCGCGCACGACGACGCGCTGGACGACGTCGACCCGTTCGCCGGCCTGCCGATCGACACGCTCACGGCCGCCCAGCCGGCGAACAACGAGATCTTCGTGCCCGAGCTCGGCAAGTGGCTCGAAGTGCGCTCGCGCTACCTCACCTGGGTCGACGGTCGGCTCGCGCAACTGGTGATCGCGACCGACATCACGCCGCGCCGCGATGCGGAGGAACAGGCCGCTGCCCAGGCCGATCGGGCGCAGGCCGCCAGCCGGCTGATCACCATGGGAGAGATGGCCTCCAGCGTGGCGCACGAACTGAACCAGCCACTGACCGCCATCACCAACTACTGCAACGGCATGATGTCCCGCATCAAGGGGCAGCAGATCGACTCCGACGCCCTGCTCGCCGCGCTGGAGAAGACCGCCAAGCAGGCCCAGCGTGCCGGGCAGATCATCCAGCGCATCCGCTCCTTCGTGAAGCGCAGCGAGCCGAACCGCACGCCCGCCGAGGTGGCGACCATGGTGAGCGAGGCGGTGGAGCTGGCCGGCATCGAGTTGCGCCGGCGCAACGTGCGCCTCAACCACTACGTGGCAGCGCGCCTGCCGATCGTTCGGGTCGACCCCATCCTGATCGAGCAGGTGATGGTCAACCTGCTCAAGAACGCCGCCGAGTCGATCGATCTGGCCGGCCGGCCGCTGGCGCGTCGCAGCGTCGAGCTGCGGGTGCTGCCGAAGGTGATCGACAACCAGCCGGCCATCGAATTCTCGGTGCAGGACACCGGCATGGGCCTGGCCCCGGAAGTCATGGATCGGCTCTACGAGGCCTTCTTCTCGACCAAGGCCGAAGGCATGGGCATCGGCCTGAACCTCTGCCGCACCATCGTCGAGTCGCACCGCGGCCGCATGCAGGCGGAGAACATCTACAATGGCCCGGACGTGGTCGGATGCCGTTTTTCCTTCTGGATTCCGGTGATGGACGCTAGCAGTTCCGTAGCAAACGACGAGGCAAAGGTACCCGCATGAGCTTGATTCCGAAGAAGGGCACGGTCTATGTCGTCGACGATGACGAAGCCGTACGTGACTCGCTGCAATGGCTGCTCGAAGGCAAGGACTACCGGGTTCGCTGCTTCGACTCCGCCGAATCCTTTCTCTCCCGCTACGACCCCCGCGAGGTGGCCTGCCTGATCGTCGACATCCGCATGGGCGGCATGTCGGGCATCGAGTTGCAAGACCGGCTGATCGAACGCCGTTCGCCGCTGCCCATCGTGGTCATCACCGGCCACGGCGACGTGCCGATGGCGGTGGACTCGATGAAGAAGGGCGCGATGGACTTCATCCAGAAGCCCTTCAACGACGAAGAACTCGTGACGCTGGTCGAGCGCATGCTCGAGCACGCGCGCGGCGCTTTCGCCCAGCACCAGCAGTCGGCCAGCCGCGACGCGCTGCTGTCCAAGCTCACCGGCCGCGAAGCGCAGGTGCTCGAGCGCATCGTCGCCGGACGGCTGAACAAGCAGATCGCCGACGACCTGGGCATCAGCATCAAGACGGTGGAGGCGCACCGCGCCAACATCATGGAAAAGCTCAACGCGAACACCGTCGCCGACCTGCTGAAGATCGCGCTGGGCCAGGCCCAGCCGACCGCCAAGGCCTCCTGACGCTATCGGCGAGATAGCCACAAAGTCCCCCGACGCCTGCGCAAGCGGGCGTTTCTACTTGGAAAATCGAAAAACGATGACAGCCCAACTGATCGACGGCAACGCCCTCTCCCGCACCCTGCGCGCCGACGTGGCCGCCCGCGCCGCCGCCCTCAAGGCCCGCGGCGTGACACCCGGCCTGGCCGTGGTGCTGGTCGGCGAGAACCCCGCCAGCCAGGTCTATGTGCGCAACAAGGTGAAGGCCTGCGAAGACAACGGCCTGCATTCGGTGCTCGAGAAGTACCCGGCCGACCTGAGCGAGGCCGACCTGCTGGCCCGCGTCGACGCCCTCAACAACGACCCGGCCATTCACGGCATCCTGGTGCAACTGCCGCTGCCGGCGCACATCGATGCGCAGAAGGTCATCGAAGCCATCTCGCCCGAGAAGGACGTCGACGGCTTCCATGTCGCCAGCGCCGGCGCGCTGATGACCGGCGCGCCCGGCTTCTGGCCCTGCACGCCCTACGGCTGCATGAAGATGCTCGAATCGATCGGCTACGAACTGCGCGGCAAGCACGCCGTGGTCATCGGCCGCAGCAACATCGTCGGCAAGCCGATGGCGCTGATGCTGCTGGCGAAGAACGCGACCGTCACCATTTGCCACAGCGCCACGCCCGACCTGGGCGCCATGACCCGCCAGGCCGACGTGGTCGTCGCCGCCGTCGGCAAGCGCAACGTGCTCACCGCCGACATGGTGAAGCCGGGCGCGGTCGTCATCGACGTGGGCATGAACCGGACCGACGAAGGCAAGCTCTGCGGCGACGTCGACTTCGACGGCGTGAAGGAAGTCGCCGGGTGGATCACGCCGGTGCCCGGCGGCGTCGGCCCCATGACCATCACCATGCTGCTCGTCAATACGCTCGAAGCGGCCGAACGCAGCGCCTCGGCTTGAACTTCTTCCCTTTCGACGCCACCTACACCGCATGACCAATCCACTCCTCGACTTCACCGATCTCCCGCTGTTCGACCAGATCAAGCCGGAGCATGTCGCGCCGGCCGTCGACACCCTGCTGGCCGACGCCGAGACGGCGCTGCAGACCGTCACCGCGCCGGACTTTCCGGCGGACTGGATCGCGATCTCGAAGGTACTGGACGTGTCTTCCGAGCGCTTCAGTCGGGCCTGGGGCGCGGTCGGCCATCTGAACGCCGTGGCCGACACGCCCGAGCTACGCGCGGCCTACAACGACGCCATGCCGCGCGTCACCGCCTTCTGGACCCGCCTGGGTTCCGACGAGCGGCTGTACGCCAAGTACAAAGCGATCGATCCCGCGACGCTGAACACCGAACAGAAGCAGGCGCACCGCAATGCGATCCGAAACTTCGTGTTGGGTGGTGCCGAGTTGCAGGGCGCCGCCAAAGAACGCTTCGCCGTCATCCAGGAACGTCAGGCCGAGCTGAGCCAGAAGTTCAGCGAGAACGCCCTCGATGCCACCGATGCCTTCGCCTACTACGCCGAGGCCAGCGAACTCGAAGGCCTGCCGGAAGACGTGGTCGGCGCGGCGCGTGCCGGTGCAGAAGCCGATGGCAAGCCGGGCTACAAGCTCACCCTGAAGATGCCGTGCTACCTGCCGGTCATGCAGTTCGCCAAGAACAGCGCGCTGCGCGAGACGCTCTACCGCGCCTACGTGACCCGCGCCAGCGAGTTGGGCGACCCGACCTTTGACAACACCGTGCTCATCACCGAGATCCTGGCGCTGCGCCAGGAAGAGGCGAAGCTGCTCGGCCATCGCAACTTCGGTGAACTGTCGGTCGTGCCGAAGATGGCCGATTCGCCGGAGCAGGTCGTGAAGTTCCTGCGCGACCTCGGCACGCGCGCCAAGCCCTTCGGCGAGCGCGACCTGGCCGACCTGCGCGCCTTCGCCGCCGAGCAGCTCGGCATGACCGATCCGCAGCCGTGGGACTGGACCTTCGTCGGCGAGAAGCTGAAGGAAGCGCGCTACGCCTTCAGCGAGCAGGACGTGAAGCAGTACTTCCCGGCGCCCAAGGTGATGGCCGGCCTCTTCAAGATCGTCGAGACCCTGTTCGAAGTAACCATCCGCCGCGACTTCGCGCCGGTGTGGCACCCGACGGTCGAGTTCTACCGCATCGAGCGCGGCGACCAGCGCGTGGGCCAGTTCTACCTCGACCCGTCGGCCCGTGCCGCCAAGCGCGGCGGCGCCTGGATGGACGACGTCCGCGCCCGCTGGCTGCGCCCGGACACCGGCACGCTGCAAACGCCGGTCGCGCAGTTGGTGTGCAACTTCGCCGAAGGCGTCGACGGCAAGCCGCCGCTGCTCACGCACGACGACGTGACCACGCTCTTCCACGAGTTCGGCCACGGCCTGCACCACATGCTCACGCAGATCAACGAGCGCGACGTGTCCGGCATCAGCGGCGTCGAGTGGGACGCGGTCGAGCTGCCCAGCCAGTTCATGGAGAACTTCTGCTGGGAATGGGACGTGCTGCAGCACATGACCGCGCACGTCGACACCGGCCTGCCGCTGCCGCGCGCGCTGTTCGACAAGATGACGGCCGCCAAGAATTTCCAGAGCGGTCTGCAGACGCTGCGCCAGATCGAGTTCTCGCTGTTCGACATGCTGCTGCACACCGAGTTCGATGCCGCAGAGGCGAAGCCAGGCGGCGTGATGGCGCTGCTGGGCCAAGTGCGTGCCGAAGTGGCGGTGATGCCATCGCCCGCGTTCAGCCGCACGCCCAACACCTTCAGCCACATCTTCTCGGGCGGCTACGCGGCCGGCTACTACAGCTACAAGTGGGCCGAGGTGCTGAGCGCCGACGCCTATGCCGCCTTCGAGGAAACCGCGCAGCCGAACGGCGAGCCGAGCATAGAGACGGGCCGCAAGTACCGCCAGGCCATTCTCGAAGCCGGTGGCAGCCGCACGGCCATGGAGTCGTTCAAGGCCTTCCGCGGCCGCGAGCCGCAGCTCGATGCGCTGCTGCGCCACCAGGGCATGGCCGAGGCGCAGCCGGCCTGAGATACTCGGGCGCAACGCCGCCCGACGACCTCACGGAGCCCCGATGCCACGCCATGCCCGCCCTTCCCTCCTGTTGCTGCTGACCCTCGCCCTTGCGGCGAGCGCCGCTTCCGCGCAACAGGTCTATCGCTCGGTCGACAAGAACGGGAAGGCGATCTTTTCCGACCAACCACCGGCGGCGAATGCCCAGCCCGCAGCGCCGCGCGGTGGCGTGTCGACGGTCGAGGGTGGCGGCACGATCGGCGGCCTGCCCTACGAACTCCAGCAAGTGGTGCAGCGCTACCCGGTCACCCTCTACACCCGTGAGGACTGCGCGCCCTGCGATACCGGCCGCGCGCTGCTGAATACGCGTGGCGTGCCCTTCAGCGAACGCCAGGTGAAGACGCCGCAGGACGCCGAAGCGCTCCAGCGGCTCAGCGGGGAGAGTTCGCTGCCGCTGCTCACCATCGGGACGCAGCAGCTCAAGGGATTCGCGGACAGCACCTGGTCGCAGTACCTCGATGCGGCGGGCTATCCGAAGAGCGTTCGGCTGCCGGCCGGCTACCGCAACCCGCCGGCCCAGCCGATGGTGGCGCAGCAGGCAGCACCCTCGGCGCCTGCGGCTGCGGCTGCTGCAACGACCAGCCCGACGCCGGCGATCCCACCGCCGGCCCCGCGGTCGCCGAGCAACCCGACCGGCATCCAGTTCTGAGGGCCGGCGTTCCTGCGCGCGCTCAGGGGTAGCGCAGCGTCTCGACGCCGCCGGGCGTCCCGAGCAAACAGACGGTGGCGCGCTGGTGCGCGAACACGCCGACGGTCACCACGCCTGGCCACTGGTTGACCTCCGACTCGAAGCCCAACGGGTCCGTGATGCGCAGCGCGCTCACATCGACGATGTGCTGCCCGTTGTCGGTCACCAGGGGCACGCCATCCTTCTCACGCACCTGCGCCATGCCCCCCATGCGCTCGAACTGCCGCATGATGCGGCGCGCTGCCATGGGAACGACCTCGACCGGCAGCGGAAAACCGCCGAGCACGTCAACGCGCTTGGACGCATCCGCGATGCACACGAAAGAACGCGACTGGGCGGCCACGATCTTCTCGCGGGTGAGTGCGGCACCACCGCCCTTGATCATGAAGCCGCGGCCGTCGATCTCGTCCGCGCCGTCGATGTAGACAGCCAGCTCATCGACCGCATTGCTGTCGAACACCTCGATGCCCAGCGCGCGCAGGCGCTCGGTCGACGCCACCGAGCTCGACACCGCGCCACGGATGCGGTCCTTCATCGTGGCCAGCGCTTCGATGAACTTGTTGACGGTGGAGCCGGTGCCGACACCGACGATCTCGCCCTCCACCACATAGGCCAGCGCAGCGCGGCCGACCTGGGCCTTGAGTTCGTCCTGAGTGATCGGGGCAGAGGAGGAAGCGGTCATCGCGGAGAATCCTGGGGCTTAGAAGCCGAGAATTATCCGATGTCCCTTTCGTCCCTCTACGGGCTCGCCCGCCCTTTTCTTTTCGGCCTCGATGCCGAGCACGCGCATGAAGTGACGCTTGGTGCCTTGGCGCGCACGCAGAACACGCCGCTCGCCTGCGCCTACGCCAGGGCACGGGTCGACGATCCGGTCACGCTCGCCGGGCTGCGGTTTCCGAACCGGGTGGGGCTCGCCGCCGGGCTCGACAAGAACGCGCGCTGCATCGACGCGTTCGCAGCCATGGGCTTCGGCTTCGTGGAGGTGGGCACCGTCACCCCGAAGGCCCAGCCCGGCAACGCACGACCACGCATCTTTCGTCTGCCGGAGCGCCAGGCCCTCATCAATCGCCTGGGCTTCAACAACGAGGGGCTCGAGGCCTTCATCGGCAACGTCCAGCGCGCCCGTTTCCGTTCTGGCCGGGGCGGCCGTGCACCCATGCTGCTGGGCCTGAACATCGGCAAGAACGCCAGCACGCCGATCGAACGGGCGACCGACGACTACCTGCTGTGCCTGGACGGCGTGTACCCGCACGCCGACTATGTGGTGGTGAACATCTCCAGCCCGAACACGGCGAACCTCCGTTCGCTGCAAAGCGACGAAGCGCTCGATGCATTGCTCGCCGCCATCGTGGCGCGGCGCGAGGCGCTGTCGACCCGACATGGCCGTCGCGTGCCGGTCTTTCTCAAGATTGCACCCGACCTGAACGAGGCGCAGGTTCAGGTCATTGCGGCCGCACTGCAGCGCCACGGCATGGACGGCGTGGTGGCGACCAACACCACGCTGTCCCGCGAGGCGGTGGCCGGACTTCCGCATGCGCAGGAAACCGGCGGCCTCTCCGGTGCGCCGGTGCTGGAGACGAGCAACCGGGTGATCGCCCAGCTCCGCGCCGCCTTGGGGCCCTCATTCCCGATCATCGGCGTCGGCGGCGTCCTCAGCGGTGCCGATGCCCAGGCCAAGCTGGCGGCGGGCGCGGACGTGGTGCAGATCTACACCGGCCTGATCTACCGGGGGCCCACGCTGGTCCGCGAAGTGGCGGACGCGCTGCGCACGCGCAGCGCCTGAGCGCCGCGGCCGCTCAGCGCATGCGCCAGAGCACCGGCGCCACGAACGCCGCCCAGCGCAGCAGGCGCCGGGGCTTCACGACGGCCACCAGCACCGCCGCGGCTGCAGCGGTGGCAACCGGGTGTTCGCGGGCCAGCCGCAAGGCCGCCTCGCTGGGCGTCTCGTCCGGCGGCGGCGCGGCAGGTGGACTGGCGGGTTGCTCGCTCGCCGCCTGAAGCACGGCAATGCGCTGGCGCTGGCGGGCAATGCGGGCGAGCAGTTGCTCCTGGGTCGCCGGACGGGTCGGCCGTGGCGTCCCCGGCGGCTGGCCCTCGTTGCCGATGCCCAACCGATCCTGCACCCAAGCCCAATCGCGCTCGAACTCGCGCTTGGCCGGATCCACCGCATTGCTGGCCTGGCGCAAGTTCGACAGCAGCCCCACGACGGCGGCCAGCCAGATCAGCAACCACACCGCGGCCACGGACCACGCGGCGGTGCTGCGGTAAGGGCTGTCCCAGAAGTGCACGACGATGGCCACCGAGAGCAGCGCAACGGCGACCGTGGTCAGGCCGAGCACCGCACCGGTCAGAACCAGCACCATCTTGAGCCGCTGCTTCTCGGCGTCCCATGCCATCTGCAGCAGCTGCGCACGGTCTTCCGCCGCCATCGCGCCTTCGCCGGCAGCAATCTTCAGACGCCGCAGGCGCGCTTCCAGGCCCAGCATGGCCAGCAGTTTTTTCATCCGATCCTCCCGGTCACGCGCGCCTTCGATGGCGCGTCCGTTGGCTTTTGGTCTTCGCTTGGGTCGTAGCCGCTCAGCGACGGCCGAGCAGCAACCCGATCAGCACGCCGGCCGCCAGTGCGCCGGCAGCGATCTGCCAGGGCTCGTCATGGGCATAAGCGTTGGCGGTGCTGGCGGCATCCTTGGCCTTCTTCGCGGCGATCTTGCTCTTTTCTGCCGCGAGCTCGCGGGCGATGGCGAGCTTGGCTTCGACGCGCTGGCGCAAGGCCTTGATCTGCGGGTTCGACTCCAGATCCTTGCCGCCGAGAACGCCCTTGACGTCACTGGCGATGTCTTCGACGACGGCGTTGGCTGCAGCTTCGAGGTTATTGGATGCACTCATGGGAAACGTTCCTCCGTGATGGGTACCGGCACCGCGCCGGCGGCCTGACGCCGGCTCGCGGCGTGCTGTTCCATGTTACAGGCTGATGATCATCGCGCGAGCAAATCTGCCACGTGTCGTCCGATCGCCAGACTGCTCGTCAGCCCGGGCGATTCGATGCCGAACAGGTTGACGAGCCCCGGCACGCCGTGGGTTTCCGGCCCCTCGATGACGAAGTCGCGTGCCGGCTCGTCCGGCCCCGAGATCTTGGGCCGGATGCCGGCGTAGCCGGGGATGAGCGCCCCGTCGGGCAAGGCCGGCCAGTAGCGGCGCACCTGCGCATAGAAGCCGTCGCCGCGCCGCGCATCGACCACCAGGTCGGTGGGCGAATCGACCCATTGAACGTCGGGCCCGAACTTCGCCTGCCCACCGAGATCGAGCGTGAGATGGACGCCCAGGCCGGCCGCCTCAGGCACCGGATAGATGAGGTGCTGGAACGGCGCGCGGCCCGCGAGCGTGAAGTAGTTGCCCTTGGCGAAATAGGCAGGCGGAATCGCCGCAGCCGGCAGGCCTTCGAAGCGTTGCGCCAACAGCGGCGCGCCGAGGCCCGCGGCGTTGACGACCGATGCGCAGCGCACCGTGGTTCCGTCCTCGCCCGTGAGTTCGATACTGGACGGTCGGCAGACTGCGCGTGCGACCGGTGATTTCAGCGCCAGCAAGCCACCCGCGTTTTCGAGGTCGCCTTGCAGGCTCAGCATGAGGGCATGGCTGTCGATGATGCCGGTGCTCGGTGAATGGAGCGCGGCGCGGCAGGCCAGTTGCGGCTCCATGGCGCGCGCCTCGTCGGCCGTCAAAAGCACCATGTCGTCGACGCCGTTCAGGCGCGCCCTGCCCAAGATGGTTTCCAGCTGCGCGACCTGCGCCTCGGAAGTGGCGACGATCAGTTTTCCGCAACGCCGGTGCGGCAGTTGTCGCTCTGCAGCATAGGCATAGAGCGCCTGCTTGCCCTCAAGGCAAAAGCGCGCCTTGAGCGAGCCTGTCGGGTAGTAGATACCGGCGTGGATCACTTCGCTGTTGCGGGAACTGGTGCCGGTGCCGATGGCACCTTCGGCCTCCAGTACCACCACCTCGCGACCCTGCAGCGCCAAGGCGCGCGCCACGGCCAGGCCGACGACGCCAGCGCCGATGACGGCGCAATCAAATTCATCCATGCCGCAAGCTTAGCGGCAGCGGCCTCAGAAGAAATGGGCGCTGGTCCGGGTGGGCGCCCAGCGGTAGTTCGCCGCGCGCATGAACTGGCGGTGCACCGGCAGCTTCAAGTGCCAAGCGGCAATGCGCTGGCGGCGGGAAGACGAAGTGCGTACGCCGGTGGCGACAAGCCGTCGTCTGGCTCTACCGGCAAGTCCGCGGGATCGTCGGGCTCCGGTTGATCGGGTGGGATGGGGGATGGCAGATCGGGGCTGGTGGCCATGACGTACTCCTGTTCACTGGTCTGGGAGTCGTTCTACGGGCGCCAGGGCGCAGACGTGCCAGCACACAGCCCGAATGCGGGTCGGCATGGGCCGACAGGCTGGGCTGCTGGGAAAGGAATCTGCGTTGGAAATTGGTGGGCGGTGGAGGTTTCGAACCTCCGACCCCAGCAGTGTGAATGCTGTGCTCTACCCCTGAGCTAACCGCCCTCACGGCATGAACATGCCGCTCGATCATTCTGCGTTCGCCTGGAAGACTCACGAGAAGTTCGCACCGCGGTGCGAAGCCTCAGATTATGCCACAGCGTTTTGACCCGCCCCCTCGATCTGGCGAAAGAGCGTACTCCCCTTGCTCGACTTGTCGAGCTGGGCCAACACATCGGCATGGGCGGCCAGTTCGTGCTCCGTGGCCATCAGCACCGGCAGCACGAAACTGTGGAGGTCCACCGCCACCACCGCGCCGAGCGCCGGCTCGTTGGACGACACGTCGATCAACAGCGCATCCTGGCCGCGCGTGAGGTTGATGTAGACGTCCGCGAGCAGTTGGGCGTCCAGCTTGGCCCCGTGGAAGGTCCGGTTGGAGCGGTCGACGCCGAAGCGGTCGCACAGGGCGTCGAGCGAGTTGCGCTTGCCCGGATACACCGCCTTGGCCATGGCCAGCGTGTCGGTCACCTGACCCACGAATTCGCGCAGCGGGGGCAGGCCCGCAAGCTCGAGTTCCTTGTTCAGGAAGCCGACGTCGAAGGCCGCGTTGTGAATGATCAGTTCGGCACCGCGCAGGTACTCCACCACGTCGTTCGCCAGCGTCGCGAACTTCGGCTTGTCGCGCAGGAAATCGGTGGTGAGCCCGTGCACCTTCAGCGCGTCCTCGTGGCTTTCGCGCTCGGGGTTGAAGTAGAAATGCAGGTCGTTGCCGGTCAGCTTGCGGTTGAACAGTTCAACGCATCCCAGCTCGATGACGCGGTCGCCGTTCTCGGCGGACAGGCCGGTGGTTTCGGTGTCTAGGACGATCTGCCGGGACATCAGTGATTTTCCTTGGCGTGGTTGATCGAATACTTCGGGATCTCGATCGTCACATTGTCCTGCGCCAGGATGGCCTGGCAGCTCAGGCGCGACTGCGGCTCCAGGCCCCAGGCACGGTCGAGCAAGTCGTCCTCGACTTCATCGGACGCGTTGAGCGAATTGAAACCCTGGCGAACCACCACGTGGCAGGTGGTGCAGGCGGCGCTCATCTCGCAGGCGTGCTCGATGTTGATGTGGTTGTCGAGCAGGGCCTCGCAGATGGAAGTACCGGCGGGCGCGTTCACCTCGGCGCCCTGCGGGCAGTACTCGGGGTGGGGAAGGATCTTGATCGTGGGCATCGGGTTCTTCTAGAGGGATTCGACCTTGCGGCCCGACAGCGCGCGCGCGATGCCCTGGTTCATGCGCTGCGCGGCGAAGGCCTCGGTGCCGTCAGCCAGCGCCTTGGTGGCAGCTTCGACCACCGCGGCGTCGGTTGCAGACACCGCATTCCGCAGTGCCGCCATCAAAGCCTCGATCGCCGTACGCTCGTCGCCCTCCAGCAGATCGCCGTCGGCGTCGAGCGCGCTCCGGGTCGCGAGCAGCATGCGTTCGGCATCGACGCGCGCCTCGACCAGTGCACGGGCCTGCATGTCCTGCTGGGCGGTCGAGAAGCTCTCCTGCAGCATGGTCGCGATCTGGTCGTCCGACAAGCCGTACGACGGCTTCACGGTGACGCTCGCCTCGACACCGCTGCCCTGCTCTTTCGCGCTGACGCTCAGCAAGCCATCGGCGTCGACGGTGAAGGTCACGCGGATGCGCGCGGCACCGGCGGCCATCGGCGGAATGCCGCGCAGCGTGAAGCGCGCAAGGCTGCGGCAGTCGGCCACCAGGTCGCGCTCGCCCTGCACCACGTGCAGCGCCAGGGCGGTCTGGCCGTCCTGGTAGGTGGTGAAGTCTTGCGCCATCGCGGTGGGAATGGTCTGATTGCGCGGCACGATGCGCTCGACCAGACCGCCCATCGTCTCGATGCCGAGCGAGAGCGGAATGACGTCGAGCAGCAGCAGGTCACCCGCGCCGTTGTTGCCGGCCAGCTGGTTGGCCTGGATGGCGGCGCCGAGCGCCACCACCTCGTCGGGGTTGAGGTTGGTCAACGGTGCGCGACCGAAGAACGCCGCCACCGCCTCGCGGATCTGCGGCATGCGCGTGGAGCCACCGACCAGCACGATGCCTTGCAGATCATCGGGCTTGAGCTTGGCGTCGCGCAGCGCCTTGCGCACCGCCGCGATGGTGCGGGCCGTCAGGGCTTGCGTCGCGGCGTCGAACTGCGCACGCGTCACCCCGACACGCAGGTCGGCGCCACCGAGCGCTGCCACGAAAGGCGCCGCATCGGCAACGGTCAGCGCCTCCTTGGCCGCACGCGCTGCGACCAGCAGCGCGGCGCGATCGGTGTCGTTCTCGGCCTGGCGTCCCGCCTGGGCCAGCACTGCATCGGCCAGTGCATGGTCGTAGTCATCGCCGCCCAACGCGGAATCGCCGCCGGTCGCGATGACTTCGAACACGCCCTGCGTCAGCCGCAGGATCGAGATGTCGAAGGTGCCGCCACCGAGGTCGTAGACCGCGTAGACGCCTTCGCTGGCGTTGTCGAGCCCATAGGCAATGGCCGCGGCGGTCGGTTCGCTGATCAGGCGCAGCACGTTGAGGCCGGCCAGCTGCGCCGCGTCCTTCGTGGCCTGTCGCTGGCCTTCGTCGAAATAGGCCGGCACGGTAATGACCGCGCCATAGAGCTCATCGTCGAAGGTGTCTTCGGCGCGGTAACGCAACGTGGCCAGGATCTCGGCGCTGATCTCGACCGGCGACTTGTCGCCCGCAACGGTGCGCACCTTGACCATGCCGCCCTCGTCGATCAGACCGTAGGACATGGCGTCGCGGTTCACGATGTCGGCCAGACCGCGGCCCATCAACCGCTTGACCGAGGTGATCGTGTTGGCCGGGTCCTGGGCGCGTGCGGCGAGCGCATCGACGCCGATCTGGCGGCGCTCGCCATCGAGGTAACGCACGGCGGACGGCAGGATCACGCGACCCTGGCTGTCCGGAAGGCACTCGGCCACGCCGTTGCGCACGGCCGCCACCAGCGAATGGGTGGTGCCGAGGTCAATGCCGACGGCGATGCGGCGCTGGTGCGGGTCTGGGGCCTGGCCCGGTTCGGAAATTTGGAGGAGTGCCATCGCCCTATTGTCCCAAGGCGTCGGCTTTGGCCTCGACGTCCTGCGCAAAGCGCTCGATGAACATGAGGGCTCTCACCTGCCGGGCAGCGGCCGGGAAGTCGCCCTTCTCGTCGATCAACCCCTCGAGGGACGACAGCGTGAGGCCGCGCGCGGCCTCGACTTCCGCCTGCAGGGCATCGACCGCAGCGCTGGCCGTCGCGTCGTCCAGCGACTCCCGCCATTCCATCTGCTGCATCAGGAAATCGCCCGGCATGGCCGTGTTGTTCTGGGCCTCGATCGGCGCACCGTTCAGTTCGCACAGGTAGCTGGCGCGCCGCACCGGGTCTTTCAGGCGCTGGTAGGCCTCGTTGATGCGCACCGACCATTGCATCGACACCCGCTGCGCCGCAGCGCCCTGGGCGGCGAAGCGGTCGGGGTGGGCTTCGCGCTGGAGTTCTTTCCAGCGGGCGTCCAGCGCGGCGCGGTCCTGCGCGAAGGTCATCGGCACGCTGAACAGTTCGAAATCGGTGTCTTGGAGATTCATGGCGATAAAAAACCGCCAGCACATGACATGGTGGCGGCGGTTGCGCGGGTCAACGCGCGATCAGATCCGAAAGCTTTCGCCACAACCGCAACGGTCGCGCTCGTTCGGGTTGTTGAACTTGAAGCCTTCGTTCAGGCCTTCGCGCACGAAGTCGAGTTGCGTGCCGTCGATGTAGGCCAGGCTCTTCGGGTCGACCAGCACCTTCACGCCCTGGTCTTCGAAGACCACGTCGTCGGGCGTGAATTCGTCGACGTACTCCAGCTTGTAGGCCAGACCGGAGCAGCCCGTGGTCTTGACGCCCAGCCGCACGCCCACGCCCTTGCCCCGCTTCCCGAGGTAACGGTTGACGTGGCGCGCAGCCGCTTCGGTGAGCGTCACAGCCATGTCAGTGGACCGCCGTTTCGGCCGCAGCCGTCGCAGCCGTCGTCACAGTTGCAGTGCCGTGCTTCTGCTTGTAGTCGTTGACCGCCGCCTTGATGGCGTCTTCGGCCAGGATCGAGCAATGGATCTTGACCGGGGGCAGCGCCAGCTCTTCGGCGATCTGCGCGTTCTTCAAGGCTGCCGCTTCGTCCAACGTCTTGCCCTTGACCCATTCGGTGACGAGCGACGACGAGGCGATGGCCGAGCCGCAGCCGTAGGTCTTGAAGCGAGCATCTTCGATGACGCCGGTTTCGGGATTGACCTTGATCTGCAGCTTCATGACGTCGCCGCAGGCAGGCGCGCCCACCATGCCGGTGCCGACGGAGTCGTCGCCCTTTTCGAAGGAGCCGACGTTGCGCGGGTTTTCGTAGTGGTCGATGACCTTGGATGAATATGCCATGGTGTTACCTCTTCAATCGTGTCGGTTACGCGTTCGGTGGGGGCTCAATGGGCCGACCACTGGATCGTGCTGATGTCGATGCCGTCCTTGAACATTTCCCACAGGGGGCTGAGTTCGCGCAGCTTGGCGACGTTGTGCTTGATGGTGGAGATCGCGTAGTCGATCTCTTCCTCGGTCGTGAAGCGGCCGATGGTCATGCGCAGGCTGCTGTGGGCCAGCTCGTCGCTGCGACCCAGGGCGCGCAGCACATAGCTCGGTTCCAGGCTGGCCGACGTACAGGCCGAACCGCTCGACACGGCCAGGCCCTTGATGCCCATGATCAGCGACTCGCCTTCGACGTAGTTGAAGCTCATGTTCAGGTTGTGCGGCACACGACGCTCGATGTCACCGTTGATGAACACCTGCTCCACATCCTTCAGGCCGTTGAGCAGACGCTGCTGCAGGTGGCGCGCATGCGCGATGTCGTCCTTCATCTCGAGCTTGGCGATGCGAAACGCCTCGCCCATGCCGACGATCTGGTGCGTGGGCAAGGTACCCGAGCGCATGCCGCGCTCATGGCCGCCACCGTGCATCTGTGCCTCGAGCCGCACGCGCGGCTTGCGGCGCACGTACAGCGCGCCGATGCCCTTGGGTCCGTAAGTCTTGTGCGAGGCAAGGCTCATCAGGTCGATGGGCAGCGCCGTGATGTCGATCTCGACCTTGCCGGTGGCTTGGGCCGAATCGACATGGAAGATCACGCCCTTTTCGCGGCAGACATTGCCCAGCGCGACCACGTCTTGAATGACGCCGATCTCGTTGTTCACGAACAGCACGCTGGCCAGGATGGTGTCAGGGCGGATCGCGGCCTTGAACTTTTCCAGATCGACGAGGCCGTTTTCCTCGACATCGAGGTAGGTGACTTCGAAGCCCTGGCGCTCGAGTTCGCGCATGGTGTCGAGCACAGCCTTGTGCTCGGTCTTCAGGGTGATCAGATGCTTGCCCTTGCCCTTGTAGAACTGCGCCGCGCCCTTCAGCGCGAGGTTGATCGACTCGGTGGCACCCGACGTCCAGACGATTTCGCGCGGGTCTGCATTGATCAGCTCGGCCACCTGGCCTCGCGCCTTCTCGACGGCTTCCTCGGCTTCCCAACCCCACGCATGGCTGCGTGACGCCGGGTTGCCGAAGTGCTCGCGCAGCCACGGGATCATGGCGTCGACGACGCGGGGGTCGACCGGCGTGGTGGCACCGTAGTCAAGGTAGATGGGGAAATGCGGGGTGACGTCCATGGCTCACTCAGACTCGTGGGGTTTCTTGGTTTTCGGTCGGATGTTCAGCGCGCGGCGCCGCAGCGCCGCCCTCGATCACGACTTGGCGAAGGCGTTGCCCAGTGCGAACACCGAATTCGGCGCATTCACGCGGATGGGCTTGACCACCGGCTGGGCCGAAATCGCGCGCTTCACAGCCGGCTTGTTCTCGATCTGCACGCCCTTGGCGATCTGGTCGTCGACCAGCTTCTGCAGCGTGACCGAATCCAGGAACTCGACCATGCGCTGGTTCAGCGATGCCCACAGCTCGTGCGTCATGCAGCGGCCAGCCTCGCCCAGGCAGTTTTCCTTGCCGCCGCAATGCGTGGCGTCGATCGGCTCATCGACCGACACGATGATGTCGGCCACGGTGATGTCGGCCGCCTTGCGGCCGAGGCTGTAACCGCCGCCGGGCCCGCGCGTCGACTCCACCAGTTCATGGCGACGGAGCTTGCCGAACAGTTGTTCGAGGTAGGACAGCGAGATCTGCTGGCGCTGGCTGATCGCGGCCAGCGTGACCGGACCGGTGTTCTGGCGCAGCGCCAGATCGATCATGGCGGTCACGGCAAAACGACCTTTGGTAGTGAGACGCATCGCAAGCTCCTTGTGCTTCGTTACATTGACACTCGGCAGATACCGAGTGGCGTGGTCTCCGCCCTTACCGGCCCGTGACCACAGAGGTCTGAGCCGGCCCTTCATCGCGAAGTTTCTTTGTTGTTGACTATTTCGCTCAAGTATAACAGAAAGCCCCTCGGCGCGCCCGGGTAAACCCGCGCCGGCGCCCGAGCCTCAGAGCGATGGAATGTTGTCGCCGCCGGCGGCGCCGAAAGCCTGTTCCCGCAGGTGCGCCAACTGGTCGCGCACTCGGGCGGCCTTCTCGAATTCCAGGTTGCGCGCGTGCTCCAGCATCTGCTTCTCGAGCCGCTTGATCTCGCGTGCGATGTCCTTCTCGCTCATGTCCTCGACCTTGGCGCGCTCCAGCTCGAGCTTGGCCATTTCCTTGCCGGTCTTTTCGCTGTAGACGCCGTCGATCAGGTCGCGCACCTTCTTCACGATGCTGCGCGGCGTAATGCCGTGGGCCTCGTTGTGGGCAATCTGCTTGGTCCGGCGACGCTCGGTCTCGCCGATCGCCTTCTTCATCGATTCGGTCATCCGGTCCGCATAGAGGATCGCCTTGCCGTTCATGTTCCGGGCCGCCCGGCCGATGGTCTGGATCAGGCTGCGCTCGGCCCGCAGGAAGCCTTCCTTGTCGGCATCGAGGATGGCGACCAGCGACACCTCGGGAATGTCCAGCCCCTCCCGCAGCAGGTTGATGCCCACCAGCACGTCGAAGGTGCCCAGGCGCAGGTCGCGCAGGATCTCGACCCGCTCCACCGTGTCGACGTCGCTGTGCAGGTAGCGCACCTTCACGCCGTTGTCGCCCAGGTAGTCGGTCAACTGCTCGGCCATGCGCTTGGTGAGCGTGGTGATGAGCACCCGCTCGTTCTTGTCGACGCGGATGCGGATTTCGCCCAGCACGTCGTCGACCTGGTGGGTGGCCGGCCGCACCTCGACGATCGGGTCGATCAGCCCGGTCGGCCGCACCAGTTGCTCGACGACGTTCCCGGCGTGGTCGATCTCGTACTGCGCCGGCGTGGCCGACACGAAGATGCACTGCCGCATGCGTCGTTCGAACTCTTCGAACTTGAGCGGCCGGTTGTCCATCGCCGACGGCAGCCGGAACCCGTACTCGACCAGCGTGGTCTTTCGCGCCCGGTCGCCGCTGTACATGGCGTTGAGCTGGCCGATCATCTGATGACTCTCGTCGAGGAACATCAGCGCGTCCTTCGGCAAATAGTCGGTCAGCGTGGCGGGCGGGTCGCCCGGTGCGGCGCCAGAGAGGTGCCGCGAGTAGTTTTCGATGCCCTTGCAGTGGCCGATCTCGGCCAGCATCTCGAGGTCGAAGCGGGTGCGCTGCTCCAGCCGCTGCGCCTCGACCAGCTTACCCTGGCCCACGAATTCCTTGACGCGATCGACCAGTTCCAGCTTGATGGTCTCGACCGCGGTCATGACCTTGTCGCGCGGCGTGACGTAGTGGCTCGACGGATAGATCGTGAAGCGCGGGATCTTCTGCCGGATACGCCCCGTAAGCGGGTCGAAGAGCTGCAGCGTCTCGATCTCGTCGTCGAACAGCTCGATGCGGATCGCGAGCTCGCTGTGCTCGGCCGGGAACACGTCGATGGTGTCGCCCCGCACACGGAAGGTGCCGCGCGAGAAGTCCTGCTCATTGCGCGTGTACTGCATGCGGATCAGCCGCCCGATCACGTCGCGCTGGCCGATCTTGTCGCCAATGCGCATGATGAAACGCATCTGCGTGTAGTCCTCGGGGGTGCCGATGCCGTAGATCGCACTCACCGTGGCCACGATCACCGTGTCTCGCCGCTCCAGCACGCTCTTGGTGGCCGACAGCCGCATCTGCTCGATGTGCTCGTTGATCGAGCTGTCCTTCTCGATGAACAGGTCGCGCTGCGGCACGTAGGCTTCGGGCTGGTAGTAGTCGTAGTAACTGACGAAGTACTCGACCGCGTTCTTCGGGAAGAACTCGCGGAACTCGCTGTAGAGCTGCGCGGCCAGGGTCTTGTTGGGTGCGAACACGATCGCCGGCCGGCCCAGCCGGGCAATGACGTTCGCCATCGTGAAGGTCTTGCCGGAGCCGGTCACGCCCAGCAGGGTCTGGAACACCTCGCCGTTCTCGACGCCTTCCACCAGCGCGTCGATGGCCGCCGGCTGGTCGCCGGCCGGCGGATAGGGCTGGAACAGCTCGAACGGCGAGCCCGGATAGGTGAGAAAGGTGCCCTCTTTGGCAGGCCCAATGGGGTCTACGTGGGTGGATTCGGGAATGACTTCAGACGTATCGGGCATGGGCGGTCCGTACCAGGTGGCGTGGGGGTCGGTAAAATTCAAGGAAACCTGAAAGCCTAATACAGCTTCGGGCCCACAGCCAGAGGCCCAGCGGCGGACTTTCTGCCCTCGACCACGGCCTACCGATTCATCCAGAGGACTTTTCCATGTCTATGTTCACCGCCGTCGAAATGGCGCCGCGCGACCCGATCCTGGGTCTCAACGAGCAGTACGCTGCCGACAGCAACCCCCACAAGGTCAACCTCGGCGTCGGCGTGTACTACGACGACAACGGCAAGCTGCCGCTGCTGGAATGCGTGAAGGCGGTCGAGCAGGACATGATGAAGGCGCCCGCCGCCCGCGGCTACCTGCCGATCGACGGCATCGTCGCCTACGACAACGCGGTCAAAGGCCTGGTCTTCGGCGCCGACAGCGAGCCGGTGACCTCCGGCCGCGTCGCCACCATCCAGGCCATCGGCGGCACCGGCGGCCTGAAGGTCGGCGCCGACTTCCTGAAGAAGCTCAGCCCGAACGCCACGGTGCTGATCAGCGACCCGAGTTGGGAAAACCACCGCGCGCTGTTCACCCAAGCCGGCTTCGTGGTCGACAGCTACCCTTACTACGACGCCGCCAAGCTCGGCGTCGACTTCGACGGCATGCTGTCGGCGCTGAACGCCGCCCCGGCCGGCACCATCGTCGTGCTGCACGCCTGCTGCCACAACCCGACGGGCTACGACATCACCGCCGCCCAATGGGACCAGGTCATCGCCGCGGTCAAGGCGAACAACCTGACGCCTTTCCTCGACATGGCCTACCAGGGCTTCGGCCACGGCATCGCCGAAGACGGCGCGGTCATCGGCAAGTTCGTGGCCGCCGGCCTGAGCTTCTTCGTCTCGACCTCGTTCTCCAAGAGCTTCAGCCTGTACGGCGAGCGCGTCGGCGCCCTCTCGGTGCTGTGCGAGAGCAAGGAAGAAGCCGCCCGCGTGCTGTCGCAGCTGAAGATCGCCATCCGCACCAACTACAGCAACCCGCCGATCCACGGCGGCGCCGTGGTGGCCGCCGTGCTGAACGACCCGGCCCGCCGCGCCGTGTGGGAAAAGGAACTGGCCGAAATGCGCATCCGCATCAAGGCGATGCGCCAGAAGCTGGTCGACGGTCTGAAGGCCGCCGGCGTGAAGCAGGACATGAGCTTCATCACCACCCAGATCGGCATGTTCAGCTATTCCGGTCTGACCAAGGACCAGATGGTGCGCCTGCGCAACGAGTTCGGCGTGTACGGCACCGACACCGGCCGCATGTGCGTCGCCGCGCTCAACAGCAAGAACATCGATTACGTCTGCCAGAGCATCGCCAAGGTCATCTAAGTCAACTAGGTGACGCGGCTTAGGGTTCGAACCCTAGGCCCGGGCCGGGGTTCTGCCGATATATTGCACTGCAACAAAACACCCCGCCAGGGATCACGATGCTCTATCACCTCTACGAAGCCCAGCGGTCCCTGATGGAACCGCTGACGGATTTCGCGCAAGCCGCCGCCAAGCTCTACAGCAACGGCATGTCGCCGCTGTCACACATGCCGATCGCGCAGCGCATGGCCGCGGGCTACGACCTGCTGTACCGCCTCGGCAAGGACTACGAGAAGCCGGAATTCGGCATCGCGTCGGTCGAGATCGGCGGCAACAACGTGGTCATCCAGGAGGCCATCGCGCTCGACAAGCCCTTCTGCCAGCTGCGGCGCTTCAAGCGCTTCACCGACGACCCGGCCACGCTGCAGGCGCTGAAGAAGCAGCCCGTGGTGCTGATCGTGGCGCCGCTGTCGGGCCACTACGCCACGCTGCTGCGCGACACGGTGCGCACCATGCTGAAGGACCACAAGGTCTACGTCACCGACTGGAAGAACGCACGCACGGTGCCTTTGTCCGAAGGCGCCTTCCATCTCGACGACTACATCCACTACGTCGAGGAATTCATCCGTCACCTGCAGGCCGAGTACGGCAACTGCCACGTCATCAGCGTCTGCCAGCCGACGGTGCCGGTACTCGCGGCCGTGTCGCTCATGGCCAGCCGCGGCGAGCAGACGCCGCTGTCGATGACCATGATGGGCGGGCCGATCGACGCGCGCAAGTCGCCCACCGCGGTCAACAACCTCGCGATGAACAAGAGCTTCGAGTGGTTCGAAAACAACGTGATCTACCGCGTGCCGGAGAACTTCCCCGGTGCCGGGCGGCGCGTGTACCCCGGCTTCCTGCAGCACACCGGCTTCGTCGCGATGAACCCCGACCGTCATGCGACCAGCCACTACGACTACTTCAAAGACCTGATCAAGGGCGACGACGCCAGCGCCGAGGCGCACCGGAAGTTCTACGACGAGTACAACGCCGTGCTCGACATGGACGCGGATTACTACCTCGAGACCATCCGCGCGGTGTTCCAGGAATTCATGCTGGTCAACGGCACCTGGGATGTGCGCAACGCCGATGGCTCCGTCGAACGCGTGAAGCCCCAGGACATCCACCAGAGCGCGCTGCTCACGGTCGAAGGCGAACTCGACGACATCTCCGGTTCGGGCCAGACGCAGGCGGCACACGGCCTCTGCGCCGGCATCCCGAAGACTCAGCGCCAGCACTACGAAGTGCAAGGCGCCGGCCACTACGGCATCTTCAGCGGCCGGCGTTGGCGCGAGCTGGTGTACCCGCAGGTCAAGGCCTTCATCGCGGCGCACGACGCGCCGCAGAAGCGCGCCGCCACCGCAACGCGGGCGTCCGTGACCGCCGAAGACACGGTGGCCGCCAAGCCGGTGCGCCGCGTCGCTGCCGCCAGCGCAGCACCGGCCAAGAAGAGCCCCCGCGCCGCAGTCCGACCGGCCGCCAAAACGGCCGCCCGACCCGCTGCGCGCAAGACCGCCCCCGCGGCCCGCCGAGGTGCGCGCTAGCCCCGCAGCCCTTCCCGCGTTCCCCGGCCCCGCTGGGGCGACCGGGCTGGCAGCGCGCGTCCACGAGGCGCTGCCGCAGACTCAATGCACCCGCTGCGGCTATCCGGATTGCCAAGCTTATGCAGAAGCCATCGTGCATGAAGGCGCTGCCATCAACCGCTGCCCACCGGGGGGCGCCGAAGGCGTGGAGCGACTCGCCGCGCTGACCGGCTCACCCGTCCTGCCGCTCGACCCGGCGTGCGGCAGCGACGGCCCGCGCCACATGGCCGTCATCGACGAGGCCTGGTGCATCGGCTGCACGCTGTGCCTCGACGCCTGCCCGACCGACGCGATCGTCGGCATCCACAAGCGCATGCACACCGTCATCGAGCCGCACTGCACCGGCTGCGAACGCTGCATTCCCGTCTGCCCGGTCGACTGCATTTCGCTCGTGGTCGAGACGCCGGGGCGCAGCGGCTGGCAAGCCTGGTCGCAAAAGCAGGCGGACGCCGCGCTCGCCCGCTACCGCATCCACCAGCAGCGCCATGCCGCGCCTGCGACAGAGGCCCCGCCGGCCACGGTGATCGCGCCCGAGGCGGCCGATCGCAAGCGCGCCATCGTCGAAGCTGCACTGGCGCGTGCCCGCAACGCCAAGCGTTGAAACCGCAGCGCCCATGGACAACCGGACCCTGCTCCTGTTCGCCGCGGCTTCGCTGGTGCTGGCGGTCACGCCGGGCCCGACGATGCTGCTGGCGCTTTCCAACGGCATCGCCGGCGGCATGCGCCGGGCGGCGTGGGGCATCGCCGGCGCATCGCTCGGCAGCGCCCTCGTGATCGGCGCGGTGGCGGTCGGTCTCGGCTCGCTGCTGGCCGCTTCCGAATGGCTGTTCAATGCGATGCGGCTGGCCGGCGTGCTGTACCTGGTGTGGCTGGGCATCATGCTCTGGCGCAGCGAGCCGGCGGACCTGCAGGCTGCACTGGCCCGGCCGCCGTCGACCGCGCTGCAAGGCCGCCTCGCATTGGCCAAGAGCCTGGCCGTGGCGCTGTCGAACCCGAAATCGCTGCTGTTCTTCGCCGCCTTCCTGCCGCAGTTCGTCGACACCGCGCAGCCTCAGGGGCCGCAGTACCTGGTGCTGGGCGCCCTCTTCGTCACCCTCGACATGCTGGTGATGCTGAGCTATGCGGCTGCCGGCACCCAGGCGGTGCGCTGGCTGTCGCGCCGCAGCCTGCGGCTGCTCGACCGCGGCTGCGCAGTCGGCATGTGGCTGCTGGCCGCCACGCTCGCGGCCTGGCGGCGCCCCGGCGCCTAGGCCGGCGTTGCCGCCAGTGCCGCGAAGGCCTTCACCACTTCGGCCGGCGCCTGCACCATCTCGATCAACACACCCTCCCCGGCAATCGGAAATTCCTCGTTCGCCTTCGGATGCAGGAAGCAGATGTCGAAGCCAGCCGCGCCCTGGCGGATGCCGCCCGGTGCGAAGCGCACGCCCTGCGCCGTCAGCCATTCGACCGCCTTCGGCAGATCGTCGATCCACAGGCCCACGTGGTTCAACGGCGTGGTGTGCACGGCGGGCTTCTTGTCCAGGTCGAGCGGCTGCATCAGATCGACCTCGACCTTGAATGGCCCCACGCCCATCGTGCAGATGTCCTCGTCGACATTCTCGCGTTCGCTCTTGAAGGTGCCCGTGACTTCGAGCCCCAGCATGTCGACCCAGAGCTTCTGCAGGCGCAGCTTGTCGGGCCCGCCGATGGCGATCTGCTGGATGCCCAGCACCTTGAAGGGGCGTGTCATGCGGGGTGTCCTTCGCTCGTTGAAACCTGTCGGGCCTTCAGGCCCAGCTTGCGCAGCAGCTGCACATCGGCTTCTACGTCGGGATTGCCGGTGACCAGCAGCTTGTCGCCATAGAAGATCGAGTTGGCGCCGGCCATGAAGCACAGCGCCTGCACCGCATCGCCCATCTGCTGCCGCCCGGCCGACAGCCGCACGCGCGCCGTCGGCATCGTGATGCGCGCCACCGCGATCATGCGCACGAAGTCGAAGGGATCGACCGGCTCCGAATCGGCCAGCGGTGTGCCCGGCACCCGCACCAGGCTGTTGATCGGCACCGATTCCGGATACGGATTCAGGTTGGCGAGTTGCGCGATCAGCCCCGCGCGGTGCACCGGCTGCTCGCCCATGCCGACGATGCCGCCGCAGCACACGCTGATGCCGGCGCTGCGCACATGGGCCAGCGTGTCGAGCCGGTCCTGGTAGCTTCGCGTGTCGACGATGTCGCTGTAGTACTCGGGTGCGGTGTCGAGGTTGTGGTTGTAGTAGTCGAGGCCCGCGGCCTTGAGCTGCTGCGCGTGGTGCGGCTCCAGCATGCCGAGCGTGGCGCAGGTCTGCATGCCCAGGCCCTTCACCGCCTCGACCAGCACGGCCACCTTTTCCACGTCGCGGTCCTTCGGCGCGCGCCATGCGGCGCCCATGCAGAAGCGCGTGGCGCCGGCGTCCTTCGCGGCCTGTGCGGCGCGCACCACCTCGTCCACTTCCATCAACTTCTGCGCCTTCACGCCGGTGTCGAACTCGGCCGACTGCGGGCAGTAGCCACAGTTCTCCGGGCACCCACCGGTCTTGACCGAAAGCAGCGTCGCCAGTTCGATGTCGCCTTGGGGAAAGTGCTGGCGATGCACCGTCTGCGCTTCGAACAGCAGATCCATCAGCGGCTGGTCGAGCAAGGCCTGGATCGCTTCGACCGACCAGGGCCCCTGCGGCGCCGTGGTCTTGACGGGCCGGTGCAGTGTGATCGTCTGTTTCAAATCGTCGGCACCCATCAGTTGAACTCCAGAATGATCTGATCGACGGCGAGCGACTCGCCCTTGGCCGCGGAGATCGTGCCAACCACGCCGTCCTGCATGGCGAACAAGACGTTCTCCATCTTCATCGCCTCGATCACCGCAAGCTTCTCGCCTGCCTGCACGGTCTGGCCCGGCTGCACCGACACCTCGACCAGCAGACCCGGCATCGGCGACATGAGGAACTTGCTCAGGTCCGGCGGCGCCTTGTAGGGCATCAGCTTCTGCAGACGCGCGCCCAGCGGCGACAGCACCATCGCCTCGATCTGCGTGCCGTTGTGCGACACGCGCAGCGCCAGCGGGTTCTTGCCCGCACCACGCTCCACCTGCGCCACGAAAGGCTTGTCGTTGACCACGCCTTCGATGCGCACCGCACCCAAGGCCGCGCTGCTGCCGATCTTGTAACTCTTGTCGCCGACCTGCACTGCGCTCGATCCGTTGGCGCCCTTGAAATCCGTCACCGACACCGGCGTGTGCAGATGCTGGCCCTTCGCGTCGAGCGTGACGACGACGAACTGCTCCGCGATCTTCACGCCATGGCCTTCGAGCTGCCCGCTGATGCCCGAGGCGCGCGCGCGGTAGCGGCGGTGCATGAAGGCGGCCAGCGCGGCGAGGAAGCTCGGATCGTCGTGCGGCACGTCTTCCGCATGAAAGCCGTGGCTGTAGTGCTCGGCGATGAAGCCCGTGTTGAAGTCGCCGCTGACGAACTTCGGGTGCGCGAGCAGCGCCGCCTGGAACGGGATGTTGCTGCTGACGCCGCGGATCACGAAGCCGTTGAGCGCCTCGCGCATCAGCGCAATCGCATGCGCGCGGTCTTTGCCGTGCACGATCAGCTTGGCGATCATCGAGTCGTAGAACATCGGGATCTCGCCGCCGTCGTACACGCCGGTGTCGACGCGAACGCCATACAGGTGCTCGGTGTCGGCCGAGAACATGGTCTCTTTCGGCGGCTGGAACTTCACCAGCCGACCGGTCGACGGCAGGAAGTTGCGGAACGGGTCTTCGGCGTTGATGCGGCACTCGATGGCCCAGCCATCGCGCTTCACGTCGGCCTGCGTCAGCGGCAGCGGCTCGCCCGCGGCGACACGGATCATCAGCTCGACCAGGTCCAGGCCGGTGATGCATTCCGTCACCGGGTGCTCCACCTGCAGCCGCGTGTTCATTTCGAGGAAGTAGAAGCTCTGGTCCTTGCCGACCACGAACTCCACCGTGCCCGCCGACTGGTACTTCACCGCCTTGGCCAGCGCCACCGCCTGCTCGCCCATCGCCTTGCGCGTTTCATCGCTGATGAAGGGCGACGGCGCCTCCTCGATCACCTTCTGGTGGCGCCGCTGGATCGAGCATTCACGCTCGTTCAGATAGATCACGTTGCCCTGCGAATCGCCCAGCACCTGGATCTCGATGTGGCGCGGCTCGACCACGAACTTCTCGATGAAGACGCGGTCGTCGCCGAAGGAATTGCGTGCCTCGTTGCGGCAGGCCGTGAAGCCCTCGAAGGCTTCCTTGTCGTCGTGCGCCACGCGCAGCCCCTTGCCGCCACCACCCGCCGAGGCCTTGATCATCACGGGATAGCCGATGTCCTTGGCGATCTGCACCGCCCGTTCGGCCGATTCGATGGCCTCGTTCCAGCCCGGAATCGTGTTGACCTTGGCGTCGTTCGCGAGTTTCTTGGAAGCGATCTTGTCGCCCATCGCCGCGATCGAATAGTGTTTGGGCCCGATGAAGACGACGCCCTCTTCCTCGACCTTGCGCGCGAAGGCCTCGTTCTCCGACAGGAAGCCGTAGCCCGGATGCACCGCCTCGGCGCCGGTCTTCTTGCACGCCGCGATGATGCGGTCGGCCTGCAGGTAGCTGTCGCGGCTGGCCGAGCCACCGATGTGCACCGCCTCGTCGGCCAGTTCGACATGGCGCGCGTCTTTGTCGGCGTCTGAATAGACGGCCACGGTGGAGATACCCATCTTCTTCGCGGTCTTGATGACGCGGCAGGCGATTTCGCCGCGATTGGCGATCAGGATTTTTTTGAACATGAGGGTCCTGTATGCGTTAGGTTCTTGTGGACAAGTTGCACTACCGAGAGGTGAGGCATTCTTCCAGCCACCCTCCAGTGATTCGCGTGAAGGCTTGGGGCTGCTTTCTAGAGTCTTCAAGCGTCCCTCTGTCAAAGTAATCTGTCATATGCTCACTCCATCGTCTAGACATTCCTGACGACTCCAGAGCGTCAGTCGTCGTGGCTTTAGACCGCCCAGTAAATTTGAACGTCCAAGGAACAAGGGCGACGACAAGCCCCTTCCTGCACTCCTCTACGGACGAGGCGGATGCGTCTGGAAAGTAGTGGGCCGCGCAAGCCAACAATCCCGCATCAGCCTTTTCACCCAGAATTCGTATCGGTTCGGGACCGCTGCCCTTCGACAACAAGTGGTCGTAAATGCTTCGAGTCTCATTCGTCAGAGATGGGAGCACGCTCGCAAGCGCACTCGCTTGAAATTGCGATGACACGCCCGCGTCAGCTGAAGATGGCTGGCTCAGCAGTGCGTGCTGCAACAGCACGCACTGAGGACCTCGAGACTTAATCGCTGGAAGCTCACTCAGCTTGGCGCGGGGCACCGCGCAACCAACCATGGCCAATGCGGTAGCGACGACGACCACCACGCGAAGCAGTATCAGAGGCATAGCAAGAACGCCTACAGCGGAATATTGCCGTGCTTGCGCCACGGGTTCTCGAGCTTCTTCTCGCGCAGCATGACCAGCGAGCGGCAGATTCGCTTGCGCGTCTCGCTCGGCAGGATCACGTCGTCGATGTAGCCGCGCGTGCTGGCCACGTAGGGGTTCGCGAAGCGGGCCTTGTATTCGGCTTCGCGCGCTGCCAGCTTCTCGGGGTCGTTCTTGTCCTCGCGGAAGATGATCTCCACCGCGCCCTTGGCGCCCATCACCGCGATCTCGGCGCGCGGCCAGGCGAGGTTGACGTCGCCGCGCAGGTGCTTCGATGCCATCACGTCGTACGCGCCGCCGTAGGCCTTGCGCGTGATGACGGTGATCTTCGGCACCGTGCACTCGGCGTACGCATACAGCAGCTTGGCGCCGTGCTTGATGATGCCGCCGTACTCCTGGCTGGTGCCGGGCATGAAGCCGGGCACGTCGACGAAGGTGACGACCGGGATGTTGAACGCATCGCAAAAGCGCACGAAGCGCGCCGCCTTGATGGAGCTCTTGATGTCGAGGCACCCCGCCAGCACCAGCGGCTGGTTGGCCACGATGCCCACGCTCTGGCCTTCCATGCGCGCGAAGCCGATCACGATGTTCTTCGCGTAGTCGGGTTGCAGTTCGAAGAAGTCGCCGTCGTCGACCACCTTGGCGATCAGCTCCTTCATGTCATAGGGCTTGTTCGGGTTCTCGGGCACCAGCGTGTCGAGCGACAGGTCGGCGCGGTCGGCCGGGTCGCCGCTGGGGCGCACGGGCGGTTTCTCGCGGTTGTTGAGCGGCAGGTAGTTGTACAGGCGGCGCAGCATCATCAGCGCCTCGACGTCGTTCTCGAAGGCCATGTCGGCCACGCCGCTCTTGGTGGTGTGCGTCAGCGCACCGCCCAGTTCCTCGGCGGTCACGTCCTCGTGCGTCACGGTCTTCACCACCTCGGGGCCGGTGACGAACATGTACGAGCTGTCTCGCACCATGAAGATGAAGTCGGTCATGGCGGGCGAATACACCGCGCCGCCGGCGCAGGGGCCCATGATCATGCTGATCTGCGGCACCACGCCGCTGGCCATCACATTGCGCTGGAACACGTCGGCATAGCCGCCGAGCGAGGCCACGCCTTCCTGGATGCGCGCGCCACCCGAGTCGTTGAGCCCGATGACCGGTGCGCCGACCTTCATGGCCTGGTCCATCACCTTGCAGATCTTCTCGGCGTGCGCTTCGCTGAGCGCGCCGCCGAACACGGTGAAGTCCTGGCTGAAGATGAACACCAGGCGGCCATTGATCATCCCGTAGCCCGTGACCACGCCGTCGCCCGGGATCTTGTTGTCGGCCATGCCGAAGTCGGTCGAGCGGTGCTCGACGAACATGTCCCATTCCTCGAAGGTGCCGTCGTCTAGCAGCAGCTCGATGCGCTCGCGCGCCGTCAGCTTGCCCTTCTTGTGCTGCGCGTCGATGCGCTTCTGCCCACCGCCCAGGCGTGCCTGGGCGCGTCGTTGTTCGAGTTGTTCGAGGATTTCTTTCATGGCATTCAGTCTGGAAGATGAATCGGAAAAGGTCTTGAAATCAAGGTGCCCGCGACGCTTGCGCGGCGAGCAGTTGGCGCGCGGCGGTCGATGCGGGCAAGCGGCCCGCTGCCACCTGCGCGATGGTGTCGGGCAGCAGTTCGCGCACCGCCGGATGCTGGCGAAAGGCCTGCTTCAGGCTGGCGTCGATGCGTTCCCACATCCACGACAGCGCCTGCTTCTCGCGGCGCGTGGCGCGCTTGCCGTTGGCGTCCTGGAGTTGCTTGAAGCGCAGGACAGACGCCCAGAAGGCATCGACGCCGGTGCCCAGCAGCGCGCTCAGCTGCATCACCTGCGGCTGCCAGAAGCGCACTTCGGCCTCGGGCGAGCCGGGCTCGGCGTGCGCGGCCCTCAGCATCTCGGCATGCGCCGGGTTGCCGTGGTGGCCGAAGAGGCGCAATGCCGACGTGATCTGCGCCTGCGCGCGTGTCGCGGCATCGCGGTCCAGGTCGGCTTTGTTGATGACCACCAGGTCGGCGATTTCCATCACGCCCTTCTTGATGGCCTGCAGATCGTCGCCGGCATTGGGCAACTGCATGAGCACGAACATGTCGGTCATGCCGGCCACTGCGGTCTCGCTCTGGCCGACGCCGACCGTCTCGACGATGACGATGTCGTAGCCAGCGGCTTCGCACACCAGCATCGCCTCACGCGTCTTCTCGGCCACGCCGCCCAGCGTGCCGCTCGACGGGCTGGGGCGGATGTATGCCTTCTCGTGCACCGACAGCCGCTCCATGCGCGTCTTGTCGCCGAGGATCGAGCCACCGGAGACGGTCGACGACGGGTCGATGGTGAGCACCGCGACGCGGTGGCCCTGCGCGATCAGGTGGAGCCCCAGCGTCTCGATGAAGGTCGACTTGCCGACCCCTGGCACGCCGGAGATGCCGAGGCGGAAGGACTGCCCGGTGTGCGGCAGAAGCGACGTCAACAACGCATCGGCCTGCGTTCGGTGATCGGCGCGCGTCGATTCGAGCAGCGTGATCGCCTTGGCGATGGCACGGCGCTGCGCCATGCCGCTCGATCGGATGATCGCCCCTTCGATCGCAGTCGCCGAAGTCAGCACGTCGCCTCCACCGCGAGGTGCCAGCGGTAGTGCAAGTCCACGCCCTCTCCACCTTCGAGCACGAAGCCGTGCCGCAGGTAGAAGCGGTTGGCGTCGCTCCGCACGAGCGCGGTGAGGATGATGTCGCGTTTCCGGTCGCGCGCCTGCGCTTTGGCCCAGCGCATGACCCACTCGCCGATGCCGCGACCCTGGAAGCCGGTACGCAGGTAGAGGTGGTCGAGACGCAGGGCGTCCGGTCCTTCGGGCTTGAGCGTGACGAAGCCGACGCGCAGCTCGCCGTCGAGCACGATGTGGTGCATGAAGGGCACGACGAAGCCGGCGTTCAGGCGCTCGCGCGAACGCGTCAGGTCGAAGCGCCCGACACGCTCCAGGCTCGGGCGCATCGCATCGATGCGCAAAGCCAGCATGTCTTCGAAATCGCCGGAATCCACCGGCTGCAGCGACAGCCGCGACAGGAGATCGCTCACGCTGCGTCTTTGGCTGCGACCGACGCGCGGATCTGTTCGAGCACGTCCTTGGCGCTCGCCGGGATCGGGGTGCCCGGGCCGTAGATGCCCTTCACACCGGCCTCGTACAGCATCTCGTAGTCGCCACGCGGGATCACGCCGCCGACGAACACGATGATGTCGTCGGCGCCCTGCTTCTTGAGCTCCGCGATGATCGCGGGCACCAGGGTCTTGTGGCCGGCCGCGAGGGTGCTGACGCCGACCGCATGCACGTCGTTCTCGATGGCCTGGCGGGCGCACTCTTCGGGCGTCTGGAACAGCGGGCCCATGTCGACGTCGAAGCCGAGGTCGGCAAACGCCGTGGCGACGACCTTCGCACCCCGGTCGTGCCCGTCCTGCCCCAGCTTGGAGATCATCACGCGCGGACGACGGCCTTGCTCTTCGGCGAACGCGGCGATCTCGTGCTGCAGCGCTTCCCAGCCTTCGGCCGAGTCGTAGGCCGCGGCATAGACGCCGGTGACCTTCTGCGTGTCTGCGCGATGGCGGCCGTAGACCTTCTCGAGCGCGTCGCTGATCTCGCCGACCGTGGCGCGCAGGCGCACCGCGTCGATGCTCAGCGCGAGCAGGTTGCCCTCGCCGCTTTCAGCCGCAGCGGTCAGCGCATCGAGCGCAGCCTGCGTGGCCACGGTGTCGCGCTTGGCGCGAATCGCATGCAGCTTGGCAATCTGCCCGTCGCGCACTTTCACGTTGTCGATCGACAAACTATCGATCGCGTCTTCGGTCTTGAGCTTGTACTTGTTGACGCCGACGATCACGTCGCGCCCCGAGTCGATGCGCGCCTGTTTGTCGGCTGCCGCTGCCTCGATCTTGAGCTTGGCCCAACCACTGTCGACCGCCTTGGTCATGCCGCCCATCGCCTCGACCTCTTCGATGATCGTCCAGGCGGCATCGGCCATGTCCTGCGTGAGCTTCTCCATCATGTAGCTGCCGGCCCAGGGGTCGATCACGCTGGTGATGTGGGTCTCTTCCTGGATGATGAGCTGCGTGTTGCGCGCGATGCGCGCGCTGAACTCGGTCGGCAGCGCAATGGCTTCGTCGAGGGCGTTGGTGTGCAGCGATTGCGTGCCGCCGAACACCGCGGCCATCGCCTCGATGGTGGTGCGCACCACGTTGTTGTACGGATCCTGCTCGGTGAGCGACCAGCCCGAAGTCTGGCAGTGGGTGCGCAGCATCAGGCTCTTGGGGTTCTTGGGCTCGAACTCCTTCATGATGCGGCACCACAGCAGGCGCGCGGCGCGCATCTTGGCGACTTCCAGATAGAAGTTCATGCCGATGGCCCAGAAGAAGGAGAGGCGCCCGGCAAAGCCGTCGACGTCGAGGCCCTTGGCCAGGGCAGTCTTCACGTACTCCTTGCCGTCGGCCAGCGTGAAGGCCAGCTCCAGCGCCTGGTTCGCGCCGGCTTCCTGCATGTGGTAGCCGCTGATGCTGATCGAGTTGAACTTCGGCATCTTCTGTGCCGTGTATTCGATGATGTCGCCGATGATCCGCATGCTCGGCGCGGGCGGGAAGATATAGGTGTTGCGGACCATGAACTCCTTGAGGATGTCGTTCTGGATGGTTCCGCTCAGTTGGTCCTGCGCCACGCCCTGCTCCTCGGCCGCGACCACGTAGCCGGCCAGCACCGGCAGCACCGCACCGTTCATCGTCATCGACACCGACACCTTGTCGAGCGGGATCTCGTCGAAGAGGATCTTCATGTCCTCGACCGAGTCGATCGCCACGCCGGCCTTGCCGACGTCGCCGGTCACGCGCGGATGGTCGCTGTCGTAGCCGCGGTGGGTGGCCAGGTCGAAGGCCACGCTGACACCCTGCCCGCCAGCGGCCAGCGCCTTGCGGTAAAAGGCGTTCGATTCCTCGGCGGTCGAGAAGCCCGCGTACTGCCGGATCGTCCACGGCCGCACCGCGTACATCGTGGCCTGCGGGCCGCGCAGGTAAGGCTCGAAGCCCGGCAGCGTGTCGGTGTACTTCAGGCCCTGCAGATCGGCCGCGGTGTAGAGCGGCTTGACGGTGATGCCGTCGGGCGTGCGCCAGTTCAGCGCTTCGACATTGCCGCCGGGGGCGGACTTGGCCGCGGCCTGGGTCCATGCCGCCAGATCAGCGGGCTTGAAGATGGGTTCGGGAGTGCTCATGGCTTCGCGGACGCGGTGATCCGCGCTCGGTTCTGGGTTGGTTCGCACGAGTCTAAACCATCCGTAATTATTAATTCAATCGAAATTTCTGCGGTACAGTCGCCCTATGTCCGCCGCCACCCTCACGCCCCGCGCCCTCTATGAAGAGGTCGCCGAACTGCTGCGCCAGCGCATCTTCAGTCGCGAGCTCGACCCCGGCAGCTGGATCGACGAGATGAAGATCGCGGAGGAATACGGCATCAGCCGCACGCCGCTGCGCGAAGCGCTCAAGGTGCTCGCGGCCGAGGGGCTGGTGACGATGAAGGTGCGGCGCGGCGCCTATGTGACCGAGGTGTCGCAGCAGGACCTGGCGGACGTGTACCACCTGCTCTCGCTGCTGGAGTCCGACGCGGCCGGCGTGGTGGCCGAGCGCGCCACCGCCGCGCAGTTGCAGACGCTGCAGGTCTTGCACGCCGAACTGGAAGCCGCGGCCATCCCCGGCAAGGTCGACCGCGAGCACTTCTTCGCGATCAACGAACGCTTTCATATGCAGTTGCTCGCCATCGCGAACAACCGCTGGCGCGACCAGATGGTGGCCGACCTGCGCAAGGTGATGAAGCTCAACCGCCACAACTCGCTGCTCAAGTCGGGGCGCATCGACGAATCCCTCAGGGAGCACCGCGCGCTGATGGCGGCGATCGTCGCCCAGGACCCGGCGGCCGCCATGGTGCGCATGCGCGAGCACTTCAGCAACGGGCTCGAAGCCGCGGCATAGAAGCTCGGGGCAGAACGCCCCATTTGCTGGCACGTTCACACCGACTTGGTGCCATCTGCGAGCCGAGCCCTGGTTTTTTGCGGGCTCCCTGCTCGAAAGGGCCCCAAATCGCCGGGCACGGATCGTGCATCCGGTTCAGGCAGACGTCCGTGGCAGTGCAGCCGCAGACGTCATCGCCTCCGCCAATGACGGCGGAACCCGAGTTAGCCACAACGCGCATGCGCCAAGCCCTCGGTTGTTCCAACCCGATTGAGTTCCGCGTTCCGCGGGGGCCCCAACCCAGCCTGTGCCACTCCTTAGCGAGCCCGGCGCAGTGACCTGTACGGCACCCCACGGGGGACGGACGTGCAGGAATCAACATGAAAATCATCGTCGTCGGTCATGGCATGGTGGGCCACAAGTTCCTCGAGGAACTGCACCAGCTGGGCCTTTCGCAAGCCGAGGTCACGGTGCTGTGCGAGGAACCTCGCGCCGCCTACGACCGCGTGCACCTCTCGGAATTCTTCGCCGGCAAGACCGCCGACGACCTGTCGCTGGTCGCGCCGGACTTCTTCGCGCGCAGCGGTTTCTCGCTGCGCCTGGCGGCACGGGCCGCCGCCATCGAGCGCCGCGACAACACCGTGACGACCATCGACGGCGAGGTGCTTCACTACGACAAGCTGGTGCTGGCCACCGGGTCGGTCCCCTTCGTACCCCCCGTGCCGGGCCGCGACAGGCCGCACACCTTCGTCTACCGCACCATCGACGACCTGGAGGGCATGAAGGCCAGCGGCGCCCATTCCAAAACCGGCGTCGTGATCGGCGGCGGCCTGCTCGGACTTGAATGCGCCAAGGCACTGCGCGACCTGGGCCTGGAGACCCACGTCGTCGAGTTCGCGCCGCGTCTGATGGCCGTGCAGGTCGACGACGGTGGCGGCCGCGTGCTGCGCACGAAAATCGAGGAGCTGGGCGTGCGCGTGCACACCGGCCGCAACACGGTGGACATCACCGATGGGGCCACGGCCCGCCACCGGATGGTGTTCGCCGACGGCAGTTGGCTGGAGACCGACATGATCGTGTTCTCCGCCGGCATCCGCCCACGCGACGAGTTGGCACGGCAGAGCGCGCTGGCCGTCGGCGCGCGCGGCGGTATCGCCATCGACAACCACTGCCGCACCAGCGACCGAGACGTCTACGCGATCGGCGAATGCGCCTCGTGGAACGAGCAGACCTTCGGCCTCGTGGCGCCGGGCTACGAGATGGCGCGCGTGGCCGCCAAGCACGTGGCCGGCGATGCCGAGGCCGCTTTCGCCGGTGCCGACATGAGCACCAAGCTCAAGCTGATGGGCGTCGACGTGGCGAGCATCGGCGACGCACACGGCAAGACGCCAAACGCGCGCAACTACCAGTACATCGACGAGCGCAAGCAGGTCTACAAGAAGATCGTGGTCAGCGAGGACGGCAAGACGCTGCTGGGCGCCGTGCTGGTGGGCGACGCCGAGGAATACGGCACGTTGCTGCAGATGGCGCTCAACGGCATCGCGCTGCCGGCCGAGCCCGAGTTCCTCATCCTGCCGTCGAGCGACGGCAAGGCCAAGCCGGGCCTGGGCGTGGAGGCGCTGCCCGACACCGCGCAGATCTGCTCGTGCAACAACGTGAGCAAGGCGCAGATCGGCGCGGCCGTGGACGGCGGCGCCTGCACCATCGCCGAAATGAAGGCCTGCACCAAGGCCGGCGCCACCTGTGGCGGCTGCGTGCCGCTGGTCACGCAGGTCATGAAGTTCGAGATGGCCAAGCGCGGCATGGCCGTCAACAACCACCTGTGCGAGCACTTCGCCTACTCGCGCCAGGAGCTCTACCACCTGGTGCGCGTGGGCCAGATCAAGACCTTCGACGACCTGCTGCACAAGCACGGCAAGGGCCTGGGCTGCGACATCTGCAAGCCGGTGGCCGCCAGCGTGCTCGCTTCCGTCTGGAACGAGTTCGTGCTCAAGCCCCAACTGGCCAGCCTGCAGGACAGCAACGACTACTTCCTGGGCAATATCCAGAAGGACGGCACCTACTCCGTCGTGCCGCGCATGCCCGGCGGCGAGGTCACGCCCGACGGCCTCATCGCCGTGGGCCAGGTCGCCAAGAAGTACGGCCTGTACACCAAGGTCACGGGCGGCGCGCGCGTCGACATGTTCGGCGCACGCGTCGACCAGTTGCCGCTGATCTGGGAAGAACTCATCGCCGCCGGTTTCGAGAGCGGCCACGCCTACGGCAAGTCGCTTCGCACCGTGAAGAGCTGCGTGGGTTCGACCTGGTGCCGCTACGGCGTGGACGATTCGGTCGGCCTGGCCGTGCAGCTGGAGAACCGCTACAAGGGCCTGCGCGCACCGCACAAGATCAAGTTCGGCGTCTCGGGCTGCACCCGCGAATGCGCCGAGGCGCAGGGCAAGGACGTGGGCATCATCGCCACCGACAAGGGCTGGAACCTCTACGTCTGCGGCAACGGGGGCATGAAGCCGCGCCATGCCGAGCTGATCGCCAGCGACCTGAGCAAGGACGCGCTTATCGCGCTGATCGACCGCTTCCTGATGTTCTACGTGCGCACGGCCGATCGGCTGCAGCGCACCAGCACCTGGCGCGACAACCTCGAAGGCGGCCTCGACTACCTGAAGGACGTGCTGATCGCCGACAGCCTGGGTCTCGGTGCCGAGCTGGAAGCCCAGATGCAGCACGTGGTCGACACCTACCAGTGCGAATGGAAGACCGCCGTGACCGACCCGACGGTGCGCCAGCGCTTTCGCACCTTCGTCAACAGCGACAAGGCCGACGAACGCATTGTCTTCATCCAGGAACGCGGACAGATCCGCCCGGCCCGACCCGACGAAGCCGCTGCGCAGGTGGCCGACGCCACGCCGGCCTGACCCCCGAGGAACATGCACATGACAACCGATACCCTGCACTGGACCGCCGTCTGCGCGGCCGACGACATCCTCCCGAACACCGGCGTTTGCGCGCTGGTGCAGGGGCGCCATGTCGCGGTCTTCCGCATCGGCAACGACCAGTTCCACGCCATCGACAACATCGACCCGCAATCCGGCGCCAGCGTGCTGTCGCGCGGACTGATCGGCAGCCTGGGTGACCGCGTCGTGGTCGCCTCGCCGCTCTACAAGAACCACTTCGACCTGCGCACCGGCGAATGCATCGAGGCGCCGCAGAACTCGGTACGCCCCCACACCGTGCGTGTGGACGACGGCCGCGTGCTGGTCGCCCACGGCTGAACACCCCCTTCCCTTTTCATTTCTATCTTCAGGTATCCACATGGCCTATCTCGCACCTGCCGAATTCGTGACCAAGATGGTCGACGCCGGCGAATCCAAGCTCGTGATGTCGACCCGCGACACGCTGATCCGCTCCTACATGGCCGGTGCCATCCTCGCGCTGGCCGCCGCCTTCGCCGTCACCGTGACGGTCAACACCGGCAATGCGCTGGTCGGGGCGATCCTGTTCCCGGTCGGCTTCATCATGCTGTACCTCATGGGCTTCGACCTGCTGACCGGCGTCTTCACGCTCGCGCCGCTGGCGGTGTTCGACAAACGCCCGGGCGCCACCTGGGGCGGCGTGATGCGCAACTGGAGCCTGGTGTTCTGCGGCAACTTCGCGGGCGCGCTGACGGTGGCCGTCTTCATGGCGATCATCTTCACCTTCGGCTTCAGCGAAGCGCCCAACGCCGTCGGCGAACGGCTCGGCCACATCGGCGAGGGCCGCACGCTGGGCTATTCCTCTCACGGTGCAGCCGGCATGCTCACCTTGTTCATTCGCGGCGTGATGTGCAATTGGATGGTGTCGACGGGCGTGGTCGCCGCGATGATGTCGACCACCGTCTCGGGCAAGGCCATCGGCATGTGGATGCCCATCATGATCTTTTTCTACATGGGCTTCGAGCACTCGATCGTGAACATGTTCCTGTTCCCCACCGGCCTGATGTTGGGCGGCAAGTTCACGCTGATGGACTACCTGATCTGGAACGAGATCCCGACCGTGCTGGGCAACCTGGTGGGTGGCCTGACCTTCGTCGGCGCCACGCTCTACAGCACCCACTACAAGACCGGACCGAAGCGCAAGATCGCATGAGCCGACGGCTGCGCGTGACGCTGGGCCAGCATTCGCTCGCCAGCCCACACCATGCCAACCAGGACTTCCACGGCGCCTGCCTGCCCACCGGCCACCTGCTCGCCAGCAAGGGCGTTGCGCTGGCGCTGGCCGATGGCATCAGCTCCAGCCGGGTGAGCCAGGAGGCGAGCCAGACGGCGGTGCGCTCCTTTCTGGAGGACTATTACGCCACCTCCGACGCCTGGTCGGTGCGGCGTGCGGCACAGCGGGTGCTCGCGGCCACCAACTCCTGGCTGCACGCGCAGACGATGCGCAGCGACGGCCGCTTCGAGCGCGACCGCGGCCATGTCTGCACCTTCAGCGCGCTGATCCTCAAGGGCCGCGACCTGCACCTGCTGCATGTGGGCGACGCCCGCGTGTTCCGCCTGCACGCCCACGCGCTGGAGCAGCTGACGGAAGACCACCGGGTGCATCTGTCGTCCGCCGAGTCGTACCTGGGCCGCGCGCTCGGCACCGGCCCCAACGTCGAGATCGACTACCGCTGCTGGGCCGCCGAGCCGGGCGAGGTCTACCTGCTGGCGACCGACGGCGCCTACGCGCACCTGGAGGCCGCGGCCGTCCACGAGGCGCTGGCCCGCCACGCCGAGGACTTCGACGCGGCGGCGGCCTGGCTGACGGCGCACACCCGCGCGAGCGGCAGCACCGACGATGCCACGCTGCAGCTGCTGCGCATCGACGAACTGCCCGAGGCCGGAACGCCGCATCCGCAGCTCGGCCGCGAGGGGCTGGCGCTACCGCCGCTTCTGACGCCGCGCATGCCCTTCGAGGGCTTCACCATCGTGCGCGAACTGCAGCTGAGCGCGCGCAGCCACGTGCATCTGGCGGTGGACGATGCCAGCGGGCAGCAGCTGGTGATCAAGACACCATCGGTCGATCTGCGCGACAGCGCCGAGCACCTCGACGGCTTCGTGCTGGAGGAATGGGTGGCCCGACGCATCGACAGCCCGCATGTGCTCAAGGCCTGGCCCGGCGATCGCCCACGGCACCACCTGTTCGTCGCGCTCGAATACGTCGACGGCCAGACGCTGGCGCAGTGGATGGTCGACCACCCGCGGCCGCCACTGGAAAGCGTGCGCGCCCTCGTCGCGCAGTTGGCGCTCGGCCTGCAGGCCCTGCACGGACGCGAGATGCTGCACCGCGACCTGCGCCCGGAAAACGTGATGATCGACCGCCAAGGCACCGTCAAGCTCATCGACCTCGCCACGGTGCATGTCGCGGGCCTGGCCGAAGGCCGGCATACGGGCCACGATGCCTCCGTGCCCGGCACGCTCCAGTACATCGCACCGGAGTACCTGATCGGACAACCCGGCAGTCCGCGCAGCGACCTGTTCTCGCTGGCCGCCATCACCTACCAGATGCTCGGCGGGCAGCTGCCGTATGGACTCAGGGCGTCGCGGGTTCGCACGCCGCAAGACCTGCGTGGCCTGCAATACGTGCCGCTGCGCCACACGCGGCCCGAACTACCGGCGTGGGTCGACGCGGTGCTCGCCAAGGCGCTGCATCCGCTGGCGGCGAAGCGGCAGGAGGCCGTCTCGGAGTTCGTCCACGACCTCGCATCGCCGGGGGCCGCATTCCTGCGCATGCGCAGCCCACCGCTGATCGAACGCAATCCGGTGCGCTTCTGGCAATGCACCACGCTGCTGCTCGCGATCGCGCTGCTGGTGCTCGCTGGGCTTCGCGTCGCAGGCTGACCCAGCACCGCACAGCGGCGGCTGCGAGCCTCTCGGTCTCAGGCCGCCAGCTTGAAGGTGCCGACCGCTTCGGACAGCCGGGTGACCTGGTCCTTCAAGCTCTCGGTCGCGGCGGTCGACTGCTCCACCAGCGCGGCGTTCTGCTGCGTCATCTGGTCGAGCTGCGTGATCGCCTCATTCACCTGGCCCACGCCTTCGCTCTGTTCGCCGGCGGCGGTGCTGATCCGGCTGATGATGTCGGTCACGCGACCGACCGAGCTCAGCAGTTCCTTCATCGTCGAGCCGGCGGTGTCGACCAGCCTGGCGCCCGACTCGACCTTGCTCACGCTGTCACCGATCAGCTCTTTCACCTCGCGCGCCGCCACCGCGCTGCGCTGCGCCAGGCTGCGCACTTCGCCAGCCACCACCGCGAAACCGCGCCCCTGCTCGCCCGCGCGCGCGGCTTCCACGGCCGCATTGAGCGCCAGAATGTTGGTCTGGAAGGCGATGCCGTCGATCACGCCGATGATGTCGCCGATCTTGCGCGAGGCGCCTGCGATGGCTTCCATCGTCGTCACCACGTCCGCCACCACGTCGCCGCCACGCGTTGCCACGCCCGACGCCGACAGCGCCAGCGCATTGGCCTGGCGCGCTGCCTCGGCGCTCTCGCGCACGGTGGCGGTCAGTTGCTCGACGCTGGCCGCGGTCTGCTGCAGGTTGAAGGCCGTCTGCTCGGTGCGCGTCGAGAGGTCGCGGTTGCCCATGGCGATCTCGGTGCTGGCCGTCGTGATGGAGCCGCTGGCCGCGTGCACGCTGGCGACAAGTTCGGCCAGCTTGCCCTGCATGGCGCCCATGTCGGACACCAGCACCTGGACCTCGTCGCGCCCGGTGACGGGAATCGGCGCCATGCTGAGGTCGCCCCCGGCGACGCGCTCGGCCATGCGCGACGCCGCCTGCAGGGGCAGGACGATCGAGCGCGCCAGCGCCCAGCCACAGGCGACGCTCACCAGCAGGCCGAGGCCGATACCGGTGGCCAGCATCGTGATGCCTTCCTTCTCGCTGCGTTCGGCGGCGGCACGCGCCGTCTCGACCCGATCGGCCTGGTAGGCCGCCAGTTCGTCCACAGCCTTGGCATAGGCATCGGCGGCCGGGCGCAGGCGCTTGCCAATCTCGTCGCTGGACACCGTTTCGCCCGCGGCCTTCTGCTTGACCAGCCCGTCGCGCACGGTGCGGAATTTCCCGCCGGCCTCGTCGATCGCGGCAAAGAGTTCCTTGGTGCGCTCGTTGTCGGCCAGCCCTTCCAGCGTCTTGCGAACGACTTCCGAGCGCGCCGAGGTCAGCTTGCGGTCGGCATTGATGCGCGCGGTGTAGCCGGGGTCGTCCGTCTGTATCAGGCTTTCGGCGCGCGCCGAGCTCAGCACGACGATGGCGTGCAGCTCGCGGGCCAGCAAGGCACGCTGGGCCGAGGCGCCCCCGAGGTCGTTGGCGATGTCCTGCAGCTTGTCGAGCCGCCAGATGCCGATGCCGGCCGCCAGCGAGGTGACGAGCATCACCAGCCCGAAAGCCAGCGCCAGCCGGGGTGCGAGGCGCAGACGCGAGAGAAGGGAAAACATGGGGAGATCCTTGAAATGGGCGCGCCCGACCGGTCCTGGAATGGGCGGACCGATCCGGACAAGGTCCCGATCAAGGCTTATCGGCCATTGCGGCCGAAAGTTGAATGCGTCAGTCGACCATCGCCGGCTCGACCGGCTGCGCATGGGCCAGCGCCATCACCGCATGGGGCGTCTCGCCCTTCAGGCGGTGGTCGCTCCACACCTGGCGCCAGCGGCGTGCGCCGGGCAGGCCGTTGCGAAGGCCCAGCATGTGGCGCGCGATGTTCGACCACGGCGTGCCGTGCTCGGCCGCTTCGCGCACCATGTAGTCGCACATCTGCCGCTCGATGTCCTCGCGCGACAGCGCGCGTGCCGGCTCGCCGAAAAACGCCGCATCCCATTCGGCCAGCCACCAGGGGTTGTGGTACGCCTCGCGGCCGACCATCACGCCGTCGAGCAGGCGCAGTTGCTGGTGCACCTGCTCGGTCTGCGCGATGCCGCCGTTGATCGAGAAGCGCAGCGCCGGGAAGTCATGCTTCAGGCGATGCACCAGTTCATAGCGCAGCGGCGGCACCTCGCGGTTCTGCTTGGGCGACAGGCCTTTGAGCCAGGCGTTGCGGGCATGGACGATGAAGGTCCGGCAGCCCGCCTCGCTGACCATGCCGACGAAGTCGCGCACAAACTCGTAGCTCTCGGTCTTGTCGATGCCGATGCGGTGCTTGACCGTGACCGGCACGTCGACCACGTCGACCATCGCCTTCACACCATCGGCCACCAGTTGCGGCTCCGCCATCAGGCAGGCACCGAAGGCGCCGCGCTGCACCCGTTCACTGGGGCAGCCGCAGTTCAGGTTGATCTCGTCGTAGCCCCACTGTTCGCCCAGCTTCGCGCAATGCGCCAGGTCGGCCGGCTCGCTGCCGCCGAGCTGCAGCGCCACCGGATGCTCCTGGGCGTTGAAGCGCAGGTGGCGTGGCACGTCGCCATGCACCAGCGCACCGGTCGTCACCATCTCGGTGTAGAGCAGCGCGCGCTGCGTGAGCAGGCGGTGGAAGAAGCGGCAGTGGCGGTCGGTCCAATCCATCATCGGAGCGACGGACAACCGGTCGGCGGAGTAGGCAGTGAGTTCCATGGGCAGCCCGCGATTTTCCTGCCTTTTCTCATCGGCAGGCTGCGGCAGGGGCGCCACCGCGCAACGCGCGGCCTTCAGTCGCGCGGCCCGCCGTTGCCGAACATGCGCCGCATCGCGGCGAGCCCAGCCACCAGGGCATTGGCGTAGGTGCTGTACGGATCTGCGGAGGACTCCACGGGAAGGTAGGGCAAAGCCTCTTCCATGGCGTAGTCCGTGGCTTCCATGAGGACCCAGTAGAACTCGCCGTCCTCGAGCTCGTGCACCGTCAACGCGATATTTCGCAATAGGGACATGGGCAATAGGAGTGGGGAATAAGCGGCACGCTCACATCGTAGGCATGGCGCCAAAAAACGCCTGCGGAGAAAGTCACGCTTTATTACAAATGTCAATTGATGCGATTGAATTGCAGGTTGTTGTCGACAGCAATGGGTATTTTCCACACGCCGCTCGCTTGCTTCTCCTACATCGCCGCGGGTTGCCGGCGACCTATTCTCCAACTGTCTCGGGAGCCATTGAACGACCCGACGGAGGACCGCCATGAAGAACTTTTCGCTCGAGCCCAGCATGACCGCCACGATGGGGGGTGCCTTCTATCCCACGGGCTATTCCATGGTGATGTTTCCCAGTTCCGAAGACGCCAAGAAGGTCGGGCAGCGATTGGCGGAAAAGGGATTCGGTGCCGATACGATCTATTTGATTCCGCCGGAGATCGTGTTGTCGCAAATCACCCCGACGACCAGCGATGCCGACAACCCGCTGCCCAGCGCCGGCACCGAGGGCGCCACCGTGCGCGCCTACACCAAGCTGGCCCGCGAAGGCCACAGCGCGTTGCTGGTGAAAACCAAAGACGAAGAAGCCGCCGAGCGACTGATGGAAGTGGTGCGAACCGTGCCGTATTCGATCGCGCAGCGCTATCGGATGCTGGTCATCGAAGACCTCTGAGCCGCAGGGCTCGCCTTCATCAGGCGGGCGTTGCCCGACGCACCACATCGCGCGCCATCGCCTGTGCCAACTCGTGCTCGCCAAGGAAGACCGTCACAGCAGCCTCCTGCGTGAGCAACCGGGCTTCGTCCTCGTTGTGGCTGCGGATGACGGTTTCGATACCGGGGTTGAGCGTTCGGGCCGTCTCGACCATCTGACGCACGTTCATCGCATCCGGGGTGGCGATCACCAGCACGCGCGCCCGCGCGATGTGCGCCTGGATCAGCACCGCAGGCTCCGAGGCATCGCCCCACACGGCGGCCACGCCCTCGGTCCGCAGCTTCTCGACCAGTTCCCGGTTCTGCTCCGCCACCACGAAGGGAATGTGCTGCGCTGCCAGCACGGCGGCGATGCGCCTGCCGACCCGGCCGTAGCCCACCAGCACCACCTGGTGCGACAGATAGCGCGCCTCGGTCGTGGCCGGCAATTCGGCCAAGGGGTCGTCACGCGCCTCGAGCCCGCGCGCGAAGGACGAATGCGCATGCAGCCACTTCTGCAACGGCGCGATCAGGCTGAACCACAACGGATTGGTGGCGATGGAAATCAGCGCGCCCGCCAGGATCAGGCTCTGCCCTTCCGCCGGCATGAGCTTGAGCGACACGCCCAGTCCCACCAGGATGAAAGAGAACTCGCCGATCTGCGCCAAGCTGGCGCTCACCGTCAGCGCCGTGTTCAGCGGATAGCGGAAGGCCAGCACCAGCACGCAGGCGGCGATCGACTTCCCCACCACGATGACCAGCACCACCGCCAGCACCTGCAGCGGCCGGTCGATGAGCACCGAGGGGTCGAACAGCATGCCGACCGAAACGAAGAAGAGCACCGCGAAAGCGTCGCGCAGCGGCAGCGATTCCTCGGCCGCGCGCTGGCTGAATTCGGACTCGCGCATCACCATGCCGGCGAAAAAAGCCCCCAGCGCGAAGGACACCCCGAACAGCGCTGCCGAGGCGAAGGCGATGCTGACAGCCGCCGCCACCACGCACAGCGTGAACAGCTCGCGCGAATTGGTGCGCGCGACCTGCCAGAGGATCCACGGGAAGGCCCGACGGCCGACCACCAGCATCAGCGCCACGAAGCCACCGACCTGCAGCAGCGTGACGCCCAGCGTCGTCCAGATCGCGCTGGCATTGGCGCCGTCGGCCGTTCCGCCCAGCGTGCTCGCCAGCGGAGGCAGCAGCACGAGCACCAGCACCATCGCCAGGTCCTCGACGACCAGCCAGCCGACCGCGATGCGCCCGGTGTAGGAGTCGAGCAGCCCGAGGCTTTCCAGCGCACGCAGCAGCACGACCGTGCTCGCCACCGACAGCGCCAAGCCGAACACCAGCGCAGCGCCCAACGGCCAGTCCCACCACAGCGCCAGCGAGCCGCCCATCAGCGTGGCCACGGCGATCTGCACCAGCGCGCCCGGCACCGCGATCTTTCGGACGGCCAGCAGGTCGTCGAGCGAGAAATGCAGGCCGACGCCGAACATCAGCAGCATCACGCCGATCTCGGCGAGCTGCGCGGCGATCTCGGCATCGGCCACGAAGCCGGGCGTGAACGGTCCGATGATCACGCCGGCAAGCAGGTAGCCCACCAGCGCCGGCAGACGGACGCGCACCGCCAGGAAGCCGAGCACGAGCGCGAGCCCGAGGCCCGCCGCGATGGTGTTGATCAGGGAAACGCTGTGGGGCATCCGGGTTGGTCGCTGCGTGGGAAATCGCTGAAGGAGGTTGTCGCGACTGTAGCCGCCGGTCGCCAGCGGCCCCACGCGCCCAAGAAAAAACCCGCCGCAGCGGGTTCCTTCGTGAAGCGCGCTCGGGCCTTCAATGCATGTGCAGGCCGCCGTTGACCGAGAAGTCGGCGCCGGTCGAGTAGCCGCCTTCGTCGGTGGCCAGCCAAGAGATGATCGAGGCGATCTCGCTCGGTTTGCCCAGGCGCTTGACCGGAATCGTGGCGATGATCTTGTCCAGCACTTCCTGGCGGATCGCGTTCACCATGTCGGTGCCGATGTAGCCCGGGCTCACGGTGTTGACGGTCACGCCCTTGTTGGCCATCTCCTGTGCCAGCGCCATGGTGAAGCCGTGCATGCCGGCCTTGGCAGCGGAGTAGTTGGTCTGGCCGGCCTGACCCTTGGCGCCGTTGACCGAGCTGATGTTCACGATGCGGCCCCAGCCCTTTTCCACCATGTCAGCCACCACTTGCTTGGTGACATTGAACATGCTGTTGAGGTTGGTCTCGATGACGGCACTCCAGTCTTCGGGCGTCATCTTGAGGAACATGCGGTCGCGGGTGATGCCGGCGTTGTTGACCAGCACGTCGATGCTGCCGTGTTCGGCCTTGGCCTTGCTGAAGGCGTCGACTGTGGAAGTCCAGTCGCCGACATTGCCGACCGAGGCGTGGAAGTCATAGCCCTGCGCCTTTTGCTCACCCAGCCATTTGCCGAAGTCGCGCGTCGGGCCGCAACCCGCAATGACGGTGAACCCGTCCTTGTGAAGGCGCTGGCAGATGGCGGTTCCGATTCCTCCCATGCCACCGGTGACGTAGGCGACTTTCTTGCTCATGAATATTCCTTGGATTGGTACAACGCCCGGACAGGCCGGACCACTGTAGCGAAGTTTCTCACGGCCTCCGGCCCAGGAAAACACTGACCTGCGCAGGGAACAACTGTCACATATCGTTCCCACACGGGGCCCCGCCGGGACCGCCGGCCGTCCGTTCAGGGCAGCAGCACGATGGCGCCCGTGGTGGCGCGCCCTTCGACCGCGCGGTGTGCATCCGCCACCCGTGCGAGCGGAAAGCGTTCCCCGATGCTCGCGCGTACGGCGCCTTGCGCCATCGCCTCGAACACATCCGCCGCGTTGGCGCGGAACGTGGCCGGGTCCGCGTTGTGCGGGAAGACGGAAGGCCGCGTGAGAAACAGGCAGCCCTTCCTGTTCAGCAGCTCCGGCTGGATCTCCGGGGCCGGCCCCGAGGCCGCGCCGAACAGCACGACCAGCCCGAAGGGCGCGGTGCAGTCGAGTGAGCCGAGGAAGGTGTGCTTGGCCACCGAGTCGTACACCACGCGCGCCTTGCGCCCACCGGTCGCATCGATCACCTGCGCCACCCAGTCGGGCTGCGAATAGTCGACCGCCACCTCGCACCCCGCCGCACGCGCCACCGCGCACTTGGCGGCCGAGCCCGCGGTGCCGATCACCGTCGCGCCCAGCGCCTTGGCCCAGCCGCTCAGGATCTGGCCGACACCACCGGCCGCGGCATGCACCACGACGATGTCGCCCGGCTGCACCGCGTGCGTCTTCTTCACCAGGTACTGCGCCGTCATGGCCTTGAAGAACACGGCGGCCGCGTCCTCGTCGGAGATGCCGGCCGGAATCTTCACCAGTTTGGCCGCCGACACGTTGCGCCGGTCGGCATACGCGCCGATGCCGGCGTTCATGTAGACGACGTGGTCGCCGAGCGCCAGGTCGGCAACGCCCTCGCCCACCGCCTCCACCACGCCCGCGGCCTCGTGGCCCAGGCCGGTGGGTGCGGGCAGCGGCACCTTGCCGCTGCGCTGCGAGATGTCGAGGTAATTGAAGCCGACGGCGGTCTGGCGCAGCTGCACCTCGCCAGCCGCGGGTGCGGGCAGCGCGATGGTTTCGAGACGCATGACGTCGGGGCCGCCGAACTCGGCGAGGCGGATGGCGTGGGCTGGGGTCATGCGATCGAATCTAGCAGCGGCTCACTCGGCCTGCACGCCCGAGGCCTTGATGACCTTGCCCCACTTGGCGGTCTCGGCGGTCAGCAGCGTGCGCAGCGATTCCGGCGTGACCTTGTCCATCGGCACGATCTCCGAACTGAGCTCCGCGATGCGCGCCTTCACCGCGTCGTCCTGCAGCGCCGCGCGCAACGCGACGTTGAGTTTCGCTGTGATCTCCGGCGGCGTGCCCTTGGGCGCGTACACGCCATGCCACACCTTCACGTCGAAGCCCTTCAGGCCCTGCTCGTCCAGCGTCGGGATGGTGGGCATCGACGCCAGCCGCTTCGGCGTGGTCACGCCGAACACCTTGACCCGCGTACCGTGCTTGATGACCGGCGCGGTCTGCGTGGTCTGGTCGCACAGCAGGTCGACCTGTCCGCCCATCAGGTCGTTGAGCGCCGGACCGGCGCCCTTGTACGGCACGGTCGTGAGCTCGACGCCGATCTGGTTCGCGAAGAGCAGACCGCACAACTGCGACACCGCGCCGATGCCGGCATTGGCCAGCGACACCTTGTCCTTGTTGGCCTTCACATAGCTCAGCAGTTCCTGAAGGTTGTTCGCCGGGAAGTCCTTGCGCGACAGCAGCGTCATCGGCACGTCGAGCACCTGGCCGATGTACTCGAAGTCCTTCAACGGGTCGAACGGTAGCTTCTTGTAGAGCGCCGGCGCGGTCGCCATGCCCATGTGGTGGATCAGGATCGTGTAGCCGTTGGGCGCCGCGCGCGCCACGCGTGCCGGGGCGATGGTGCCGCCCGCGCCCACGGTGTTCTCGACGATCACCGTCTGCCCGAGCGATTTGCCCATGGGGATGGCGAGCATGCGCGCCACCACGTCGGTCGGGCCGCCCGCGGAATACGGCACGACGAGCGTCACGGGCTTGTCGGGCCAGGCGGCCTGCGCGAGAGCGGGGGCGTGCAGGGGCAACAGCGCGGCGCCGAATGCAATGCCCAGCCATGTCTTGATGGTCGATGTCATGTTTTTGTCTCAGGATGGTTGTCGAAAGGGAAAAGGAACGCTCAGGTGATCGGTGCGCTGTTCAGCCGGCGCGGCCCTCCTGCGCCAGCAGGCGCTCGGCGAGCTTGACGACCGGCCCGTCGACCATGCGGCCGTCGACGTTGACGACACCGCCGCCGGCGGCACGCACCGCATCGCGCACGCGTCGCGCCCAGGCCAGCTCGTCGGCACTCGGTGTGAAGGCGGCCTCCACGCCGACGACCTGCTCCGGATGGATGCACAGCTTGGCGCCGAAGCCGCCGCGGCGTGCACGCGAGGCCTCGGCCGTGAGCCGTGTCGCATCGCGCCAGTCGGGCGTGATGCCATCCACCGGCGGTGCCAGCTCCGCCCGGCGCGATGCCAGCACCAGCGCCAGCCGCACCGGCACGAGTTCGGCCTCGTCGGGCCCGCAGGCCAGGCCCGCGTCGGCCTGGAAATCGAGGTGTCCGAACACCAGGCGCAGCACTTGCGGCGCGGCAGCCAGGGCGTCGGCGGCATCGAGGCCGGCGACCGATTCGATCAACGGCAGCAGCGCAGCGGCCCGTCCGATGGCCTGGGCCAGCGCCGCCAGGTCGGACGCACGCTCCGCCTTGGGCAACACCACGCCGGCCAGCAGACCCTGCGCAGCCAGCTGCGCGACCAGCGCGCGATCGTCCGCGTGCCACGGCGTGTCGAATGCATTCACGCGCACCAGCAGGCGGCCGTGCGCCGACCCCGGCAAGGCAGCGAAGCTCTGCGCGATCTGGGTGCGGGCCGCGTCCTTGCGCTCCGGCGCCACCGCGTCTTCGAGGTCGACGATCACGGCGCCCGCCCCGCTCGCCAGTGCACGCGCGTGGCGCTCCGGCCGGTCGCCCGGCACGAAAAGGAAAGTGCGCGCGAGGGCCAGCGGCGATGTCGTGCCGCTCATGGCTCGGCACCGAGAAGCGGCCCGACCTTCGCCGCGGTGGCCACACGCCACAGCACGTCGATGGCGTCGCACATCTCGGCCTCTTTCGCGCCGCCGCTGAAGGCCGCGAGGCGCAGCGCCTTGGCGGTGATCTCGTCGCGACCGAGCGTGTTGCCCGGGTCGCCCTTCGGTTCATCCACGCGGCCTTCGAACACGCGGCCATCACGCGTGCGCACCGTCACCTTGCCGATCCAGCGGCGTGGGTAGGCGGCGTCGACCTCGGCGTCGAGCGCCATCCGCACGCGGTCGCGGAAGGCGCGGGTCGCGTCGTCGCGGAAGTGCGCGTCGAACTCGGCCAGCCCGGCCTGGCCGAAGCGCGCAACCAGCGCCAGCACCGTGCCCATCGAGAACTTCGACTGGTGCACCGTCGCCGGGTCGACCACCGGGCCCAGCACATCGATCGCGCCCTGGTGCACATGCGTCTGCACGTCCTCGATGTCGTCGGCGTGCAGGTCGTGCGCCTGCATCACCGCCAGCAGGGCATCGGCGGCGGGGTGCGTGTGGCGGCACGAGGCGTGGTACTTGAACGAAGTCTCGGCCAGCGCCCAGCGCGTGCCCAGGCCATCGACCAGCCTCGCCGGATCGGCATCGCTCGACATGCCCGCCGCCAGGCCCTGCGGTCCTTCGAGGATCTGCTGCGCGCCGGTGAAGCCGTCGCGTGCCAGGCTGGCGGCCATCAGGCCGGCGGCGGCCGCATGCGCCGTGTGCAGCTGCTTCGAATCGGCGGCGGTGCGCAGGAACTCCCAAAGCCCCGCAGCCTGCGTCCCGGCCGAGCCGAGGGCGTGCTGCATGCGCGCCGCATCCAGCCCGAGCAGATGGCCGGCGGTCGCCGCCGCGGCCAGCGTGCCGGCGGTGCCCGTGGTGTGGAACACCTTGTAGTGCGAGCGCCCGAGGAACTCGCCGACGCGGATGCCCACCTCGTAGCCGGCCACCGCGGCGGTCAGCAATTGCCGGCCGCTCGCGCCCAGCGCCTGCGCCCAGGCGAGCGCGACCGGGAACACCACCGTCGCCGGATGGAACACCGAACCGTTGTGCACGTCGTCCTGCTCGGCCACGTGCGAAGCGGCGGCGTTCACCATCGCCGCGAAGTACGGGCTGCTGCGGCCGCGGCCGACCAGCACTTCGCTCGCGCCGTCGGTCGGGCCCATGGCACGCGCGAAGGCGGCAATGGACTCGACCGGGCGCGCACCATGGCCGGCGATGGCCGAGCCGAACCAGTCGACCAGCAGGTCTTCGGCGCGTCGCACCACGGGTGTGGGAATGTCCTCGAAGCGCAGGTCCGCGGCGAATCGGGCGAGCAATGCGGTCGTCATCAAGTCGCCTCCGCCGCGCGCAGTGCCGCGATGTCGGCCGCGTTGCGGCCCAGCGACTGCAGGATCGCTTCGGTGTGCTCGCCGACCGAGGGCACGGCGTCCATGCGGTAATCGAAGGCGCTCTGCCGGCCCGGCGGCAACAGCGCCGGGATGGCGCCCGCCGGCGAGCCCACGTCGCGCCAGCGCCCACGCGCCTGCAGCTGCGGATGCGACCACAGGCCGGCCATGTCGTTCATGCGCGCATTGGCGATCTGCGCGGCGTCGAGCCGTTCCAGCACCTGCGCGCTGCTCAGCGCAGCGAAAACCTCGAGGATGAGCGCCTTCAGTGCATCGCGGTGCTCGTTTCGCTTCGCGTTGGCGTCGAAGCGCGGGTCGCTCGCGAGCGCCGGCTGCAGCAGCACCTTCTCGCAGAAGACGCGCCACTCGCGTTCGTTCTGCAGGCCGAGCATCACGGTGCCGCCGTCGCCGGCCGCGAAGGGGCCGTAGGGGTAGATGGTGGCGTGCGATGCGGCGCTGCGCGGCGGCGGCGTCGCGCCCTGGTAGGCGTAGTACATCGGGAAACCCATCCACTCCGCGAGCGACTCCAGCATCGACACGTCGATGTGCGAGCCCTGGCCGGTCTTGCCCCGTTGCAGCAGCGCGGCCAGCACGCCGGTGTACGCGTACATGCCCGCGGCGATGTCGGCGATGGAGTTGCCCGACTTGCACGGCTCGTCGGGCGTGCCGGTGACCGAGAGGAAACCGGCCTCGCTCTGAATCAGCAGGTCGTAGGCCTTCTTGTCACGGTACGGCCCGTCGCCGCCGTAGCCCGAGATGTCGCAGACGATGAGCGATGGGTGCCTGGCTTGCAACACGTCGTAGCCCAGGCCCATGCGCGCCGCGGCGCCCGGTGCAAGGTTCTGCACCAGCACGTCGGCGCCCGCGATCAGTTCCTGCAGCACGGCCAGCGCGGCCGGCTGCTTGAGGTCGAGCGTGAGGCTCTCCTTGGAGCGGTTGACCCACACGAAGTGCGAGGCTTCGCCGTCCACCCGCTGGTCGTAGGCACGTGCGAAGTCGCCGGCGCCAGGGCGCTCGACCTTGATGACGCGCGCGCCCAGGTCGGCCAGCTGGCGGGTACAGAACGGCGCCGCGATGGCGTGTTCGAGCGAGATGACGGTGATGCCGTCCAAGGGTCTTGTCATGGCGGCCTCAGAACGAGCGTGGCAGCCCGAGCAGGTGCTCGGCCACATAGGAATGGATCAGGTTGGTCGAGATCGGCGCCACCTGGTAGAGCCGTGTCTCGCGGAACTTGCGCTCGACGTCGTATTCGCAGGCGAAGCCGAAGCCGCCGTGCGTCTGCAGGCAGGTGTTGGCCGCCTCCCAACTCGCCTTGGCCGCCAGGTACTTGGCCATGTTGGCTTCGGCGCCGCAGGACTGGCCGGCGTCGAACAGCGCACAGGCCTTGAAGCGCATCAGGTTCGCCGCCTCGGTCTCGATGTAGTCGGCTGCGATCGGAAACTGGATGCCCTGGTTCTGGCCGATGGCACGGCCGAACACCTGGCGGTCGGTGGCGTAGCGCCGCGCCTTGTCGACGAACCAGTAGGCGTCGCCGATGCACTCGGCCGCGATCAGCGTGCGCTCTGCGTTCAGGCCGTCCAGGATGTACTTGAAGCCCTGGCCTTCTTCACCGATCAGGTTCTCCACCGGGATCTCGAGGTTGTCGAAGAACACTTCGTTGGTCTCGTGGTTCACCATGTTCTGGATCGGGCGCACGGTCATGCCCTTGCCTCCCCGGTCCGCAATGGCCTGCTTCAGGTCGACGATGAAGATCGACATGCCCTCGGACTTCTTCCTCACCTCCGCCAGCGGCGTGGTGCGCGCCAGCAGGATCATCAGGTCGGAATGCTGGATGCGCGAGATCCACACCTTCTGGCCGTTGACGACGTAGCGGTCGCCCTTCTTCAGCGCCGTGGTCTTGAGTTGCGTGGTGTCGGTGCCGGTGGTCGGCTCGGTCACGGCCATCGACTGCAGGCGCAGTTCGCCGGTCGCGATCCGGGGCAGGTACTGGCGCTTCTGCGCTTCGCTGCCGTGGCGCAGCAGCGTGCCCATGTTGTACATCTGGCCGTGGCACGAACCCGCGTTGCCGCCGGAGAAGTTGATCTCTTCCATGATCACCGAGGCCTCGGTCAACCCGAGGCCCGAGCCACCGTAGTCGGACGGGATCAGCGCTGCGAGCCAGCCGGCCTGGGTGAGTGCGTCGACGAAGGCCTCGGGGTAGCCGCGCGCGTGGTCGACCTTCTGCCAGTAGGCGGCGTCGAAGCCGCCGCACAGCGAGCGCAATGCCTCGCGCATCTCCTGGTGGCCGTCGGGGGTGGGGATCTGTGTCTTCATCGAGGAGTTGGAGCGAGGGTCGCAGTCGCCTGCATGGTGAGCCAGCCGTCGGCGTCTTCGCCCCACAGCCGGAAGGAGTTCCTGTCGCCTGCGTCGGGGCAGCCGTGCAGTCGAAAGGGCGCGATGTCGAAGGTCGGCCGCACGGCGCGGAACTCGAAGCGCGACAGGGTCGCGTCGGGCCGCTCGCGGCGCAGCAGGTCGACCAGCAGCGTCGCGATCAGCGGGCCGTGCACGATCAGGCCGGGGTAGCCCTCGACCTCGGTGACGTAGCGGCGGTCGTAATGGATGCGATGCCCGTTGAAGGTGAGCGCCGAGTAGCGGAACAGCAGCACGTCGCCGGGCACGAGGGTGCGGCTGAAGGTGGCGTCCTGCGGTGCCGGCGTCGGCGCGGGGCTGGTCTCGCCGGGTGCCGCGGCGGCACGGTAGACGATGTCGTGCTCCTCGGTGAGCGCCAGGCCGCGTGCGTTGTGCAGCTCGTGCCGCGCCAGGACGAACACCAGTTCGCCGCTGCGGCCGGTCTTGTGCGTGACCGACGCGATCGTCGACACCCGCTTCGCGGCGTCGCCCACGCGCAGCGGGTTGCCCGGTTCCCATTGCAGGCGGCCACCCGCCCACATGCGGCGCGGCAGCGGCACCGGCGGCAGGAAGCCGCCCCGCTTCGCATGGCCATCGGCACCGATCTCCGACTGGCGGTGGTGCGGCAGAAAGTAGAGCCAATGCCACAACTCGGGCAGCCGCGTGCCGGCGACGGGCAAGGCATCGTCGCGGTCGAGCGTGGCCGACAGCGCGCGCACGGGTGCGGCGGTGATGGCATCGTCCAGCGTCTCGCTGCGGCCCTGCCAGGCCTGGAGCGCGGCGATGTCGTCGGGGGCGAGCATGGTCATCAGTCCACCGCCGCGCCGGACGACTTCACGATGCGTGCCCATTTCGCGAGATCGGTCTGCAGCAGCGCGGCGAACTGCTCGGGCGTGGTCGGCGCCGCAATCTCGACGCCCTGCTGTTCGAGCTTCTCGCGCAGGTCGGGCGTGGCGAGCGCCTTGCGCGTGCCGTCCTGCAGGGCGGTCTGCACGTCGGCCGGCAGCCCGGCGGGCGCGAACAGGCCGATCCACAGCGTGCCGTTGTAGCCCGGCACCGACTCGGCGATGGCCGGCACCTCGGGCAGCGACGGCGAGCGCTTCTCGCCGCTGACGGCCAGCGCGCGCAGCTTGCCGCTCTTGATGTGCGGCAGCGCCGACGGCAGGCTGGCGAACACGATCGGCAACTGGCCGCCTAGCACGTCGTTGATGGCCGGTGCCACGCCCTTGTAGGGCACGTGCTGCAACTGGATGCCCGCCATGTTGTTGAGCATCTCGCCCAGCAGGTGGTTGAGCGTGCCGTTGCCGGCGGACGCGTACTGGTAGTTGGCGTCCTTGCGCTTGGCCAGCGCGAGGAATTCGCTCAGCGTCTTCGCCGGGAACGCCGGGTTGACCAGCAGCACGTTGGGCACCGCGCCGATCAGGCCGACCGGCCGGAAGTCCTTCACCGGGTCGAAGCCGGGGCTCTTGTAGAGCGCCGGGTTGATGGCCTGGCTGCTGCTGATCGTCATGAGCAGCGTGTAGCCGTCCTTCGGCGCCTTGGCCACCAGCTGCGTGCCGATGTTGCCGCCCGCGCCAGGCCGGTTGTCGACTACCACGCTGGTGTTCATCACCTCGCCCAGCTTCTGGCCGACCAGCCGGCCGACGATGTCGTTGGTGCCGCCGGCAGCCTGCGGCACGACCAGCGTGACGGGGCGCGACGGGTAGGCGGTCTGGGCCGTTGCGGGAATGGCTTGCAGCAGGCTGGCGCTGACGGCCAGGCCCAGCGCGATGGTGCGGATTTGCATGGTTCTTGTCTCCTGTGTGCTGTGCATGGTGGCCGCTGCGATGGCGCGGCGCAATCTGCGAATTCGGAACCGAGCCTTCGGTGATTCCGAATGCTCGTCTACGATGCCGCATGCATTTCGACCTGAACGACCTGCGCCTGTTCGTCGCCACCGCCGAGCTGGGCAACCTCACGCGGGCGGCCGAACGGCAGCACCTGTCGCTGGCAGCGGCAAGCGCGCGCATCAAGGCGCTGGAGGCGCAGTGCGGCCTGCCGCTGCTCACGCGGGAGGCGCGCGGCGTCAAGCTTCTGCCGCAGGGCGAGGCCTTCCTGCACCACGCGCGGCTGATGCTCCACCAGACCGACCGGCTGCGCGACGAGCTGCTGGCCTACGGCGGCGGGCTGCGCGGCCATCTGCGCGTGTTCGCCAACACCACCGCGGTGACTGATTTCCTGCCCGAACTGCTGCCCGCCTTCCTCGCCGCCTACCCGCGCATCAACGTCGACCTTCAGGAAAAACCGAATGCTCAGATTCCGCGCGGCGTGCTGGAAGGCCGGGCCGACATCGGCATCGTGGCCGGCGATGTGGACACGCTGGGCCTCGAGGCGATCCACTTCAGCACCGACCGGCTGGTGCTCGCCACCTCACGCAAGCACCGCTTCGCGCGGCGCCGGCGCATCGCCTTTGCCGAGACGCTGGACGACGACGCGGTCGGCATGCAGCAGGGCAGCACGCTGCAGGCCTTCCTGGCGCAGATCACCGAACACCTCGGCCGGCGCCAGAAGCTGCGCATCCAGCTCGCCAGCTTCGACGCCATGTGCCGGATGATCGGCAGCGACGTCGGGATCGGCGTGGTGCCCGAGTCGGCGGTGCGCCGCAACCAGCAAAGCATGCAGCTCGCGCTGATCGAACTGAGCGACCCATGGAGCGTGCGCGAGCGCTACCTGTTGATGCGCGACCGCGCGAGCCTGCCGATCTATGCGGCTGCGCTGGTCGATGCGCTGTGCGCGCACTACACGACGCCGGGCGCCGAGCCGGAACGCGCTGCCTTCTCAGGGCGCCGCCGAGGCGCTCGTTCAGCTTGATGCCGATTCAATCGCCCTGCTTCCTCAGCCATTCCACCTGCCGCGCATAGACCTGCTCGATGCGCTGCAGCCTGCTTTGCCGCGCGGCCTCGTTCACCCAGGCGGCATTCATCGTCTGCTGCCACGCCTGCTGGTACTCCAGTTCTGCCGCGGGCAGGAGCGCCGTGTCGTCCTCGGCTTCATAGCCGAGAGCGGCATTCAGCGCGCGGAGGACCGCGCGTTCGGCCTCGGCGCCCGGGCCGGCGCCGCGGCCATAGCCGACCAGGAAGTCGCGCAACTTGCGGCGCAGCGCCGGCGGGGCATCGCGCCGCAGCACCAGTTGCGCAGGCGGCGTGGGCGCCGAGCGCCAGATCACCTGCAGCCGCGCGGCCTCGGCCGGGAACTGCTCTCGGAAGCGCTGCAGGTCGGTCGTGTTGTTGGTGGCGACGTCGGCGTCGCCGTTCGCCACCGCGAGCGCCGTCGCCTGGTGCGTGTCGACCAATTCGCTGCGAAAGGCGGTCTCGATGGCAATGCGGTTCGGCAGAAACAATTCGACCTGCGGCAGGATGAAGCCGGAGACCGATCGGCTGTCGCCGCGCGCCAGCCGCCAGCGCCCGGGGGTGGCCAGCAACCCGGCCAGGCTGTTCAGCGCACCGTCCTTGCGCACCACCAGCACCGCGCGATGGTCCGCGTCGCCCTCGCGGCGTCGCACCTGCGCCAGCACCCGCATGCGCCGCTGCGTGACCGCGTCCAGCGCCATCTTGGCCGTCAGCATCGCGATGTCGACCTCGTTGCGGCGGACCGCCTGATCGAGCGACTCGTAGGAGGTCACCGACAGCACCGTGACCGACCGCCCGAGCGCACGCCCCATGTCCGCCAGAAGCGGCGCCCAGCGGGCGCGCGATTCCACCGCACCGCCGGATGGCAGCACCCCGAAACGCAGTGGCAGGGTCGGCGCGATCGGGCCACCGCCCTGCGCCCGCAACACCGCCGGTGCGGCCGGTGACAGCGAGATCGCCAGTTGCAGCCCGCGCCGCAGCACGGTCCGCCGGCCCGACGCGTCGACGGGCGCCTCAGCGCGGGTCGCGCAGCGCCGCCACCTGCTCTGCATAACTGCTCTCGATGCGTTGCAGGCGCGCCTGCCTGGCCGCTTCGTTGACCCACTGGGCAGTGGCCGCGTTCTGCTTGGCCAGCTGGTAGGCCAGTTTGGCGGCCGGCAGCAGCGACGCGTTGTCGGCAGCGACGAAACCCGCGAGGTCGTGCAGGGCCTTGAGGTAGCCGCGCTCGGCATCCCCGCGCGGGCCCTTGCTGCGGGCGTAGTCGACCAGGAAGGCCTGCACCTTGCGCTGGAATTCCGGCGGATCGTCGCGCCGCACCACGATCTGCGCATGCGGGATCAGTTCCGACTCCCAGATCACCTGCAGCCGTGCCGCCTCGGCCGGGAACTGCAGCTTGAAGCGCTCGAAGTCGGCGGTGTTGTTGGTGGCCACATCGGCCTCGCCATTGGCGACAGCCAGCGCGGTGAACTGGTGCGTACCCACCACCTCGCTGAAGAAGCGGGTTTCCATGGCGATGTGGTTGGGCAGGAAGAGCTGCAGCTGCGGCACGATGAAGCCCGACACCGAACGGCTCTCGCCGCGCGCCAGCCGCCAGCGCTCCGGCTCGGCCAGCAGCCCCTTCAGGGTGTTGAAGGGCCCGGCCTTGCGCGCCAGCAGCAGCGCGCGGTAGCCGGGCAGCCCGTCATGGCGGGTGACCTGCGCCACCACCCGCATGCCGCGCTGGGTCACGGCGTCCAGGGCCATGCGGCCCGAGAGGAAAGCCATGTCGACCTCGTTGCGCTGGATGGCCTGCTCGAGCGCTTCGTACGACGTGACCGACAGCACGCGGATCGGCCGCCCCACCGCGCGGCTCAGGTCGGCCAGCACCGGGTCCCAGTCGTTGCGCGACTCGAAGGCACCGCCGAGCGGCAGGATGCCGAAGCGCAAGGGCTGCGCCGCGTCGGCCTGCGCCCCGGCCTCCCCGCCGCCGAGCGCCAGCAGCCCGACGAACAGCGCATGCCGCAGCCACCGCCAGGCGTCGCGGCGGCGCAGCGGGGGCGCAAAGCACGGGTGGACGGCAGACATCGGCGTGAAGACAGGCATCCGCCGAACGGCGGACTGGTCAAGACAGGGCGTCAGGAACACAATTAGAAACCAAACCGCCGGCAGATTTGTGACGTTTTTCACTGTTCATGGCTGCTATCCACCCTTTGAACACCGCGCCAGCCTCTGACGCGGGGGGGGTGCGACCGCCGTGGCGCTGGCGCGTGGTGCACTGCCTGGAGCGCCTGTCGCTGGCCCAGCAGTTGATCCTGCTGGCGGTGCTGCCGGCCACCGTCGCCACGCTGGCGGCCATCGCGGTGCTCACGCGGCAGCACCTGGACAGCGTGACCGAACTGATGCGCGCCAACGCCCAGACGGTGGCCTTGCAGGTGGCCACGGTGGCCCAGGCGCCGCTGGGCCACATGGACCGCCGCGCCCTGCTGCGCGTCGCGCAGTCGGGCACCTACCAGCCGCATGTGCAGCAGGTGCAGATCTGGTCGGAGGACGGCGAGATCGTCGCCAATTCCGAGACCGCCGACCGGGCCCGCTCCGAGGGCCTGCAGGTGGTGGTGCCGGTGCCCGGCGAGGACGGCCACGGGGCCGGGCAGGTGATGGTCGAGATCAGCCTCGACGCGGTCGAGCGCGCCCGGCGCTCCGTCGGCTTCAACGTGATGCTGGTGCTCGCCGCCAGCCTGTTCGGCGTCGGCCTGTCCGGCTGGTGGGCCGCGCGCCGCATCAGCGCACCGATCAGTGCGCTGGGCGAGGCGGTCGACCGGCTGGGCGCCGGCGAAGAGGCGAGCGTGAGGGTCGAAGGCACGGCCGAGGTGCGGCGCCTGCAGAGCGGCTTCAACCAGGCGGCCGGCGCGCTGGCCGAAAGCCGGCGCCTGCTGGAAAGCCGCATCGCCGACGCCACCGCCGAACTGGGGCGCAAGAACCAGCAACTGGAGGTGGCGAGCCAGGCCAAGACCCGCCTGCTGGCCGCTGCCAGCCACGACCTGCGCCAGCCGCTGCATGCGCTCACCCTGTTCTCCGACGGCCTGGCCAACGGCGAGACCGACCCGGTGCGGCTGCAGCGCATCAGCCACATCCGCGAATGCGTCGAGTCGCTCGACCGGCTGTTCTCCGAACTGCTCGACCTGTCGCAACTCGACGCCGGCGTGCTGCAGCCGCAGTTTTCGGACTTCCCGCTCGACTGCCTGTTCGACGAGATCAGCCGCAACTTCCGCGCGGTGGCCGAGGCGCAAAACCTGCGGCTGGTGGTGCGCAAGACCGATGTGTGGGTGCGCTGCGATTACGTGATGCTGTCGCGCATCCTGAACAACCTGGTGTCCAACTCGCTGCGCCACACGCACGAAGGCGGCGTGCTGATCGGTGCGCGGCCGCGCGGCAACGGCGTGCGCATCGACGTGCTCGACACCGGCGTCGGCATCGCGCCGCAGCACCAGGCGCGGGTGTTCGAGGAGTTCTTCCAGATCGACGCGCACAACCGGCCGGGCGAGCGCGGCGCGCGTGGCATGGGCCTCGGCCTGGCCACGGTGCAGCGGCTGGCCGACCTGCTCAACACCTGCGTCGAACTCAGTTCGCGGCCAGGGCGCGGCACCTGCGTCCGCGTGCTGGTGCGTCGCACCACGCCGGTGCTCGCACCGCTGCCGCTCGCGGTGGCCGTGGCCACCGACGAGGCCGAGCTGCGGCTCGACGGGCTGCGCGTGCTGGTCATCGACGACGAGCGCAGCATCCTCGAAGGCCTGCAGGTGGCGCTCACGACCTGGGGCGCCGAAGTGATGGCGGCCCAGAACCGGGCCGAGGCGCTGGCGCTCGCCGACGGCTGGTCGCAGCCGCCCGATGTGGTGGTGAGCGACCTGCTGCTGCAGGGCGGCGACAACGGACTCGACGTGCTGGCCGCGCTGGAGCGGCATCCTCACGGCATCCGCGCCTGCACCGCGCGCCTGCTGGTGACCGGCGAGACCAAGCCCGACCGGCTGCGCGAGGTGGCCGCCTCCGGCGTCACCGTGCTCTACAAGCCGGTGTCGCCCCGGGTGCTTCGCCAGGCGATGCATGCGCAACTGGCCAGCGTTCGGCGCGGCGCCTGAGGTCTGTCGGACAGCCACCGGCCATCGGGCATAGGCCCTTCGGCCGACGCCTTGTGCCGTAGTGCACGGCCAGCACCCCCCCTCGGCGCCGGCCTAAGCCCTCTGCCTTATCGCGCCGCGACAGCCCGCTTCGTACATTGGGATGTCCCTTTTTCCCACTGCGCCCGCAGGCCCGTCCGTGAACCTTTTTCTCTCCAGCCTCAGACCGCTGCGCACGGCGGTGTGCCGGCTGTTGCCGACCTGTGCGGTCCTGCTCGCCGGCCCGACGGCGGCGGCCGGCCTCACCGTGCTGGTCGCCGACGATTCGGCACCGCATGCCGAGTTCGCACGCCACTTGCGCACCGCCGTCGACGATGCGCCCGCCACCATCGCCGTCGGCATGGTGGCCGCCCGCGCCGCGCTCGATCAGCCGGGCGCCGAGCCGCTGCTGCTGGCGATGCTGACGCAACTCGACTACGAAAGCCTGCGCCGCGAGCCCGGGCTGCGGCGGGGCAACCGGCGCATCGGCGTGCTGTTGCGCGACCCGGCCATTGGCGACCAGTTGGCGCTCATCGAGGCCGTGATGCCGCAGAAGCCCCGCCTGGGCGTGGTCGCGACGCTCGAGTCCGAGCCGCTGGTGCGCGAACTGCAACGCGCTGCCGCCGGCTGGGACCTGGACGTGCAGTACGCATTCGGTCCCACGGCCCTGGCGGCGGCGCTGCAGACGGTCGTTGCCCGCAGCGACGTGCTGATGGTGCTGCCCGACCGCATCGGCGACAGCCAGGCCGCCACGCTGGCGGTGCTGCGGGCCGGCGCTGGCGCCACCTTGCCGGTGTTCGGCGCCAGCGACGGACTGGTGCGCTCGGGCGGGCTGGCCGCGGCCGTGTCCACGCCCACCCAGCTGGCGGCCCAGGCACGCGCCATCGTGCAGAAGCTCAAGCGCAGCGCCGACGGCGTGGTGCTGGTGGAGGCGGCCACGCCGGCTACGGTGCGGGTCAACACCACCGTGGCGCGCAGCCTCGGCCTGCACCTGCCCGACGAACGCGCACTGACCGAAAGGGTGACGGCACCGCGATGATGCGCAGCAGCAGCCGCCTCTTGCCACCGGCCCGCCTACCGTTGCGCAACATCGTCGACGGCCCTTCCGAGCGGGCATCGCTGCCCGACGCCGTGCCACCGGTGCAGGTCCGCGGCAGCCTGCGGCGCGACCTGCTGCGTCTGGGCATCGGCCCCTGCGCCGTGCTGGCGGTGGCGCTCACCGCCTGGTTCACCCACGGCCGGCTCGCCATGCTCGACGCGGTGTTCGACGCCGAAGGCGAGGCGGTGGCCCGCCAGGTGGCGGCAATGTCCGACCTGAGCCTGTACGCCGGCGACCTGCCGGCGCTGCAGAACGTGGCCAACGCCGCCCTGCGCGGCGGCCAGGTGGCGCGCGTCGAGATCAGCAACAGCGCTGGCGTGTACGTCACGGCCGGCCCGCCGGCCACGCCGGACCCCAACGGCGCCCTGCTGCGCGTCTTCACCGCCCCGGTCACGCTGCGCGAAGCCTCGCGCGCCAGCGCCTTCGCGCCGGCGGGTTCGACCGCCGGCACCACGCCCATCGGCCTGGTGCAGGCCTTCCGCGCCTCGACCGCCCATGCGCGCGAGCGCATGCGCTCGCTGATGGCCGGCGTCGGCATCGCACTGCTCGCCCTGTTCGCCGCCTGGGCCGCGGTGCGCCACATGGCCCGCACGGTGGCGCAGCCGCTGCGCCGCATCTCGCGCACGGTCGCGGCGCTGCAGGCCGGCCAGTTCGACGCCCGCTGCGAGGTGGTCGGCGAGGCCGAGGGCCGCGCGCCCGCGTCGGGCGGCCATGAACTCGCCGCGCTGGCCGCCGACATCGATCACCTGGCCGAGCGGCTGCAGCACCACCAGCAGATCAGCGAAGCGCGCGTGCGCGAGGCGACGGCGGTGGCGCTGCAGCGCATGGCCGAGGCCGAGCAGGCGGCGCTCTCGCGCGCCCGTTTCCTGGCCGCCGCCAGCCACGACCTGCGCCAGCCGCTGCATGCGATGGGCCTGTTCATCGACGGCCTGCTGCCCGGCGCGAACGATGCGCAGCGCCCGGCCGTGCTGCGGTTGCAGGAAGGCACCGCCTTCATGGGCGTGCTGCTGGACGACCTGCTGGAGATTTCCCGGCTCGACGCGAAGGTGCTGACGCCGGCCATCACTGCCCTGTCGCTGGCCGCGCTGTTCGACCCGCTCGCCGCGCAGCACGCGGCCGCGGCGGCCGGCGCCCAGGTGCGGCTGCTGTGGGACGACCGCGGGCTGGCGGTGCGCAGCGACGCCGCGCTGCTGCAGCGCATCGTCGGCAACCTGGTGAGCAATGCCATCCGCCATGCACCGCCGGGCGGCACCGTGCTGGTGACGGCGCGGCGCCGGCGCGGCGGCGTGCGCATCGAAGTGCGCGACAACGGCGTGGGCATCGCGCCCATCCACCAGGCGCGCATCTTCGAAGAGTTCTATCAGGTGGCGAACACCGAGCGCGACCGGCGCCAGGGCTTCGGTCTGGGCCTGGCGATCTGCGCACGCATCGCCGCGCTGCTGGGCACGCGCATCACGCTGCGTTCGGCGCTGCAGGCCGGGAGCACCTTCGCGCTGGTGCTGCCCGAGGTCGCGCTGGCCGACGTGCCGCCGCCGGCGCCCGCGCCCCCTGCGCCGGCGCCCATGGCCGGCCTGCGCTGCCTGGTGGTCGACGACGACCCGGTCATCCTCGACGGCAGCCGCGCGCTGCTGGCGCAGTGGGGCTGCCCTGTCGACACCGCCGACTCGGTGGCCGCCGCGATCGCCTGCCTCGAGGCGCCCGGCGTCGCCTACGACGCGGTGCTGTGCGACCTGCAACTCGCCAACGACGAGGACGGCATGACCATCATCGACGCCAGCCGGCAGCTGCAGCCCGATGCGCTGGCGGTGCTGGTCTCGGGCGCCACCGGGCCCGAGGTGCTGCAGCGCATCCGCCAGGGCGGCGTGACGCTGCTGACCAAGCCGGTCGCGCCGGCCAAGCTGCGCGCGCTGCTGTCGACACGGCGGCGGCCGGGCTAGGGTCGGCCCGCCGTGGGGATGGGTGCAGGCACACTGCGCACCCATGTCGCTCACGCCCGCCGATTTCCTGAAGACGATCCGGCGCAACCCGGTCAACGTCGAATTGCTGGCCAGACTGCGCACGCTCGGACTGCCCCAATGCCACCTGACGGCCGGCTGCCTGTTCCAGACGCTGTGGAACGCACACGCCGGCCGGCCGCCCGAAGAAAACATCCAGGACTACGACGTCTTCTACTTCGACGACCGCGACCTGTCATGGGACGCGGAAGACGCCGCGATCCGGCGCGTGCAGGCAGCGACGGCCGACCTGGGCATCACGGTGGAACCGAGGAACCAGGCGCGCGTGCACCTCTGGTACGCGCAGCGCTTCGGCGCGCCCTATCCGGGACTGCGCTCGGCGCGCGACGGGATCGATCGCTACCTGGTCGCCTGCACCTGCGTGGGCATCGAGGTCGCCGACAGCGCGCTCTATGCGCCGGACAGCCTGGACGACCTCGGCGCCGGGCTGCTGCGCATCAACCCACGCCACGCGCTGCCGGACCTGTTCCGCACCAAGGCCGCGAGCTATCAGGCGCGCTGGCCGTGGCTCAAGGTCATCGCGCCCGATGAGCCACCTGCCTGAAAGGCGGGCGGCAGAATTCACCGTTCCGACCGGCGCGTCGCATTCGACGCCGCGGCCCGATTTTTCCAAGGACATTCATGACCGACCTCTCCGCCTTTCCGATCACCCAGAAATGGCCGGCCCAGCACCCGGACCGCCTGCAGCTCTATTCCCTGCCGACGCCCAACGGCGTGAAGGTGTCGATCCTGCTGGAGGAATTGGGTCTGCCCTACGAGCCGCACCTGGTGAGCTTCGAGACGCAAGACCAGATGTCGCCGGCCTTCCTGTCGCTCAACCCGAACAACAAGATCCCGGCCATCCTCGACCCGCAGGGACCCGGCGGCCGGCCGCTGGCGCTGTTCGAATCCGGCGCCATCCTGGTGTACCTGGCCGAAAAGACCGGCCGCTTCATCCCGGCCGATGCGGCCGGCCGCTACGAATGCCTGCAGTGGGTGATGTTCCAGATGGGCGGCATCGGGCCGATGTTCGGCCAGCTCGGCTTCTTCCACAAGTTCGCCGGCAAGGACTACGAGGACAAGCGGCCGCGCGACCGTTATGTGGCGGAGTCGAAGCGCCTGCTGGGCGTGCTGGAGAAGCAACTGCACGGGCGCGACTGGATGCTGGGCACGGACTACTCCATTGCCGACATCGCGATCTTCCCGTGGGTGCGCAACCTGATCGGCTTCTACGAGGCACGCGAGCTGGTCGCTTTCGACGATTTCCCGAACGTGGCGCGCGTGCTCGCCGCCTTCGTGGCCCGGCCTGCGGTGGCGCGCGGGCTGCAGATTCCGCCGCGCGACTGACCCACCGTACGCAGGCGCGGACAGGCCTTGTAGGCCTCGACTGACAACGCGACGGGCCAAGCGCCGCGGGAGGGGCAAAGGGGTGAGAGGCACGCTACGCTACTACTATTGTTTGCGGTCCTTCTCTCCTCATGCGCCTGCCCCGCCGTCCCCGCTTTTCTCCCACCTCGGTCGGCATCGCGACCCCGCCTCCCCTGCTTTGCGCACTGCTGATCGGTGCGACCCTCGGACTCGCCGCCTGCGGCGGCGGAGGGGGTGACGGTGGCTCTGGCGCGACCAGCAGCGCGACCGGTTCCGCATCGACGTCCCAGGCCCCGAACCAGACCGCGGTCGACGCCGCCGACGAACTGCCGGCCTCGGCGTATGCCGCCGCATCCGGCGACCGGGCAGCATGGACGCTGCTGCAGCAGGCCCGCACGCAATGCGGCTTCGGCAACCTCGAACAGAACACCCGGCTGGATGCCGCCTCGCGCACCCACGGTCAGTACCTGCTGGCCGAAAGCCGTGATGGCACGTTCGCGATCGGCCACGAGGAAGCGAACGTCAACAACCCCCACTTCACCGGCCGGATGGCCAGCGACCGCGCGCTGTACGCCAGCTACGGCGCGCATGTGACGGAACTGTTGACCGCCTCGATCGAGACCTATGTGTCGACCGGCGCGATCGCCCAGCCCACGGCCGCGCAGCGCGGGGCGCGCGACATGCGCTCGCTGCTGAACTCGGTGGCCCATCTGAGCGGCGCCATGAGCAGTGCCCGCGTCGGCGGGCTGGCGGCGGTGAGCGCATCCACGACCACGACAGCGGACGGGCGGGAGACGCTGGTCGTCAACCACCGGCTCGGCGTGCTGCTCGGCCAGCAGGAGCGCGCGCAACTGCTCGGCGCCGGAAAGGTCGCCAGCTACCCTTGCGCAGGAAGCGTCGATATCGACTACGCCTTTGCGCCGGCGACCGAGGAGCCCAACCCCTTCCCGGAGGTCACCGACCGCACGGTGCAATTCGGCCCGCCAATCTACCTGCGTGCCGACGAAGGCGCGGACTTGCGGGTCACGGCCTTTGCGCTCAAGGACAGCAGCGGTGCGGCGCAACCGGTGCGCACCGACGCGGTGCCCCGGCGCGGCCACGAGTTCTTCATGGTGCCGAAGAACAAGCTCGCACCTGGCGCGCGCTACACGGTCGAGCTCGAAGGCGCGGCCAACGGTGCCGCCTTCCGGCAGACCTTCGACTTCCGGACGCGTTCCTGACCTTTCGTAGGCGGCGCGGCGGCTGACAGGCCGCGGCCGCGCCACCTGCCCGGCCTGAAGCCGGGCATGTGCCGCCTCACGCCGGCACGGCGTCGATGTTCGCGCGGTCCCAGTGGCGGTGCTTGGCGATCGCGCCGATGAAGGCATTGGCGATCTCGGTCGCCGCCGTGCTGTCGCCCAGGTTGGTGACGGGCGTTTCCGCCACCACCACGCCGGCCGGCGCCGCGGCCGCTTCGCCGCGCCCCACCCCCACCAGCGACAGCAGCTCGACACCTTCGCCGACCGCGCAGATCGCCTTGCAGTGCTTGAAGGCCTCGAGCGCGAAGTGCACCGCCTCGCCGTTCTGGCGCAGCGCCGCGACGCCGTCCTTGCCGGCCGGAATGAGCACTGCGTCGAACATCACCGACGGCATGGTCGCGAAGGTGGCGTCGACATCGATCTGGCGCTTCGAGGCGCTGGCCACCGTACCCAGGCGTGGCCCGACCACCTTGCACTGGGCACCGGCGGCTTCCAGCGCCTCGCGGATCGGCTTGAGCGACGCCGAGTCGACGCCGTCGGCCACCAGGATCGCGACCTTGCGGGTCTTGATCGAGCCGTCGCCCGAATCGACCATGCGCAACGCCGGCGACTCCTCGATCGGCAGCGAGATGCGGTGATCGCGAAAGCCCGGCCGGCCGGCCGCGGCACGGGCGTCGGGGGCGGCGATGCCCAGCGGCTCGGCCACGCGCCGCGCCAGCTTCTCGTCCACATGCGCCAGGTTGTCCACCATGCGCTGGCGGATGGCCGGCACGTCCAGCTTCGAGAGCTCGAAACGGAAGGCCGCAACGATGTGCTCCTTCTCGGCCGTGCTCTGGCTGTTGAAGAACAGGCGCGCCTGCGTGAAGTGGTCGTCGAAGGACGCGCTGCGGCGGCGGATCTTCGGCGGCTCGATCTCTTCGGGAAAGGACTGGAAGCCACCGCTCTCGCCGTCGATGCGGAACTCGGTGCCGTTGGCCAGCGTGTTCGGCTCGTAGGCCACCTGGCCGCGCGCGATCGTCTGGCGGTGCATGCCGTCACGCTGGAAGTTGTGGAACGGGCACACGCCCTTGTTGATCGGCAGCTCGTGGAAGTTGGCGCCGCCCAGGCGCGAGATCTGCGTGTCGGTGTACGAGAACAGCCGGCCCTGCAATAGCGGGTCGTTGCTGAAGTCGATGCCGGGCACCACATGGCCCGGGTGGAAGGCGACCTGTTCGGTCTCGGCGAAGAAGTTGTCCGGGTTGCGGTCGAGCACCAGCTTGCCGATGCGTTGCACCGGCACCAGTTCTTCGGGGATCAGCTTGGTCGGGTCGAGCAAGTCGAAGCCGAGCGAATGCTCCTTGTCCTGCGGGATCATCTGCACGCCGAGCTCCCATTCAGGGAAGTCGCCGTTCTCGATCGCCTCCCAGAGGTCGCGGCGGTGGAAGTCGGCATCCTTGCCGGCGATCTTCTGCGCCTCGTCCCACGCCAGGCCATGGATGCCGAGCTTGGGCTTCCAGTGGAATTTCACGAAATGCGACTCGCCGCGCGCATTGATGAAGCGGAAGGTGTGAACGCCGAAGCCTTCCATCATCCGGTAGCTGCGCGGAATGGCGCGGTCGCTCATCGCCCACATCAGCATGTGGGTGCTCTCGGGCATCAGCGAGACGAAATCCCAGAAGGTGTCGTGCGCGCTGGACGCCTGCGGGATCTCGTGGTGCGGCTCGGGCTTGAGCGCATGAACGAGGTCGGGAAACTTCATCGCATCCTGGATGAAGAAGACCGGGATGTTGTTGCCCACCAGGTCGTAGTTGCCCTGCTGGGTATAGAACTTGACCGCGAAGCCGCGCACGTCGCGCACCGTGTCGGCCGAGCCGCGTGAGCCGGCCACGGTCGAGAAGCGCACGAAGACGGGCGTCTTCTGCGACGGGTCCTGCAGGAAGTCGGCGCAGGTGAACTGCGACATCGACTTGTAGACCTGGAAGTAGCCGTGTGCCGCGGCACCGCGGGCGTGTACTGCACGCTCGGGAATGCGCTCGTGATCGAAATGGGTGATCTTCTCGCGCAGGATGAAGTCTTCGAGCAGCGTGGGCCCGCGCACGCCGGCCTTGAGCGAATTGTGGTTGTCGGGGATGTGCAGCCCCTGGTTCGTCGTCAGCTGCGGCACACCCTCCTGGGTGAAGCCCGCCAGCTGCTGTTGCTTGCTGTTGGGGCCGTCGCTGGCCTTCGGGCGGCGTCCGGACGCTGCCCTGTTTCGTGGGGTCATTCCTGATCCTTGGGGGTCGATGAAGGCGCCGCGCAGGCGCCGGGGAAAGTTCAGTGCGTCTCGACGTCGAGGAACATGTCGAGGGCGTTCACCAGGGCCACGACTCCCACGGTGCCGGCAATGGCAGCCACCGTCCAGACCAGAACTTCGTCCATCGCGGGGCTGTTCAGCACGTTGACCAGGCTGGAAAGATCCATTGGTGACCTCGGGTAGATGAAGCGCGGTTGAAGAAAGGCCAGTGCGGCTGCCCGCACGGTGCGAGGCGGTCATGGGGCCGGACCGGTGGGGCCGGGGTCTCGGCAACGGTGACCGGTCAGATTAGGGGAGGCTGCGCCATTCACCCGTAGTGGCCGCGCGCTCGGGTCTGTGGGATCGACGAGCCGATTCCGGTAGGAGAGGACCGACGCGTCGCCCTCGGCCTACGCCGGTTCGCGGCGCGCTGCTGCGCAGGGGGGTGCGGCGCTCCGTCTACGATGCATCACTGTCCGGCGCCGGGCACTGAACATGCTTTACCCCCTCACCTCTCATTCTTGCGAAGCGACGCCATGCTCATTCAGATCGGCTATGACATCGAAATCGGCGTCACGGCGCCCACCGCGCTCATCTACATGCTTCGCGTCCACCCCTCCCGCAGCGGCGACATTGCCGACGGTGAGAACATCAGCATCAGCCCGCCGCTGCAGACCGACCACTACCAGGACGCCTTCCACAATTTCTGCGCCAGGGTCCATGTACCCCAGGGCGTGAGCAGCGTGCGCTTGCGCAACCACGCGGTCGTCTACGACACCGGCTGGCACGACTCGGTCGACTACGGCGCCATCGAGCATGCGCCGGCCGACCTGCCGGTGCACACCCTGCCCTTCCTGCTGCCCAGCCGCTACTGCGAGGTCGACAGCGAACTGCTGGCCTTCGCCTGGTCGCAGTTCGGCAACGTCACGCCGGGCTGGCACCGGGTGCAGGCCATCTGCGACTTCGTGCACAACCACCTGCGCTTCGACTACCAGCAGGCGCGCGCCACGCGCACCGCGCTGGAGGGCTTCCGCGAGCGGGTCGGCGTGTGCCGCGACTTCACCCATCTGGCCGTGGCGCTGTGCCGCTGCATGAACATTCCGGCACGCTACGTCACCGGCTACCTGGGCGACATCGGCATTCCGCCGGTGCCCTATCCGATGGATTTCAGCGCCTGGTTCGAGGTGTACCTCGGCGACCGCTGGCACACCTTCGATGCGCGCCACAACACGCCGCGCATCGGCCGAATCGTGATCGCGCGCGGCCGCGATGCGGCGGACGTGCCGATCACCATGGTGTTCGGTGTCAACACCCTGAACCACTTCGAGGTGGTGACCCAGGAGCTCATCCAGCCCTGAGCACCGGCGCCCCCTGGAAGGGGTCAGCGCTCGCCCGCCTGGTAGCCGAGCACCTTCATCGGCAGGGCCAGGCCCTTGCGGCCGCGCTCCCAGTCGGTCCAGGGCGCATTGCCGACGGCGAAGCGCTCGGGCGCCGTGCGCAGCGTCCAGTGCGCGCCCGAACTCAATTGCGGCAGCTCGTCCCAGCGCACCGGCACCGACACGCCCAGCCCGGGCCGCGCCCGCACCGACCAGGCGCTCACCGTGGTGGCACCGAAGCCGTTGCGCAGGTAGTCGACGAAGATCTTGCCGACGCGATTGCGCGGCCCGCTCTTGGCGACGAAGCGGTCCGGGATGGTCTGCGCCATGTGCTGCACCACCGCCTGCGAAAAGCCCTTGACGGCATCCCAGCCGAAGTGGCGCCGGATCGGCACCAGCACATGCAGGCCCTTGCCGCCGCTGGTCTTCAGGAAGCCGACCAGGCCGAGTTCGTCGAGCAGCGTGCGCATCAGCAGGGCCGCCTCCTGCATCTGCCCCCACTCGACGCCTTCACCCGGGTCGAGATCGAAGGTCATGCGGTCGGGCCGGTCGATGGCGCTCGAGGTCGCGTTCCAGCTGTGGAACTCGACCACGTTCATCTGCGCGGCAGACATCAGGCCTTCGATGCGGTCGAGCTGCAGCAGCGGGTCGTGATCGCGATCCAGCGACGCGTCCAGCAGGGTGATGCCGGGCATGTCCGAGTCCTTCGCATGCTTCTGGAAGAACAACTCGCCGCCAATACCCTCGGGCGCCCGCACCAGCGACACCGGGCGGCCCTTGAGATGCGGCAGCATCACGGCCGAGGCCGCCTGGTAGTAGGCGGCGAGCTCGCCCTTGGTGGCGCCGCTCTCGGGGTCGATCACCCGGTCTGCATGGGTGATGCGCACGCCGGCGGTCTTGCCGGCGGGTGTGGGCTTGGTCTTTGCGGCAGCAGGCATGGCAGTGTCCTTGGAGGGGTTGGACGGCGCGGTGGCGGGGGACGATGCACCGGTCACGGGCACCGCCTTCTCGCGCGTCACCTGGCGCGCCGGCTTGTCGCTGCGCAGGCCCTGGAACACGCTGTGGCGCACACGGTGCTCGCGCGTCCATTCGCCGAAGCTCACCTCGGCCACCAGTTCGGGCCGGACCCACTGCGCCTTGACCGAGCGCGGCACGCCCGCATCGCCGCTGCCGAAGGGCGACCGATCGGCCGCCACGGCGTCCAGCCGCGACTTGATGTCTTCCAGCCGGCTGGCGTCGAAGCCGGTCCCGACGTTGCCGCAGTACTGCAGCACCCCCCGGGCGTCGTACACGCCGAGCAGCAGTGCGCCGAAGCCGGCACGCGAACCCTTGGGCGCGGTGTAGCCACCGATGACGAACTCCTGCCGCTGCAGGCTTTTGAGCTTGATCCAGTCGGACGAACGGCGCGAGACGTAGATCGACCCCTTGCGCTTGCCGATCAGCCCCTCGAAGCCCAGCGCGCTGACCGATGCGAGCAGGTCGCGCGGAGGCGCGTCGAAGGCCTCGCTGAAGCGCAGCTGCGGCGCCAGGTCCTCGCCGATCAGGGTGGCCAGGCGGTCGCGGCGCAGCTCGACCGCCTGCTCGCGCAGGTCTTCGCCATCGACGAAGAGCAGGTCGAAGATCCAGTAGACGATCGAGGCGGTCGACCGACGGTCGAAGGCGTTCTGCAGCGCCTGGAAGTCCGGTGCATCGCCCTCCCCCTGCACGATGATCTCCCCATCGAGCCAGGCCGAGCGAAGCCCGAGCCGACCGAGTGCGCGCACCAGCTCCGGCAGCTTGCCGGTCCAGTCATGGCCATTGCGGGTGAAGCAACGCACCTCGCCGTCCTCGATGCGGGTGAGCAGGCGGTAGCCGTCGAACTTCAGCTCCCACAGCCAGTCGCCGGGCTCCGGGGGTGGTGCAGTCGCGAGCGTGGCGAGCTGCGGTGACAGCAGGGCGGGCAAGGGCACCGCAGCGGCTGCGTTCTTCTGGGCGAGCTTGGTGGTGCGCCTGGGGGGCGTCTTGACGGCCGTCAGCACGCTGTCGGGCAGCGCTTCGGTCACGTCGTAGTCATCGAGCGGCCGCGCCTGGGCATCGTTCTCCTTGATCAGCAGCCAGCTCTCCTGCTTTTCGTCGTCCTTGCCGCGCATGCGAACCAGGGTCCAGTGGCCGCGGAGCTTTTCGCCGCGCAACTCGAACTTGAGCTTGCCCGCCGCCAGCGCCTGCCGGGCGTTGCCCTCGGGCAGCCAGTCGCCCCGGTCCCAGACGATCACCGTGCCGGCACCGTACTGGCCGGGCGGGATGGTGCCCTCGAAGCCGCCATAGGCGATCGGATGGTCCTCGACATGCACCGCCATGCGCTTGACGTGCGGATCCAGGCAGGGGCCCTTGGGCACCGCCCAGCTCTTGAGCGTGCCGTCGAGCTCGAGTCGGAAGTCGTAGTGCAACCGGCTCGCATGGTGTTTCTGGATCACGAACGACAGCCGGCCCTTGCCGGCCGCGCCGCCGGTGCGTGGCTCCGGCGTCTTGCCGAAATCGCGCTTGCGGTGGTAGGGGAGCAATGCGTCGCGGGCGCCCATGTGCGGCCTCTTCGAGGGGGTCTTCGGGGGGCTTCGGGGCGCTTCGGGGGTTCGAGGCGGGTCAGGCAGCGCGGCGGCGCGCCGGTGTCTTCGCGGCCGCCGTGCTCTTGCGCGCCGGTGTCTTGCGGGCCTTGGCGGCCGGCTTGCTGGCGCTTCGGGCCTTGCCGGATTTGGCCGATGCGGCGTCTTCCTCGCCCTCATCGTCCGAGTCGGCCGCTGGCTTGCCCGCCGGCTTGCCGCCGCCCCCCTTGCGCAGGCTGCGTTGCAGCAGCTCGGTCAGGTCCAGGATCTTCGCGCCGCTGCCGCCGTCCTCGGACGGCTCCAGCGGCGTCACGGCCTCGGTCTCGCCCGCGGCCACCTTGCGGTCGACCAGCCGCATGATTTCGTCCTTGAACGAGTCCTTGAATTCGTCGGGGTTCCAATCCGAACTCATGTCCTCGACCAGTTCACCGGCCATCTTGAGTTCGCGCTCCGACAGGCCCGCGGCCTTGGCACCCTCGGCCGGCAACGGCAGGTCTTTCCAGGGGCGGATGTCGGCACCCCAGCGCAGCAGGTTCAGCACCAGCCCCGGGCCGGTCGGCACCAGCACGGCCAGGTGCTGCTTGGTCTGGATCACGACCCGCGCCACGCCCACGCGGCCGGTACGCTGCAGCGTCTCGCGTAGCAGCGCATACACCTTGGCGCCCTTGTTGATGGGTGCCACGTAGTAGGGCCGCTCCAGGTACACGAAAGGAATCGCGTCGGCCGGAACGAAGGTCTCGATCTCGACCGTCTGGGTGGTCTTCGGGTAGGCCGCCGCGATTTCGGCATCGGTGAGAACGACGTACTGGCCGTCCTCGTAGGCGATGCCCTTGACGATCTGCTCGCGCGCGATTTCCTTGCCGGTCTTCTTGTTGATGCGCTTGTAGCCCACCGGGTCCATGGTGCGCTTGTCGAGCCAGTCGAAGTCGATGCTGTGGTCGGTGGTGGCCGAGTACAGCGCGACCGGGATGTGGACCAGCCCGAAGCTGATGGCGCCCTTCCACAGGACGCGCGGTGTAGATGTCTTGGCAGCAGGCATGCGAAACCCTCCAGACCGCCACCCTAGGTCCGCGCGTGCCACCACGCTGTAGGAGCGCCACTTCCCGCCTCGTGGGGAGTGGCTGATCGCGCTACAGCCTGCGCTCGCTCGCCACTGCGAAATAGAACCACTCGGCGCCCGGCTGCGCCTCGGTGTTCGGGAAGATGATGAAGCCGTCGCGCTCGGCGCCGAGCACGCTGCCGTCCGCACGCACGCCGATCGGCTCGCCGCACGCGACGGCGTCGAAGGTGGCCCATTCGCGCACGAACTGATCGTCCTCGTGCGCCCGGTCGGTGACGCTCACCAGGCGCAGCAGTGCAGGCTGCTGCGGCGGCGCGGGCGGCGGCGCGTCGACCAGGCCCAGCAGGCGCAGGGCCGAATGGATGGCCGCATGCGCGACGTCCGGCGCGGCGGGGTCCTGGTGCTGACCGCATTCGAGCGTGACGCCGTAGCCGCCGCGGCTGCGCATGTACTCGTTGGTGCCCCAGCCGAAGGCGAGCGCCGCATCGTCCGCCGGCGCGCCGCCCGCGCGCTGCGCCAGGCCGGCGGCATAGATGTCGAGCCAGCCTTCGACCACGCGCGGCGTGCCGAGGTGCAACGCCAGCCGGCCTTCTTCGGTGGCACGTGCGAAGGGCTCGAGCGTGCCGTCGTTGTCGCGCGGGCCGATCATCGCGAAGGCCTCGCCCGCGCTCTGGAACGAGTGCAGGTCGAGCAGCACGTCGTGGCGGTCGAGCAGCGGGCACAGCAGGTTGGTGACCCGGGCCTCGTAGTCGGCCGGTGCGCCGCTCGGCCGGAACGACCGGTTCAGGTTGCGCTCGCCCTCGCGCTGCATCAGCCGGCGGGCCAGCGGATTGGCCACCGGCACCATCGTGAGTTGGCCGCGGCGCAACGCGAGCGTGCCGCCGTCGAGTTCGGCGAGCACCCGTTCGATGCCCGCTGTGCCGCAGGTCTCGTTGCCGTGCACACCACCCAGCACGATGAGCCGCGGGCCGGGGTCGGTCGATGCGAAGCTGTGGATGCGCAGGGTGTCGTGGAGAGAGGAATCGGCCATCGCCGACGATCCTACAGCGGCCGGCCCGGCGGTCCTACCGGGCCGATCCGCAGTCCATGGCAGAAACGGAGATCATGAGGAGCACCGCCATGGCCACACCCAAAGCGAACGACAGCACCGACCAGCGCCCACCGCGCAGCCCGGCCACGCCGGACCCGAAGGGTGACGGCAACACCCGCACTGCACAGAATGGCGAGTCGTCGCCGCGCCTGCCGCACGAACGCGACGAATCCTCGGACAGCCAGCAGAACCAGGACGGCAGCGCGTCGGCCATCGGCCATCGGCCAGCGGGCCCACGACGACGTCGAGCGCGGCGTGGTCGACACCAGCCGCGGCGAGGAAACCGACCGCGTCTACAACGACCAGGTCAAACGCTGAGGCCCCGGCGGGCCCGGTGGAATCAGCGGCCGGCCGTGGCCAGGTTGGCGCGCATCGCCGACACCACGCCGCCGTAGTCCTTGGCATTGAAGATCGCACTGCCGGCCACGAAGGTGTCGGCACCGGCCGACGCCACCCGCGCGATGTTGTCGGCCTTGATGCCGCCGTCGACTTCGAGCCGGATGTCGCGACCGCTCTGCTCGATGCGCTTGCGCGCCAGCTCGATCTTGCGCAGCGCCGAATCGATGAAGCTCTGGCCACCGAAACCCGGGTTGACGCTCATGATGAGGATCAGGTCGATGTCGTCGATCGCCCAATCGAGGGCCTCCAGCCCGGCGCCCGGGTTGAACACCAGCCCCGGCTTGCAGCCGGCGGCCTTGATGGCCTGGATGCTGCGGTGCACATGCGGCGACGCGTCGGGGTGGAAGCTGATGTAGTCCGCCCCCGCCTGCGCGAAGGCGGCGGCCAGCGCGTCGACCGGCTGGATCATCAGGTGCACGTCGATCGGCACCGGCGTGCCGTCGGCGGTCTTGGCATGCGGCTTGAGCGACTGGCAGACCATCGGGCCGAAGGTCAGGTTGGGGACGTAATGGTTGTCCATCACGTCGAAATGGATCCAGTCGGCGCCGGCGGCGATCACGTCGCTCACCTCGGCGCCCAGGCGCGCGAAGTCGGCCGACAGGATCGAGGGGGCGATGCGGTAGATGGAGCTCGTCATGCCCCTGATTGTCGCAGGGCCTCGCGCGGGCAAGCCGTTACCATTCCGGCATGTCCCAGCCCGCCATGAGCGTCACCGTCGAGCCCCGCTATCTTGCCGACCAGTCCTCCCCGGAGGCCAAGGTCTATACCTTCGCGTACACCGTGACCGTGACCAACACCGGCGACGTCGCGGCCCAGCTCATCGCCCGGCACTGGCACATCGACGACGTGTCTGGCCATTCGCAGGAGGTGCAGGGGCTGGGCGTGATCGGCCAGCAACCCCTGCTGGCGCCCGGCGAATCGTTCCGCTATACCAGCGGCTGTCGATTGCAGGCCGCCAGCGGCACGATGCACGGCAGCTACTTCTTCGTGAGCGAACAAGGCGAGCGCTTCGACGTGCCGATCCCCCTGTTCCTGCTCGAGGCGGACGCCCAGGGCGCACCGGGCTCGCGCGTGCTGCACTGACGCGCGCTGCCGGTCCGCCGCGAAGCGCGCTTCTTCGCCCCCCTTTCCGGTTTCGTTCCGAACCTTCTCGATGACATCCTTCCTTCCTGCCGACGTGCTTGGCTTCTGGGCCCAGTGGGTGCGCCCCTCGGCCGGGCTGCCGACGGTGCTGTGGTCGCTGCTGCTGGCGGCCGCGGCGGCGTCGGGCCACCTCGTTCAACGCTACATGGGCATGCCCAAGGTGGTCGGCTATTCCATCGTCGGCACCCTGGTCGGCCTGGCCGGCTTCGAGGGGGCACTCTGGCCGCTGCAGGGCATTCCGCTTTTCCTGCTGGAACTGGGCGTCGCCATCGTGCTGTTCGAGGCCGGCGGCCGGCTGCCGCTGCGCTGGTTCCGCCACAACCCGATGGTGCTGCTGCAGAGCCTGCTCGAATCGGCGCTGACCTATTTCGGCGTGTTCTGGACGCTGCACTGGATGGGCGTGCCCAACCCGGTGGCCAACCCGGTGGCGCTGATGGCCATCGTCGCCTCCCCGGCGGTCCTGAGCCGGGTGGTGATGGACACGCGCGCCTCCGGCCCGGTGACCGAACGCGCGCTGACGCTGGCCACGCTCAACACCTTCTATGCGCTCGCGCTCGGCTACGCGCAGGCCGGCCTGCTGGAGCGCGGCCCCGAGGGGCTGATGAACAAGCTCTACCCGGTGCTGGTGGTGCTGGGCGTGTCCTTCGTGGTCGGCGCCGTCATGGCGCTGGCGCTGCGGTCGGCGCTGCGGGTGATGAGTCCGGCCAGCGAGAACACCTCGATCCTGCTGCTGGCGATCATCGGCGCGGGCGCCGCGCTGGCGGCGCATTTCGGCGGCTCGGCGCCGCTCGGCGCGCTCATCGGCGGCATCCTGCTCAAGCAGCTCAACCCGAAGCCCTGGGCCTGGTCGCGGCAGCTGGGCACCGCGGCCTCGCTGCTCACCATGCTGATGTTCGTGCTGGTGTCGATCGTCGCGGCGCAGGGCGATTGGAGCATGCCGGTGGCCAGCCTGGTGCTGGCGGTGATCGGCGTGCGCCTGCTGGCCAAGATCGCCGGCGTGGCCATTGCCAACCCGGGCAGCGGCGCCAGCTGGAAGCAGGCCTTCTGGGTCGGCTGCGCGATGTCGCCGCTGTCGTCGATCGCGCTCTTGATCGCCTCCAACTTCGCCACCGCGTCGCCGCTGCTCGGCGCCATGATCACGCAGATCGCGCTGCCGGCCATCCTGCTGATGGAGGTGGTGGGCGCGGTGCTGGCGACGATCGCCATCCACGCATCGGGTGAAAGCCTCAAACCCTGGCTGCCCGAGGTGTTCCGGGGCAACGAAGAACGGGATACGCAGCGATGAGCATCGCCAACCTGCCGAGCTCGACGCGCGACCGCACGGTGCAACTCGAGCCCTTCAACAAGTCCGAGGCACTGTCGCTCGGCGTCGAGCTCGAGCTGCAACTCGTCAACACCCACGACTATGACCTCGCGCCCTATGCCGAGGACATGCTGCGGCTGATGGCGCAGACGCCGCTGCCCGGCAGCGTGGTGCCCGAGATGACCTCGAGCATGATCGAGATCTCGACCGGCATCTGCCACTCGGCGCAGGACGTGATCGACCAGCTCACGCCGATCCGCGACGCGCTGGTGCGCAACGCCGACAAACTGAACATCGCGGTGGTCGGCGGCGGCACGCACGCCTTCCAGCAATGGCACGAGCGCCGCATCTACGACAAGCCGCGCTTTCGCGAACTGTCGGAGCTGTACGGCTACCTCAGCAAGCAGTTCACCATCTTCGGCCAGCATGTGCACATCGGCTGCCCGGATGCCGACGCCGCCCTGCTGATGCTGCACCGCATGTCGCGCTACATCCCGCACTTCATCGCGCTGTCGGCCTCGTCGCCGTATGTGCAGGGGCAAGACACGCAGTTCGACTCGGCACGGCTCAACTCGGTGTTCGCCTTCCCGCTGTCGGGCCGCGCCCCTTTCACACTGAGCTGGAAGGAGTTCGAAGCGTACTTCGAGAAAATGACCCGCACCGGCGTCGTGCGCAGCATGAAGGACTTCTACTGGGACATCCGGCCCAAGCCCGAGTTCGGCACCATCGAGATCCGCGTGTTCGACACGCCGCTGACCGTCGAGCGCGCCGCCGCGCTGGCCGGTTATGTGCAGTCGCTGGGCGCCTGGTTCCTGCAGGAGCAGCCCTTCACGCCGACCGAGGACGACTACCTGGTCTACACCTACAACCGCTTCCAGGCCTGCCGCTTCGGCCTGGACGCGGTGTATGTGGACCCGGCCAGCGGCGAGCACATGCCGCTGCGCGAGCACATCCTGATGACCATGACACAGCTCGAATGGCACAGCGAGGCACTCGGCGCCACCCGCTCGTTGGCCCAGCTGCGCACCGACGTCGAAGCCAGCCGCAACGATGCGCGCTGGCTGCGCGAGAAGCAGGCCAAGGAGAACCTGCTGGCCGAGGTGGTGCGGCAGGCGGCACTGCGGTTCAGGAACCCGACCAAATGAGCGCCGTCGGCGAATTCGATCTCATCGCGCGCTACTTCGCGCGGCCCGCCAAGCGCTCGCCCTTGGGCACCGGCGACGACTGCGCGCTGCTGGCGCCGGCGCCGGGCATGCAGCTGGCCGTGTCGACCGACATGCTGGTCGAGGGACGGCACTTTCTTTCGACCGTGGACCCGGCCCGCCTCGGCCACAAGGCGCTGGCGGTGAACCTCAGCGACCTCGCCGCCTGCGGCGCGAAGCCGCTGGCCTTCACCCTCGCGCTGTCGCTGCCGGCGGTCGACGAAGCCTGGCTCGAAGGCTTCTCGCGCGGCCTGTTCGCGCTGGCCGAGGCGCACGACTGCGACCTGGTCGGCGGCGACACCACGCGCGGCCCGCTCAACATCTGCATCACGGTGTTCGGCGAAGTGCCGCAAGGCGCCGCGCTGCTGCGCTCGGGTGCACGCGCTGGCGACGACCTCTGGGTCAGCGGAACACTGGGCGATGCGCGGCTGGCGCTCGAGGTCTTCCGCGGCACGCTCGACCTTCCGTCAGACCTGTTCGCGCTGGCGCGCTCGCGCATGGAGACGCCGACGCCGCGCGTGGCGCTGGGCATGGCGCTGCGCGGCATCGCGAGCGCAGCCGCCGACGTGAGCGACGGCCTGCTGGGCGACCTGTCGCACATCCTGCGCGCGAGCGGTACCGGTGCCGAGGTCGACGCGGACGCCGCGGTCGGCTGCATCGCGGCGCGGACACATCCGAGCTTCGATCGCAGCGTGCTCGGCGACGAGATGCAACGCCTGTGCGCGCTTTCGGGCGGCGACGACTACGAACTCGTGTTCACCGCGCCGGTCACGGCCCGCGACGCCGTGATGCAAGCCGGCCGCGCAAGCGCCACCGCGGTAACGCGCATCGGCCGCATCGAAGCCGAAGCCGGCGTGCGCATCGTCGATGCGGCGCATGTGCCGGTGGGACAGCGCTTCACCTCGTTCGATCACTTCGTCTGAGGTGGCGTCGGATGCTGGTCCGACAGCGTCAAGCCGACGCGCCGAAGTGCAGCACCCCGAAGGCCGCGAGGATCCACAGCAACAACAGGAAGTGCGTCTGCTGCAGCGCCTCCTGCCGGATCCAGTAGGCGGTCGCCAGGCCGCCCAGCAGCATCGCCATCACCGCAGCCGACAGCGCCGCCAGGCCGAGATCGAACCAGGGCATAGCGGGCACGCGCGTGCCGTGGATGGCCCACACGACGCAGCCGGTCCAGAGGCCGGCCGCCGCGATGAATTCCAGCGAGACCACGACGATCAAGCCGAGCCGGTGCAGCAGAGGCGAGCGGATCGCGCGGCGGCGCAAGGGCGTGTCGATGGCCGGTGGCTCGGCCAGCAGGGCCATCGACAACGTGCGACCGACCGCCGCCGCGGCGCCGTGGAAGTCCTGCAGGTTGTTGATCACCGCGAGGCTGGCCCAGAGCGCCAGCCCCAGCGCTTGCGTGCCGGCGAACAGTGCGACGGTGTCGATGCTCATGCGTCACCCCGCGTCGCCCGCCCGGCCAGCCATGCAGCCGCCAGCGGTGCCAGTGCGAAGCTGGCGAACAGCCACAGCGCCGCCGACTGCGCGCCGGCCACGCCGCCAGGCATCGTCAGCCCCGCCGCATTGGCCACGAGACCGGCGATGGCCGCGCCCACCGCCATGCCGTAGAGCTGCACCGTGGTGATCGAGGCCGACGCGATGCCCTCCTCGCCCGCGGGTGCGAGCGCCATCACGCGCGTCAACAGGTGCGGCCAGCCGATGCCCACCCCCAGGCCGACGGCGCTGAGCGCCAGCGCCATGACCATCAGCGTCGGGCCCGCTGCCAGCGCGCCGCTCGTGGGCACGGCCCAGGCCAGCACGCCGAGGCCGAGGGCCGACAGCACCGGCCCGAGGCGCAGCAGGCGGTCGGCCGCCGCGCCCTGACGCCCCGACGACCCCAGCGAACCCACGCTCCAGCCCGCTGCCATCGCAGCCGTGAGATAGCCCGCGGCCAACGGGCTGTGGCCCTGCAGTAGCTGCAGGAAATAGGGCACAAAGATTTCGGTGGTGGTACCGACCAGCAGCAGCGCGATGGCCGCGTAGATGGCGCCCAGCGGCCGGCCCAGCGCATAGGCGCCGGTGGGCAGCAGGCGCACCGTGGCGCGCCGGTCCCAGCGGCTGGCCAGCCATCCCAGCGCCAGCCCGATGAGCACGGCCACCGCCTGCGCCGTCAGCGATGCCAGCAGCCCGCCCGCGGCGATCGCCAGCACCGACAGCGTCAGCAGCGCGATCTGCGGCGCGGGCACGCGCGGCATCGTGTCGGGCCGCCGATGCGGCACGCCGGCTCTCGGCGAGAGCCGCCAGTTCACCAGCAGCGCCTGCAGCACGGCCAGCGGCAGCAGCGCCCAGAAGGCCCAGCGCCAGTGGCCGGCCTGGGCGAACAGGCCGCCCACCGCGGGGCCGCACAAGGTCGCCACGCCCCACATCCCCGACACCAGCGCCACCGCGCGCGGCCAGAGCCGCGGCTCGAACACCCGGCTGATGAGCGCGTAGCTCAGCGCCGCGAGGATGCCACCGCCCAGGCCCTGCACGGTGCGGCCGGCCAGCAGCCAGGGCATGGTCGATGCCATCGCGCAGCCGACCGAGCCCGCAGCGAACACCGCCAGTGCGGCCAGGCAGGCACCGCGCGGCCCCAGCGCGGCCAGCAGGCGCACCGACAGGGCAGCGCCGACGATCGAGCCGACCACGAACAGCGTGGTGCTCCAGGCGTACCAGTCGAGCCCGCCGATCTCGCGCACCACCGAGGGCAGCACGGTGGTCACGATGTGCACGTTGACCGCATGCAGCGCGACGCCGCCGGTCAGCGCCAACGCACGCCAGCCGTTGCGACCGGTGAAGAGTTCGGCCCATCCAGCGGCGGTGTCATGAGAGGAAGGCAAAGGAGAAGAAGACGAGGCGGCATCGGCCGCAGAGGCATGCGAAGTCATGGGTTGGGCACCGGACACCGCCGGCGTTAATATCAAAGTCAAGTCTTGGATATTAGGCTTGCACACGCACTTAAACAAGCAAATACTTGCATAATGGAAATCGACTCCACCGCTGATCGCATCCTGTTCGCCCTGAAGACGCGCGGGCCGGTCGCGACCGCCGCTCTCGCCGCCCAGCTGGCAATCACGGGCGAGGCCGCGCGCCAGCAACTGCAGAAGCTGCAGGCCGCAGGTCTGATCGAAAGCCGACTGCAGCCGCAAGCCGGCGCGGGCCGCCCACGCAGCGACTGGGCGTTGACCGCCGCGGGCCATGCGCGCTTCCCGGACACCCATGCGCAGCTCACAGTGCAGTTGCTGTCGACGGTGCGCGAGGTGTTCGGCGAGGAAGGGCTGGATCGCCTCGTCGCCATCCGCGAGCAGGCGACGCGCACCGCCTACCTGCAGGCCTGCGACGGGATCGAGGCGCTCGAACCGAGGCTGCGCCGGCTCGCCGCGCTGCGCGACGCCGAGGGCTACATGGCGCGCGTCGAACCCGATGGCCGCGACTGGCTGCTGATCGAGGACCACTGCCCGATCTGCGCCGCTGCCACCAGTTGCCTGGGCTTCTGCCGTTCCGAGCTCGAGGTGTTCCGCGAGGTCGCCGGCCCGCGCGGCACACTGCAGCGCGAGGAGCACCTGATCGCCGGCGCGCGGCGCTGCGTCTACCGCATCACGCCGGTCGAGTCACCCGTCCGATCCAAAAGACGCGACACGTCGAAGTGATGCCGATATCACAACGCTTCAGCGCGCTCGACCACGTCGCCTGAGGTTTCGCGCCGCGCCGCTCAGGAGCCTCGAACCACCGTCTGCAGTTTTTGCTGCGCCGCGTTGATGGCGGTCGACTGGCTGTTCAGCCGCTGCAGCATCTTGTTGAGTTCGGCCTGCACGGCCGGGTCGGTCACGCTGATGGCGCCGCCCGAAATCTGGATCTTCGACTTGTTCTGCTCGATGTAGGTGCCGATGGTCAGCGCGCTGTCGAACACGGTGTCGAGCGCCGGGAATACTTCCTTGAAGGTGGTCGATGGCAACGTCACGGTCTTGTCGTAGGCCTTGTCGTAGACCTGCTTCAGGTCGTCGGGCTGCTTGAGCTGCGCGTGCGCGGCGTCGGCATCGGCGGTCTGCTGGTCGAGTGCGGTGCGCAGGCCCACCAAGGCGTCCTTCGCAGCCTTGATGTCGTCGCGGCGCGAGGCCAGATCGCCGATGGAACGCAGCCCGCCCTTGGCCATGAGTTGCGTCATGGGCTGGCCCACCGACGTGTTCATGCCATCGTTGAAATCGGTGATCACCGCGTAGTGCGGCGCATAGTCGCCGAAAGAAGCCTTCTCCTCCACGCTGGGCGCCGGCACACGAATGCCGGGCTTGTCGAGCACCCGGGTCTGCAGGAACGTGGTGAAGGCCTTGCGCTGATCCGCCTCCTTGTTGCCGCAGGCCACCAGCGCGCAGCCGAAGGCCACGAGAAGCGACAGGGCCCCAAGACGTTGAACGATGTTTCTCATGAGGCGGTGCGCTCCCGTTCATTGTGAAAGCAAAAAATTATAGAAGGCGCCTCACGGCGTCGAGGCGTCCGGCCGGCCCGAGATACGCGACACTTCAAAGTGATGTCCACCGCACCCGAATCCGGCGCCTTGTCGCCCGCCGCCCGCCTGCACGCCGTCCCGATGCGCCCGACCTTCCGCTTCATGCGCTCGCACCCGGCGCACCTGATCGCCCTGGGCTTCGGCTCCGGCCTGCCACGCCGCGCCCCGGGCACCGTCGGCACGCTGTGGGCCTGGGCCGCCTTCGTGGTGATGCAGCTGTGGCTGTCGCCGGCCACCATCGGCTGGGTGATCCTGGCGTCGCTGCCGATCGGTTGGTGGGCCTGCACCGTGACGGCCCGCCACATGAACGTGGCCGATCCGGGCCACATCGTGTGGGACGAGGTCGTTGCCTTCTGGCTCATCCTCTGGCTGGTCACGCCGGCCGGGCTGTGGGCGCAGCTCGCGGCCTTCGTGCTGTTCCGCATCTTCGACGCGGCCAAGCCCGGCCCCATCGCGTGGGCCGATGCCCTGTGCAAGCAGAAGGGCGCCGCGGCCGAGGACATGCGCTGGGCCATCGCCGGCTTCGGCATCCTGTTCGACGACCTGGTCGCGGCCTTCTGCACGCTGGTCGTCATCGCGCTGTGGCGCGCCTGGTGAACCCGGCCGGTGCGCCAGCGCGGCATACTCGCCGGCGATGAACGACGCCAACGACTCCCTCCCCGACCTGGTCGCGCGCCTGGCCGGACTGCTCGAACGACGCGGCGCGATGCTGGTCACCGCCGAAAGCTGCACCGGCGGGCTGATCGCCGCGGCGTGCACCGAGCGCGCCGGCTCCAGCGCCTGGTTCGAGCGCGGCTTCGTCAGCTATTCCAACGAGGCGAAGCACGAAGCGCTCGGCGTCGATGCCGCACTGATCGCCGCGCATGGCGCCGTCAGCGAGCCGGTCGCGCGCGCGATGGCCGAAGGTGCCGTCACACATTCGCGTGCCCAGGTGTCGCTCGCGGTCACCGGCATTGCCGGGCCGACCGGTGGCTCGCCCGACAAGCCGGTGGGCACCGTGTGGTTCGGCTGGTCGGTGGGCGGCGTGACGCGCACCGAACGCCGGCGCTTCGACGGCGACCGCGCGACGGTGCGCCAAGCCACGGTGGCCCATGCGCTGCAGACGCTGGCCACGCTGCTCGACCGCCCCTGACCCTTGAGCAAGGACGAACCATGCACGCCAGCGAAGAGACGATCCGCCGCTTCTACGACGCCTTCGCGCGCCTGGACGCCCACACCATGGCCGCTTGCTACGCGCCCGACGCGACCTTCCGCGACGAGGTCTTCGAGCTGCGCGGCGCGCGCGAGATCGGCGGCATGTGGACGATGCTGTGCACCGGCACCGCCGTCAAGGGCGCGCAGGTGTGGAAGCTGACCTACCGCGGCGTGCAGGCCGACGCCGCCGGCGGCCAGGCGCACTGGGACGCGCATTACCTCTTCAGCGCCACCGGCCGGATCGTCGACAACGCGATCGACGCCCGCTTCACCTTCACGCCCGAAGGCCTGATCGCGACGCACCGCGACCGCTTCGCCTTCTGGACCTGGGCACGCCAGGCGCTCGGCCTGCCGGGCCTGCTGCTGGGCTGGTCGCCCAGCCTGCGGCGCAAGGTGCGCAGCACCGCCGCATCGAACCTGAAGGCCTTTCTCGCCCGAAACCCCTGAACCCACTTCACGAGCCCCCCATGCCCGACATCCAGATCACCAACAACGCCGAGAAGCACCGCTACGAAGCCTTCATCGGCACCGAGCTCGCGGGCTACTGCGAATACAACCTGCTGACCGACGCCATCATGTTCACGCACACCGAGGTGCTGCCCGAGCATGAGGGCCAGGGCGTCGGCTCGACGATTGCGAAGCATGTGCTCGACACCGCGCGCAGCGAAGGCAAGCATGTGATCCCGGTGTGCCAGTTCATCGCCGGCTACATCCGCAAGCACCGCGACTACGCGGACCTGGTGCGGCCGGACATCCAGCGCGCCTTCAAGATCTAAGCAAATCGGCACGGCAGCGGCGGCATCATGCGGGGATGCAGTTTCACGACGCCATCGCCGCCCACCGCTCGGCCCGACCCTTCCTGCCCGCGCCGTGGCGAGGCATCGCCGACCCGGCGCATCCGCTGGACGGCCTGGTGAGCGAGCGCGCCCCGCTCGAGGAAACGGTGCGCTTCCATGGTGTCTGAAGACCGCGTGCTCGACCGCCGCGGCTTCCTGCAGGCGGGCGTTGCCGCCACGGTCGCGCTGATGGGTGCGGGCTGCGCTTTGCCGGGGTCCACTGACCCGACCCTGCTGGGCTTCGGCGCGGTGCCGCCCACGCTGCACGACGGCATCACGCTGCCGCCCGAGTACCGTGCTCAGGTGCTCTACCCCTGGGGCACGCCGACCGGCGTCGCCGGCGCGATGCCGGCCTTCACGCCCGACGCCAGCAACAGCGCGGCCGACCAGGCGGTGCAGGCCGGCATGCACCACGACGGCATGCACTTCTTTCCGCTGGGCAGCGACGGCACGCGCGGCCTGCTGGTGATGAACCACGAGTACACCGACGAGCGGCTGCTGCACACCGACGGCGTCGAACGCTGGACGGCCGAGAAGGTCCGCAAGTCGCTGCATGCGATGGGCGTGTCGGTGATCGAGATCGAGCGCATGGCCGACGGCTGGCGGCAGGTGCGCCCGTCGCCCCATGCACGGCGCATCCACGGCGCCACGCCGATGCGCATCGCCGGGCCGGCCGCCGGCTCGCCCTGGCTGCGCACTGCGGCCGACCCCACGGGCACGCGGGTGCTCGGCACCTTCGCCAACTGTGCGATGGGCGTCACACCCTGGGGCACCTACCTCACGTGCGAGGAGAACTTCCACGGCTACTTCGGCGGCCCGGCAGACGCGGCGGCGCGCATCACGCCGGCGCAGCGCCGCTACGGCACGGTACCCGGCGCGCAGTGGGTCGAGTACTGGCGTTTCGACGAACGCTTCGACCTGTCGAGGCATCCCAACGAGGCGCACCGCTTCGGCTGGGTGGTGGAGATCGACCCCTTCGACCCGAGCAGCACGCCGGTCAAGCGCACCGCACTGGGCCGCAAGCGCCAGGAGAGCGCGACCTGCACGCTGACGAAGGACGGCCGCGTCGCGGTCTACATGGGCGACGACGCGGCCTTCGAATGCATCTACAAGTTCGTGAGCCGGGACAAGGTCCGCCCCGGGCAGGACGCGGCGGCGCGCGCAGCGAACCGCACGCTGCTCGATGACGGCACGCTCCATGTCGCGCGCTTCGATGCCGATGGCCGTGGCCGCTGGCTCGAACTCGTGCACGGCCGCGGCGGGCTCGACGCCGCACGCGGCTTCGCCGGCCACGACGAGGTGCTGCTGCATGCCCGGCTCGCGGCCGACGTCGTCGGCGCGACGAAGATGGACCGCCCCGAATGGATCGCGGTGCACCCGCGCACCGGCGAGGTCTACGTCACGCTCACCAACAACAGCCAGCGCGGCGCCGCCGGCAAGCCGGCAACCGACGCCGCCAACCCGCGCGGCCCGAACCTCTTCGGCGGCATCCTGCGCTGGCGCGAAGACGGTGGCGACGCGGCCAGCACCGGCTTCGCGTGGGACCACTTCGTGCAGGCCGGCGACCCGGCCCTGCCCGACATCGGCGCGCGCTATCCGCGGGCCGACGACGACGCCTTCGGCTCGCCCGACGGACTGCACTTCGACAGCGGCGGGCTGCTGTGGATCCAGACCGACATGAGCGGCCAAGCGATCGGCACCGGCGCCCATGCCGCCCTGGGCAACAACCAGCTGCTGTGCGCCGACTCGGCGAGCGGACGCATCCGCCGCTTTCTCGTTGGGCCGAACGGCTGCGAGATCACGGGCTGCGTCGTGACGCCTGACCGCCGCACGCTGTTCGTCAACGTGCAGCACCCCGGCGAGCGCCGCGACGACGGCACCGGCGCGCTCAGCAGCGCCTGGCCCGACGGCACGCTGCCGGCGAGCACGCGACCGCGCTCGGCCACGGTGGTGGTGCAGCGGCGCGACGGCGGCATCGTGGGCACCTGAACACGCACCTCAAGGAGACATCCATGGCCATCCGCATCATCCGCCTCGGCACGCCGCGCGCGCCCGGCGAGGGCCTGCGCATCGGCACCGTGCGGCGCCCGCCGCGCGGCGTGCCGAAGACCGCGTTCGCCGCCCAGGACTGGTACGACGTGTGGTACCCGAACCTCGCCCCATCGGCTGAGACCATGAAGCTCGGCCAGGCCGCTGAGACGCCGGCGCAATGGGCCGCCTTCAGCCGCCTCTACCAGCGCGAGATGGCCCAGCCCGATGCCAGCCGAAACCTCGACCTGCTGGCCGCGCTGTCGCACCACGGCGCGATGGCGGTCGGCTGCTATTGCGAAGACGCGGCGCGCTGCCACCGCTCGCTGCTGCGCGACCTGCTGGCGCAACGCGGTGCCGAAATCATCGACTGACCTTGCCATGACCACGACAGCCCTTGCACCCCTTGCCGGCACCCGCGTGCTGAGCCTTGCCCTCAACCTCCCCGGCCCTGCGGCGCTGATGCGCTGCCGGGCCATGGGCGCGCACTGCGTGAAGTTCGAGCCGCCCGCAGCGGCCGGGCAATCGGCCGACCCGATGAGCCTTTACGCGCCGGCCGCCTATGCCGAAATGCACGAGGGCATCGCGCACGTGCAGGGCGACCTCAAGACCGCAGAAGGTCGTGCCCAGCTCGACACCGAGCTCGCACGGACCGACGTGCTGATCACGTCCTTCCGGCCCTCCGCGCTTGCCAAACTCGGCCTCGGCTGGGAGGCGCTGCACGCCCGCCATCCGCGCCTGTCGATGGTCGCCATCGTCGGTGCCCCAGGCGCCCGCGCCGAAGAGCCCGGCCACGACCTGACCTACCTGGCCGAGAGCGGCCTGGTCACCGGTTGCGCGCTGCCGTCCACGCTCTACGCCGACATGGCAGGCTCGCTGATGGCGAGCGAGGCGGCACTGCAGGCGCTGCTGCACCGCAGCATGCATGGCAGCGGCACGCGCATCGAGGTGGCGCTGTCGGCCGCCGCACACTACCTCGCGCTGCCGCGCCAATGGGGACTCACCACGCCCGGCGGCTCGGTCGGCGGCGCGCATGCGGGCTACCGCGTCTACCCGTGCCGCGACGGGCGCGTCGCCCTCGCCGCGCTCGAGCCGCACTTCGCGCAGCGCCTGTGCGCAGCGGCGGGCCTGGGCGCCGAGGCAGGGAACGCGATGTTCCGGTCGTCCACGCATGCAGCGATCGCGGCCTTCCTGGAAGGCCGGGACTGCGCCGAAATCGAAGTGATCGCCAGACAGCATGACCTGCCGCTGCATGTCCTGCGCGACGAGGCCACGCCGGGGTAACCCCAAAGTGTCGAATTGTCATAAAACTGTCACACGAGAGTTGCGACAATCCTTCGATTCCCGGCCATCGCCAGCGTCGTCGTTCAACCGGACAAACCCGGAGACCACGGCCCCGGGTCTGCCGCCATCCCCCTTGAAGGATCACCCGTGAACGCCATCAAATCTGCCCGCAAATTCATCGTCGCCAACCCTTCGAGCGAATCGGCCCGCACGCTTGCGCAGCTCGTGCTCGCGCTCGAGTCCGAAACGCAGTTCAACGTCGCCGACCTCTACAAGCTCGAGCTCGAGACCTTCGACATCGCCATCGACATCCTCAAGGAATGGCGCATCGACCGCTACTACGCCGGCAAGGCGAAGCTGTTCGACCTGTCGGTGCAGGTGACCGGCCTGCCAAACTGAGTCGCGGACCCACATCCGCCCCCCCCCGACGAGCCCGCCCCTTGGCGGGCTCTTTGCATTTCAGCGGTCGGAGAGAATGCCCGCTTCGTCACTCCCGCTCTCGCCGTGGGCGTGCTGTTGCTGGTCTGCCTGCTGACCTTCTTCGTCTACGGCTTCGACAAGCACGCGGCCGAGACCGGGCGCTGGCGCACATCGCCGCAGTCGCAGCCTGGGTCGGCCGGTTTCTGCCGGCCGGCCTCACGGCCCTGTGAACCTCAGGGCGCGGCGGTGGGCACCCGCAGCGTCGACAGCGCCGCATCGAAGCGCAGCAGCCAGAAGCGCGTCGGCCGCTCCAGGTCACTGCCGCGTGCGATGCGCGCGCTGACCACACCGGCCGGGCAGCCCGAGACGATCGCGCCGGCAGCATCGACCGTGCAGTCCTCCATGCTGCCCGCCACGGTCTTGCCGTTGGCATCGAGCAGCGTGGTGCTCACACCGAAATCGTTGTCGTTGACCAGCGCCAGCGTGTGGTCGTCGACCAGCGCCAGGCCTTCGGCCTTCTCGGCCAGCCACCCGAGCGCGTTGAGGTCCAGCAGCTCGGTCTTGCGCAAGGCGACGACACCTGCATAGTTGACGCCGTTCGAGGCGGCCTGCGTGATGCTGCTGATCTCGAGGTTCTGGTCCATGGCAGCGATGTTCGTCGCATTGGCGGGCACCTCGACCAGGAACAGCTTGTTCATCACCTTGCCGTCGCTCTTGCGCGCGCCCTGCTCGATCACGATGAAGCGGCCGTTGCCCAGGCTCACCAGATCGCCGAGCTTCGCGTTGCCGGTGCGGTCCTTGTCGTACATGCTGCCGTCGATCGGGTAGGCATAGAGCTTCGACGTCTCCGTCGTCGGGTCGAACTCGAGCCAGCGTGCGAACTTCGCGATGTGGCGCACGTCGGTGTTGGTGCCGCCGGGCGGCTTCGCCTTGATCGACTTGCCGGCACTGTCGCGCGGATCGATCGGGCTCTGCAGATAGCCATGCAGCTTGCCGCTGGCGACGTCGAGCGCCAGGCCTTCCATGCCGCGGTTCGGCCGGCGCTGCGCCAGCACCATCGGCAGGTCGGCCGCGCCGCTGCCGGGGCCGTAGCGCTTCTCGACCACACCGCTGTCGATGGCGATGCGCGCGATGAAGGGACCGTACTCGTCGCTGGTCCACAGCACCTTGCGCGCCTTGTCCAGCACCATCGTCTCGGGGTCGAGGCCATTGGCGTCGAAGTTGGCCTTGGTGGCATCGAAGACGTACTTGTCGGTCAGTGGCGTCTCGCCGGTGGCGCCGACGCCGGTCTGCGGCGGCAGGCCGGTGAGCTTCTTGTCGGCGTTCAGGCGCAGCGGCGTGCTCGATTGCAGCACCGCGCCATTCGAACCCACCCGCACCACGCCGAAGCTCGGCGCGAAGGACGGCGCGGGGAACACCTTGCTGATGTTCAGCGTGCCAGCGGGCGCACCCGGCACTGGCGCGTTCGGGCCGTCGCCATTCGGGCCGCGGTCGGTGATGGCATAGAACTCCAGCGCGCCATCGGCTGCCGTGCCCTTGAAGGCCAGGCCGGAACCGTAGGCCGGCAGGAAGCCGTCCGGGAAGTCGGCACGCGTCCTGGCGTTGTCGCCTTCGTACGGCACGTAGTACTTGGCATCGGCCTGCAGTTGGTAGCGCGAGACTTTCAGCGCCAGCGTGCCGAGCGCGTTGGTCTGCGTGGCCGATTCCTGGATAGTCGTGTTGAGCTGGGCGGCAAGCGTGTTCTGGAAATGCTCGAGCGCCAGCGCGCGACGGTTGGCATCCACCGTGCGGTCCGCATAGCTCGCGGGCAGCACGGTCAACAGACCGTTGAGGGCGGTGTCGAACGACGCGGCCGGCGCGGTGAAATCCAGGGCGCCGGCCTTCAGTGCGGCACGGAGTTCAGCCGTCAGGCGGATGCCGTTCGACGGGTCGCGGTCCTCGTCGAAGCTCTGCAACGCGAGCAGCCGATTGACCACGGCGTCGGCCTTCACGTCGGTGCCGGCCGCCAGGGTCAGCGGCGTCACGGTCGTGCCGCAGGTCGCACTGCCGAGCACCAGAGCGCCAACGCTGAACTGCACGGTCTGGCCCTCTTCACAGACGAAGTCGCCCTTGACGCCGGTCTGGGCCTTCGCGCCGTTGCCTGCCACGTAGTCCAGCCCTTCGACGGCGGCATCGAGGAAGACGCCGTTGACGGTCTTCGCGACTGGCGCTGTGCCGGGGCTACCGCCGCTGCCCGCGGTGGCTGTTCCTCCGCCATCTCCGCCACCGCAGGCCGCGACCAGAAGCGCCGCGGCAATGGACGCCAGCAGAGGCCGTCCCGAGATCGATTGTTGTTGTGTCATGTGCAGTTCCTGGGCAAGGGTGCCGCGCACCCGCGCAGCTGCGGGGATTAACCCCGAGCCTTGTGACAGGAAGGTGACGCTGCCCGGAGGCGGCGGCGTCGTGGGCATGCACAGTGTGTTGAGCCCGCAGGATCGGAGTGCGGAGCCTTTCCCGCCATAGCGCCTCTGTGGCATCCTCCGGTCGACGGCAAGCGGCCAAAGGCAGGCCTTCGCTGGCGGTGCAGACCTCGCTCCATGCTTGACCGTTCGACCCAACCTATCGACCCATCACAGATGCTCTTCTTCAACAGGTCCAAGAAGCGCTCCGTCGAGCTATTGCAGCTGCACCAGTATCTGGCGCTTCTGGACGGAGGAATGGAAGCGCATGAGGCGTCGGGTGTCGAGAAGGTGGCTGCCCTTGCGCTCGCCCGCGATGTCTGGCAATCGCTTGCGCTCGGCGTCTGGGCCGAAATCGACCCTGCCCGTATCGATGCTTGGCGCAACAAGGTGCACGGTCAAGCGCTTGTCCACATTCCGACAGGAATCGAAGACTGCTTTCTGGTCGTCGTCTTCGACGAGTCAGCGGCACCAGCTTCGTACTTTCTGTTCGATATCGGTTCCCAGTACACGCCAGCAACTCTTTTCAGCCCCGCGTTTGGACTCGAGCAGGCTGCCACGGAGACAGACATCCGTCGAGTAGTCCCGCAACTGCCCGCCAGCTCAGAATCGTTCGTCGTGCTGGAGTTGCGCGGTGGGACCTACATGCAGGTCTACGCCGATGAGCACGGCTTTCATCTGGAGCATCAACTGGTGACCACTGGCGCCCACTACCGCTGCGCTTCGGTGCTTGGTCCGGAGGATGCGGCTGACATGCTTGTTTCCTACGCGTTTGGCAGCTATGAATGGGCTCGCACCAAGCGTTGGGAGCGCATGAGCCTTTAGAAGAGGCGCCGCTCCGCCAGCAACGGACATTCGAGCGGCTGCACAATTCAGCCAACGCATCCGATTCGAGGGATAGGAGCAAGCGACATGAAGTCAGAACAACGCGAGGTGTTCATCGGTACTTTGAAACTGCGCTTCGAACAACACAAGCACCGACACCCAGGAATCGACTGGGCCGACGTTCATGTCCGCTTGCAAGGCAGCCCGCAGCAGCTGAAGTCGCTCCATGTGATGGAGACGACAGGAGGAGAACCTGATGTCATCGGGGCGGCGGACGATGGCGGCGCCTACCTTTTCTGCGATTGCGCGGCCGAAAGTCCGCAGGGGCGCAGGAGCCTTTGCTTTGACGAAGAAGCTTTGCATTCCCGGAAACAGAACAAGCCGAAAGGCAGCGCCATCGACTTGGCTGCCGTCATGGGCGTCTCGCTGCTGACGGAGGCGCAATATCGCGCCCTTCAACAGTTCGGTGAGTTCGACTTGAAGACATCCAGCTGGGTGGCAACCCCGCCTGACGTCAGAAAGCTGGGCGGCGCTCTGTTTTGCGATAGACGGTACGGCAAGGTTTTCGTGTATCACAACGGCGCTGAGTCTTACTACGCCGCGCGAGGATTCAGAGGCTCAATAAGTGTCTGAGCTGAGGGCGGAGGGCGGCCAAGCGCGGAAGTCTGCCCGGCGTTGCTCGTTGCATTCAGCACGCTGACGACCCCATGCAGTGCACCCGCCTGTTTCGGGAGAATGGCGGTCTCATGCTTCAGCCGATTCCTCAACACGCTCTCTCCCAACGTTCACGCCCACTGCTCGAAAAGAAGCCCGCAAAGCGAACCCGCTCCGTGTGGGCGTGGCTGCTGTGCCGCGCATGTGTCTTCGCGCTGTTGCTCCCTGTCGGATGCGCTACCGCAGCGCCTGCTGCGCCGGAGCTCTTCCCAGGAGCATCCTGGGCGGCAGCGTCAGAGGCTGAACCGGGCAGCGCCTGCCGCCGTGACCTGGACGCCACCCGCAGCTACGTGCGCACGCTGGACACGACCGCTCTCATGGCAGTGCAGGACGGCCGCGTGCTGTTCAGCGAGGGCCCGGTTCAGGCCGTGAGCATCGTGTTCTCGGTGCGCAAGAGCCTGCTCTCGATGATGTACGGCAAGTACGTGGCCAACGGCACCATCGACCTCGACCGCACGCTGGCCGACCTGGGCATCGACGACGTGGGCGGCTTGCTGCCCATCGAGCGGCAGGCGAGGCTGCGCGACCTGCTCGCCGCGCGTTCTGGGGTCTACCACGCGGCGGCCAATGGCGGTGACGACGCAGCGGCCGCACCCCCACGTGGATCGCATAGGCCCGGCAGCTACTTTCTGTACAACAACTGGGACTTCAACGCTGCGGGTACCGTCTTCGAACGCTTGACCGGGCGAGACATCTACCAGGCTTTCACGGATGACCTGGCAATACCTCTGCAGCTCGAGGATTTCGACTTGGCCCGCCATGCACGCAGCGGCGACGCGCGGCGCTCGCAGCACCTGGCCTACCCCTTCTACCTGTCCACGCGCGACATGGCACGTCTGGGCTACTTGATGCTGCACCAGGGAAATTGGCGCGGCCAACAGCTCGTACCGGCTGATTGGGTCAAACAAATGACGAGCCAGACCACGCCCGCTGCACAGATGCATCCGCCGCACACGGCACGGCGTGGCTTCGGGTACGGCTACCTGTGGTGGCTGCTCGAAGAGCCGCAAGACTCACCGCTGAGCGGTGCGTACATGGCATGGGGCGTGCATGGCCAGTACATCCTGGTCGTACCGAAACGCAATATGGTGATCGCGCACAAGCGCGAGGTGCCGGTAGCGGGTAACTGGGATGTCAGCTGGGTGGGGCCGGTGGCGTTCCTCCGCGCAGCGCGGATGTTGGCTGCAGCACCTTGCCGTGTGGGGGAGCAATGAGTTTGCTGCGCGTATGACGAACGGCGGCTGATCCATCTTCCGGCGACACGCTGTGCGCTCCAGTCGTCCAATACCGGCGCTTCGCTTCGGTCGCTCGATGAACTGCTGTCATGAACATTCAAGAGATCAAGGCGACCATCCGACCGAGCACGGACAAATCACTCTCATTCTCATCTACACTCCAAGAGGCGTTGCGTGGTGTGCGCCGGGTTGGCGAGCGCCCCGGTGCTGCTCCGCTGTGACTTTCAAAATTCCTGACTCCTTGTGCCAGAGCGTCACTACCGAGAACTGCTGCGGTACTTCATTCGCAAGGCCGGAAACGGCGACGCTGCCGCCGATGTGGTCCAGGAGGCCTATATGCGCGTGTTCGCGCTTCAGCATGGCGGCGGCACCATCCGCGAGCCGCGGGCGCTTCTCTTCCAAGCTGCGCGCAACATATGGACCAATCAGATCGTTCGACGGGCCGCCGAGCTGCGCATGCTCGAGACGCTGGCCGTGGTGCGCGACGACAGCGTCCCTTCCGTGGAGCGCGAAGTCATTGCGCGGCAGCAGCTGGCGCACCTCTTGCGACTGCTTTCGAGCATGCCGCGCAAGCGGTGTGAGGTCTTCGTGCTGGTGCGAATTCATGGGTTGAGCTATGCCCAGACATGTGCCCACCTGGACCTGAGCCTCAAGGCAGTGGAACATCACATGACGCGCGCCTTGCTCGACTGCGCCGGCTACGGCCGGCCTTCGGGGCACTGACTGGGACCTCCAGCACCGCGATGACCGACCCTCAGCACAACGATGGGCTGCTTGGCGCAGAGGAAAGGCGGGCACCGCGCCGGCTGGTGGCGCACGCTCTCACCTTGTTGGGACGCATGGAACGCGCGGATCCCCAGCTTTCACAGGCGGCCGAGGCGGCACTCCATGCATGGCGTCAGCAAAGCCCCAAGAATGAAGAGGCGGCCACCACCGCATGGCGCATCTGGCAGTTGACTGGGCAAAGCGCAGCGCGTGCTCTGCTTCCCATGCCCCCACGGGCCGAGGACCGGCCTGCGTCTCGACGCCGGGCAATGGGCCTGCTCGGCGTCGTTGGCTTCACTGCAGCGGCGGTCGCAGGCGCCCGGTTCTACTGGGGGCAGCCGCTGGAAGTTTTCGCACTGCACACCCCGCGCGGCCGCACGCTGACCCGCACGCTGGACGATGGCACCCGACTGGACCTCGACTCGCTCACTGCTGCGCGGGTGCGATTCTTCCGCGATCGGCGTACGGTGCATCTCCTCGAGGGGGAGGCGCGTTTTGGCGTGACGCACGATGCAGAGCGGCCTTTCATCGTGACTTGCGCCTGGGGAAGCGTGCAGGTCGTGGGTACCGCCTTCACGGTTTCGGCACGGGAGGGCCGCATGCGCGTGGCCGTTGCCGAAGGACGCGTGCTGGTGCGTGCGACGAACGCGCCAGCTGCGGCCGCTTCGCTCACGCTCGGCCCCGGAGAGGCGGTCGAGACGGATGAAACGGGCCTGCGGGCACCCTGGGCGATCGATGTTGCCGATGTTGCTGCCTGGAGGCAGGGCTGGCTCGTCTTCCGCAACACGCCCCTTCCCGAGGTGGTGGCGCGCTGGAACGACTACCTCGGGCAACCGATTCGGCTCGACACGGACGCACGCCTTGAGCGGCTGCGTGTCTCCGGCCGTTTTGCCCTGCGCGATCTGCAGGGGTTCCTCGATGCATTGGCATTGATGGTGCCCGTCCAGGTCAGGCGTGCTGCAGACGGCCCGACCGAAATCCAGGTTCGCCGCTGAACGCCCCCAAGTACATCAAGCGGATCTTTCTTTGGGGGGTATCGGCCCTCGAACTTGTCTTCTGTTCGAACCAACCCCAAGGACCTTCGAACATGAGCAAGCCTGCCGCGCAGTCCCTACTCCCTCTCCCGCATGACGTCACTCGTCATCCCGTCGCGTGGATCACCCGCGCCAAGCCGCTGGCGGCCGCCGCCGCGATTTGTGCCAATGTCTTGGTCCTCACGAGCGGCCAAGTCCATGCGCAGAGCGCTTCGTCCCCTCCCGTGGCACGAACGCCACTGGCCCTTCCCGCGCAGGCACTTCCCATCCGCCTGGGCGTCCTCTCGCGCCAGTTCGGCGTCTCCATCGGGGGTGAGGCCGCTCTGCTCGAGGGCCGCCTCGCCCCCGCCTTGAATGGCTCCTTCGATCTGCAGCAGGCGATGGATCGCACGCTGGAGAACACGGGCCTCACCTACGTTCGCTCCGCGTCGACGGTGACCGTCTTGCCGGCGGGTGACGGGCGTGCCAGCACGCTGGCGGCCGTCACCGTCACGGCGAGCGCCCCGGCGGAGACGGCCAGCAGCCGGGTGGAGGGTTTCATCGCGCGCCGCACGGCCACGGCCACCAAGACGGACACCCCCATCGCGGAGATTGCGCAGTCGATTTCGGTCGTCACGCGCGACCAGATGGAGGCGCAAGGTGTCCAGACCGTGGAGCAGGCACTGCGCTACACGGCTGGCGTGCTGACCGAGGTCACCGGCTATGACCTGCGTTACGCGAGCCTGAACATTCGCGGCTTTGACGCGACCCTCTATCGCGATGGCCTGAGGGTCTTCAAGACCGGGACCTACGGTGATTGGCTCACCGAACCCCAGGGCGTCGAGCGCGTGGAGGTGCTCAAGGGCCCCTCCGCCGTCCTCTATGGGCAAGGCGGCCCGGGGGGCATCGTCAACCAGGTCTCCAAGCGCCCGACGAGCGATGCGGTCAGCGAGGTCAACGTGAGCGCGGGCAATCATGGCCGTTATCAGGCCGGCTTCGATCTCGGACGGACGCTCGATGCCGACGGTACGCTGATGTTCCGGTTGAATGGCATGGGTCGCGACAGCCGCACGCAGACGGCCCACTCGCAGGATGACCGCATGTACCTTGCGCCCGCGCTGACCTGGAAGCCCACGGCGCAGACCTCGCTCACGATCCTGGCAGACGTCACGCGCGACCGAATGACGCCCAAGAGCTGGTGGCCGAACCAGTCACTTCTCGGCACTTATGCAGAGGGGCGGATTCCCGTGCGCACCTTCGCCGGCGAGCCCGAGTTCGACCGCTACGACCGGGACATGCACTCGCTGGGCTATCTGCTGGAGCATCGCTTCGACGACACGCTGACCTTGCGTCAGCAATTGCGCCGAGCCAGTTTCGAGCTGGACTATCAGCACGTGTATGCGACGGCGGTTCGCGGCGACCAGCGCAGCGTCAACCGGGCATCGCTCATCTCCCGCAGCAAGAGCGATGTCACCACGGTGGACACCAGCCTGCAGAAGGAAGTCGCGACCGGGCCACTGCGGCACACGCTCCTTTTGGGCCTGGACTACCAGCGCTTCTCCGGCAGCGAGGACATCGGCTTTGGCAATGCGCCCGTTCTGGACATCTTCAATCCGGTCTACGGACGCGCTTTCCGCGCACCGGTGACCGCCCCGAGTACCGCGGAGCTGCGTCAGCTTGGCCTCTATGCACAGGACCAGATGCGCTGGGACCGGTGGATCGTGACCGCCGGGCTGCGTCATGACCGGGCCGATACCGTGCGGCGGGCCGGAGCGACCGAAGCCTCTGCAGAGGACGGCAAGACAACCGGCAGCGTGGGCGCCATGTACCGCTTCGACAACGGGATCTCGCCCTACGCCAGTTACGCGACCGCCTTCGTTCCGGTCGTCGGCAGCAACTACCGGGGGACCCCGCAACCAGAGACGAGCGAGCAGTTCGAGGTGGGTGTGAAGTTCGAGCCCGCGGGCGCTGGCCATCTGCTCACCGCGGCGGTGTTCGACCTGCGTCGCCAGAATGTCACCACCCTGGATCCCACCAACCCGCTGCTGCGCGTGCAGACGGGCGAGGTCAGGGCACGCGGTCTCGAGCTGGAGGGCAAGTCGCGCTTGAGCGCCGGCGTCGATCTGATCGCAAGCTACACGTATCTCGACGCGGAGATCACGCGCAGCAATGATGCCGCGGAGCTCGGCAAGCGACCTTTCCAGACCGCTCGGCAAACGGCCAAGCTCTGGTTGAACTACGCCTTTCGCAGTGAGGCGGCTCGCGGCTGGAGCGTCGGCGCCGGTGTGCGCCGCGTCGGCCCCACGGTGGCCGACACGTACAACCGCTACTGGAACGCGGGGTATACGTTGATCGACGCGGCCGTGCGCTACGACGCCGGGCCCGTGCGCTTCTCGATCAATGTCGCCAATCTCACCGACGAGGTGACGACCGCGAACCGGGCGCAGTTCTACGGCCAAGACCGCACGGTCACTGCAACCCTGGGGTATCGCTGGTAGCTGAAGACGGTTGTGGCTGAGAAGGCGGCCGGGCAAGGGCGCAATCAGTCGGCGCGACGCGCACCGCAGCTTGCCAGCGCAGGCGCCATGCCGCGCGCTCAACGCGCCTTGCGAAAGCCCTTGCCGGGCACGCCCGTCGGACCGCGGGCGGCGCCGTTGTCGCGCGGCGGCAGGCCGGTGTGCTGCGTGAGGATGCGGCCCTTCGACGGCTTCACCGGCGTGAGCTTGACCGGTGCGGCCTTGGCGGCGGGCGGCACGGCGGTCGAGTTCTTGCGGCGCGCGCTGGTGTAACCGCCGTCGGTCAACGGCTGCCAGGTCGGGATGAGGTGGTGCTTGCCGTTGCCGATCAGGTCGGCCCGACCCATGCTCTTCAAGGCTTCGCGCAGCAGCGGCCAGTTGTTGGCGTCGTGGTAGCGCAGGAACGCCTTGTGCAGCCGGCGGCGCTTGTCGCCGCGCACGATGTCCACCGTCTCGCTCTCGCGCGTGATCTTGCGCAGCGGGTTCTTGTTGGTGTGGTACATCGTCGTCGCCGTGGCCATGGGCGACGGGTAGAAGGTCTGCACCTGGTCGGCGCGGAAGCCGTTCTTCTTCAGCCAGATCGCGAGGTTCATCATGTCCTCGTCGCTGGTACCCGGGTGCGCCGCGATGAAGTACGGAATGAGGTACTGCTTCTTGCCCGCCTCGGCCGAGAACTTCTCGAACATCTGCTTGAACTTGTCGTAGCTGCCGATGCCAGGCTTCATCATCTTCGTGAGCGGGCCCTGCTCGGTGTGTTCGGGCGCGATCTTGAGGTAGCCGCCGACGTGGTGCTGCACCAGTTCCTTGACGTACTCGGGGCTCTGCACGGCCAGGTCGTAGCGCAGGCCGGAGCCGATCAGGATCTTCTTGATGCCGCGCAGCGCACGGGCGCGGCGGTAGATCTTGATGAGCGGGTCGTGGTTGGTGCCCAGGTTCGAACAGATGCCCGGGTACACGCAGCTGGGCTTGCGGCACGCAGCCTCGATCTCGGGGCTCTTGCAGCCGAGCCGGTACATGTTGGCCGTGGGGCCGCCGAGGTCGGAGATGGTGCCGGTGAAGCCGCTCACGCTGTCGCGGATGGCCTCGACCTCCTTGATGATCGAATCTTCGGAACGGCTCTGGATGATGCGGCCCTCGTGCTCGGTGATCGAGCAGAAGGTGCAGCCACCAAAGCAGCCGCGCATGATGTTCACGCTGAAGCGGATCATTTCCCAGGCCGGGATCTTGGTGGCGCCGTCGTGGCTGCCCGCCTCGTCGGCGTAGCGCGGATGCGGGCTGCGCGCGTACGGCAGGTCGAACACGTGATCCATCTCGGCCGTGGTCAGCGGAATGGGCGGCGGGTTGATCCAGACGTCGCGCGCGGTGTGCCCTTCGCCGTGCGCCTGCACCAGCGCGCGGGCGTTGCCGGGGTTGGTCTCGAGGTGCAGCACGCGGTTGGCGTGCGCGTAGAGCACCGGGTCGGCACGGACTTGTTCGTATGACGGCAGGCGGATCACCGAGCGATCGCGCGGCGGCACCTTCAGCTTGACCGAGGGGTTGGCGACGAAGGTGATGGGCTTGATCGCCGGGTTCACGTCGGCCGAGCGCGCACGCACCGCGGCCAGGGCCTGGGCGCCCGCGGCTTCGGCGGTGGCAGCGACGACCTGGGCTTCGTCTTCCTTGGCGCAGGTGGCGCCGTTGGCCTTGGCTTGGTCCGACACCATGAGGTATGGGTTGACGTGCGCCTCGACACGGCCGGGTTCGTCGACGCTGGTCGAGTTGATCTCGAACCAGGCTTCGGGCGTCTCGCGCCGCACGAAGGCCGTGCCGCGCACGTCGGTGATCTGCTGCACCGGCTCCTTGGCGGCCAGGCGGTGCGCGATCTCGACGATGGCGCGTTCGGCGTTGCCGTAGAGCAGCAGGTCGCACTTCGCATCGACCACGATCGAGCGGCGCACCTTGTCCGACCAGTAGTCGTAGTGGGCGATACGGCGCAGGCTGCCTTCGATGCCGCCGAGGATGATCGGCACGTCGCTCCAGGCTTCCTTGCAGCGCTGCGAGTAGACGATGGCCGCGCGGTCGGGCCGGGCACCGCCGACATCGCCGGGCGTGTAGGCGTCGTCGCTGCGGATCTTCCGGTCCGCCGTGTAGCGGTTGATCATCGAATCCATGTTGCCGGCGGTCACGCCGAAGAACAGGTTCGGCTTGCCCAGCACCTTGAAGGGGTCGGCGCTCTGCCAGTCGGGCTGCGCGATGATGCCGACGCGAAAGCCCTGCGCTTCGAGCATGCGGCCGATCACCGACATGCCGAAGCTGGGGTGGTCGACGTAAGCATCGCCAGTGACCACGATCACGTCGCAACTGTCCCAGCCCAGGGCGTCCATCTCCTGGCGCGAGGTCGGCAGGAATTTCGCCGTGCCGAACCGCGCCGCCCAGTACTTGCGGTAGCTGGTCAGCGGCTTGGCGGCGCGCGCGAAAAAGGAGACGTCGACGGGGGCGTTCATCGGGGGGACTATCGGGGGGTCAGTGCATCAGGCCTGGAAGGCGGCCTTGGCCTTCGGGCCTGCGAAGGACAACCCGCGATTGTAGGCGGACGGGTCGTTTTTGTCGCCTCTGCCGAGAGTGCCCTGCCCCCCAACAGGTCTTGATTTGATTGACCAAGTCAACTTGTTGGCGCCAAAATCCGCCGATGCCTACCACCGCCAACCCCGAGCCCGTTGCATCCGAAGCCGTCAAGGCGGTGCGCCGCTTCAACCGCTTCTTCACCCGCCGCATCGGCGTGCTCGAGCCGTACCTGGGCAGCGCGCTGTCGCTGACCGACATCCGCGTGCTGTACGAACTGGCCCACCGGCCGGGCGTCGTGGCGCGCGACCTGATGCACGACCTGGGGCTGGACGCCGGCTATCTCAGCCGCATCCTCAAGCGCTTCGAAGCCGCGGGCTGGCTGACGCGAAGCCCGAGCCCCGAGGATGCGCGACAAAGCCTGCTGACCCTCACCGAGGCCGGCCATGCCGCCTTCGCGCCGCTGCAGCAGCGGTCCCGCGACGAAGCGGCCGCTCTGCTCCGGCCCCTGCCGCCCGGCCCACGGCGGCAACTGGTCGACGCCATGGCGCGGGTCGAAGCGCTGCTCGCCGACGCGCCGACGGCCTCGCGCCAGGTGGTGCTGCGCGATCCGGTGCCGGGCGACATCGGCTGGGTCGTGCAGCAGCACGGCGCCCTCTACGCCAGCGAATACGGCTGGGACATGCGCTTCGAAGCACTGGTCGCCGGCATCGCGGCCGACTTCGTGCGCAAGTTCCAGCCCGACTGGGAGAAGTGCTGGATCGCCGAGCTCGACGGCGAGCGGGTCGGCGCGATCTTCGTGGTGCGCAAGTCGGCCACCACGGCGCAGTTGCGGATGCTCATCCTCACGCCCCAGGCGCGTGGCTTCGGCCTGGGCGCACGGCTGACCGACGAATGCATCGCCTTCGCGCGCGCCAAGGGCTATCGGAAGATGGTGCTGTGGACCAACAGCTGCCTCACGGCGGCGCGTGGCATTTATGCCAAGCGCGGCTTTCAGCGCGTGAAGTCCGAGCCTTACGAAGGCTTCGGCCAGCAGCTCGTCGGCGAGACCTGGGAGCTGCGGCTGTAGCGCAACCTTATTCCATGCTCCAGCCGTGGCTGACGATGAGCGACTGGCCGGTCAAGGCATTGGTCGGGAACGCCGCGAACAGCAACGCCACGCGCGCCACGTCGTCGGTCGTGGTGAATTCGCCATCGACCGTGTCCTTGAGCATCACGTTCTTGACGACCTGTTCCTCGGTGATGCCGAGCGTCTTGGCCTGCTCCGGGATCTGCTTCTCGACCAGCGGCGTGCGCACGAAGCCCGGGCAGATGACGTTGGAGCGAACGCCGTACTTGGCGCCTTCCTTGGCCACGGTCTTCGACAGGCCGATGAGGCCGTGCTTCGCCGTCACGTAGGGCGCCTTCAGCACCGATGCTTCCTTCGAGTGCACCGAGCCCATGTAGATCACGCTGCCGCCGCGGCCCTGCGCGTACATGTGCTTGAGGCAGGCCTTGGTCGTGAGAAACGCGCCGTCGAGGTGGATGGCGAGCATCTTCTTCCAATCGGCGAAGCTGAATTCCTCCACCGGATGGACGATCTGGATGCCGGCATTGCTCACCAGGATGTCGATGCCACCGAAGGCCTTGGCCGCCTCTTCGACGGCCGCGTCGACCTGCTCTTCGCTGGTCACGTCGACCGCCACGCCGATGGCCTCTGCGCCCTTGGCCTTCAGCTGCGCCGCGGTCGCGTCGGCCGCAGCCTTGTTGAGGTCGGCGATGACGATCTTGGCGCCCTCCTGCGCGAACAGAATGGCGATTTCCTTGCCGATGCCGCTGGCCGAGCCGGTGATGAAGGCGACCTTGTCCTTGAGTTGCATGAGATGTCCTTGTTGACGTGAAAAGGATGTGGCAAGCGTGCAAGCCGCGTGCCGGAGGATCGAAGAAAACAGCCTACGCGGCGCGCCTTTGACGAAGCTGACCGGTCAGCGCGCCGAGCGCACGGCCGGCAGCTGGAGCGGGCGGCGCACCCGGTGCGCGTTCGGCTCGGTCAGGTCGAAGGTGGTGACGCCGTTGACCTGCGAGGCCTCCTGCAGCAGTTCGGGATGGCTCAGCGTGTTGCGGATGTCGCGCAGGCCGGCCTCCCAGTGGTCTTCGACCGAGGCGCGCGAGAACTCGTAGTCCTTCGATTCCAGTTCGTAGTGCTTGTCGCGGTAGATCAGATGCACGATCTCGATCGGCTGGTGCGTCAGCTCGGCGCAGATGGCGGCCACCGCCGGGTCCTTGCGCAGGCGCTCCGGCATCTTGGCCATCAGGTCGGCGATGGCCTGCTGCAGGTTCATGTTGGCGGCCATCGCGTCGGTGTTCATCCGGGTGCGGCTCGAATAGGTGATGTCCTTCTGCCGCTCCAGGGCCTCGGCCAGGGTGCGCGGCATGTCGCCGTGGGCACTGAACAGGTCGACCTGCAGCACCATCAGCGGCTCGGTGCGCGGATGGGTGTCGAGCACGTACTGCAGCGGCGTGTTCGACACGATGCCGCCATCCCAGTAGTCCTCGCCGTCGATGTGCACCGGCGCGAAGCCCGGTGGCAGCGCGCCGCTGGCCATGATGTGCTCCGGGCCGATGCGCTGCTGCGAGTTGTCGAAGTAGACCGAGTTGCCGCTGCGCACGTTGACCGCGCCGACGCTGAAACGGATGCCGCCTTCGTTGATGCGGTCGAAGTCGACCAGCCGCTCGAGCGTGGCCTGCAACGGCGCCGTGTCGTAGTAGCTGAGCACCGGCGCCGCCCCGCCCAGCAGCAGGGCGGGCGAACGGCGCGGCTCGAAGAAGCCGGGGATACCGAACAGCGTGGCAGCGCTGGCGCTCCACTGGTTGCGCCAGGTGCGCTCGCCGGCCCAGTTCGGCAGGCGCTGCGCCGGGCCGGACGACACCAGGTGCCAGAACTCTTTCAGCCGCTCGACGCGCTTCTCCGGCGGGTTGCCGGCGATGAGCGCGGCATTGACCGCGCCGATCGACACGCCGGCCACCCAGTCGAGTTGCTTGTGCTTCTCGGTGACACCGGCATAGACGCCGGCCTGGTAGGCACCGAGTGCGCCGCCGCCCTGCAGCACCAGCGCACGGCGCGCCTTCGTGATGTCCAGGCGCGGGGCCGATCGGCGGGTCTTGGGGCGGGAGGGGGAGGTCATGCCCGACATTGGACACCAAGCCCGCTGCCGATGGCATCATCCCGCGCATGAACCTGCAGCCTTCCCCCGACGATGTCACGCGCTTCTGGCGAGACGCCGGCCCCCAGCGGTGGTTCAAGAAAGACGCCGCTTTCGACGCGGATTTCAAGGCACGCTTCGAGATGGCGCACCACGCAGCCGCGACCGGTGCGTTCGAGGGCTGGGCGTCGGAGCCCAAAGGCGCCCTCGCGCTTGTGATCCTGCTCGACCAGTTGCCGCGCAATGCCTGGCGCGGCAGCGGCCACATGTTCGCGACCGACGGCAAGGCGCTGGCCGTGGCCCGTACCGCCGTCGACGCCGGCTTCGACCGCCGGGTCGATGACGCGCTGCGCGCCTTCTTCTACATGCCCTTCATGCACTCGGAGTCGCTCGCCGACCAGGAACGCTGCGTCGAGCTCTGCGCCGACCTGGCCGACAACCTGCGCTTCGCGATCCTGCATCGCGACATCATCCGGCGCTTCGGCCGCTTTCCGCACCGCAACGCCGCGCTCGGACGCACGACGACCCCAGAGGAACAGCGCTTTCTCGACGAAGGCGGCTTCGCCGGCTGACGGGCTTCAACCCTTCATCGCAACGGCGCGGGCTGCTGCGGCACGTGCTCCTGGGGCTGCGGTTTGCCGCGCAGCGAGCCGTACTGGTGGGCGTAGACCCAGGTGAACTCGGCCCCCAGCAGGAAGATCTGCGCCGAGTAATAGACCCACACCAGCACCACCACCAGCGAGCCCGCCGCGCCGTAACCCGAAGCCACGCTGCTCTTGCCGATGTACAGGCCGATCAGGTGCTTGCCGACGGTGAAGAGCAGCGCCGTCACGCTGGCGCCCACCCACACGTCGCGCCACTCGACCTTCACCCGCGGCATCAGCTTGTAGATCATTGCGAAGATCACGGTGACCATGGCGAAGCTGAAGACGAAGTTCACGGCCTGCGCCAGCACTTCCCAGCCGCCGAAGACCGGCGCCCACCACTTGCCCAGCGCCGCGATGGCCGCGCTCGCCACCAGCGACACCATCAGCAGGAAGCCGATCCCCATGATCATGCTGAAGGACAGCAGGCGCACCCGCAACAGGCCGAAGATGCCGCCGCCGGTGTCGCGCGCCGGCGCGCGCCAGATGCGGTCCATGGCGTCCTGCAGCTCGCCGAAGACGGTGGTGGCGCCGACCACCAGCAGGGCCAGGCCCACCAATGTGGCGATGAGGCCCTCGCGCGGCTTGTTGACCGCCTCGAGCATGCCCTGGACTGCCAGCGCGCCTTGGGCCCCCATCATTCCGGAGAGCTGCGCGAAGATCTCGCCGCGCGCCGCCTCCTCGCCGAACACCAGGCCGGCGACCGAGATCACGATCAACAGCAGCGGTGCCACCGAGAAGACCGTGTAGTAGGCCAGTGCCGCGCCCATGCTCGGTGCGTAATCGTTCTTCCAGGAAAGGAAGGCCTGCTTGGAGAGATCGCCGAGTGCACGCAGTTGCATGCGACCAGTGTCGCCGCGCACGGCGCCGCAGCGTGTCGGCGCAGCGCCCGTGCGACCGACGTCGGCACCGCCAGCGCCGCGCGGCGGGGCCGCCCATAATCGTCCGCCTATGCCGCCGCACACCCCGGACCCCGCCCCTGCACGGGCCGCCGATCGTCCCCGCCCCCAGTCGCCCCGCGACCTCTTCGTCTCCTTCACCTGGCTGGCCCTGCAGGGCTTCGGCGGCGTGCTGGCCATCGTGCAGCGCGAGGTGGTCGAGAAGAAGCGTTGGCTGACGGCCGAGGAATTCCTCGATGACTGGGCCGTCGCCCAGGTGCTGCCCGGGCCCAACGTGGTCAACCTGGCAGTGATGATCGGCGATCGCTATTTCGGCCTGCGCGGCGCCGCGGCCGCCCTGGCCGGCATGCTGACGGTCCCGCTGGTCGTGATCCTCGCACTGGCGGTGCTCTATGCGCACTTCGCCGGCAACCCGCAGGTGGCGGGCGCGCTGCGCGGCATGGGCGCCGTCGCGGCCGGCCTCATCGCCGCCACCGGCATCAAGCTGCTGCCGGCGCTGCGGCGGCATCCGCTCGGCTTCGGACTGTGCCTGGCGTTCGTCGCGGCGGTCTTCGCGGCCATCGCCTGGCTGCGCATTCCGCTGGGCTGGGTGCTCGTGGTGGTGGGCGGCGTGGCCTGCGCCGCCACCTGGCGGCGGCTCCCGCCGACGAAGGACGCGGCGCCATGACCATCACGATGCACTGGCACGACTGGCTGGCGCTTTTCGCGCAGTACCTGCTGCTGTCGCTGTTGTCCGTGAGCGGCGCGATCACCACCGTGCCGGACATGCACCGCTACCTGGTCGACCAGCACCGCTGGCTGACCGAGGCCCAGTTCACTTCCTCGGTCGCCATCGCGCAGGCCGCCCCCGGCCCCAACGTGCTGTTCGTCGGCCTGATGGGCTGGAACGTCGGGCTCAACGCCGGCGGCGGTATCGGCGCCGGTTTGCACGCCTGGCTGCTGGGCCTGTTCGGCCTGGCCGTGACGATGCTCGGCATCCTGGTGCCGAGCACCACCCTCACCTACTTCGCCACCCGCTGGGGCCACCGCAACCGCGAGCGGCGCGAGGTGCGCGCCTTCAAGCAGGGCATGGCGCCGGTGGTCGTCGGCCTGCTGATCGCGACCGGCTGGGTGCTGGCGGCCGGAAACGTCGACGCCGACGTGCCGGCCTGGCGCCTGTGGCTGCTGACCGGCACCGCCGCCTTCATCGTCTGGCGCACCCGCGTGCACCTGCTCTGGCTGCTCGGCGCCGGTGCGCTGCTGGGCGCGTTCGGGCTTGTCTGACTTTTACAGGAGAACCCATGCAACTTCGCGAACTCGGCCGCTCCGGCCTTCAGGTGTCCCCGCTGGCCTTCGGCGGCAATGTCTTCGGCTGGACCGTGGACGAAGCCCAGTCCTTCCGCCTGCTCGATGCCTGGCTCGATGCCGGCTTCAACTTCGTCGACACGGCCGACGTCTACTCCCGCTGGGCGCCCGGCCATGTCGGCGGCGAGTCCGAAACCATCATCGGCAAGTGGTTCCGGCAAAGCGGCAAGCGCAACCGGGTGGTGCTCGCCACCAAGGTCGGCAAGCCGATGGGCGACGAGAAGGTCGGCCTGTCGGCGGCCTACATCCGCGCGGCGGTCGACGCGTCGCTGACGCGCCTGAAAACCGATCACATCGATCTCTACCAGTCGCACGACGACGATGCGGCCACGCCACTCGAAGAGACGATGGAAGCCTTCGCCGGGCTCATCCAGGCCGGCAAGGTGCGCGCAATCGGCGCATCCAACTACAGCGCGCCGCGGCTGGCCGAGGCGCTGGACGTGTCGGAACGCCTGGGCCTGCCGCGCTACGAAAGCCTGCAGCCGCTCTACAACCTCTACGACCGTGCGGTGTTCGAGGACGCGCTCGCGCCGCTGTGCCTGGCGCGCGGTGTGGGCGTGATCAACTTCTATGCGCTGGCGGCCGGCTTCCTGACCGGCAAGTACCGCAGCGAGGCCGATGCGGCCAAGAGCCTGCGCGGAGCGAACACGACCAAGAAGTACCTGAACGCCCGCGGCCTGCGCATCCTCGAGGCGCTGGACGCCGTGGCGGCGAGCCATGGGGCGACCCCGGCGCAAGTGGCGATCGCGTGGCAGATCGCGCAGCCCGCCATCACCGCGCCGATCGCCAGCGCCACCTCCGTGCCGCAACTGGAGGAGCTGGCGAAAGCCGCCACGCTGGTGCTCGACCCCGTGGCCATCGCCACCCTGGATGCGGCGAGCCAGGAGGACAAGCAGTAGGCTCGTTCCCACACGCTTTGGCGGTCGGGCCCCCTGCCGACAGCGCGTCAGCGGGTGCAGAGTTCTCTTCATTCCAAAAACCCGGAGAGAGAACCATGTCTTTTGCGCTTTACATGATCGGCTTCCTGATCTTTCTGGCCGGCCTCGGCTGGGGTGCGTCCGTCGCCGGTGTGCCAACGATCTACATCGGCATCGGCGCGCTCATCCTTCTTGGCATCGGCATCTTCAGCGCCGTGAGCCGCACGCGCAGCAAGGACCCTTCCTGATCAGCGGCGCGGCGCCCTGAGCGCCGCGTGCCACCCCAAAAAAGCCCGCCGGGCTGTGCCGAGGCGGGCTTTTTGCTGCGCGCCGTGGCGCGAATCGGGCCGCGACGCCCGTGCGTATTTTTACTTCGGTGCCGAGGCGGCGTTGCGCGCAGCGCCGGTGGCTGCATTGGCTGCGTCGAGCGCCGACGATGCCGAGGAGGATGGCGCGGCCGCAGGGTCCGACGATGCGGGCGCCGAGGGGCTGGCAGCGGCGGGTGCGCTGGGCATGGACGGTGCAGGCGTCACGGCCGCGGGCGGTGGCGTGACCACGGCCGGTGCGGCGTCTTCCTTCTTGCCGCAAGCGGTGAGTGCAGCGGCCGCGATCACGGTGGCGAGCAGGACGGACTTGTTCATGGAATCTCCTTGAAATGATGCATGAGCAAAAATTCTAGGACTGCGTTCCTGCATCAAAACGTGAGCGCGGCCTCGGCTTACAAGCCCAGGGTGGAAGCCGGAAAAGCCGGCCGCGCGTGGCGCAAACACTCGTCGATCCGCTCGCGCAAGCCACGACGGTTGTCGGCCTGAACACTGCACACGCCGCGGCTGCGTTCGACGTCGATGCGGTGCAGCGACCATGTCGGCGTCCACACCGCACTGGGCACCGTCGGCGCGCCGGCCCCGCTGCAGGCGCGCGCGTCCACCACATGGCTCCAGAGCCGCCGCCATTCGACGAAGCGCGCGTGCGCATGGTCGAACACCTTGAAGCTCTCGGCCAGCAACAGCAGCGTGCGGCCGCTCGCCGCCCAGGCCTGTAGTGCAGCGATGCTGCTGCGCTCGCCCAGCGGCCAATCGACAAAGGCCGGGTCGCTGAACACGATCTCGCGCCAGCCCTGCTGCGCCGCTGCGTCGAAGGCGCTGCGCAGCTGCGCATCGAAGGCCACGCGGCCATCGAAGGAGCCATCAGACAAGGCGGGCCGCTCGGGCGGCGGCGTGTCAGTCGGCATGGGCCCACCCCGCTTCGCACCAGTCGCTCAGCAGGGCCATCGCATCGTCGCTGGCCCGCGCCAGGTCGCGCGCGTCGAGGCTGCGCTGGTCGGCCAGGCGGCGCATCAGCGTCGCGTCGCGACCACCGGCGCGGAAGCTCTCGCCGTTGATGTAGAGATGGCGCGCGTCGTAGAGCATGCGGGTGCGGCGGTCGAGCCGCACGCCCTGCGTGAGCTCCGGCGCTTCGTCAGCGGCTGCATCGAACCAGACGTTGGACTTCGGCTCGGTCATCGATTCGCCGAGTGCGCGGTCGATCGCATCCGGATCGCGCAGCGCGGCCTCGACGGCCTGCCGCGCAAAGGCCTGCAATGCGCCCGGCATGGCGGCCGGATGGTCGACCGCCTCCTGGCCGGCGTCGCGGTAGTACACCGGCGGCCGGTCCGTCGCATCCTGCAGGGCATCGGCCTGCGCCTCGGCCATCCGCGCCAGCAGGTCGGCGCCGAGCGGCGTGGCGGCCGGCGAGCGCAGGCCGATCGAATAGGTCATGCAATCGCCGCCAACGGCGACGCCGTCGTGCGCATAGCGCGGCGGCAGGTAGAGCATGTCGCCCGCCTCGAGCACAAAAGTCTCTTCGGGCTCGAAGTGTTCGAGGATCTTGAGCGGTACGTCCGGCTGCAGGCGCAGGTCGCGCTGCCGGCCGATCGACCAGCGCCGCCGCCCGCTCGCCTGCAGCAGGAAGACGTCGTAGCTGTCGAAGTGCGGGCCGACGCCGCCGCTGTCGCTGGCATAGCTGATCATCAGGTCGTCGAGCCGCGCATCCGGCAGGAAGCCGAAGCGCCGCATCAGCGCATGGGCGCCCTCGTCATGCAGATCGACCCCCTGGACCAGCAGCGTCCAGCCCGGCTGCTGCAGCGCGGGCAAGGCACGCCGCGCGAAGGGGCCGTGCTTCAACGCCCACCCCTTGGGCGTCTGGCGGATCAGGCGCGACTCGACGCCTTCCTGCGCCGCGAGATCGAAGAGCGCACCGCGCGGCACGGGCGGCACCATGTGCGGCACCGCCTGGCGCACCAGCAGCGGCTTCTTCTGCCAATGGCGGCGCATGAATTGCGCCGCGCTGAGTCCGCCCAGGAACGCGAGAGGGGAATGAATGTCCATGGGAGAATTCTGCAATGGAAATTTCTGAACAATGCGTGGTCGGCCTGACCTGGACGCTCAAGGACACCCTCGGCGACGTGCTCGACGTGCTGGACGACCCGGTCGAGTTCCTGGTCGGTGGCGACGACCTCTTCGACGCTATCGAAGCCGTGCTGCAGGGCCACGAGCCGGGCGCCCGGGTGCAGGTGCAACTCGAACCCGAACAGGCCTTCGGCGACTTCAACGACCAGTTGCTCTTCCTCGAGCCCCGCACGCTGTTCCCCGAAGGCACCGAGGAAGGCATGACCTTCGACGGTGCCGCCCTGCCCGACGGCGTCAACCCCGACATGCCCAAGGACGTGATCTATACCGTGGCCGAGATCTACCCCGACCATCTCGTGCTGGACGGCAACCACCCGCTCGCGGGCATCGCGCTGCGCCTGGACATGACCGTGCGCTCGGTGCGCGAAGCCACCGAAGAAGAGATCGGCCGCGGCTCTGCCGGCACCGGCTTCTTCAAGCTGGCCTCTGCCACACCCGGCAGCGACACGCTGCACTAAAGACCGCCCCTCCAAACAGAAAGCCCCGCACGCGGGGCTTTCTTGTTCCAGGGATACCGCGGATCTGGCTCCGCCAGTCCGCTGGTATCGCCCCCTCGAGGGGGAGGCGGCGACACGCAGTGCGCCGCATCGGGGGTGGGGTCAGGATCAATACCTTGAAATCTGGCCACCGTTGATGACCACCCGATCACCGATGCGCAGGTCACCTGGCGTCGGCACGTCGAAGGCCCGGTAACCGCCGCGCTCTGTTTGCACCGAGATGCGGTAGCTTTCGTAGGCACGGGGCGCGTTGTTGTTGGCTTCGATGTTGTTGCCCAGCAGCGCGCCGCCGACGATGCCCAGCGCCGTCGCCGCTGCGCGACCGCCGCCATGCCCGATCTGGTTGCCCAGCACGCCACCGATCACGCCACCGGCCACCGCACCGCCGCCGCCAGGCGCCGCGCCGCGCGTCTCGCTGCGTATGACCTCAATGTTGGCGATCTGGCCGTACTCGGCGTACGGACCCTGCGGTGCCGCATAGGCCGGCTGTGCGTGCGGATGGTACGGATAGCGGGCGGACTCATAGACCGGCTGAGGCGCCACGCAGGCGGTCAGCGTGGCCAATGCGACCACACCCGCTGTGAGCGAAAGGATGCGAAGTTGTTTCTTCATGTGTCTGTACTCCACGGAACCTGTTGAATGGAAAGCTCCCGGCTTACCTTAACGCGCCGATGCGCGATGCGATGACCGAACAGGGATGTGCGGTTCATCCTCCATAAGACGAAGGCACGGGGACAGGAGTTCCGAACTTTGCATGTCGGACACATGGGCGCCATGGCAGGCGCCGATCACCGACAGCGCTCAGCCGCGGCCGGTCGAGCCGTAGCCGCCTTCGCCGCGCTCGCTCGGCGGGAACTCGGCCACCAGGTTGAATTGCGCCTGCACCACCGGCACGATGACCAACTGGGCCAAGCGCTCCATGGGCTGCAGCACGAAGGCGGTGTCGCTTCGGTTCCAGGCGCTGACCTTCAATTCGCCCTGGTAGTCGCTGTCGATCAGCCCGACCAGGTTGCCCAGCACGATGCCGTGCTTGTGGCCGAGGCCCGAGCGCGGCAGGATCATCGCCGCGTAGCCGGGGTCGGCCAAATGGATGGCGATGCCGGTGCCGACCAGTTGCCACGCATTGGGCTCGAGCGTGATCGGCGCGTCGAGGCAGGCGCGCAGGTCGAGGCCGGCGCTGCCGGGCGTGGCATAGGCGGGGAGTTGGTCCGCCATGCGCGGATCGAGGATGCGGACGTCGACTTTCACGGATTCACTTTCACGGGCTCACTTGCCTTGTTGTCGTTGCTGTTTCTCGGCCGCCTGGCGGGCCAGGTCTTCCAGCCAGGCTCGCCACGTGCTGATGCCGGGCGGCAGGAGGCGCCGGCGGAACTGGTGGGCCAGCCAGAGGCCGGCGCCGAAGACGAGCAGAACCAAGCCGAACGGCAGGTCGACCATGACCATCGCGAGCAGCACGCCGCCCCAGACGAGCACGGCACCGCGCAGCAGGTCGATCGACGCCGGGCGCGCGGCGCCGGGTGCCGCTTCGCCCACGACCGGGGGAACCGCCGGACGCGCCCGCACCACGCCGCGCCGGGGCGAGGCGCCCTCTTGCGGCTCGCTGGTCGGCACCATGCCCACGTCGAGGGCATGTTCGCCGTCGGCTTCGGAATGGCGCCGGGCGATGGCCGATCGCGCTGACAGTTGCTCCACGTAGCGCGCGAAGTCACCGTCGGGCGGCGTGTTCCACTGCGGGTTCATGTGGGTGGGCCTCAGGTTTTCGTGGCTGGCAGGCGCGCGGCGATCTCGGCGACCAGTTCGCGCGCCAGTTGCAGCTTGGGCGCACGCGGCAGTTCGCGCAGGCCGTCGGCATCGACCAGCAGCAGGCTGTTGTCGTCCTGGCCGAAGGTCAGCGGGCCGATGTTGCCCACCAGCAGCGGGATGCCCTTGCGCGCGCGCTTGGCCTTGGCGTGTTCGGCCAGGTTCTCGCTCTCGGCCGCGAAGCCGACGCAGAAGAGCTCGCCGCTGCGTCCACGCGCGCTCTGCGCGATGGTCGCCAGGATGTCGGGGTTCTCGACGAAATGCAGCACCGGCGGCTGGCCGCTGCCGTCCTTCTTGATCTTCTGCTCGCTGTGCGAAGCCGGCCGCCAGTCGGCCACGGCCGCCGTGGCAACGAAGACCGACGCGCTGCGGGCCTCGCGCTCGGCCGCGTCGCGCATCTCCAGCGCGGACATCACGTCGATGCGGCGCACGCCGCGCGGCGTGGCCTGGTGCACCGGGCCGGCGATCAGCGTGACCTCGGCGCCGGCTTCGCGCGCGGCGCGGGCGATGGCAAAACCCATCTTGCCGGACGAGTGGTTGGTGATGCCGCGGATCGGGTCCAGCGCCTCGAAGGTCGGGCCGGCTGTGACCAGCACCTGGCGGCCCGCCAGCAGCTTGGGTTGGAAGAAGGCCGTGATGTCCTCGAGCAGTTGGGCCGGCTCGAGCATGCGCCCGTCGCCGGTCTCGCCGCAGGCCTGCCAGCCACTGCCGACGCCCAGCATCGTGGCGCCGTCGGCCGCCACCTGCTGCAGGTTGCGCTGGGTCGCGGGGTGGGCCCACATCTCGCGGTTCATGGCGGGCGCGATCAGCAGCGGCACGCGGTCCGTCGGCCGGGCCAGGCACATCAGGCTCAGCAGCTCGTCGCTGCGCCCTTCGGCCAGCCGCGCGACGAAGTCGGCGCTGCACGGCGCCAGCACGATCGCATCCGCCTCGCGGCTCAAGTTGATGTGAGGCATGTTGTTGTCCTCGCGCGGATCCCACTGCGAGATGTAGACGCGCCGACCCGACAGCGCCTGCATGGTGACGGGCGTCATGAACTGCGTCGCCGCCTCGGTCATCACCACCTGCACCGTCGCGCCCGCCTTGACGAACAGCCGGCAGAGCTCGGCCGACTTGTAGCAGGCGACGCCACCGGTGAGGCCCAGAACGAGGTGTTTGCCAGCGAGGTCTTGCATGCCGGTATTGTTGCTCAGGCCACGCACCGGGCGGATTCTCAGATGCCCCCGGTGCCGGCTGGGGGGCTCGCGCCACTTATAATCCTCATTTCCCACTGACCGGACTTCAAAGTCTGGAAATGGCATGACCAAATTCGTCTTCGTCACCGGCGGTGTGGTGTCTTCCCTGGGCAAGGGAATCGCCTCCGCCTCTCTCGCCGCCATCCTCGAATCGCGCGGCCTCAAAGTCACCCTCATCAAGCTGGATCCGTACATCAACGTCGATCCCGGCACGATGTCGCCGTTCCAGCACGGCGAGGTGTTCGTCACCGACGACGGCGCCGAGACCGACCTCGACCTCGGCCACTACGAGCGCTTCATCACGACGCGCATGCGCAAGGCCAACAACTTCACGACCGGTCAGATCTACAAGACCGTGCTCGAGAAGGAACGCCGCGGCGACTACCTCGGCAAGACGGTGCAGGTGATCCCGCACATCACCAACGAGATCCAGGAATACGTCAAGCGCGGCGCCGGCATCGGCACCGCGCACGAGGTCGACGTGGCCATTGTCGAGATCGGTGGCACCGTCGGCGACATCGAGTCGCTGCCCTTCCTCGAAGCGGTGCGCCAGATGAGCCTGCGCATGGGCCCGAACAACTCGGCCTTCGTGCACCTGTCGTACGTGCCCTGGATCGCCGCGGCCGGCGAGCTCAAGACCAAGCCGACGCAGCACACCGCCAAGGAACTGCGCGCCATCGGCATCCAGGCCGACGCCCTGCTGTGCCGCGCCGACCGGCCGATTCCCGACGACGAGCGCGCCAAGATCTCGCTGTTCTCGAACGTGCCCGAATGGGGCGTGATCTCGATGTGGGACGTCGACACCATCTACAAGGTGCCGCGCATGCTGCACGAGCAGGGCCTGGACGGCCTGATCTGCGACAAGCTGCGCATCAACACGCCGCCGGCCAAGCTGCAGCGCTGGGACGACCTGGTGTACGAGGTGGAGCATCCGCAAAAGGAAGTCTCGATCGCCATGGTCGGCAAGTACGTCGACCTGTCGGACAGCTACAAGTCGCTGAACGAGGCGCTGCGCCATGCCGGCATGAAGAACCATGCCCGCGTGAAGATCGACTACATCGACTCCGAGACCATCACGCCGCAGGATGTGTCGCGCCTGTCGAAGTACGACGGCGTGCTGGTGCCCGGCGGCTTCGGCCAGCGCGGTGTCGAAGGCAAGATTTCCGCGGCCAAGTTCGCCCGCGAGACCCTGGTGCCCTACCTGGGTATCTGCCTGGGCATGCAGGTCGCGACCATCGAATACGCCCGCAACGTGGCCGGCCTCCAGAACGCCAACAGCACCGAGTTCGACCCGGAAACGCCCACCCCCGTGATCGCGCTGATCACCGAATGGAAAGATGCCGACGGCAGCATCAAGACGCGCAACGAGAAGTCCGACCTGGGCGGCACCATGCGCCTGGGCGCGCAGAGCTCCGACGTCTCACCCGGCACGCTGGCGCACAGCATCTACGGCGACGTGGTGACCGAGCGCCACCGCCACCGCTATGAAGCCAACGTCAACTACCTCGACGAGCTGCGCCGCGCCGGCCTGGTGATCTCGGCGCTGACGCAGCGCGAGCACCTCACCGAAATCGTCGAACTGCCGCAAGACGTGCACCCCTGGTTCATGGGCGTGCAGTTCCACCCCGAATTCAAGTCCACGCCGTGGAGCGGTCATCCGTTGTTCAACGCATTCATCAAGGCGGCACTGGACCACCAGGGCGCCGACAAGAAGGCCCTCAAGGTCGTCGCCTGACAAGGAACCCATGAAACTCTGCGGATTCGACGTCGGCCTCGACCGGCCCTTCTTCCTGATCGCCGGCCCCTGCGTGATCGAGTCGGAGCAGCTGCAGATGGACACCGCCGGCACGCTGAAGGAAATCACCTCGGCGCTCGGCATCCCGTTCATCTTCAAGAGCAGCTTCGACAAGGCCAACCGCTCGTCCGGCACCACCTTTCGCGGCCCGGGCCGCGACAAGGGCCTGGAGATCCTGGCGAAGGTCAAGCGCGAGCTGGGCTTGCCGGTACTGACCGATGTGCACACGAACGAGGACATCACCGAGGCCGCCAAGGTGGTCGACGTGCTGCAGACGCCCGCCTTCCTGTGTCGCCAGACCGACTTCATCCGCGCCGTGGCGCAGTCGGGCAAGCCGGTGAACATCAAGAAGGGCCAGTTCCTTGCGCCGCACGACATGAAGAACGTGATCGACAAGGCACGCGCGGCCGCCAAGGAAGCCGGCCTCGACGAAGACAGCTTCATGGCCTGCGAGCGCGGTGCGAGCTTCGGCTACAACAACCTCGTCTCCGACATGCGCTCGCTGGCGATCATGCGCGAGACGAAGGCGCCGGTGGTGTTCGACGCCACGCACTCGGTCCAGCTCCCGGGCGGCCAGGGCACCACGTCCGGCGGCCAGCGCGAGATGGTGCCGGTGCTGTCGCGTGCGGCGGTGGCGGTCGGCGTGGCGGGCCTCTTCATGGAGACGCACCCCGATCCGTCGAAGGCCCTGAGCGACGGCCCCAACGCCGTGCCGCTCAAGCACATGAAGGCGCTGCTCGAGACGCTCGTCGCGCTCGATCGCGTCACCAAGAAAAGCACTTTCCTCGAGGACATCTTCCAGCCATGACCAGTGCCTACATCATCGCCAACGTCGAAGTCACCAACCCGACGCAGTACGAGGAATACAAGAAGTGGTCGACCGCGGCCATGCAGGCGCACGGCGCCGAAGTGTGCGTGCGCGGCGGCAAGGTCGAGGTGCTGGAGGGCGACTGGGCGCCGCAGCGCCTGGTGATCCTCAAGTTTCCCACCGTCGAAGCCGCCAAGAATTTCGACAGCTCCCCCGAATACGGCAAGGCGCGTGCGGCGCGCCAGGGCGCAGCGATCATGCGGATGATCGTCGTCGAAGGTGTCTGAGTTTTTTGTCTTGAGAAGGAAAGAAGAAACATGAGTGCAATCGTTGACATCGTCGGGCGCGAGATCCTCGACAGCCGCGGCAACCCCACTGTCGAATGCGACGTGCTGCTGGAAAGCGGCACCATGGGCCGTGCCGCCGTGCCCTCGGGCGCGTCGACCGGCTCGCGCGAAGCCATCGAGCTGCGCGACGGCGACAAGGGCCGCTACCTCGGCAAGGGCGTGCTGAAGGCCGTCGAGAACATCAACACCGAAATCTCCGAATCGGTGCTGGGCCTCGACGCCAGCGAGCAGGCCTTTCTGGACCGCACGCTGAATGACCTCGACGGCACCGAGAACAAGGCGCGCCTGGGCGCCAACGCCACGCTGGCCGTGTCGATGGCCGTGGCGCGTGCGGCAGCCGAAGAGTCGGGCCTGCCGCTGTACCGCTACTTCGGCGGCATGGGCGGCATGCAGCTGCCGGTGCCGATGATGAACGTCATCAACGGTGGCGCGCACGCCAACAACAGCCTGGACCTGCAGGAATTCATGATCATCCCCGTGGGCGCCAAGAGCTTCCGCGAATCGGTGCGCTACGGCGCCGAGGTGTTCCATGCGCTCAAGAAGATCCTGGGCGACCGCGGCATCAGCACCGCGGTCGGCGACGAAGGCGGCTTCGCGCCCAGCGTCGAGAGCCATGAAGCGGCCATCCAGCTGATCCTCGAAGCGATCGACAAGGCGGGCTACGTGGCGGGCGAGCAGATCGCCCTGGGCCTGGACTGCGCGGCCAGCGAGTTCTACAAGGACGGCAAGTACGTGCTGGCCGGCGAGAACCTCTCGCTGTCGGCCGAGAGCTGGACCGACATGCTGGCGACCTGGGTCGACAAGTACCCGATCATCAGCATCGAAGACGGCATGCACGAAGGCGACTGGGACGGCTGGAAGCACCTGACCGAACGCCTCGGCAAGCGTGTGCAGCTGGTGGGCGACGACCTGTTCGTCACCAACACCAAGATCCTGCAAGAGGGCATCGACAAGGGCATCGCCAACTCGATCCTGATCAAGATCAACCAGATCGGCACGCTGACCGAAACCTTCGCCGCCATCGAGATGGCCAAGCGCGCGGGCTACACGGCGGTCATCTCGCACCGCTCGGGCGAAACCGAAGACTCGACCATCGCCGACATCGCGGTCGGCACCAACGCCGGCCAGATCAAGACCGGCTCGCTGTCGCGCTCGGACCGCATCGCCAAGTACAACCAGCTGCTGCGCATCGAGGAAGACCTGGGCGACGTCGCGGTGTACCCCGGCCGCGCCGCGTTCTACAACCTGCGCTGATCCTTCGTCTTCCGAGGCATGCGCTCGCGCGTCGTTCCCATCGTCCTGGCCCTGCTGCTGCTGATCCTTCAGTGGCAGCTGTGGACGGGGCGTGGGAGCGTGCCGGAGGTGTCGCGGCTGGAGGACAAACTGAGCGTGCAGAAGGAATCCAATGCACGCGCGGCACTGGCCAACGACCGGCTCGGCTCCGAGGTCAACGACCTGAAGGAAGGCCTGGAGATGGTCGAGGAACGCGCCCGGCAGGAGCTGGGCATGGTCAAGCCGGACGAGGTCTTCGTCCAGATCACGCACTGACCCGGTCGGCATGCCCGAGTTCTTCTCGGCGCCGGCCTTCGTGCTGTGGGGCGCCCCGACCAGCTGGCTCGAAGTGATCGCCGCATCGCTGGCCCTGGCCATGGTCGGCTGCAACATGCGCGAGATTCACTGGGGCTGGCCGCTGGCCATCGTCAGCTCGCTGCTCTACTTCTTCGTGTTTTTCGAGGCGCGCATCTACGGCGACGCCTCGCTGCAGATCTTCTTCGCCGTCGTCGCTTTCTGGGGCTGGTTCCAGTGGCTGCGCGGCCATCGGGGCGACGGCGGCCCGTTGCGCATCGCGCGGCTGTCCCCGCGCGGCATCGCACTGGCCGTGCTGGCCTGCGCCATCGCCTGGCCCGCGGTCGCCCTCTTCCTGCGTCGCTTCACCGACACCGACGTGCCCTGGTGGGACGGCTTCGCGACCGGCCTCAGCCTTGTTGGCCAGTTCCTGCTGGGGCGCAAGTTCGTCGAGAACTGGTGGGTGTGGCTCGCCGTGAACACGGTGAGCATCGGGCTCTTCATCCACAAGGGCCTGTGGCTCACCGTCGGGCTCTATGCCGTCTTCGCCGCACTGAGCGTGGCGGGTTACCTGGCGTGGCGACGGCGGCTGGCGCCGGTGACCGCATGACGCCCTCGCTCACCCGCGGCAGCGTGATCGCCGTGGTCGGTGCCGAGAGCACCGGCAAGACCGAGCTGGCGCGCCTGCTGGCCGAGCGGCTGACGCAACGCGGCATCGCGGCCACGCTGGTGCCCGAGGTGCTGCGCGAATGGTGTGCCCGCGAAGGTCGGACACCGCGGCCCGACGAGCAATTGGCCATCGCCGAGGAGCAGACCCGCCGCATCGCCGACGCAGCGCGTCGCGGCGTGGTGGTGGCCGACACGACGGCGTTGATGACCGCCGTCTACAGCGACCTGCTGTTCGGCGACCTCGCGCTCTACGCCGGCGCACTCGCAGCGCAGGCCGGCTACACGATCACGCTGCTGACTGCGCTCGACCTGCCCTGGGTCGCCGACGGCCTGCAGCGCGACGGGCCGCATGTGCGCGAACCGGTGGACGCCCTGGTGCGCGCCGCTTTGGCACGTGCGGGCGTCTCGTATGCGGTGGTGCACGGCCGTGGTCCGGAGCGGCTCGCCAGCGCCTGGACGACCGTGAATCTGGCCAATGACGCCGAGCTGGCGGTGTCGCACCGAACGACGGGCGAGGCCTGGCGCTGGTCCTGCGAGAAATGCTCGGACCCGGTGTGCGAGCACCGGCTGTTCAGCGACCTCGTGTCCCGGCGCGGCTGAACCCGCCACTGACACCTGCCGAGGCCGCGCGCCGGGCGTTACTGGACGGTCGGCGTCCCCGGCAGCTGATCGCCCGGTGGACGGAAGATCTGCGCGGCGTCGACCGCGTCGAAGCGGTACTGCTTGCCGCAGAAGTCGCAGCCGACCTCGATGTCGCCGCGCTCCGCGAGGATGCTCTCGGCCTCGTCCACCCCCAGCCCGCGGATCATCTGCGCCACGCGCTCGCGTCCGCAGGTACAGGCGAAGTGCGGGCCCAGCAGGCCCTTCTGCGGCTCGAAGCGCAGCAGCTTCTCTTCCCAGAACAGGCGGCGCAGGATGGTCTCGACGTCGAGCGTCAGCAGCTCGTCGCGCGTGAGCGTCGAGGCCAGGATCGAGATGCGGTTGTAGTCCTCGTTGAGGCCGATCTCGTCTTCGTTGGCCGGGTTGCGGTCACCGTCGGCCGTGCCTTCGAGGTTGCCTTCACCCTTGACCGGCAGGCGTTGGATCAGGAGGCCCGCCGCCACCTGGTCGTCGGCTGCCAGCACCAGCGTGGCGTCGAGCTGCTCGCTCTGCAGCATGTAGTGCTGCAGCACCTCGCTCAGCTTGCCGAGCTTCTCGCCCTCGTCGCCGAACAGAGGGACCACGCCCTGGTACGGCTGCTGGCCAGGGACACGGCCCTTCGGCTCGAGCGTGATCGCGCAGCGGCCCTTGTTGTTCACGTTGACCATGTCGGGCAGGTGTGCGTCGGCGGGCAGGTCGCCCACCACGGTGGCGGTGGCGCGCAGGCTCAGATCGGGCTTGACCTCGGCCACCACCACCTTCACCGGGCCGTCGCCGAAGATCTGCAGGATGAGCGAGCCGTTGAACTTGATGTTCGACTGCATCAGCGTGGCGGCCGCCGTCATCTCGCCCAGCAGCTCGGCCACTGGCGGCGGGTAGGCACCGGTCGTCGTGTTCGCCGCGCGCCGCGTCAGGATCTCCTGCCAGGCGTCGGTCAGGCGCACGATCATGCCGCGCACCGGCATGCCATCGAACAGGAATTTGTGCAGCTCGCTCAAAACAGTCCTTCGCTCCCTCAGGAGATTTTCTTGAGGCCCTTCGCGAAGCGACGGCCGTTGTCCACATAGTGCTCTGCGCTGGCGCGCAACTTGGCGGCGGCCGCATCGTCGAGCGTGCGCACCACCTTGGCCGGCGCGCCGATGATGAGCGAGTTGTCCGGAAACTCCTTGCCCTCGGTCACCACGCTGCCGGCGCCAACGATCGAGTTGCGGCCGATCTTCGCGTTATTCAAGACCACCGCCTGGATGCCGATCAGCGAGTTGTCGCCCACCGTGCAGCCATGCAGCATGACCTGGTGGCCGATCGTCACGTTCTCGCCGATGGTCAGCGGCGAGCCCACATCGGCATGCAGCACCGACAGGTCCTGCACATTGCTGTTGCGGCCGATGGTGAGTGGTTCGGTGTCGCCGCGCAGCACGGCGCCGAACCAGATGCTGACGTTCTCGCCCAGCACGACCGAGCCCATCACCTGCGCGCTGTCGGCCACCCAGGTGCCGTCTGCCAATTGCGGTGCCACACCGTCGAGTTCGTACAAGGCCATCGTTTGTCTCCGTGGGTCGAAAACTAGAATTGTAGGGATGCACCCCCGCCTCGGCGCCCTCGCCGCACTTCGCCTCACCGACCCCGATGCCAAGGTGGCCGCGACGCGTGCGCTTGCCGCGGCCAGCCTCGCCGCACCGATGTCGGAAATTCCCGTGCGACAGCCCGGCGACGACGACGGCGTGCCCGGCCGGCCCGAGCGGCCGTTGACCGTCTCGGCCATGGACGTCGGCAAGCGCTCGCCCTTCACGCCCGACGGCCGGGCGGCGCTGGTCCATTCCATCTGCCACATCGAATTCAACGCGATCAACCTGGCGCTCGACGCGATGTGGCGCTTCGACGGCATGCCCGAGGCCTACTACCGCGACTGGCTGCGCGTGGCCGACGAGGAGGCACAGCACTTCACGCTGCTGCACGCGCACCTGCAGACGCTGGGCTTTCGTTACGGCGACTTCACCGGCCACGACGGCCTGTGGTCGATGTGCGAGAAAACGAAGGACGACGTGCTGGCCCGCATGGCGCTGGTGCCGCGCACGCTGGAGGCGCGCGGGCTGGACGCCACGCCGCTGATCCAGGCCAAGCTGCGGCGCGTGAACACGCCCGACGCCCACGCGGCCATCGCCATCCTCGACCTCATCCTGCGCGACGAGGTGGGCCACGTGGCGATCGGCAACAACTGGTACCGCTGGCTGTGCGCGCGGGAAGGCGTCGAGCCCGTCGCGCACTACCGCGTGCTGTACCGCCGGCATGAGGCGCCACGGCTGAAAGCGCCGTTCAACCTCGAAGCGCGGGCCCGCGCCGGTTTCACCGCCGAAGAACTGGCCGACCTCGCCGCCAACTGACGCGCCGGAGGACGCCGCGCTAAGGGGCGCGAGCGACGACCACCAGCTTCGGCGTGAAGCGCTGCAGCACCTCGCCGCGCTGGTTCTTCGTCTCGCAGCGCGCCTGCACCATGGCGCGTCCCGGCTTGGAACGCGACGGCACGATCTCCAGAATCTCGGCTTCGACGTGCAGCACATCGTCGGGCCGCGTCGGCTGCGGCCACTGCAGTTCGCCGCCGGAGCCGATCACACCGTCGGCCAGCGGCAGGCCGCTTTCGACCAGCAGCTTCATCGTGAGCGCGGCCGTGTGCCAGCCACTCGCGGCCAGGCCACGGAAGAAGGTGCCTTCGGCCGCATCGGGGTCGGTGTGGAAGGGCTGCGGATCGAACTGCGCAGCGAAAGCGACGATCTGCGCCGGGTCGAGCGCATGCTCGCCGCTGGTGAAGCGGTCGCCGACCGACAGGTCGTCAAGATAGAGGCTGCGGCGTGGCGCTGCCGGCGAATGCGTTTCGGCCATGGATGTCTCCGGTTTTTTATCAGCAGTCGAAGCCGTATCTTGGCATCAGACCCGCTCGAGGATGGTTGCAATGCCCTGTCCGCCGCCGATGCACTGGGTCGACAGCGCATAGCGCCCGTTCTCGCGCACCAGCAGCGCCGCCGCCTTGCCGGTGATGCGCGCGCCGGTGGCGCCGAGCGGGTGGCCGATCGCGAGGCCGCCGCCGTCGAGGTTGACGGTGGCCGGGTCCAGCCCGAGGTCGCGGATGCAGGCCAGCGCCTGCGACGAGAAGGCCTCGTTGATCTCCACCACGTCGAGGTCGGCGACCGTGAGTCCGGCACGTGCCAGCGCCTTGCGCGTGGCCGGGATGGGGCCGATGCCCATGATCGCCGGGTCGACGCCGACGGTTGCGAAGGACTTGACGCGCGCCAGGGGCGTCAGGCCATGCTTCTCGGCGAAGGCGTCGCTGGTGACCAGCACCACGGCCGCGCCGTCGGTCAGCGGCGACGCCGTGCCCGCCGTCACCACGCCATCGGGGCGGAAGGCCGGCTTCAGGCCGGCGAGCGCTTCGAGCGACGTGCCCGGGCGGATGCAGCCGTCGGTGTCGACGACGTCGCCGTTGGCCAGCCGCACCGGAATGATCTCGTCCGCCAGGCGGCCTTCGGCGCGTGCCGCTGTGGCCTTGCGGTGCGACTCGACGGCGAGCGCCTCCTGATCGGCGCGGCTCACGTGCCAGCGGGCGGCCACGTTCTCGGCCGTCTCGCCCATCGAGAGGTAAGCCTGCGTGGTCGCCAGCAGCTCGGGGTTGGGCGAGAAGTTGAAGCCGCCCTGCGGCACCATCGTCATCGACTCCACGCCCACGCACAGGAAGGCCTCGCCCATGCCCGCCTCGATCTGCGCGGCGGCGATATGCACCGCCTGCATCGACGAGCCGCAGAAGCGATTCACCGTCATGCCGCCCACCTCCTGCGGCAGGCCGGCCAGCAAGCCGACGATGCGCGCCAGGTTGTTGCCCTGCGAGGCCTCGGGGTAGGCGCAGCCGAGGATCAGGTCCTCGATAAGCGCCGGGTCGAGGTCGGTGCGCTTGAGCAGGCCGCTCACCGCCTGCGCGGCGAGCGTGTCGGGCCGCACCTCGGCGAGCGCACCCTTGCGGGCGAAGTGGAAGGGAGTGCGCGCGTAGGCGGCAATGACGGCTTTCATGAAGGATCTCCTTGGATGAACCTACCGACCAATCGGTAGGTTTTGAGGAAAAAGAAAAGCACGCCGAAGCGTGCAGGGGGTGACGACATCAACGCGGGATCGATTGCTTCAGCTGGGTGATGGCTTCGTCGAAATCCTCGACCCGGCCGGTCATGCGCGCCGACAGCAGCGCGCCCTGGCAGGCCGCGAACACATAGCCGGCCAAGGCACCGGCCGACACCGGGGGCTTCGCTTCGTGCACCAGCGCACCGAGCACGCCGGTGAGCCACATCACCTGCGTACTGCGCAACTCGCGCACGGTCTGGCGCAAATCTTCATTGATGCAGTCCCAACCCGGTGCCAGCGCCCCCGCGGGACAAACGGCCGCGCCGGCATTCAGCGCGTGCCGGTACATGCGGAAATAGGCGTCGAGCGCGGCATCGGCCGCACGCGGCTTGGCCGCCCAGTCACGAAAGTCCTGCACCGCCTCGCGCAGCACCTCGACGCCCAACGCTTCCTTGGTCGGGAAGTGGTGGTACAGGCTGGCCTTGCGGACGCCGACCTGGTCCGCCAGGTCCTGGAAGCTGAAGCCGAGGTACGAGCGCGTCTGGATCAGTCGTCGCGCGATGCGCAGGATCTGCTCGCGGGTGGATTCGGCCGGAACGGCCGGGGAGGCAATGGGCATGAACCTACTATAAGGTAGTCTGACGCCCTTGACCAGCCTGCGCCGGCGGATGCCCCTGCGCCTCAGTCGGCCTTGATGCTGGATGCGCGGATGATGCGGCCGTCGCTTTCGTACTCGGCGGCAATCGTCTTGGCGAAATCCGATGCGGCACCACCGGTCGGCACGTTGTCGGTGGCGGTCAGCTTGGCGCGCAGATCGGGCGCGGCCAGCGCCTTGTTGACCTCGGCGTTGTAGCGCGCGGCCAGCGGTTGCGGCAGGCCGGCCGGCGCGAACACGCCGAACAGCGACGACAGGTTGGCGGCCGGATAGCCCAGCTCGGCCAGCGTCGGCACGTCGGGCAGGCTGTCGAGCCGCGCCGGGGCGCCCACCGCCAGCGGCCGCAGCTTGCCCGCCTTGACGTGCTGCGACAGCGTGGCCGACGCGTTGGTCGACAGCACCTCGAACTGGCCACCGAGCGCGTCGTTCATCTGCTGGCCACCGCCCTTGTAGGGCACATGCGTCACGTCGATGCGCGCGGCGCTTTTCAGCTGCTCGAGCATGATGTGGCCGAGCGAGGCTTGGCCCGAAGTGGCCCAGCGGATGGCGCCCGGCCGTGCCTTGGCATCGGCCAGCAGCGCGGCGAAATCGCGGGTGCCGGTGGCCGAGGTCGCTACCAGCAGCACCGGCGAGTACATGACGCTGGCGATCGGCTGGATGTCCTTCAGCGGATCGAAAGGCGAGCGGCCCAGGTGCGGGTTCAGCACCAGCGGGCTGATCGCAGAGAAGCCCAGCGTGGCGCCGTCGGGCGCGGCCTTGGCAATCGCGTCCATGCCGATGCTGCCGCTGGCACCGGCCTTGTTCTCGATCACCACCGCGATGTTCATCTGCGCCGCCAGCTTGTCGGCCAGGGCCCGCGCCACCGCGTCGCTGACGCCGCCCGCGGGGTAGGCCACGATGATGCGCAGCGTCTTGGGCAGGGCCTGCGCCGAAGCGACGCTACTGCCTAGCGTGCCTGCGAACAGGGTGGCGGCGACGGAAAAAGCGAGCGCGTCGCGACGCGAAATTCGGGAATTCATTCGATCTCTCTGGGGAAGTGCCAACGTTGGTTCATGCGGATTTTGCTTCCATCCTCTGGAGCACGAGCGCGTTGCCCACCGCCGCGCCGCTGGCGGTGTTGTCGAACACGCACCAGCATTCGGCGCCCTCGTCCCGCGCCCGGCGCAATCGCTCGGCGAGACGCGCGAGCAGCGCGTCGTCGTAGGCCGACCAGTACACCCGCGGCGAGCCGTGCAGGCGCAGGTACACCAGCCCAGGCCAGCCGCCGGGTGCGACTGCGCTGTCGTGCAGCACCGGGTCGGCCAGTACCCGCGCGGCTCCGAAGCGCAACAGCAGCGCATCGGCTTCGGGCGTGAACCAGCTGGCATGCCGCGGCTCGATCGCCAGCCGCCCGTCGTAGCGGCGGCGCAGGTCCGCCAGGAAGCGCCGCGCCACCGCCACGTCGAAGACCAGGCGCGGCGCCAGTTGCACCAGCAGGCAGCCCAGCTTGTCGCCCAGCCCTGCGACCTGCGCGAGGAAGTCGTCGAACGGCAGCATGGCGTCGATCAGTTGGCGCTCATGCGTGACGGACTTGGGAAGCTTGACCGAGAAGCGGAAGTGCGCCGGCGTACTGGCCGCCCAGCGCGCATAGGTCTCGGTACGGTGCGGGCGATAGAACGAGGTGTCGATCTCCACCGCGTCGAAACGCGCCGCATAGCGCTCCAGGTGCGAGCCCTCGACCGGAAAGTGCGGCCACTGCTCGCGCGGCAGGCTCCAGCCGGCGCAGCCGATGCGCAGCGGTACAAGGGGCGTCGCCTTCATGGCTCAGCCGCGCGGATGGTGCTGCGCATGCAGCTGCTTGAGCCGTTCGCGCGCCACGTGGGTGTAGATCGTCGTGGTCGAGATATCGGCGTGGCCCAGCAGCAGCTGCACCGCGCGCAGGTCCGCGCCGTGGTTGAGCAGGTGCGTCGCAAAGGCGTGTCGCAGCGTGTGCGGCGACAGCGGCACGCGGATGCCCGCGGCCTCCGCCTGCTTCTTCACGATGATCCAGAACATGACGCGCGTCATGCCCGCGCCGCGCGCCGTCACGAACAGGTCGGGCGTCTGCTGGCCGCCCAGGATCTCCGGCCGTGCCTCGTCCATGTAGCGCTCGATCCAGCGACGCGCCTCGCCGCCGAAGGGCACCAGCCGCTCCTTGCTGCCCTTGCCCATCACGCGCAGCACCCCGTCGTTCAGGCTCAGCTCGAAGACCTGGAGCGTGACCAGCTCACTCACCCGCAGGCCGCTCGCGTACATCAGCTCGAGCATGGCGCGGTCGCGCAGGCCCAGCGGCGTGCTGACATCCGGCGCATTCAGCAGGTCGTCGACCTGCTTCTCCGACAGCAGCTTGATCGCGCGCGGTTGCTGCCGCGCGGGGGCGAGCCGCAGTGTGGGGTCGGCCGTGATGCGGTTCTCGCGCAGCGCCCAGCGGTAGTAGCGCTTGAAGACGGTCAGCCGCCGGTTGGCGGACGTGGCCTTGCCGGTCTTGCCTTCGCGCCCGCCTTTTTCGAGGCGGGTGGCCATGTAAGCCAGCATGTCGTGCTCGGCGGCGCGGTCGAGCCCGGTATGGCGCTCGGCCTGCAGCCATTGCGCAAACAGGGCCAGGTCGCGCCGGTAGGCCGCCAGCGTGTTCTTCGAGAGCCCGTCCTCCAGCCACAGTGCATCCACGAAATCATCGATCTCGGGCGTGGCAGGCGCGGCGGATAAAACAGGCTCGGACATCGTTCACAAGATAACAAAACGAGAAAGCCGCCCGAAGGCGGCTTGGCGCGAACGGTCGGCGCCGATTATTCGAGCTTGAGCTTCTGCTTGGCCACGACCTGCTTGTAGATCTCGTACTCGGCCTTGATCTGCGCGGCGAACTGCTCGGGCGTGTTGGCCACCACCACCGAATCGGTGTCTTCGATGCGCTTCTTCACCGCCGGGTCGGCCAGCGCCTTGCGCGTGCCTTCGCTGATCTTGTCGACGACCTCCTTCGGCAGGCCCTTCGGGCCGAGGATGCCGTAGTAGGCCATGCGGTTCACAGGCTCCAGGCCGACTTCCTTGAAGGTCGGCACGTTCGGCAACGCGGCCACGCGGTTGGGCGCGCTCACCACGATCGGAATCAAGCGGCCGGCCTTGATGAAGGGCAGCGCCGACGGCAGGTTGTCGAAGATGATCGGCACCTGGCCGGCCACCGTGTCGTTCAGCGCCGGGCCCGCGCCGCGGTAGGGAATGTGCGTGACGAAGGTGTTCGTCAGGCTCTTGTACAGCTCCATCAGCAGGTGGCCGATGCCGCCAGTACCCGACGACGAGTACGAGTACTTGCCGGGGTTCTTCTTGAGTTCGGCGATGAATTCGGCGTAGTTCTTGGCCGGGAAGCTCGGGTTGACCGCGATGATGTTCGGCGTCGCCGCGATGTTGATGATCGGCGTGAAGTCGTTGATCGGGTCGTACGGCGTCTTCGGGTTGATGGCCGGGTTGGCGGCCGTGCTCGACACGGTGGCGATGCCCAGCTTGTAGCCGTCGGGCGTGGCTCGCGCCGTCTCGGCCGCGCCGACGATGCCGCCGCCACCGGCGCGATTCACCACGATCACGGGCTGACCCAGCACCTTGCCCAGCGGCTCGGCCACGACGCGCGCGACGATGTCGGTGGTGCCACCGGGGGCGAAGGGCACGCTCAATTCGATCGGCTTGTTCGGATAGCCCTGGGCCAGCGCCGGGCCGGCGAAAGCGACCAGCGCAGCAGCACCCGCGAGGGCACTCCATTGACGACGTTGCATCTGCAAACTCCTGGTAAGTCGAGAAAGAGGAAAACCCTGATGCTAGCGGGTGGATCCCGCCGACCGAGCCCTGGATTACCCACGAAATCCACGGTTTATCCTCAAAGCGGTGAACTACGCGCAACTCCTCTTCCCCGACTTCTCCCTCATCGCCTGCGGCTGGCTGCTCTGCCGCTACACCGCGCTGGACCGCCGCGTGTGGGACCAGGTCGAGTCGCTGGTCTACTACTTTCTCTTTCCTGTGCTGCTGTTTCATTCGATCGTGCGCAGCCCGATTGACTTCGGTGCCACCTCGAACCTGCTGGCCGCGGGCCTGGGCGTCAGCGTGATCGGTGTCGTGCTGTCGTACGCCCTGCCGCACCTGCCGTGGCTCGGCCGGCACATCGACCGGCGCGAACACGCGGGCGGCGCGCAGATCGCCTTCCGCTTCAATTCCTTCATCTGTCTGGCGATGGCCGACCGGCTGGCCGGGCCGCAGGGCCTGCTGTTGATCGCGGTGCTCATCGGCGTGTGCGTGCCGCTGATGAACGTCGCCGCGGTGTGGCCGATGGCGCGCCATGCGCAGACCGGCTTCGTGCGGCAGCTGCTGCGCAACCCGCTGATCATCGCAACCGCCTCGGGCCTGGTGGTCAACCTGCTCGGCATCACGGTGCCGAGCTGGATGGAGCCAACGCTGAACCGCATCGGTGCGGCCTCGCTCGCACTGGGCCTGATGGCCGCCGGCGCGGGCATGCAGTTCGCGACGCTGGCGCAAGGCAAGGTGCTGGCGACGTCGCTGCTGGCCATTCGCCACCTGATCCTGCCTCTCGTCGGCTGGGTGCTGTCGCGCGCCCTCGGGCTCGATCCGGTGCAGTCGGCCGTGCTGATGGCCTTCGCGGCGGTGCCAACCGCGTCGAGCGCCTATGTGCTCGCGGCGCGCATGGGCTACAACGGGCCCTATGTGGCCGGACTGGTCACGCTCTCCACCATCCTCGGCGTACTGAGCCTGCCCTTCGCCCTGGCATTGCCGCGCTGAGATCGTGCGGCGGCGCACGGTCGGCCTACACCGTTTCGCCAATGGTCGACTGAGAACCAAAAGCCTACCATCGTGTGCCAACGGCAGGGGAGTGGCGCGGGTCGGCGCAGGTGCGCATCGGAGATGGCATGGGTCTGGGTCTCGACGAATTTCAGACAAGGGCGGCCGTGTGGACGGGAGGCCTGCTGCTGCTGATCGCCGTTTGCTGGGCGCTGTGGCACCGCGTCGCTGCGCGTCGGGAGGCCCACCGGCGCATCGAAGCGGCGCGAGTGCGCTCCGGCCACGTGCCGCTCGAGATCCCGACCGTGCGCGGCAACCTCGGCAGCGGCCAGGAAGATGGTGCGCCCGACACGCTGCCGGAGTGGTTCATCCAGGGCAAGGGCGAGCATGCGGTGGTCGACGAACACCCGCGCATCCACCTGCGCTACCGCGATCCGCAGGGCCGCAAGGCCGAATGCACGATGAAGGTCGAGAAGATCGATCTGCGCAAGCGCTATCTGGCCGGCTACGGCGACCTGCCGGGCGAACAGCATGTCGTGCCGCTGCATGCCATCAAGGCGGCCCGCATCGCCGACACCGGGCAGCGCTTCAACGTCGATTTCTGGGTCGACGCAGTGAAGGTGGCACGCCGGCGCCGCGGCGAAGCCTAGTCAGCCCTCCCCGTCTCGCCTCCCTCGTCGGTCGCAGCCCGGATAATCGCTCCGGACGCCGGCCTGCGACGCAGTCCGTCCACAGGGCCGCGGACCGATGGAGAAACGAGAAAAGATGTTGATCGAGAAGGGAAAGTCCGAAATCCCCGAGAAGAATGCCGAGGACTTTGCGGGCCACACGCCGATGATGGTCCAATATTTCCGCCTCAAGGCCGACCATCCGGACACGCTGTTGTTCTATCGGATGGGCGACTTCTACGAGCTGTTCTACGGCGACGCCGAGAAGGCTGCGCGGCTGCTCGACATCACGCTGACGCAACGCGGCCAGTCCGGCGGGCAGCCGGTGGTGATGGCCGGCGTGCCCTTCCACGCCGTCGATGCCTACCTGGGCCGGCTCATCAAGCTGGGCGAGTCGGTCGCCATCTGCGAACAGGTCGGCGAAGTCGGCGCCAGCAAGGGACCGGTCGAGCGCAAGGTGATGCGGGTGGTTACGCCCGGCACGCTGACCGACGCGGAACTGCTCAACGACAAGAGCGAGTCGCTACTGCTGGCGGTGCAGGCCAGCGGCCGCAACGCTGTCGGCCTGGCCTGGCTGAGCGTGACCGGCGCCGAGCTGCGGCTGGCCGAATGCCCGGCCGACACGCTGGAAGCCTGGATCGTCCGCATCGCGCCGAGCGAGCTGCTCTACAGCGCCGAAGTGACGCCGGCCTTCGAGAACCGGCTGAAGGCGGCGCGCGCAGCGCAACCCTTCACGCTGTCGGTGCGGCCGGCCTGGCAGTTCGACGGTGCGCTGGGCGAACGCAAGCTGTGCGAGCAGTTGGGCAGCGCCAGCCTCGCCGCCTGGAACGCCGAGGGGCTGCCGAACGCGCACGCCGCCGCCTCGGCCCTGCTGGGCTACGCCGAACATACGCAGGGGCGCGCGCTGTCGCACGTGCAGCGGCTCACGGTCGAGCGCGACGGCGACCTGATCGAGCTCCCGCCCGCGACGCGGCGCAACCTGGAGCTGGTGCAGACGCTGCGCGGCGAGGATTCGCCCACCCTCTTCTCGCTGCTCGACACCTGCATGACCGGCATGGGCAGCCGCGGGCTCAAGCGCTGGCTGCTGTCGCCCCGGCGCGAGCGCAGCGAAGCGCAGGCCCGGCTCGACGCCATCGGCGCGCTGCAATCGCACGCGCCCGGCGCGGCGGTGGCGCCGTGGCGCGCTCTGCGCGACGCGTTGAAGAACACCAGCGACGTCGAACGCATCGCCGCGCGCATCGCGCTGCGCCAGGTGCGCCCGCGCGAACTGGTCGCACTGCGGCTGGCGCTGGCCAAGGCCGAGCAGCTGTCACCCTTGCTGCCCGCCGGGGCCGCGCTGCTCCAGCAGATCGCGCAGACGCTCGCGCCGCCGGCCGGCTGCGTCGAGTTGCTGGTGAGCGCGATGAAGCCCGACCCGGCCGCGCTGGTGCGCGACGGCGGCGTGATCGCCACCGGGCACGACGCCGAGCTCGACGAATTGCGCGCCATCAGCGACAACTGCGACGACTTCCTGCTCAAGCTCGAGGTGCAGGAACGCGAGCGCACCGGCATCTCCAACCTGCGCGTGCAGTTCAACCGCGTGCACGGCTTCTACATCGAGGTGACGCAGAGCGCACTCGCCAAGGTGCCCGACAACTACCGCCGCCGCCAGACGCTGAAGAATGCCGAGCGCTTCATCACGCCTGAGCTCAAGACCTTCGAGGACAAGGCGCTGAGCGCGCAGGACCGCGCCCTGGCCCGCGAGAAGTGGCTGTACGAACAACTGCTCGACGCGTTGCAGCCGCATGTCAACGCACTCACGCGCCTGGCCGCGGGCATTGCCACGCTCGACGCGCTGTGCGCGCTGGCCGAGCGCTCGCACACGCTGCACTGGAAGGCGCCTGGCTTCGTGGCGCACCCCTGCATCGAGATCGCTCAGGGCCGCCATCCGGTGGTGGAAGCGCGGCTGGCCGAGAAATCCTCGGGCGGCTTCATCGCCAACGACACGCAGCTCGGCCCGCAGCAACGCATGCAGGTCATCACCGGGCCGAACATGGGCGGCAAGTCGACCTACATGCGGCAGATCGCGATCATCGTGCTGCTGGCGTCGATCGGCTCGCACGTGCCGGCGACCGCCTGCCGGCTCGGGCCGATCGATGCGATCCACACGCGCATCGGCGCGGCCGACGACCTGGCCAATGCGCAGTCGACCTTCATGCTGGAGATGACCGAGGCCGCGCAGATCCTGCACAGCGCCACGGCGCAGTCGCTGGTTCTGATGGACGAGATCGGCCGCGGCACCAGCACCTTCGATGGCCTGGCGTTGGCCGCCGGCATCGCGGCGCAGTTGCACGACCGCACCAAGGCCTTCACGCTGTTCGCGACGCACTACTTCGAGCTGACCGAGTTCCCGGCCACGCACCACGGCGCGGTCAACATGCACGTGAGTGCGACGGAATCCGGCCGCGACATCGTCTTCCTGCACGAGATGCAGCCCGGCCCCGCCAGCAAGAGCTACGGCATCCAGGTGGCGCGGCTGGCCGGCATGCCGGCGGCGGTCGTCAACCACGCGCGCCAGGCGCTGGACGCGTTGGAGGCGCAACAGACCCAGACGCGAGCGCAGGTCGACCTGTTCGCACCGCCGCCGGCCGCCGAGGCGCCGACGGTGAGCGCCGTAGAATCCGCTCTGGCCACGCTGGACCTCGACGCGATGAGCCCCCGGGAGGCGCTCGAAGCGCTGTACACACTTCAAAAACTCAACCAGCGCGAAGGCGGTCGAGCCTGAGCCGGCCCGATTCGTGCGAGACCATCCCATGACTTACTGCGTAGGCATCAAACTCAACGCCGGGCTGGTGTTCCTGTCCGACTCGCGCACCAACGCGGGCGTGGACCACATCAGCACCTTCCGCAAGATGATCGTCTACGAGCAGCCGGGCGACCGGGTCATGGTGCTGCTGTCGGCCGGAAACCTGAGCATCTCGCAGTCGGTGCGCGAGATCCTGCAGATCGAAGAACTGCGCGAGACCCAGGAAGACGGCGAGCCGGGCCCGCCGATCTCCATCTGGAACGCCAAGAGCATGTTCGACGCGGCCCGCGTGCTGGGGTCGGCGGTGCGCCATGTGTACGACCGCGATGCCGAAGCGCTCAAGCACGCCGGGCTGGACTTCAACGTCTCCTTCATCTTCGGCGGTCAGGTCAAGGGCGAAGGCATGCGCCTCTTCCTCGTCTATTCGGCCGGCAACTTCATCGAGGCGACCAACGAGACGCCCTACTTCCAGGTCGGTGAATCCAAGTACGGCAAGCCGGTGCTCGACCGCGTGCTCACGCCCGACACGCCGCTGGACGAAGCCGCCAAGTGCGCGCTGGTGTCGATGGATTCGACGATGAAGTCCAACCTCTCGGTGGGCCTGCCGCTCGACCTGGTGGTGTACGAGGCGAACCGCCTGGAAACCGACAAGATCGTCTGCCTGGACGCCAATAACGCCTACTACCAGATGATGCACAACAGCTGGGGCCAGAAGCTGCGCGAGGTATTCGACAGCATCGAAGACCCGGTCTGGGACGGCAGCGAAAGCGCCCACCCGCTGATGATGCCGGCGGCCCGCCACAGCCCGCTGCGCAAGATCTCGACGCCGGACGAGAAACTGATCTAGCGCCGGCGCGCCCGTGACCCTGCCGCCTGTCGTCTTCTCGCACGGGAACAGCTTTCCGGCGAGCACCTACCGCCTGATGCTCGACAGCCTGCGCCAGCGCGGCTTCGACGTTCATGCGATCGAGAAGTTCGGGCACGACCCGAAGTACCCGGTGACCAACAATTGGCCCCACCTGGTGGAGCAGTTGGCGGACTTCACGCGGGGCCTGGTGAAACAGGCCGGGCAGCCCGTCTTCCTGGTCGGCCATTCGCTCGGCGGCTTTCTCAGCCTGATGTGCGCTGCCCGCCATCCGACGCTCGCGCGCGGCGTCGTGATGATCGATTCGCCGCTGGTCGGTGGCTGGCGCGCCAACACGCTGAGCCTGGTCAAGCGCACGCCGCTGATGAAGAGCGTGTCCCCCGGTTCGGTGAGCCGCAAGCGACGCAACAGTTGGGACGACCGCCAGGCCGCCTTCGAGCACTTCCGCAGCAAAAAGGCCTTCGCGCGCTGGGACGAACAGGCGCTGCGCGACTACGTCGAGCACGGCATGTCCGACGGCACCGGCAGCATCGCACTCAGCTTCGATCGCGACGTCGAGACCGCCATCTACGACACGCTGCCGCACAACCTCGGTCCGCTGCTGCGCGCCACGCCGCTGCAGTGCCGGGCCGCCTTCATCGGTGGACGCCAGTCGGTCGAGATGCGCCGCGTGGGCCTCGCGATGACCGAGCGCGTGACCCGCGGGCGCATCGCGATGCTCGACGGCACGCACCTGTTCCCGATGGAGAAGCCGATTGCGACCGCTGCGGCGGTCGAGGCGGCGCTGCGCAACCTGCTGTGATTGCAGCGGGACAGGCTGCGTCACGTCATTGATCGCTACGCGCTCATTGCTCTGTTTGGAAACTAAGCGGTAGATCTGAGCGGCCGCAGTCTCACTCCGCCCACACCACCATCCCCGTCCACGCCGTGACCAGCACCACGATGCCGAACACGATGCGGTAGTAGGCAAAGGGAACGAAGGTGTGCGTGCTGATGTACTTCAGCAACCAGCGCACGCACAGCCAGGCACTCAGGAACGAGAACACCAGGCCGACCGCGAACAGCGGGATGTCGGCGACCGACAGCAGCGCGCGCTCCTTGTAGAGGCTGTACGCACCGGCGCCGATCAGCGTCGGGATGGCGAGGAAGAAGGAGAAGTCTGTGGCGGCCTTGCGGCTCAGGCCGAGCAGCATGCCGCCGATGATGGTCGAGCCGCTGCGGCTGGTGCCGGGGATCATCGCGAAGCACTGCACCAGGCCGACCTTGAGCGCGTCCCAGGGTGTCATGTCATCGACGTTCTCGATGCGGATCGAACCCGGCGGCCGCTTCTCGGCCCACAGGATGATGAAGCCGCCGACGATGAAGGTGGTGGCGACCACCACCGGCGTGAACAGATGTTCCTTGATCGCCTTGCCGAACAGCAGGCCCAGCACCACGGCCGGCAGGAAGCCGATCAGCACGTTGAGCGCGAGCCGGCGGGCCTTGGCCTGGCGCGGCAACGCAACGACGGTCGAACTGATCTTCTGCCAATACACCAGGATGACCGCGAAGATCGCGCCGGTCTGGATCGCGATGTCGAAGACCTTGGCCTTGGCATCGTCGAAGCCCAGCAGGGAGCCAGCAAGGATGAGGTGGCCGGTCGACGAGATAGGAAGGAACTCGGTGAGCCCCTCGACGATGCCCATGATCGCGGCCTTGGCCAGCAAAACGATATCCACGCGTGCTCCTTTGAAAGAGCCTGGATTATCGCGAGCGCGCGAGTCAGGTGACGTTCAGGCGGCCTTGAGGCTGTGCGCCGCGTCGATTCAGTCCGCTGCCTGCCAGCCGCCGCCCAGGCCCTGGATCAGTCCCACCGCCGCAACCTGCCGATTCACCTGCAGCTGCAGCACCGTGCGCCGAGCGCTCAGCGCCGAGGCCTGCGCGGTGACCACTTCGGTGTAGCTCACCTGGCCGGCGCGGTAGCGGTTGAGGATTTGCTGCTCGGTGCGGTCGGCCGCGGCCGAGGCCTCGCGGCGCAGCGCCTCCTGCTCGGCCAGGCTGGCAGTGGCGGTAAGCTGATCTTCGACGCCCTGGAAGGCGGTCAGCACGGTCTGGCGATAGCGCGCCACCGCGGCGTCGTGCGAGGCCTTGGCCGCATCCACCTGCGCGCCGATGGCCCCCGCGTCGAACAGCACCTGCGCCGCCGACAGGCCGATCGACCAGAGCGTGTTCGATGCGCTGAACAGGTCCGACACCCGGCTGGCCGAGCGCCCGAGCGACGCGCTGAGACTGAAGCTGGGGTAGTACGCCGAGCGCGCGATGCCGATCTGGGCGTTGGCCACGGCCACCGCACGCTCGGCCGACGCGATGTCGGGCCGGCGTTGCAGCAGCGTCGACGGCACACCCAGCGGCACGGCCGGCACGATGGGCGTCCAGGCGGCCTCTGCCGGCAGCTTGAAGTCGGCGGGCGCGGCGCCAACCAGCACCGCGATGGCGTGTTCGAAGGTATCGCGGGTGCGCTGCAACGCCACGCGCTCGGCGCGCGTGTTGACCAGTTGCGTCTGCGCCTGCAGCACGTCGCTCTGCGCCGCGATGCCGGCTTCGTAGCGGTTGCGCGCGATGGTGTACGAGCGTTCGTAGCCTTCGAGCGTGGCGGCCAGCAGGGCGAGCTCGGCGTCGGCCTCGCGCAGCGAGAAGTAATTGGACGCGAGCTCGCCCTGCGCCGACAGGCGAGCCGCCGCCAGGTCGGCCTCGCTCGCCTGCGCCTGCGCGCGCGCGCTGTCGACGTTCTGGCCGAGCCGGCCCCACAGGTCGGGCGCCCAGTCGGCACCCAGCGTGGCACTGGCGCTGCCGCGCACATCGCCCGCACCGCGCGTGCCGTTGCGCCCGGCGCTGCCCGACAGCGACACCGTCGGGAACAACGACGCACGCGCCTCGCGCACCAGCGCCTGGGCCTGCGCGTAGTTCGCGACGGCGATCGCGATGTTCTGGTTGGACACCTGCACCCGCTCGGCCAGGGCATTGAGCCCCGCATCGCCGAAGCGCTGCCACCACGGGCCGCGGTCGAACGCATCGGCCGGCGCGGCCGGCAGCCAGCCTTCGGCCGCGGGCGCCTCCTTCCAGGCATCGGGCGACACCATCGCCGGGCGTTCGTAGGCCGGCCCCACCGCGCAGGCCGTGAGCGAGGCGGCAGCGGCCAGCGCCATCAAGGTGGGCAGGAAGGACAATCGGGAACGCATGGCTTCTCTTCTTCTCGGGGTTCAGGCCGCCGCGGCGCCACCTTCGGCGTCGCTACGAGCTAAGTGTTTTTCGTTCGGCGGACGGCGGCGCAGCTTGTCCATCAGCACGTAGACCACCGGCGTGGTCAGCAGCGTGAGCAGCTGGCTCGCGATCAGCCCGCCGACGATCGCCACGCCCAGCGGCTGCCGCAGCTCGGCGCCCTGGCCGAAGCCGATGGCCAGCGGCACCGCACCCAGGATCGCCGCCAGCGTGGTCATGAGGATGGGGCGGAAGCGCAGCATGCAGGCCTCGCGCACCGCCTCGGTGGCCGACAGCCCGCGCGAACGCTCGGCCTCGAGCGCGAAGTCGATGATCATGATGGCGTTCTTCTTCACGATGCCGATCAGCAGGAACAGCCCGATCAACGCGATGATCGACAGCTCCATGCGAAACAGCAGCAGCGCCAGCACCGCGCCCACGCCGGCCGAGGGCAGTGTGGTCAGCACGGTGATCGGGTGGATCAGGCTTTCGTACAGGATGCCCAGCACGATGTAGATCACGACCAGCGCGCCGACGATCAGCAGCATCTGTTGCGCATTCGACTGCTGGGCCGCACGCGCCGTGCCCGAGAAGCTGCCGCGCACGTTGACCGGCATCGCGATGTCGTTCTCGGCCTGCTTCACCAGGCGTTGACCCTCGGCCAGCGTCACGCCATCGGCCAGGCTGAACGACACCGTGCTCGCCAGTTCGGTGTCTTCGTGGCTGATCGAACTGGGCACGGCGCGCTCGCTCAGCTTCGCGAAGGCGGCGAGCGGCACCATGTTGGTCGTGCTCGCCGCCAGCGCCTGGCCGGCCGACGAGTTGCGCGCGCCGGGGTTGGCCGAGGTGGTGGTCGAGGTGCCGGTGGCGGCGTCGGTGGTGTTCTGCAGCGAACTCACCGAAGTGCTGCCGCCGGCCGTGGTGGTGGCGGTCAGGGTCGAGGGCACGTACAGGTCGCGCAGCACGATCGGCCCGGCCTGGAAGCGCGGTGCCCATTCCATGATGACCGAGTACTGGTTCAGGTCGTTGTAGATCGTCGCCACCGATCGCTGGCCGTAGGCGTTGTAGAGCGCGTTGTCGACCGCGCTCGACGTCACGCCCAGGCGCGTCGCCGCGTCGCGGTCGACCTCGACGAAGGTCTCGACGCCGTTGTCCGACGATTCGCCGTCCACGTCGGTCAACTGCGGAATCTCCTTGAGCCGTTCGGCCAGCTTGTTCGACCAGCTGCGCAGGTCGCTCAGGCTGTCGCTCTTGAGCGTGTACTGGTAGGCCGAATTGCTCTGCCGCCCGCCCATGCGCAGGTCCTGCACCGGGCCGAGGAACACCCGCAGCCCGACCAGCTCGTTGAGCTTGGGCCGCAGCCGGTCGATCACCACCTGGGTCTTGACCTTGCGCTCGGCCAGCGGCTTGAGGTTGACGAACATGAAGCCGCCACCCGCGCGAGAGCCGCCGGCGAAGCCCACCACCGTGTCGACCGCCGGGTCGGCGTTGATGATGTCGACCGCCTCCTTGAGCTTGGCGGTGAGCGCCGCCGACGAGATGCTCTGGTCGGCCCGCAGTCCGGCGTTGAGCTGGCCGTTGTCCTGCTGCGGGAAATAGCCCTTGGGCACCGCGATGAAGAGGTACACGTTGAGCGCGATCACCGCCAGCAGTACCGCCACCACCACACCCTTGGCCGCCAGCGCCCAGTCGAGGCTGCGGCCGTACACGCGCAGGCTCCACTGCCACAGGCCCTCGGTCCAGCGCATGAAAGGCCCGCTGATGCGCCCCGGTGGCTTGCGGGCGTAATAGCTCTCGGCGCGCAGCAGCATCGCGCACATCATCGGCGTGGTGGTGAGCGAGATCACCAGCGAGATCAGGACCGACGCCGACAGCGTGACCGCGAATTCCCGGAACAGCCGCCCCACCTGCCCGCCCATGAACAGCAGCGGGATGAACACCGCCACCAGCGACAGGCTGATCGACAGCACCGTGAAGCCCACCTCGCGTGCACCGCGCAGCGCGGCCGACACGCGGTCCATGCCGTTCTCGATATGGCGCTGCGTGTTCTCCAGCACCACGATGGCGTCGTCGACCACGAAGCCGGTGGCGACGGTCAGCGCCATCAGGCTCAGGTTGTTGAGCGAGAAGCCCAGCAGGTGCATCACGCCGAAGGTGCCGAGCAGCGACACCACGGTCGCGACCGCCGGAATGACCGTGGCCCGCGCGCGCCGCAGGAAGACGCCGACCACCAGCACCACCAGCACGACCGAGATCACCAGCGTCAGCTCGACCTCATGCAGCGAGGAGCGGATGGAATTGGTGCGGTCCGACGCCACCTGCACCTCGATGTCCTTGGGCAGTTGCTCGCGCAGCTCGGGGATCAGCTTGCGCACGCCGTCGACCGTCTCGATGATGTTGGCGCCCGGCTGCTGCGTGACCAGCACGATCACCGCCGGCTGGCCGTTGAAGAGGCCCAGCGTGCGGGTGTTCTCGACACCATCGATCACCTCGGCCACGTCGCGCAGGCGCACCGCCGCGTTGTTGCGCCAGGCGATCACCAGGTCACGGTAGTCGGCCGCACGCAGCCCCGGCGCCGGGGTGTAGACCTGCAGCCGCCGGTCGCCGCTCTCGACGGCGCCCTTCGGCCGGTTCGCGTTGTTGGCCTGGATGGCGGCGCGCACGTCCTCGGTGCTGATGCCCAGGCGGTTGAGCGAATACGGCTCCAGTTCCACCCGCACCGCCGGCAGCGAACCGCCACCGATCTCGACGTCGCCCACGCCCTCGACCTGCGACAGGCGCTGGCTCACGATGTTCGACACCGCGTCGTAGATCTGGCCCGGCGTGCGCGTCTTCGAGGTCAGCGCCAGGATGACCACCGGCGCAGCCGTCGGGTTGGCCTTGCGGTAGGTCGGGTTGCTGCGCAGCGTGGTCGGCAGGTCGGCGCGCGCCGCATTGATGGCGGCCTGCACCTCGCGAGCCGCCGCGTCGATGTTGCGGCTGAGGTCAAACTGGAGCGTGACCCGGGCCGAGCCGTTGGAACTGGTCGACGTGAGCTCGTTGACGCCGGGAATCACGCCCAGCCGGCGCTCCAGCGGCGTCGCCACGCTCGAGGCCATGGTGCTCGGGCTGGCACCGGCCAGGGTGGCCGACACCGAGATGGTCGGGAAGTCGACCTGCGGCAGCGGCGACACCGGCAGCACGAAGAAGGCCATGATGCCGGCCAGCGCGATGCCGACGGTCAGCAGGACGGTCGCGATCGGGCGTTCGACGAAGGGCTTCGACAGGTTCATGGCGCCTCGGCCACGGCCTCGGGGTCGTCCGCTTCACGACGACGCGAGAAGCGGCGCCCCAGGCGGTCGAAGGCCAGGTAGATCACCGGCGTGGTGAAGAGCGTGAGCATCTGGCTCAGCACCAGCCCGCCGAAGATGGCCAGGCCCAGCGGCCGGCGCAGCTCGGCGCCCTCGCCCCAGCCGAGCATGAGCGGCACCGCGGCGAAAAGCGCAGCCAGCGTGGTCATCAGGATCGGGCGGAAGCGCAGCAGCGCGGCCTGGTGGATCGCCTCCTGCGGCGACTTGCCCTGGCGCCGCTCGGCGTCGATCGCGAAGTCGATCATCATGATGGCGTTCTTCTTGACGATGCCGATCAGCAGGATGATGCCGATGATGCCGATCACGCCCAGGTCGTTGCCGGTGACCATCAGCGCCAGCAACGCGCCGACACCGGCCGAGGGCAGCGTCGACAGGATCGTGAGCGGGTGCACATAGCTCTCGTACAGCACGCCCAGCACGATGTAGACGCAGATCACCGCCGCCAGGATGAGCCACAGCTGGCTGGAGAGCGATTTCTCGTAGGCACCCGCGGCACCGAGGAAGTTCATGGTGATGCTGGGCGGCAGGCCGATCTCCTGCGCGGCGGCACGGATGGCCGACACCGACTTGCCCAGCGCCACGCCCGGCGCGGTGTCGAAGCCGACGGTCGCGGCCGGGTACTGCGCCACGCGTGTGACCTGCAGCGGCGCCAACTGCTCGCGCACGGTTGCGAAGGCCGACAGCGGCGTGGCCGTGCCGGCGCCGGTGCGCAGCTGCAGCGTGCCCAGCCCCTGGATCGACGACAGGCCTTCGCGCTGCGCTTCGAGGATCACGCGGTACTGGTTGGTCTCGGTGAAGATGGTCGAGACAATGCGTTGGCCGAAGGCGCTGTAGAGCGCATCGTCGACCGAGCTGGCCGTCACCGACAGGCGCGAGGCCGTGCTGCGGTCGATGTCGACGTAGGCGGCCAGGCCTTGCGCGCCGGCATCGGTGGTGGCATTGCGCACCAGCGGCTCCTTCGCGAGGCGATCGACCAGTTTCTTCGCCCAGCCGTTGACCGTCGCGGTATCGACGCCTTCGAGCGACACCCGGAATTCCGTCGGGCCGGTCTCGGCGTCGATGGTCAGGTCCTGCGTCGGCTGCAGGTAGAGCTGCACGCCGGCCACCTCGTGGCGGACCTGCTCGCGCAGCCGCGTCATGACGGCCTGCTGATCGCTGCGGCCTTCTCGCAGGTTGATCAGCACGCTGCCGGTGTTGAGGGTGGTGTTGTTGGCCGCATCCACGCCGGCCACTGCACTCACGCTGCGCACGTCCGGGTCGCGCAGGATCACCTGGGCCGCGGCCTGTTGCAGCTCGGCCATGCGCAGGTACGACACGTCCTGCGCGGCCTCGATGCGGCCCTTGAACTGGCCGGTGTCCTGGGTCGGAAACAAGCCCTTCGGAATGGCGACGTAGAGCAGCACGGTGAGCACCAGCGTGGCCAGCGCCACCAGCAGCGTCAGCGGCTGGTGCCGCAGCACCCATTGCAGCCAGATGTCGTAGCGCGCGATCACCCGGTCGAAGAAGGCCTGCACCTTGCCGGCCAGCCCGCGTGTCGCGTTGTGCGGTTCGCTCTTGAGCCACCGTGCCGACATCATCGGCACCAGCGTGAGTGACACGACCGCCGAGATCAGGATGGTGATGGCCAGCGTGACGGCGAACTCGCGGAACAGACGGCCCACCACGTCGCTCATGAAGAGCAGCGGGATCAGCACCGCGATCAGCGACACCGTGAGCGAGATGATGGTGAAGCCGATCTGCGTCGCGCCCTTGAGTGCCGCGGCGAAGGGCTTCTCGCCCTCCTCCAGGTAGCGCGCGATGTTCTCGATCATCACGATCGCATCGTCGACCACGAAGCCGGTCGCGATGGTGAGCGCCATCAGGCTCAGGTTGTTGAGCGAATAGCCCAGCAGGTACATCAGTCCGCAGGTGCCGATGAGCGAGATCGGCACCGCGATGCTGGCGATGACCGTGGCGCGAATGTTGTGCAGGAAGAAGAAGATGACCAGCACGACCAGCACGACGGCCAGGACGAGTTCGAGCTGCACGTGGTGCACCGAGGCGCGGATGCCGGTGGTGCGGTCCGACAGGATCTCGACCCGCACCGCGCCGGGCAGCGAGGCCTGCAGTTCGGGCAGCTGCTTGCGGATGGCATCGACCGTGGCGATCACGTTGGCGCCGGGCTGGCGCTGCACGTTGAGGATGACTGCGGGCCGCAGTGTCCCCTCGGCATTCGCCTCTTCACCCTTCAATGCCGCCCAGGCGCCGAGCTGCGAGTTCTCGGCCCCGTCGACCACGCGCGCCACGTCGGTCATGCGCACCGGCGCGCCGTTCTTCCAGGCGACGATCAGGTTCCTGTAGTCGGCCGCGGTGACCAACTGGTCGTTGGCGTTGATGGTGTAGGCGCGCTTCGGGCCGTCGAAGCTGCCCTTGGCGCTGTTGGCGTTGGCCGCGGTGATGGCGCTGCGCAGCGTGTCCAGCCCGATGCCGACCGACGCCAGCGCGTTGGTGTCGGCCTGGATGCGCACGGCGGGCCGTTGCCCGCCCGACAGCGTGACCAGGCCCACGCCGGCCACCTGGCTCATCTTCTGGGCGATGCGCGTGTTCACCAGGTTCTGCACCTCGGTGAGCGGCATCGTCTCGGAACTGATCGCCAGCGTGAGGATGGGCGAATCGGCCGGATTGACCTTGGCGTACACCGGCGGCGCCGGCAGGTCGGCCGGCAGGAAGGAGCCGCCCGCGTTGATGGCGGCCTGCACCTGCTGCTCGGCCACGTCGAGGGTCTCGTTCAGGTCGAACTGCAGCGTGACGATCGACACCCCGGCAGCGCTGACCGAGCTCATGCGGTTGAGCCCCGACATCTGGCCGAACTGGCGTTCCAGCGGTGCGGTGACGGTGCGGCTCATCACCTCGGGGCTGCCGCCCGGGTAGAGCGTCTGCACCTGAATGGTCGGGTAGTCGACCTGCGGCAATGCGGCCAGCGGCAGGAAGCGCAGGCCGACGAGGCCGGCCAGCACGATGGCGAGCATCAGCAGCCCGGTCGCGACTGGGCGTTCGATGAAGGGACGGGAGGGGCTCACGGGATGCGCCTCCGGTCAGGGAGGCGGCCCGCCGCCTTCGCGGCGGCGACGCTCGCCCTGCGGACCCGACCCGGCGCGGCGCGGGCCCGAGGCACCGGCGCGCGGGCCGGCCGCCGGGCGCTCGCCCTGCAACTGCACGCGCGAGCCTTCGCTGAGGCGGTCGCCGCCTTCGGTCACCACCAGCTCGCCGGCCTTCAGTCCCTCGGTGATGGCGACCACATCCACCGTCGACTCGCCGCGCTTGACCGTGCGCATCTGCACCGTGCGGTCGTCGCCGATCACATAGACGTACGGCCCTTTCGGCCCGGTGCGCACCGCGGTCACCGGCACCACGATCGAATCGAGCGTGCGCAGCGTGAGGCGCACATTGACGAACTGGCTCGGGAACAGTGTCGCGGCCGTGTTCTCGAAGCGCGCCTTGGCCTTCACGGTGCCGGTGGTCGTGTCGACCACGTTGTCCAGCGTGGAGAAGGTCCCGGTGTCGAGCGTGGCGCTGCGCGTGCGGTCGAAGGCAGTCACGGCCAGTGGCTTGCCTTGGGCGAGCTGCTGCTGGATCTCGGGCACCCGGTCCTGCGGCACCGAGAACTGCACGTCGATCGGATTCATCTGCGTGATGACGGCAATGCCGGTGGTCGAATTGGCCGTCACCGTGTTGCCTTGGTCGACCGCCCGCAGACCGATGCGGCCGGTGATCGGCGCCGTGATGCGGGTGAACTCGACGTTCACGCGGGCTGCGGCTTCCGACGCCTTGTCGGTGATGACCGTGCCTTCGAGCTGCTTGACCAGTGCGGCCTGGGTGTCGACGTCCTGCCGCGCGATCGAGTCCTGGCCGAGCAGCGTGCGGTAGCGCGCCAGGGTGACGCGCGCCGCTTCGAGCTGCGCCTCGTCGCGCACCCGCGTGCCCTGGGCCTGCATCAGCGCCTGCTCGTACGGCCGCGGGTCGATGCGGGCCAGCAGTTGGCCCTTCTTGACGGTCTGGCCTTCGGTGAAGAGCACGTCGGTGAGCACGCCGCCGACCTGCGCCTTGAGCGTGATGGTGGCCAGCGGCGTGACGGTGCCCAGCGCATCGAGCGTGATCGGCAGCTCGGCCTGACGGGCCGCGGCGCTGCCGACGGTGACCATGCCGCCACCGAAGGCGCCGAACCCGCCCGTCGGGTCCGCCGGCGGCCGCTTGATCAGGTACCAGCTGCCGGCCGCCAGCAGTCCAACCGCCAGCAGCGCCACCAAGCTGCCGACCCAGCGCCGCCGGCGCGGGGGCGACGGGTCCGGCACGGGTTGAGGATCGGCATGGGCGGTGGCGTGTGGGTGGGGGTGGTCCATGGAGGGCAGCGTCGGCACAAGTCGGGTGCGAGTAGAGCCCGGCATCGTAGCTGGCATCACTTCCGCCCCGTAAACGCCACGTAAAGGGGCGCCGGCGCACCGTGCGCTGCCGGCTGACGCGGGCATCGGCGGCAACCTACCGACAGAAGTGAAAACGTCACATCCAATGCCGCCACGTCGAGACGGAGCGACCGCGCAGTGCGGCTCGCCGCCGGCGGAGAAGGATGCCCTCCCATGCGACCCCACGATGACAAGAAGAAGCTCGAGACAATCCCGACGGCCGATTCGGGCGCCTGCGAAGCCTGCACGCTGACCGGCACCAGCCGTCGCTCGCTGCTGCGAAGCGCGGTGATGTTCGCGATGTTCGCCGGCAGCGGCGTTGGCCTGACGGCCTGCGGCGGAGGCGGAGGCGATGACGGCGGCAGTGGCAGCCCGCCCGACAGCAGCGGCTCGGTCTTCCAGCACGGCATCGCGAGCGGCGACCCGCTGCCGGGCCGCGTGATCCTCTGGACCCGCGTCACGGCCGCTGCGCCGGGCACGATCAACGTGGTGTGGGAGGTGGCGAGCGACGAGCGCTTCGGCGCCATCGTCGCCCGCGGCACCACCAGCACCGGCCCCGAGCGCGACTACACGGTCAAGGTCGACGCCACCGGCCTTCAGCCTGGCAGCAGCTATTACTACCGCTTCTTCATCGGCAGCGACACCTCGCCCGTCGGGCGCACCAAGACGCTGCCGGTGGGCGGCGTGGCACAGGCCAAGCTGGCGGTCGTGTCCTGCGCCAATTTCCCGAGCGGCTACTTCAATGCCTATGCCGACATCGCGCGGCGCACCGACATCGACGTGGTGCTTCACCTGGGCGACTACATCTATGAGTACGGCCGGCTGGGCTACGCCTCCCAGCTCGCCATTGCCATCGACCGCGTATCGACGCCCGACCATGAGATCCTGACGCTGCAGGACTACCGTCAGCGCCATGCGCAGTACCGCACCGACGCCGACCTGCGCACCCTGCACGCGCGGCTGCCCATGATCGCGGTGTGGGACGACCACGATCTGGCCGACAACGCCTGGTCGGGCGGTGCCGCCAGCCACGACGAAGCGACCGAGGGCAGCTTCGCAGCCCGGCGCGCCGCGGCCGTGCAGGCCTACCACGAGTGGCTGCCCACACGCCTGCCCGACCCGGCCAACCCGCTGCAGATCTACCGCTCCTTCGACTTCGGCACGCTGGCGTCGCTGCACATGCTCGACACCCGACTGGTCGGGCGCGAGAAGCAGCTGACGCTCGACCAGTACATGGCCGGCGAGGCCGCATCGCCGACCCGGCAACTGCTCGGGCAGCCGCAGCTCGACTGGCTGGCGGCCCGCATGGCGGCGTCCGCCGGCACCTGGCAGGTGCTCGGCCAGCAGGTGCTGATGATGCGCATGGCCGTCCCGCTGAGCGTGGCCACCGCCATCACCGTCGAGACCCTCACCGCCTACGTGGTGGCGCAATCGACGCCGGAGGTCGCGCGCAGCGACAGCCAGCGCGCGCTGCTGGCGCAGGAGAAGGCGCCCTACAACATGGACGCCTGGGACGGCTACCCGGCCGCGCGTGACGCCGTGCTGGCGCTGGCGCGCAGCCAGGGGAAGAACCTCGTCTCGCTGGCCGGCGACACGCACAACGCCTGGGCCGGCAACCTGACCGACACCAGCGGCCAGCGGGTCGGGGTCGAGTTCGCCACCGCCTCGGTGTCCTCGCCGGGCTTCGAGCGCGCACTGCCGCTGGTCGCGAACGATCTGCTGTCGGATGCCTTCCGGCGCATGGTCGACGACCTGCGCTACGCCGAGACCAGCAAGCGCGGCTATGCCGTGCTGACCCTGACGCCGGCCGAAGCCCGCTGCGAATTCATCGAGGTGAGCACGGTGCTCAGCCGTGACTATTCGGTTCGGACGGCCGCGACGCTGCGCGCGCTTCCGGGCACCGGCCATCTGCAGGTGCTGACCGCCTGAGCGGGCCGCAACGGCAGAGTCGCGCGTTCCCCAGCGCAGCGACGCGCCACCGGTTGCGCAACGAAGCGGTCACAGGCACGATGTTGCTGCACTGCAGAGAACCTCGTGCGCCCGCGTCGCGGCGCTTGGCCGTGCGGCCGAGTTGCACGAGGACCACCACGCGCCGCCGATGATCTTCCTTTGGCCCGAGTCCCTCTGGATCCTGCTGGCGCTGGTGCCGCTGCCGGCGCTCTACCTCTGGTTGCTGCGGCGGCGCGCCCGGGCGGCCCTGCGCTACAGCAGCTTGGGGGTTGCGCGCGCAGCGACGGCCGGCCGCCAATGGCGGCGGCACCTGCCGCCTGCCCTGCTGCTGCTCGCCTGCGCAGGCCTGCTGCTGGCGGCGGCGCGGCCGGTGGCGCGGGTGCCGCTGCCCTGGGCGCGCTCCTCGATCATGCTGGCGATGGATGTGTCGCTCAGCATGCGGGTGAGCGACGTCAAGCCCACCCGGCTGGTCGCCGCACAGGAGGCCGCGAAGTCCTTCCTGCAGGAACTGCCGCGGAACATCGAGGTCGGGCTCGTCACCTTCGCCGGCAGCAGCCAGGTCGCGCAGCGCGCGACCCTCGACCGGGCGGCGCTGGTCGCCAGCATCGACGCCTTTCAGATGCAGATCGGCACGGCAGTCGGCAATGCCATCGTGCTGTCCCTGGCGGAGCTGTTCCCGGAACAGGGCATCGCGCTGGACGACCTGGGCATCGGCAACAAGCCGGCCGGGCGCAGCCTGGACGAGAAGCCCAAGGCGCGCCCGCCACCGATCACGCCGGTGGCACCCGGCTCCTACGACGCCGCCGCGATCATTCTTCTGAGCGACGGCCGCCGCACCACCGGCGTCGACACGCTGGCCGCGGCGAAGATGGCGGCCGACCGCGGCGTGCGCATCTACGTGGTCGGACTGGGCACGGTGGACGGCCCCGCAGCCACGCCCGAGGGGATGGAAATCTACATGCGGCTGGACGAGCCGACACTGCGCGAGGTGGCGCGCATGACCGGGGGCGAATACCACCACGCCGGCAGCGCCGAAGCGCTGCGCACCGTCTACGAACGCCTCGGTTCGCGCCTGCAGGTGACGACGCGCGAGACCGAACTCAGCGCTGTGCTGGCGCTGCTGTCGGCGGTGGTGGCCATGGCAGCAGCCGCGCTGTCGTTGCTGTGGTTCGGCCGCATCGCCTGACGATGCAACCCCAGCTGAGCGCCTGGGCCCGGCGCGTCAAGCGGGACGGAGTGACGCTGTGGTTCGCGATCAAGCACCCCGGCACGCCCTGGTACGCCAAGGCCCTGGGCGCCTTCGTGGTCGGTTATGCCTTGAGTCCGATCGATCTCATTCCGGACTTCATTCCTGTCCTGGGCTACCTGGACGATGTTCTGCTGCTGCCCGTGCTGATCTGGCTGACCGTCCGCCTGATTCCTGCGGCGGTCCTTGCCGAGTGCCGCAGCGAAGCCGACGCGTGGATGCAGACCGCAGGCGCCAAGCCGGTCAGCCGGGTCGCGGCGGTCGTCATTGTGGGCCTGTGGATCGCCATCGCCGGGCTGGCGTGGTACGGATGGACGCACTGAGAGTCGATGCCGACGGGTGAGCATGGCGTGGCTTCCAGGCCCCTCCGAACTGCGGGATCGAGGACCCCGCGTTCAGAAGGCATAGGTCGCGCCCGCCCCCACCGTCCAGTTGCGCCCCGGTGCCGGCTCGAAGTAGCGGGCGTTGCCTTCGTTGACGATCACCGAGCCGACGGTGCGACGGTCGAACAGGTTGTCGACGCGGGCGAAGGCGTTCCACTCCCAGCCGGCCCAGCGCTGCACATAGCCCGCCTGCAGGGCCACGACGACGTAGCCCGGCGCACGCGCGGTGTTGGTGTCGTTGGCCTCGATACGGTGCAGCGCGCGCAGCTCGGCGCCCGCGCGCCAACCCAGCGGCGGCGCATAGCCGAACGATGCGAAGAAAGATTGTCGCGCGATGCCGGGGATGCGGTTGTCCGGCGCGACCGCATTGCCGCCGGTGCAGGGCGCGGGCGAACAGAAGCCGTCGCGGTAGCGCGCATCCAGCCAGGTGTAGGCCAGCTGGGTGCGCCAGTGGCTGCGCGTCTCGTGCAGCCAGGCGAGTTCGACGCCGTCGCGCCGCGTGCGGCCCGCGTTCTGGAAGGTGGCGCGACCGCCGCTGTTGGTGGCGGTCACGATCTCGTCGTCGGTGCGGGTCTGGAACAACGCGGCGGTCAGCAACCCGTCGGCCACACGCGCCTTGGCGCCGACTTCCAAGCTGCGGTTGACCGACGGCTGCAGCGCGAAGTTGAGCCCGCCGACATTGCCCGGGCGGTACGAGAGTTCATTGAGTGTCGGCGTCTCGAAGCCGCGCCCGCCGCTCAGGTAGAGGTTGAGGTCGCGTGTGGCCGCGAAGCGCACCGCGGCCGCCGGCAGCAGCTTGCGGTAGCGCGCGTCGCCGCTGTCGTCGCCATTGATGCCGCGCTGGTAGCGGTCGTTCGAGTCGAAGCGCACGGTGCTCTGGCGCAGGCCGGCTTCGAGCGACCAGCGCTCGGCGAAGTCCCAGCGCGTCTGCACATAGGGGTCGACGTTGCCGACCTGGTTGCGTTCGTCGCGCCGCAACGCGCCCTGCACGCCCAGTCGCTGCCCGGCGCCGGTGCCCATGAAGTTCTCGTAGCCGCGGCGGGTCTCGTGCAGCGTGTCGTAGGCCAGGCCGGTCGACAGCTCGAAGGGCCGGCCGGCCAGCGCGGTGCGCAGCGTCCAGCGCGCGTCGAAACCGGCATAGCGGCGCTGCAGGTCGATCACGCCGCCGGCGCTCAGGGCGCTCGCCTGCGCCGACGGAGGGATCGACTGGAACTGCGTGGTGCGGCGGTCGCCGCCGTAGAGCATCAGCCGCAGGTCCTGGTCGGCATCGATGCGGCGTTCGTACAGCAACCCGACCTGCGTCTGATCGACCGTCTTGCGGGTGTCGTACTGGGTCGCGAGCGGCGCCGCGCGCGGGTCGGCGTCGCGTTGCGCCTGCGTCAGGCCCAGCGGGTCCTGTGCATCGATGCGCACGCTGTTGGCAATGAGCGTGAGCCGGCTGCCGTCGTCGAGCTGCACGCCCAGCTTGCCGTTGGCGATGTCGCGTGTGGCGGCGCTGTGGTCGCGGTAGCCGTCGGTGCGGAAGCGACTCGCGCTCAGCACGTAGTCGACGGCGCCGTTGGCGCCCGAGGCCTTGGCGCCGATGCGCGTGCTGCCGAAGCTGCCGCCTGCCACCGAGAAGCCCAGGCGCGGCGGCGCTTCACCGTCTTCGGTGAAGACCTGGATCACGCCGCCCGACGAATTGCCGTACAGCGCCGAGAACGGCCCGCGCAACACCTCCACGCGGTCGGCCGAGCCGAGGTCGATGTTGGTGCTCTGCCCTTGCCCGTCGGGCAGCGTGGCGGGAATGCCATCCACGTAGAGCCGCACGCCACGCAGGCCGAAGGTCGAACGCGCGCCGAAGCCGCGGATGGAAATCTGAAGGTCCTGCGCATAGTTCTGCCGGTTCTGCACCTGCAGGCCGGGCACGCTGCCCAGGCTCTCCGACAGGTTGACCTGCAGTTTGCCGTCGCGCAGTTGCTGGCGGTCGACCCGGTCGACCGAGCCCGGCATGTCGAAGGGCACGACCTCGCCGCGTGGGGTCGAGACGGTGACTGCGCGCAGGCTCGGGGTCGCGTCGTCGGGCGCAGGATCCGGCGGGGCCGGCGACGGCGTCTGCGCATGCAGCGCGGCGGCAAACAAGGTGCCGGCCAGCCCGACCGTCCGCCGCCCGCCGACGCGAAAGACAGCGGGCCGACGGGTGTGTTTCAAAGGTGCTCTTCTCAAGGCGGGTTGCTCGCTCGATACGCGATTGAATCTGCTTCAGTGCCGCTGGCCCCGGCTCGGCGCCCGTGCGTACGGGGTACCTCACTCAGGCCCAGCGGCGCTGCCTCAGTACACCACGATCTTCCCGGTGGGGCGCGGACTGTGGCAGTCGTTGAGAAGTACTCGCCCGGCGTCGTGAAGGTGTGGTTGGCCGAAGCGCCGGGGTTGAGCCTGAAATTGAAAGCCCCCTCGAAGAACTGGGTCGCGCAGTGGGCGTTGGCATTGTCGGCCGGGTTGCGGAAGGTCACGGTGGTATTGACCGGCACCCGCATGAAGGTCGGCGTCATGGCATTGACCGCGGTCGACTCCGTCGTGCCGGGCTGGTTGGCGGCGGTCTGCACGCGTGCGAGGAAGACGGTGTTGGGCGTCGGCAGCGCGGCGCCTTCCACCGCCGTGCCGGACACCGGGCGGCGCACGATCGGCGGCTGCGGCGTCGCTGCCGGCGGCACCGTCCCGCCGACCTTGAAGGCCCACAGGAAGTCGCCGCGCGCGGCCGAGTCACCGTAGGGAATGCCGGTGCCGCCGGCGTACACGGCGACGTACTGCTCGCCGTCGATCTCGTAGCTCACCGGACTGGCGCTGATGGAGGCACCGGTCTGGAAGCGCCAGAGCTCGTTGCCGTTGTTGCCGTCCATCGCCAGCAGGTTGCCATCGGGCTGGCCGATGAACATCAAGCCGCTCGCCGTGGTGAGGATGCCGTTGCCGTGCGCCAGCGAATACGGCATGTACTTCTTCCACTTGACCAGGTTGGTGCCGGGGTCGACGGCCACGATGCCGCCGGTCATGTACTCGCCCGGCGGGCGCAGACCGTTCGCCGCCTCGGTGAGCGAATGCGCCGCGGCGACATAGCCGGTGCCGGTGTAGACCAGGCCGGTGGCGGGGCTGAAGGACTGATGGTTCCAGTTCGCGCCGCCGCCATGGCCCGGTGTGGAGAGCGTCGGGATGTCCCAGTGCGGATCGTAGAGGCAGCCCAGCGCGTAGTTCGGCACCGCCCGGTTGGGGTCGCCGGGGATGGCCGTGCCGAGTGGCTGGTTCACCACGCAGGTTTCCGTCCAGGCCCCCTGGCGCGGGATCGGCTGGGTGGGCCAGGTGGCCTGCCGGGCGTCCTGCTTCACCGGCACTTCGTCGATGCCCAGCGGCGCGCTGCCGTCCTTGCGATCGAGGATGTAGTACATGCCGGTCTTGCTGCCGTAGATCACGACCTTGCGGTCTTGCCCATTGATCTTCACATTCGCCAGCACCGGCGACATCACGTTGTCCATGTCCCAGATGTCGTGGTGGACCGACTGGAAGTGCCACTTGTACTCGCCGGTCTTCAGGTCCAGCGCGACGATCGAGTTGGCGAAGAGGTTCATGCCGGGGCGGGTCGAGCCGTTCTGGGACGAACCGCCACGTGCGTTGCCGAAGGTCCAGTACACCATGTTCAGCTCGGGGTCCACGGCCGGATGGATCCACGGCGTGGCGCCGGTGCGGTCGGATTCGGGGGCATTGCCCCAGGTGTCGTAGCCGCGCTCGCCGGGACGCGGCACGCCCCAGAACACGGTGAGGACCTTGCCGTCGGTCGCATCGGCAGAGAACGCCGCGCCGCGGTTGCCGTCGTTGGTGCCGATGTACAGCCGCTTGTCGTGGTAGACCAGGGCGACCTTCTGGACGGCACCCACGAACTGCGGGTCGGCGCTGGTCGGATATTCCTTGATCCATGCGACCTCGCCGGTGTCCTTCTTCAGCGCAACCAACCGGTTGCCGTTGGCCACCGTGTAGACCAGTCCGAGGTCCTTGGCGACGGCGACCCCGCGGCGGGTGATCACGCCGTAGGGCGTGGTCCACTTCCACTTGGTGGCGCCGGTCTTTCCGTCGACCGCGATCACGTTGCCCACGGCGGACTCGATGTAGATCACACCGTCCACCACCACCGTGGTGCTCTGGTTGGTTCCAGTCGTGAGGCCGCCCTCGATGCGGTTCAGCCAGGCACCGCCAAGCTGGCCGACCTGCGCCTTGTCGATCTTCTTCAGGCTCGAGTAGTTCTGGTTGCCCAGGTTGCCGCCCACCTTGGGGAAGTCCTTGTCGCCGGGGGTACAGCAATCCTTCAGGTCGGCCGCCGTCGGTGCCGGTGCCGGTGCTGGTGTCGGTGCCGGTGCTGGTGGGCGGTCGTCTCCGCCGCCGCAGGCGTTGAGCAGGAAGGGCGAGGTGATCACGCCACAGGAAAGCAGCAGCGCTGCCAGTGATTTGCGTTGCATGGTGTCTCTCTCGAAAGAAGATGAGAAGGCGGCGCTCACCGCCCTGCCCTGCAGCGCGGGCGGTACGGCCGAACGCTGGGCAGGAAGGACCTATTCGGTGCAGAAGGGGGTCAGGCCCATGGCGGACTTCACGCCCTGGACGACCAGCTTCTGGAAGGCAGCGGAACCCGGCCCGGTCGAATTGGCTTCGAACGAGTGGGTGTTGTGGCCAAGGGTGGAGAGCCAGGCCCGTCCGCCGTCGTAGTACTGGCACCAGGCGACCGGATGGAAGTCCCTGTGGCCCGGATGCGGTGCCGCCGTCAGCGGCAGCAGCGTGGATGTGTCCACCTTCGCCAGGAACTTCACCTTCGTCGGGAAGGGCTCCAGGTTGTACCACTCGTCCTGGAAGGTGAAGCGGGCCGGCACGCCCTCGGTGGACGGGTCCTTCGCCATGATCTCGACGTCGCCGGCGCGGTTCGGCGCGTGGTTGTAGAAGTTGGCGTTGCCCAGCAGGCCCTCGTAGTAGGGCCAGTTGTATTCCGCGCCGAAGGCGTTGTGCAGTCCGACGAAGCCACCGCCGCGGCGCATGTAGTTCCTGAGCGCGGTACGCGCCGCGTCGTTGCTGGTCGCCACATCGGCGTTCCACAACGTGTCGCGGTTGGAGCTGGCGAAGATGACCGCCTTGTAGTTGTTGACCCGGCTGCCCAGCACCGCCACGTCCTCGGTCCAGTCCACGGTGATGCCCTCGGCACTGAGCATCCGCACCAGACCCGCTTGCATCACGTTGTCGGGGTTCATGGTCGGGTTCAATCCGGCGCCCATGGGCGTGCCCAGGTTGGCATGCCGGGGCCCGGCGGTGCGCGAGTAGACGAGCACACGGTTGGGCGTGGTCGCGAAGGCGCCCCAGTCGTGATAGCACTTCGGGTCGGTGCCGCGGCAGACGTTGTAGTAGGTGTCGAAGCTGGTGTCTGCTTCGACCGGGTCCGGCACCGGTGCAGGCGTGTTGACGGGCGCCGTGGACGTTGGCGGCGGCGTGGTGCCGCTGCCGCCCCCCGAATCATTGCCGCCGCCGCCACCGCAGGCGGTGAAAGCCAGGGTGAGAGCGATCGCGAACAGGATCTTGACTTTGTGCGAACCGGCAACTTCCATGAATGTCTCCTTCTTGGGTTGAAGCAAGAGCCACCGCGACCCAGGTGGCTCGTGTCTGGCAGACGGACAGGCAGGCGGACAGGCAGGCGGACATCGATCGCCGCCACACCGAACAGATCGGACCGCCTGACTTCTGGCTGACGAAGTCCATGCTAAGTTTTTTGGAAAGTGTTTTCACTATGGAAATCCCTTCCTTTTTTCTCGTTGCAGGCGTTTTTCTTTTCGGATGCGTTGCGCAAGCCGCCTCGCAGGTGGCTTTCGCGGCACGAAGGGTCGGGGTCGTGAGCCGCGCGCAAGGGGCGATGGGTTCAGTGACTGGAAAGGCGGCTGCGCGGCGGCCGCCCGCGTGGCGGGCAGACGCATTCGCCAATGCGGGTGGCGCTACCCGTGGAAGAAGCGCGCGGGGCCGGTCACCAGCCAGGGGAACAGCACCATCAGGAACATGACGGCGAACTCCGCAAGCATGAAGGGCACGACGCCGCGGGTGACGTCGTCCATTTTCATGCGCCCCACGCCGGCCACCACGTTCAGCACCGTGCCCACGGGCGGCGTGATCAGGCCGATCGAGTTGTTGATGATGAACATGACGCCGAAGTAGACCGGGTCGATGCCCGCGGCCTTGACCACCGGCATCAGCACCGGCGTCAGGATGAGGATCGTCGGCGTCATGTCCATGGCGGTGCCGACGATCATCACCAGCACCATGATCGCGACCATCAGCAGGATCTTGTTGTCCATGAAGGGCTGCAGCAGGCCGATGACTTTCGCGGGCAGGTCGGCGACGGTGATCAGCCAGGCGCTCACCATCGCCGCGGCAATCAGGAACATCACGATGGCGCTGGTCTTGGCGGCGCTGACGAACACGGCGTACAGCTCGCGCCACGACAGCTCGCGGTAGATCGCCGTCGACACGAAGAGCGCGTACACCGCGGCCACCACTGCCGCCTCGGTCGGCGTGAAGACGCCCAGGCGCAGGCCGACCAGGATGATCACCGGCAGCATCAGGGCCCACAGCGCCTGGCGGAAGGCGGTGGCGATCTCGGCGCCCGACTTGCGCGGCGGCGGCACGATCTTTTCGCGCCGCACCAGCCAGGCCCAGGTGACCCACAGCGCGCCGCCGATCAGCAGGCCGGGCACGATGGCCGCGAGAAAGAGCTTGGAGATCGACACGTTGGCGGCCACGCCGAAGATCACCAGCCCGATGCTCGGCGGAATGACCGGCCCGATCACACCGGTGGCGGCGATCAGCCCCCCGGCGCGCGCCTTGTCGTGGCCCGCGCTCACCATCATCGGCAGCAGCAGCGCCGTCAGCGCGGCCGCATCGGCGACGGCCGATCCGGACAGCGCCGACAGCAGGCAACCCGCCATGATCGTGACGTAGCCGAGCCCGCCCTTCACATGGCCGACCAGCGCCAGTGCGAAGTCGACGATGCGCTTGGAAAGCCCACCGGCGTTCATGATCTCGCCGGCCAGCATGAAGAAAGGCACTGCCAGCAGCGGGAAGCTGTCGGCACCGCCGATGACGTTCTGCGCCAGGATCTGCGCGTCGAACAGGTCGAGATGCCACATGAGCGCGACGCCGCTCGCCAGCAGGGAGAACGCGATCGGGATGCCGATCGCCATGGCCAGCAGCAGCGCGCCGACGAACACGAGAATGGTCATGAGGACACCTTGGGCTGCGCCGGGGCGGGCGGGGATTGTGCGGCGACTTCACCCAGGATCTGCTGCAGCTGCACCGCCTCTTCCGACTCCTGCACCATCACCAGCTCGGCATCGGCCAGCTGGCCGCTGAGCATGCGGTACAGGTCGAGCAGCAGGATCAGCCCGGCCAGCACGGCGAACACGATGCCCGCGGCGTAGACGATCGCCATCGGCGCCCCGGTGGTCGGCGCGGTCACGTCCCAGTTGATGCGGGCCTGCGCGACGCTGCCCTGGAACAGCAGCCAGACGATGTAGAGCATCACGACGTGGCCGGCCAGCAGACAGGCCTTCTTGCCGGCCCGCGGCAGACGCTGCACCACCATGTCGACGCCCAGGTGGCCGTGCTCGCGCAGCGCCACCACCGCGCCGAGGAAGGTCATCCAGATGAAGAGCCAGCGCGATACCTCTTCGGACACGGTGATGCCCGAATTGAAGCCGTAGCGCAGCACCACGTTGCCGAAGACAAGCACGACCATCACGGCCAGCATGAAGGCGATCACCGCCTCGATCGCCCGACACGCGCCATCGATCCCGCGGTTCATGTTCCTGCTCCTTGCTACGGCTCAGGCGGCGGGCGCGCGCAGCGTTTCGACCAGCGCGCGCAGCGCGGCCAGGTACGACACCGGTCCGAGGCCCTGGATGGTGGCCTTCACCGCCGGCGAAATGATCGAATGCGCCCGCCAGGCCTCGCGCGCCGCGATGTTCGACATGTGGACCTCGATGGTTGGAAAGGGCATGGCCTTGATCGCGTCGTGCAGCGGCACGCCGTGCTGCGTGAGGCCGGCCGGGTTCACCAGCGCGCCCTGCGCAGTGTCGATGTTCTCGTGCAGGAAGTCGACCAGTGCGCCTTCATGGTTCGACTGCAGGATCGCCAGCTCGACCTGGAGTTCGCCGGCCAGGCGCTCCAGCCGTTCGTTGATCTGCACCAGCGTCGTGGTGCCGTAGATGTGGGGTTCGCGGCGCCCGAACAGGTTGAGGTTGGGGCCGTGGAGGACGAGGATCTTCATGGGGGATGCGGGGCTCGGTTGGGCGGTTCGCTCGTCACTTGCGGATGCGCGCCAGCTCGTCGTTGTAGAGCTTGACGGTCGCGGGGTCGTAGCTGGCGGCGAACTTCTCGGTGACCGGCTTGGCGATCTGTCGCATGCGGGCCTGTTCGGCGGGCGCCAGTTCGTTGTACTGCAGGCCCTTGGCCTGCAGGTCGCCGACGGCACGCTGGGCCGCGGCGCGGCTCACCTGCCGCTGGTAGCCGCGGGCTTCGTTGGCGGCATCGTTCATCATCTTCTGTTCCGCGGGCGTGAGCGAATCCCAGAACTTCTTGCTCACCAGCACGATGTTGGCCGCATACACATGGTTGGTCGCGCTGACGAACTTCTGCACTTCGAAAAACTTGTTCGACAGGATCACCGCATACGGGTTCTCCTGCCCGTCGACGGCCTTGGCCTCCAGCGCGCCGTACAACTCGGCGAAGGGCATCGGCACCGGGTTGGCCTTGAAGGCCTTGAAGGTCTCCAGGAACACCGGGTTGGGAATGACGCGGATCTTCAGGCCTTCCAGGTCTTCCGGTTTGGTGATGGGCCGTTTGCTGTTGGTCACGTTGCGAAAGCCCAGGTCCCAGTAGCCGAGGGCGACCAGGCCCTTCTCGGGCAGCTTGGCGATCAGCGCCTGGCCCAGCGGCCCGTCGAGCAGCGCATCGGCCTGCGCGAAGCTGCTCACCGCGAAGGGAAAGTCGACCAGACCGAACTCCTTCACGATGCCCGCCAACGAGGTCGTGGCCGGCGCCGACATCTGCTGCACCCCGCCCTGCAGTGCCGACTGCTGCTGCATTTCGTTGCCCAGTTGCGAGGCTGGGAACTCCTGCACCTTCATCTTGCCGCCGCTCTTGGCAGCGAGCAGTTCGGCAAAGCGCTTCACGCCGAAGCTCACCGGATGGTCGGCATTGTTGAGGTGGCCGAAGCGAATGACGCGCTCCTGCTGGGCCAGCGCGGGCGTCGCGAACAGGACCACAGCGCTCATCGCAGCCAACCAGCGGAGGGTGGATTTCATGGAGACTCCTTCATGCGTATTAACAATGGCATTCACCAAAGCGTCGATCCTATGGGTTTCATGGAAATCTTTTCCATAGTGGAAACCCTGTCCGGTTGTTGCTACAGTTCACCCATAGTCGGGCTGAGTTGCCCCACTGCGTCCCTTCCCGCGAGATCCCGACATGAGTGCCATCCTCGAGCGCAGCTTCAAAGTCCTCGAACACCTCGCCGCCAGACCCGACGGCCAGGCGCTGTCCCTGCTGGCCTCGGAGCTCGACATGCCCCTGAGTGCCACCCATCGCCTGTTGTCGGAGCTCGTGCGCTGCGGCTACGTGCGACAGGAGCAGAGCCATGGCAATTACGTGCTCACCATCAAGCTCGTGTCTCTGGGCCTGGGATTTCTGAGCGCCAGCGGCATCGTCGACGTCGCCCAGCCGCTGCTCGACCGCCTGGCGGCCGAGTCCGGCGAGCTGGTGCGTCTTGCGGTCGTCGATGGCGAGGAACTCACCTTCGTCGCCAAATCTCAGGGGGCGACGAGAGGATTGCGCTATGACCCCGACATGGGCCTGTCGGTCAACCTCTCCTGCAGCGCGGCGGGCCATGCCTGGCTTGCGACCATGAGCGACGAGCGGGCGCTGGAGCTGGTCTCTCGGCAAGGCTTCGGCAGCCCCGAGGATTTCGGCCCCCGAGCCGTCACGTCGGTGAAGTCCCTTCTCAACTATCTGAAGGCCACCCGAAGCCGGGGCTTCAGCATGATCGTGGAAGTGTTTGCGCCGGCCATGGCATCGATGGCCGCACCGGTTCGCGACAGCAGCGGCGCCGTGATCGGCGTGGTGACGATCGCCGGGCCGCTCGTGCGTCTGACCGAAGACCGAATGCTTGCGGTGGCACCGGCCTTGCTGGCATCCACCGAGCAGCTTTCGCTGGCCAGTGGTGCATCGGCTTTGCTGAAGAAGCGGGCCGCCTGAGACGCCCCGCCGCCCCGCCGTCTCGCCGTCCCTTCAGCCGACGCGCCGCTGGCTCGAGAGCCGCCGGACCACCGCGACCAGGCGGTCGATCTCGTCGAAGGTGTTGTAGAAGGCCAGCGAGGGCCGCACCGTCGTCTCGACACCGAAGCGGCGCAGGATCGGCTGCGCACAGTGATGGCCCGTACGCACCGCGATGCCCTCCTCGTTGAGCGCGTGGCCCACCTCTTCGGTGCTGTAGCCGGCCAGCACGAAGGACATCACGCTGGCCTTGTCGTCGGCCGTACCGATCAGCCGCACGCCGGGCACGGTACGCAGCTTCTGCATGCCGTACACCAGCAGCTCGTGCTCGTAGCGCGCGATGTTCTCGATGCCGACCTTGTTCACGTAGTCGATCGCCGCGCCCAGGCCCACCGCATCGGCGATGTTGCCGGTGCCGGCCTCGAACTTGTTCGGGATCGGCTGGAACACGGTCTTCTCGAAGGTCACGTCGGCGATCATGTTGCCGCCGCCCTGCCAGGGCGGCATGTCCTCGAGCACGTCGCGCTTGCCCCAGACCACGCCGATGCCGGTCGGCCCGAAGACCTTGTGTCCGGAGAACACGAAGAAGTCGGCACCGAGGTCCTGCACGTCGACCCGCATGTGCGACGCCGACTGTGCGCCGTCGACCAGCGCCTTCGCGCCGGCGCGGTGCGCCAGCTCGACGATCTCCTTGACCGGCACCACCGTGCCCAGCGCATTGGAGACCTGCGTCACCGCGACGATCTTGGTGCGGTCGTTGAGCAGCTTGCGGTACTCGTCGAGCAGCACCTGGCCCGAGTCGTCCACCGGAATCACCCGCAGCTTCGCGCCCTTGGCGGCGGCGAGCTGCTGCCACGGCACGATGTTGGCGTGGTGCTCGAGGTTCGACACGATGATCTCGTCGCCCTCGCCCACGTGCTGGCCGCCCCAGCTCTTGGCCACCAGGTTGATGGCCTCGGTCGTGCCGCGCATGAAGATGACTTCTTCCACTTCGGGTGCGTTGATGAATTTGCGAACGCGCTCGCGCGAGCCTTCGTAGGCATCGGTCGCGCGCGCCGCCAGCTCGTGCGCGGCGCGGTGGATGTTCGAGTTCTCGTGTTCGTAGAAGTACGCGATGCGGTCGATCACCGATTGCGGCTTGTGGGTGGTGGCGGCATTGTCGAACCAGACCAGCGGCTTGCCGTTGACCCGCTCCTGCAGGATCGGGAAGTCGCGGCGCACGGCGTGCACGTCGAAGGGCGGGTGCTGGCCGCTGCCGGCCAGCGGCACCGCCTCGGGTGCGCGCGCGCCGGGCTTGGCCGGCGTGACAAAGCCATTGGTCAGGCGTACCGCGTCGACGAAGTAGAACTGCGCGTCGCTTCCGGGCGCGGCCGAAGGCGGGCTGGGTGGCGATGCGGATGCGGCGGTCTGCGGCCGGGCCAGGCCTTCGAGCGGATCGTGGATCGCGATGGCATCGCTCGCGCCGGCCGATGGGTGGCCGTAGTGGCTGCCGACGAAGTAGAAGGGCGAAGCGGCCGTGGACGGCGTCACGGGTGCATTCGCCTGCGGCACACCGAGCAGCGTGCCGCCCGAGCGCGGCTCGAAGGCCGGCGCCACCGACAGCGCGAGGTCCGGCACGCCGTTGCCGGCCACCGCGTGCGGCAGCAGCGCGGGCGCCCGGTTCGCGAGCGAGGGTAGCTGGGTCGGCGATGCGGGCATCAGGTTGGCGCCGGGGATCTGTCCCTGCGGGATCGGCGTGCCCGGCACGCTGGGCCCGAAGCCGGCCGGGCTCACCAGCGGCGAGCCGGGCGGCGCGACGTTGGCCGGAAACTGCGCGCCCGGCGTCAGGCCGTTCGCCACGCCCGGCAAGGACGTGGGCGGCGTGCCCGGCAACGCAGCGAACATGGCGCTCGCCATGCGCGCGAGGAGCGCCGGATCGAATGGCGCCTCACCCGCTTGCGACGGCAGGCCGCCTGGAGTCAGTGGGGTGCTCACTGCGTTTACTTGTAGGTGTCGGCGTAGTCGTGGTACTTGCCGATTTCCACGTCGTCGAGCACGGCGAGCGCATCGGTGGTCAACACCGCCAGCGAGCAATACAGCGAAATGAGGTACGAGGCGATCGCATGGTTGTTGATGCCCATGAAGCGCACCGACAGGCCCGGCCCCTGCTCGCCCGACAGGCCCGGCTGGAACAGCCCGACCACGCCCTGGCGCTTGTCGCCCACGCGCAGCAGCAGGATCTTGCTCTTGCCGTCGGCCACCGGCACCTTGTTCGACGGGATCAACGGGATGCCGCGCCAGGTGATGAACTGCGAACCGAACAGGCTCACGGTCGGCGGCGGCGTGCCGCGGCGGGTGGCTTCGCGGCCGAAGGCGGCGATCGCCAGCGGGTGGGTCAGGAAGAAAGCCGGCTCCTTCCACACCTTGGTCAGCAGTTCGTCCAGGTCGTCGGGCGTGGGCGCGCCGGTCAGCGGGAAGATGCGCTGCTCATCGGTCACCTGGGCCAGCAGGCCGTAGTCGGGGTTGTTGATGAGCTCGCTCTCCTGGTTCTCCTTGATCGTCTCGATCGTCAGGCGCAGCTGTTCCTTGATCTGGTCGTGCGGACTGCTGTACAGGTCGGAGATGCGGGTGTGCACGTCGAGCACGGTGCTCACGGCATTCAGGAAGTATTCACGCGGGTTTTCTTCGTAGTCGACGAAGGTGCGCGGCAGCTGGTTCTCGCTCTCCTTGGCGGTGCACACCACCTGGATCGACTCCGGGTTCTTCACCTTGTTCAGGCGATAGATGCCGGCCTCGACCGGCACCCACTGCAGCAGGTGCGTGAGCCAGCGCGGGCTGATGGTCTCGAGCTGGGGGACCGTCTTGGTGGCGTTGGCGAGCTGGCGTGCGGCGCTGTCGCCGAGAGCGGTCGTTCCGCCCACTGTTGCTGTCATGAAAACTCCGTGGAAGGCTGAAGGGAGGGGTGAAGTGCCGCGGAGTGTCTGTCGGGGGAGGGTTTCCCCTCAACAGGCTATAGCCGCCAAGTTGATGCGGCGCACCGTGCGCTGCCGCTCGATCTGATCGCAGCGCGTGAGAAGCGACGCAATGTCGATGTCCAGCGCACGCGCGAGCTTCTGCGCCGTCAGGATCGACGCAATGACGCGACCGCGCTCCACCTCGCCGACATAGGAGCGGTTGAGGTTCGATCGCTCGGCCAGCTGCTCCTGCGACCAGCCGCGCACCTCGCGCAGTTGACGCACGGCGATACCGAAGGTTTCGATCAGGTCCTCGACGGGGGGCGACATCGCGGGCAAGTCCACGCGTGCCGCCTCGGCCGCCCGGCTCATGCGATGGGCCTGGCGTTCTGCAGGCTAGCCTGGGTCACGCTGGCGCCGGCCGGCACGTGATCGGTGATCCACACGTTGCCGCCGATGGTCGCGCCCTGCCCGATCGTCACGCGACCGAGGATCGTGGCGCCGGCGTAGATGACCACGTCGTCTTCCACCAGCGGATGGCGCGGCAGGCCCTTCTGCAGGTGGCCTTCGGTGTCCAGCGGAAAGCGCTTGGCACCGAGCGTGACCGCCTGGTAGATGCGCACCCGGCGCCCGATGACCGCGGTCTCGCCGATCACGACACCGGTGCCGTGGTCGATGAAGAAGCCCGGCCCGATCTGTGCGCCGGGATGGATGTCGATGCCGGTCTGCCCATGCGCCAGCTCGGCCACGATGCGCGCCAGCAGCGGCAGGTCCAGCGTGTAGAGCGTGTGCGCGAGGCGGTGGTGGATCATCGCCAGCACGCCGGGGTAGCACAGCAGCACCTCGTCGACGCTGTGCGCCGCCGGGTCGCCCTGGTAGGCCGCGAGCACGTCGCTGTCGAGCAGGCGCCGAACGTCGGGCAAGGCGGCGCCGAAGGCACGCACCGCCGCGGTGGCGAGCGCCTCGACATCCACCTCCGGCCGCGGATCGCGGCGCGCGTAGTAGTTCAGTTCCAGCAGTGCCTGGCCATGCAGCGCATGCAGCGCCGCGTCGAGCGTGTGGGCGACGTAGACATCCTCGCTCTCCTGGCGCAGCTCGATGGGCCCCAGGCGCATCGGGAACAGCACCCCCTGCAGCGCGAGGACGAACTGCGCCATCGCGTCGCGCGACGGGAATTCGCGCCCGAGAGGTTCGCGCGAGCGCCCCTGCGCGTCGCGCCACTCGTTGCGGGCCGCGTGCAGCGCACCGGTGATCTCCGCGATGTCGAATCTGGCCATCCGTTCACCCTCTGCGTGTGTCGTCGCTTGCGCTCGGCACGATCAGTCCTGCACCCAGGGCAGATCGTGAAAGCGCCAGCCATCGGCGGTGCCGCGGTGCTGGTGCGCATCGATCTCGCCCTCGAAGCCTTCGCGAACATTGAACACGCGCGTGAAGCCGGCCTTGGCAGCCGCTTCTGCCGCGAGGGCGGAGCGCTTGCCGCTGCGGCACAGCAGCAGGACAACCGCGTCCTTGCCGCCGGCCTTCGCCACCTTGGCTTCGAGCTCACGGACGAAGCGCGGGTTGCGCGTGAGCGCGGTGCCCGTGGCCCACGGCACGTGCAGGCTCTCGGGCACATGGCCGACGAACTTCCGCTCTTCGGCCGAGCGCACATCGACCAGCACGGCGGCCTGTTGCTGAACCAACTGCCACGCCTCGGGGGGACTGACACCGCCGGCGTAGGACAGGTTCTGTTCGACGGCTTCCGCATGCGCGCGCTCGAGGGCTTCGGGCAAGGTGATCTCTTCGACTTCGATGGACATGGACATGGACAACGGACTCCTGGATGCGTCGGCGGCCTTCTGGATGGCCATAGGCATCAATCTAGGTGGAAGCGTCCGGCTTACCAACGAATAAAAAGTGGAATCCAAACAACCGGTACGTCTTTGCAGCCGGCCGCGGCGGGCGTATGGTCGCCTCCCCTCAAGCAGCCCCCTTAGGCGAAGTGGCAGGCCACCCACTGGGCGGCCACCGGGCGCAGCGCCGGCGCCTCCTGCCGGCACCGGTCGGCGGCCTGCGGGCAGCGCGGATGAAAGCGGCAGCCCACGGGCGGCTGCAGCGGATCGGGCAGGTCGCCCTTCAACACCGTGCGCGCGCGGTGCGCCGCACCGGGCTGCGTGCGAGGAATGGCGGACATCAACGCGCGCGTGTAGGGATGCAGCGGCGCGCGCCACACCGCGTCGCTCGGCCCCTGCTCGACCACCAATCCGGCGTACATCACGGCAATGCGGTCGGACATGTGCCGCACCACCGACAGGTCGTGCGAGATGAAGAGGTAGGACACGCCGAACTCCTCGCGCAGCCCGAGCAGCAGGTTCAGCACCTGCGCGCGCACCGACACGTCGAGCGCGGACACCGCCTCGTCGCAGACGATCAACTCCGGCCGCAGCATGAGCGCACGCGCGATGCCGATGCGCTGCCGCTGCCCGCCCGAGAACTCGTGCGGGTAGCGCGTGGCCATCTCGGGCCGCAGGCCGACCCGCGCCAGGGCCCAGGCCACATGCTCGCGCCGCTCGGCCGCGGTGCCGCGCTGCTGCACGACCAGCGGTTCTTCGAGTGCGCGGCCGACATTGACGCGCGGGTTGAGCGAGGCATACGGGTCCTGGAACACCATCTGCAAGCGGCTGCGCACCGCCTGCAGGGCCTTGCCTTCCCGCTTCGTCACGTCCTCGCCGTCGAAGTCGATCCGGCCCGCGGTCAACGGCGTCAGCCGCAGCGCGACGCGCGCCACGGTCGACTTGCCGCAGCCGCTCTCGCCGACCAGGCCCAGCGTTTCGCCGCGCCCGACTTCGAGGTCGACCCCGTCGAGCGCGTGCACCGTGCCGGCCTGGGTGGGGTAGTGCTTGATGGCCTTTTTGAGGCTCAGCAGCGGGGTGCTCATGCGACCTCCCGCAGCAACTCGCGCGGCGCGGCCGCATCCGACAGCGGCAGGAAGCAGGCAACGCGGTGCGCACCGCCCGGCCCCACCGCATCGAGCGCGGGCCGCGCGCTGAGGCAGGTGGCGCGCGACTGCGGGCAACGCGGCGCGAAGGCACAGCCGGGCGGCATGTCGAGCAGTGACGGCACGGTGCCGGCGATCTCGGGCAGCCGGCTGCCCGGCACCAGGTCACCCAGCGCCATCGACGCGAGTAGGCCGGCCGTGTACGGGTGCGCTGGCGCATCGAACAACTGGGCGACGCTGCCCTGCTCCACCACGCGCCCGGCGTACATGACCGCGGCGCGGTCCGCCACCTCGGCCACCACGCCCAGGTCGTGCGTGATCAGCAGCAAGCCCATGCCGCGCTCGGCCTGCAGTTCCTGCAGCAGCTCGAGGATCTGGGCTTGCGTCGTCACGTCCAGTGCCGTCGTCGGTTCGTCGGCGATCAGCAGCTCGGGCTCGCAGGCGAGCGCAATCGCGATGACCACGCGCTGCCGCATGCCGCCCGAGAGCTGGTGCGGGAAATCGTCGGCGCGGCGCCGCGCCATCGGGATGCCGACGCGGTCGAGCAGCTGCACCGCCTGGTCCCACGCCGCGGCACGGTCGACCGGGCGGTGCAGGCGGATCGCCTCGGCGATCTGGCTGCCGATGCTCAGCACCGGGTTGAGCGCCGACAGCGGCTCCTGGAAGATCATGGAGATGCGGTTGCCGCGCAACGCGCGGATGCCGGCCTCGGGCAGCGTCACGAGGTCGGTGCCGTCGAAGACGATGCGCCCGCCCGCGATGCGCCCTTGCGTGCGCGGGATCAGCCGCAGGATCGAATAGGCGGTGACGGACTTGCCGCTGCCGCTTTCGCCCACCAGCGCGACGGTCTCGCCGCGGTCGACGCTGAGCGAGACGCCGTCCACCGCCTTGACCACGCCGGCGCGGGTGTCGAACCAGGTCTGCAGTTCATGGATGTCGAGCAGTGCCATGCGTCTACCTCCGCCGCAGGTGCGGGTTCATGGCGTCGTTCAGCCCTTCGCCCAGCAGGTTGAAGGCCAGCACCGTGATGACGATCGCGAGGCCCGGCAGGCCGCAGATGTACCAGGCGTCGGTGACCTGCTCGCGGCCACTGCCGATGATGGTGCCCCAGCTCATCACGTTGGGGTCGCCCAGGCCGAGGAAGGCCAGCGCGGCCTCGGTCTGGATGGCATGCGCCACGGCCAGCGTCGACACCACGACCACCGGCGGCAGCGCGTTCGGCAATATCTGCGTGAGGATCAGCCGCGCATGGCTCATGCCCGCCGTGCGCCCGGCCAGCACGAACTCGCGCTCGCGCAATTGCAGGAACTGCGAGCGCACCAGCCGCGCGGTGGGCGGCCACGACACGATGCCGATGGCGAACACCACGGTCGCCACCGAGGGCTTGAAAAGCGCCACCAGCACGACGGCCAGCACGAAGCTCGGCACCGTCTGGAACACCTCAATCACGCGCAGCAGCACCGCGTCGACCCGGCCTCGGTAATAGCCGGCCAGCGCACCGATGGTGATGCCGACGAAGGCGGAGATGAAGGTGCTGACCAGGCCGATCAGCAGCGAGACGCCGGCGCCCGACACCAGCCCGGTCGCGAGGTCGCGGCCCATGAAGTCGGTGCCCAGCGGATGGGCGGCTTCGTCGCCGGGCCACAGCATCGGCGCGCCAGCCATGTCCCACGGGTCGCCGGGGAAGAACCAGCGGCCCAGCGTCGCGGTCGCGACCACGAGCAGCATCAGCACCAGGCCGACCAAGGCCGGACGGTTGCGTGCGACCTCACGGGCGAAGTCCACCGCACGCGCGAGGCGGCCGCCGTCGTAGCGCACCGCGGTAACGGCGCCGTTCGTGCCGTTCACCAGGACGGGCTTCATGCGTGCGCTCCCGACGACGACAGCTGCACGCGCGGGTCGAGCCACGCATAGAGCACATCGACAAGGATGTTGATGAGCGTGACCAGGATCGAGCTCAGCAGCAAGATGCCCAGCAGCAGGTTGAAGTCGCGCGCCAGGATCGCCTCGAAGGCCAGGCGCCCGAGCCCCGGCCAGCTGAAGACCGACTCGACCAGCACCGCGCCGCTCAGCAGCGAGGCGATCTGGAAGCCCAGCATGGTCACCAGCGGCAGCAAGGCGTTGCGCAGCGTGTGCACGAGGGTGATGCGCGTCTCGCCGGCGCCCTTGGCGCGTGCGGTGCGGATGAAGTCGGCGCCGTACAGCTCCAGCATCGAGGAGCGCACCAGCTTGGCGTAGACCGCCAGGTAGAAGGTGGCGAGCGTGGTCGCGGGCAGCACCGCATGGGGCGCCACGTCGACCACCCAGGCGAAGCCGGTGTGGTTCGCGCTGATATCCACCATGCCGCCCGAGGGCAGCCAGCCCAGCCGCGCCGAAAACAGCACGATCGCCATCAGGCCGAGCCAGAAGGTCGGCATCGCGTAGGCGGCCAGCACGAACAGCGAGGCGAGGTTGTCGACCCAGGTGTGCACCTTGAGCGCCGACAGCACGCCCAGCGTGACGCCGAGCACCAGCGCGATGACGATGGCCGCGACCATCAGCAGCAGCGTGGCGGGCAGCCGGTCGATCACCAGGTCGAACACCGGCATGTTCTGGCGGAACGAGAAGCCGAGGTCGAGCGTCGCGATGTTCCAGAGGTAGTGGCCGAGCTGCAGGTACAGCGGCTGGTCGAGCCCGAAGCTCGCCCGAAGCTGCGCCATGTACTCCGGCGTCGCCGCACCGGCCTCCCCGGCCATCACGTCGACCACGTCGCCGGGTGCGACCTGCAGGATGAGGAAGTTGAGCAGCGCGATGCCGAACACCACCGGCAGCACCTGCAGTAGCCGCTTCTTCAAAAAACCCCAGAGCGGCGCCGATGCCTTGCGCGCACTCATTTCTTCGCGTCGAGCCAGGCGTCGCCGTACGACGCGAAGAGGCCGTCGCCCTGCAGCACCTGCTTGTGCAGGCGCGCGGTCGACACCGTGACCCAGGTCTGCTCGACCAGATCGAGCACCGGCAGGTCTTCCTGCACGATCTGCTGCCACTCCTTGATGAGTGACTTGCGCTTGCCCACGTCGGCCTCGCCGCCGGCCGCTTCCATGATGCGGTCGAGCGCCGGGTTGGAATAGCCCGAGCCGTTGGTCCACGGCGCGCCCTTGACGATGTTCTTGGTCCAGAACAGCCGCTGCACGCCCAGCGTCGGGTCGGGCAGGCGGTGCAGGCTGGAGATCATCAGGTCGTAGTCCTGGTCGTTGAAGATGCGGCGCAGATAGGTGGCGGTGTCGCCTGCGCGGAGCTCCACGTCGACGCCCACGCGCGCGAGCGACCGCTTGATGAACTCCGCCGGGCGGGTCGCCGTGACGCCGCCGCCGGCGTCGTAGTCGAGCGTGATCTTCAGCCGCTTGCCGTCCTTGCCGGGCTTCAGGCCCGCCTCGTCGAGCAGCGCCGCCGCCTTCTTGAGGTCGTACGGGTACTGCCGGGTCTCGGGCGAGTAGTAGTTGACGACCGACGACGGCACCGGGCCGGTGGCCGCCTTGCCGTAGCCGAGGAACACCACCTTGAGCAGCGCGTTGCGGTCGATGGCATGCGCGAAGGCCTGGCGTACGCGCTTGTCCGACAGGGCCGGCCGACGCACGTTGAACTGCGTGAGGAAGATGGTCGCGAGGTAGCGGCCGTCGTCCAGGTTGATCGTGTACTTCGACTTGTCGGCGAACTTGTTGAGGTTCGACAGCGGGATGCTCGAACCGAGCGCGACGTCGATCTCGCCGGCCTCCAGCGCCACGGTGCGCGCGGCGGCGTCGGGGATGAACTTGAACACCACGCCGTCGAGGTAGGGCTGCTGCTCGCCGCTCGGTCCGCGGCCCCAGTAGTTCGGGTTGCGCTCGAGCCGCACATGGCTGCCCTTCACCCATTCCTTGAACACGAAGGGACCAGTGCCGACCGGCGCGTTGTTCGCCGGGTTCTTCAGCACGTCGGTGCCTTCGTACACGTGCTTGGGCAGGATCTGCGCGCCGTAGGTGTTGATGTAGTTGAGCAGGTACGGCGCCGGCGATGACAGCCGCACGATCACCGTGTGCGGGTCCGGCGTGTCGACCGCCGTCACGTTGGCGAAGGCCGCGCGGCCGAAGGGATGCAGCGGCTTCCAGACTTCGAGCAGCGTGTACTTCACGTCGGCCGCGGAGAAGTCCTTGCCGTCGTGCCACTTCACCCCCTTGCGCAGGTGGAAGGTCACCGTCAGGCCGTCGGGCGCGACCTCCCACGAAGTCGCGAGTTCGGGCACCGGCTGCAGCTTCAGGTCGTAGCTCAGCAGTCCTTCGAGCACCTTGCTCGACACCTGGCCGATGTTCATCGTGGTGATGAAGGCCGAGGTCAGCAACGTCGGCTCGGGCGAGACCGCGACGTTGAGGATGCCGCCGCGCACCGGCTTCGTGCCGGTCGTCTGTGCGAAGGCCGAGAGGGCGAACAGGCTGTCGGCCAGCGCGATGGCGCCGAGCGTGGCGGTGGAATGAATGAAGTGTCGTCGGTTCGAATGCATTGGGAATCGGTCGCAGCAGAAGGTCGAGGGAGAAATTGACAGGAACGCGGCTCAGTCGGCCGAGACGAGATAGGCATCGGCCAGCGAGGCATAGAGCCCGTCGCCCTGCGCCCGCACCTTGCGGTAGCGGCTGCTGGAGACGGTGGTCCAGTCGAGCTCGATCAGGTCGAGGATCGGCACCTCTTCCTGCACGATGGCCTGCCACTCGTCGATGAGGCCTCGGCGCCTGGCCGGGTCGAGTTCGATGGCGGCCGCTTCCATGACGCGATCGAGCTCGGGGTTGACGTAGCCGGAACCGTTGGTCCAGGGCACGCCCTTGGCGATGTTCCTGCTCCAGTACCAGCGCTGCACGCCCAGGCTCGGGTCCGGCAGGTTGTGCAGGCTGGTGAGGAACAGGTCGTAGTCGCCGTCGCCGAACACGCGGCGGATGTACACGCCGGCGTCGGACGCGCGCAGTTCGAGGTCGATGCCTACGCGGCCGTAGTACTGCTTCATGAACTCGGCGGTGCGCGTGGTCTCGAGCGAGCCGCTGCCGTAGTCGAGCGTCAGGCCGAGCCGCTTGCCGCCGGCCTTGCGCGGGAAGCCGGCGGCCTCGAGCAGCGCTTCGGCCTGCTTGGGGTCGTGCTTGTACTGGCGGCCCTTGGCGCTGTGGAAGGCCGGCACCGTCGACGGGATCGCGCTGCCCGCGACCTTGCCGTAGCCGCCGAACACCACGCGCAGCAGCGCTTCGCGGTCCAGCGCATACATCAGCGCCTGCCGCACCCGCTTGTCGGCCAGCGCGGGCTTGCGCACATTGACCGCGGCCAGTTGGATCGACGCGAGGTAGCTGCCGTCGGTGGTGTTGATGTTGAACTTCTTCTTGTCCGAGAACTGCTTCAGGTTCGACACCGGGATGTTCGACGCCAGCGCCACCTGCACCTCGCCGCTGGCCAGTGCGACCGAGCGCGCGGCGGCATCCGGGATGAACTTGAACACCACGCCGTCGAGGTACGGCAGCCCCGGGCGCCAGTAGTTCGGGTTGCGCTCCAGCGCGATGTGGCTGCCGCGCACCCACTCCTTGAAGCGGAACGGGCCGGTGCCGATCGGCGCCGTGTTGGCCGGGTTCTTGAGGAGGTCGGTGCCTTCGTAGAGGTGCTTGGGCACCACCTGCGCGCCATACACGTTGAGGAAGCTCAGCAGGTAGGGCGTCGGGCGCGACAGCCGGAGGATGGCGGTGTGCGGATCGGGCGTGTCGACCGCCTGCACCGACGCGTAAGCCAGCCGGCCGCCGGGATGGATCTTCTGCCACACGTTCAGCAGCGAGAAGGCCACGTCGGCCGAGGTGAAGTCGTGCCCGTCGTGCCACTTCACGCCGCGGCGCAGGCGCAGCCTGAGTGACAGGCCGTCCGGCGCGAAGGCCCACGACTCGGCGAGCTCAGGTTGTGGCTGCAGCTTGTCGTCGAACCACACCAGGCCCTCGCTGATCTTGCCGGCGATCATCGTGACCTGCATGGTCGTGAGGAAGGCCGCCGTGATGATCTGCGGCTCGGGCGCCAGCGAGATCACCAGCGTGCCGCCGCGCTGCGGCGATGCAGACGAGGACTGCGACTGCTGCGCATGGCCCGTGCCGAGCATCGGCAAGGTGGCGGCGGCAAGGCTGCCCTGCAGCAGCAGACGCCGATTCAATGAGGACACCATGGCGTCGAGATCTCCGTGGACATGCTGAGCCCACCGGGACAGCGATCGTGAAAGCGCCGAAGGTTAGGGGCGGCGACGGCCACGCCCAAGCCAGAAAAACGAGGATCGTTATGCGTGCGGCGCACCCACGAGCAAGTGCATAAGCAAGCGCGCAAATCTTCTTTCGCCGCAGGTCCCGCGCCTCTTAGAGTGCGCACGCCGCAGGCTCACGAACGCGGTCCTCTTTTTTTCTCTTGCGCTTTCAGTCGCGCTTTCTGCCGGAGTTCCCCCCCTTGCTTTCCCTTTCACCCCGCACACCCGGCCGCCGGCCTTCCCGCCTGGCACTCGCCCTCCTCTCGCTGCTGGTCGCTGGGGTGGCGCAGGCCGCGGACCTCAGCGTCGGCTTCATGCCCGGCCCCTACCGCGACGCCTTCGCCAAGGGCATCGAGCCGCTGCTCAAGCAACAGGGCTACACGATCAAGTACGTCGAGTTCAGCCAGGGCGTGCAGCCCAACGATGCGGTCGAGCGCGGGCAGATCGACGCCAACATCTTTCAGCACACGCTCTACCTGGAGGCGACCAACCAGCGGCAGGGCTTCAACCTGGTGCCGGTGGTTCATGTGCCCACGCCGCCGATGGGCCTGTACTCGCAACGCCACAAGACACTCGATGCAGTGCCCGACGGCGCCACCGTCACGCTGCCGGCGGACCCGGTCAACGCGGCGCGTGCGCTCAACATCCTGGCGGCGCTCGGATGGGTCCAGCTCAAGCCCGGCGTGAGCCCGCTGAGCGTATCGGAGCGTGACATCACCACCAACCCCAAGCGCCTTCGGCTGGTGTCGCTCGACGCCGCCCAGGCACCGCGTTCGCTGGCCGATGCCGACCTGGCGGCGGTGCAGGGCAATTTCGCGGTCGCGTCCGGCCTCAAGCTCACCGATGCGCTCAAGCTCGAAGACATGACGCTGCCCTACGTCAATGTGGTGGCCGTCAAGCGCGGCAACGAGAACGCGCAGTTCGCCAAGGACATCGTGCGGGCCTACCAGTCGCCCGAGTTCCAGACCGTCTTCAAGGCCAACCCGGTGTGGGCCGGCTACCGGCTGCCGGACTACTTCGCCAGGTAGGGCCATGGCCGCTTTCGACCCCGATCCCACCGACCCGTGGGTCGAAACCCGCGAGGACTAGGACGGATCGCCTTCGATCGGCAGCGCTGCTGTCTGGACGTTGTTGCGCCCCGCCCGCTTGGCCCGATAGAGCATCTCGTCCGCCTGCTTCACCAATGCGGCGGCCGTCGCAGCGCCACCCTGGTAGAACGCCAGACCGATGCTCGCGGTGACCTTGATCCTTCGCTGCTCGATGGCGAACGGCGTCTGCATGGCCCTCACGAGCTTGGCGGCGGCTGAGACGGCGATGTCGGCGTTGGACAGCCCTTCCATGACGACCGTGAACTCATCGCCACCCAATCGCGCACGCATATCGCTCGAACGCAGGCCCTGAGACAACCTGCTCGAGAAAGCCTTCAGCAGCTCGTCGCCCGCCTGGTGCCCGAACTGGTCATTGATCTGCTTGAAACCATCGATGTCCAGATACATCAGCGCCATCAGCGCAGCTGCGCTCCGGCTGCGGTCCATGGCCTCGCTCAGCCGCACGTCGAAACCCGCGCGATTGGCAAGGCCCGTGAGCGGATCGATCTGCGCCAGATTCAGCAGGCGCTTCTCCTCGAGCTTTTGTCGCGTGATGTCGGTGATCACGGCATGGAAGCCAACGACGGCTTCTGTATTGGCGGCCGTCTGGGGAATGTACTGAGCCTCGTAGCAGTTGTACCTGTCGCTGTGGCTGATCTCGCTCTGGAAGGTGACGGGCTCGCCAGCCAAGGCCGCGCGGATGTGGGCTTGCACGGACTGGTACGCAGGCTCTCCCAGGAGCTCCTTGACGGTATGCCCCTGGATCTGATCCCGGGAGAGCCCGAATTCGCGTTCGTAGGCCAGATTGTTGAATCGGTAGCGCTCGTCCGAATCGATGTAGGCCACGCGCATCGGCAGCGCGTCGGCCACCGTGCGCAGGCGGGCCTCGCTTTCCTGCAGTGCTTCCTCGGCCTCGTGATGCTCGGTGATGTCGCTGTCCAGGGTGTAGAGGCCCATCACCTCCCCCTGTTCGTTGCGCTCCGGGACCAGCGTGGTCTGGATATCGCGACGGCCACCGGGCGCCGCCACCCTGCGCTCGTAGGTCATCTGGCGCCCGGCCAGGGCCGCCCGAATGTATGGCTCCATCTGTGCCCATGCCTCGTCGCCGTAGAACTCGCGCACGCTCACGCCGAGCAGCTGCTGGGGTTCGACGTCGAACCAGTCCTGATAGGCCTTGTTGACGAACCGGAAACGCAGGTCTCGGTCCAGGTAGGAGATCAGTGCCGGTAGGTGGTCCGTCACCATGCGCAGGCGATGCTCGCTCTCGCGCAGTGCCTGCTCCGCGGCCTTGGCCGCGGAGATGTCGCGCATCAGCCCCGAGAAGTACTCGACCTTGCCGTACTTGTCGCGGTGTGCGATCACCATGTGGCTGACCGGAAACTCGCGCCGCCGGTTGTCCCACACCAGCGACTCGCCGACCCAGACGCCGGCGGCGACCGCGGTCGGCACCATCTCCGAGCTGAATCGCTCCAGCGTTTGCGGTGGACTGAAGTCGGACACGCTCAGCGTCTCTATCGGGGCATCGAGGTCCACACCCGTGCGACGGCGCGCGGCCGGATTCATGTAGATGAGCCGCCCCTTCGCATCGCTCTGGATGATGTAGTCGGTCGTCATGTCGAAGATGGCCGTGAGCGTACGAAGGGCCCGCTCGGCGCGGGTGCGCTCGGTGATGTCGGTCACCGTTCCCACGTGGCCGAGAACGCGGCCGCCGACGAGCACGGGCCGGCTTCGCAATGCCACCAGCACCTGGGTGCCGTCCTTGCGGTGCAGCCGGCGTGTCGCGTTCAGCGGCTCGGCCGCGCTGGCGACGTGAGTCCAGTCCTGGCGGACTTTCTCGCGGATCTCCTCGCGTACGAGCGTGAGCCAGCCCTCTTGCGCTTCCTCACGCTCGAGTCCGTGGATGGCCAGGTACTCGTCGTTCACGTAGGTCATGCGACCGCCACTGTCGCAACGGAACAAGCCCACCGGCGATGCGTCGGTGACCGCCGCCACCTCGAGCCGCTGCTCGCGCAGCTCGGTCATCAACCCGTCGAACTCGCGCGCCAGATCGCCGCGCTCGTCGTTGGCGATGACATCGAGCCTGACCTGGCTGTCCGGCGAGCGGCGCAGGATGCGGATCGCATTGCTCAGCGCTTCCAGCGGACGCATGACCCAGGCCGTGCCCAGCCAGACCAGCAACGCGCAGCCCAGGCCCAGCCAAAACAACTGCAGCAGGAGGTTTCGCCTCGCCTGCTCGAGCGGTGCATAGGCGGCACGGGCCGGCACGATCAGGCGCAGATCCCAGTCGGCGCTGCTCACGGTGGCGTGGGTGGCCAGGTCGTTCTCGGTGCCGCCGGCGAAGGCGACGGCGGCTGCGGCGGCGGGCTTGAGCAGCAGCTCCGAATCGGGATGCATGACGACCCGCGGCGACTCGCCGCGCGTAACGATCTCGTAGTAGCCCGCGCGGCCGACCGTGGTGCGGCTGAGATCGCCGAGCACATTGGCCCGCTGCAAGTTCAGCGCCGCACCCAGCACGCCGACCAGCTGGCCATCCGGTCCTTCGACGGGGACGGCCATGACCACGGCTGGCTCCAGGCGGCCTTTGGTGAGCAGGGGCGCCGAGATAGCCGGCTCGCGCCGGTCGCGCACCCGCTTGAAATAGTCGCGATCGGCCACGTTCGGCGGCTGGCCCGCAGGCGGGTGGATGGCAACGATATCGCCGTCCAGCGCCGCCAGCGCGGCGTTGTCGAACATCGCGCGCAAGTCCCTGTCCGCCAGAAACCGCCGCCGGGCCGCGGGATCTGCAAAGCCGTCCGCGCCGAGTTCGCGGGCTGCACGCGCCAGGGCAGCCAAGTGAACGCCCAGCTTGTAGTCGAGGTCCGCCGCGGCGCTGTCTGTCAACGCCTGCTGCTGCTCGCGCATCAAGCCGACGTACTCGCTCGACAGGCTCCGGTACTGCCACCAGCCCGTTGCACCCACCAGCGCGAGCAAGAGCGAGGTGATGAGCAGCGCCGTCTTCGTTCTCAGCTTGAGCCGCACGGGCTTTCCTTCTCGCGCACGGCGGCGGCGGTGGTTCGGGGCTGCATTTTCTGATGATAGCAACGGCTTTCATAGGCCGCGGCCTCGCGATGGAGGCAGTTCAGGCAACCGTTCGCGCGACGGTGACTCCGTGCGCGCCGCGCCCGTACAGCGAAAATTTGCCTCGATACCGGCGCTCCTGGGGGCAAACCCCTAAATGTCATGACCAAGACATTGGCCGTTCTCCAACAAAGCAAGACTGCGAGCAACCGGCCAGTTGACATGCAGCCATGGCCCCAAAACGGAGACAGCAGTGAACCAAACGCAGGCGCCGCAAGCATCACGGGGAGACGCCAACCCACAAAAGGCAGACCGGAACGGGTCGCCCCCCAGCCAGACCTTGGCCACGACATTTCCGTCCCTGCTCAGACAGCTCGCCGCCACGCAGCCTGCGAAAGTCGCTCTGCGTGAGAAGAAGCTGGGCATCTGGCAAACATCGTCTTGGAAGGACTTCGCGGATCTCGTGCAGGTCCTCAGTTGCGGCTTGGCGCAAGCAGGCGTCGCTCGGGGCGACCACGTGGCCCTGATCGGTGGCAACAGGCCGCGGCTGCAAGCGTCGCTGGCGGCCGTGCAGGCGTTGGGGGCCATCCCGGTACCGCTCTACCAGGAGGCGCCGAGTTCTGAATACGTCCACCCTCTGAACAGCGCGCGCGTCGCCTTTGCCATCGTGGAAGAGCAGGAGCAGGTCGACAAGCTTCTTGAAATACAGCCGAGGTGTACGGGCCTGCGCGCCATCTGGTTCGACGACCCTCGCGGCCTTCGGGCCTATCCGCAGGCGCACATCCGGTCGCTCGATGCCCTCGTCGAAGAAGGTCGCCGCCTCGACGCGTCGGACCCTGCTTTCTATGACAAGAAAAGCTCGCTCGTGCAGCCCGATGACGTGGCCGCGATGTTCTTCACCTCCGGCACCACCAGCCTGCCGAAAGGCGTCGTGCACACGCATCGATCGTTGATCAGCAGCGCGAGGTCGGGGGCTGCATTCGACCAGATATCCGACAGCGAGGAAGTGCTCGCATTCCTGCCTCCGGCATGGCTCGGGCAGAACATCTTCTCGTATGCCATGTGGCTGGTTTGCGGCTACACGATCAACTTTCCGGAGTCCCAGGAGACGGTGGCCATCGACCTCAAGGAGATCGGCCCGACCTACTACTTCGCACCGCCCCGGACCTTCGAAGACATGCTTACCTCGGTGACGGTCCGCATGTCGGATGCGAGCAGCCTCAAGCGGCGCGGCTTCGACGCGCTGCTCGGCCTGGCTCGGCGCGTCGGTCCGGCGATCCTTGCCGGCGAGCCGGTTCGCTGGGTGGACCGCGCCGCCTATTTCGTCGGTGACCTGCTGCTCTTTCGCCAGCTCCGCGCGCAGCTCGGGCTCAGCCGGCTGCGCCTGGCCTACACCGCCGGCGAAGCCATCGGCCCGGATCTCTTCACCTTCTTTCGCTCCGTCGGCATCAATTTGAAGCAGCTCTACGGCACCACCGAAACCGCGGTGTTCGTGTGCATGCAGCCCGACGGCCGAGTCAAGCCGGACACCGTGGGCGTCCCGGCTCCCGGCGTGGAGATCCGCGTTTCCGACAGCGGCGAGTTGCTCGTCAGAACCCCGGGCGCGCTGAAGGAGTACTACCAGAACCCGCAGGCGACCGAAGAAGTGATGGATGCCGCTGGCTGGTACCACACCGGCGACGCCGCCCTGCTCGATCCGGAAGGCCAGGTCCGGATCATCGACCGCCTCAAGGACGTGGGGCGCCTGGCAGGCGGCCCCCACGACGGCGCGACCTTCGCACCGAAGTACGTCGAGAACAAGCTGAAGTTCTCGGCCTTCATCAAGGAGGTCGTGGCGTTTGGCAATGGGCGCGACCGCGTGTGTGCGTTCATCAACATCGACTTCGAGTCCGTGGGCAATTGGGCCGAACGGAAGAACCTGTCTTATGCCGGCTACCAGGACCTGGCGCAGAAGGAAGCGGTCGCCGACCTGATCCGGAACTGCGTTGAGACCGCCAACGCCGAGCTGGCACAGGACAGCCTCGTCGCAGGCAACCAGGTTGCGCGCTTTCTCATCCTCCACAAGGAGCTGGACCCTGACGATGAAGAGCTCACGCGAACGCGCAAGGTCCGCCGAGGCTTCATCGCCGAGCGCTATCGCGTGCTCGTCGATGCCCTGTTCGACGGCCGCTCGTCGCAGTACGTCGAGACGGAAATCGGCTTCGAGGACGGCCGCAAAGGCGTCGTGGCGGCAACCGTGGCGGTGCACGACGCGAAGACCTTCCCTGCGTTGAAGCGCGCCGCGTGATGGCGCTTCGCACACCCGAACAACGACACAAGGAAACAGCGTGCTCTCAACAATCAAGCGCGAGATGACGACGGCGGCAGGGGCCGCTCTGGCGCCGAACCCGGACGCAGGTCAGCGGTCTGCGACGGCCCCCCAGATCGACAACCCGGCCATGGACGCCAACACAAAGCCCTTGCTCGACGTGCGCAACATCACCTTGCGCTTCGGCGGCGTGAAGGCGCTGACGGACATCAGCTTCGACGTGCGCGAGCATGAGGTCCGCGCCATCATCGGCCCGAACGGCGCGGGCAAGAGCTCGATGCTCAATTGCATCAATGGCGTGTATCAGCCGCAGGAAGGCGCGATCACCTTCGAGGGTCGAACCTTCCGCCACATGAATTCGCGCCAGGTGGCGGAGATGGGCATCGCGCGCACCTTCCAGAACCTTGCGCTGTTCAAAGGCATGAGCGTGCTGGACAACCTGATGACCGGCCGCAACCTGAAGATGACGGTCAATCCGCTGCTGCAGGCCGTGCGCTGGGGACCGGCCGCGCGCGAGGAACTGGCACACCGCGAGCGCGTGGAGGAAATCATCGATTTCCTCGACATCCAGCCGTACCGCAAGACGGCCGTCGGCAAGCTGCCTTACGGACTGCAGAAGCGCGTCGACCTCGGCAGGGCGCTGGCCATGGAGCCCAGGGTGCTGCTGCTCGACGAACCGATGGCCGGAATGAATGTCGAGGAGAAACAGGACATGTGCCGCTTCATCCTCGAAGTCAACCAGGAACTTGGCGTGACGGTGGTGCTGATCGAGCACGACATGGGGGTGGTCATGGACATCAGCGACCGCGTCGTCGTTCTCGACTACGGCAAGAAGATCGGCGACGGATCGCCCAGCGAAGTCATGGCGAACGAAGACGTCATCCGCGCCTATCTCGGCGCACAACAGGAAGCATAGACATGGCATTTTTTCTGGAGACCGTCATCGGCGGCCTGATGGCTGGCATGCTGTATTCGTTGGTCGCCATCGGCTTCGTGCTGATCTACAAGGCCTCGGGCGTGTTCAATTTCGCGCAGGGTGCGATGGTGCTCTTCGCAGCGCTCGCGATGGCGCGCTTCTCGGCGTGGTACCCGCTGTGGTTCGGGTTCGAGAGCCTGCTCCTCGCGAACCTGCTGGCCTTCCTCACCGCCATGGTGATCATGGTTGTCGTGGCATGGCTCATCGAGCGCCTGGCGCTGCGCCACCTGGTCAACCAGGAGGGCGTCACCCTGCTGATGGCCACGCTGGGCATCGCCTACTTTCTCGACGGGCTCGGTCAAACGCTCTTCGGCAGCGACATCTACAAGATCGACGTGGGCATGCCGAAGGAACCGCTGATGGCGTTTCAAGGCACCTTCGAAGGCGGGCTGCTTGTCAGCCAGGAGGACCTCGTTGCCGCGGGCATCTCGATCGTGCTGGTGATCCTGCTGGCGCTGTTCTTCCAGAAGACCGACACGGGCCGCGCCCTGCGCGCCGTGGCCGATGACCACCAGGCTGCGCAGTCGATCGGCATTCCGCTGAACCGCATCTGGGTGATCGTCTGGTCGGTGGCAGGGTTCGCGGCGCTCGTCGCAGGCGTCATCTGGGGCTCGAAGCTCGGCGTCCAGTTTTCGCTCTCCCTGGTCGCACTCAAGGCGCTGCCGGTGGTGATCCTCGGCGGGCTCACCTCGATACCTGGCGCGATCGTCGGCGGCCTGCTGATCGGCGTGGGCGAGAAGGTCTCCGAGATCTACCTCGGGCCGCTGCTGGGCGGCGGGATCGAGATCTGGTTCGCCTACGTGCTGGCGCTCCTCTTCCTGCTGCTGCGCCCGCAAGGGCTGTTCGGCGAAAAAATCATCGACCGCGTCTGAGGCTCCGCAATGATCTACAACGAAAACGGTCAGTTCAAGACCAGCTACCGGGCGGACCAGCAGATCTTCACGCTCTCGCAGGACCGGGCGTTCATGTTCTGCGTGTTGGCACTGGTGTTCGTCGCCGTGCCGCTGGTCGCATCGGAATACTGGCTGCGCGCCATCCTCATCCCATTCCTGATCCTGTCGCTGGCGGCGATCGGGGTGAACATCCTGGTCGGCTACTGCGGGCAGATCTCCCTGGGAAGCGGCGCCTTCATGGCCGTGGGCGCCTATGCCGCCTACAACCTGCAGGCGCGCATCGAAGGGATGCCGCTGGTGTTCTCGCTGCTCGTCGGCGGGCTGTGCGCCACCATCGTGGGCGTGTTGTTCGGCATACCGAGCCTGCGGATCAAGGGTCTGTACCTCGCGGTCGCCACGCTGGCGGCGCAATTCTTCGTCGACTGGTCGTTCCTGCGCATTCGCTGGTTCACCAACTACTCCGCGTCGGGCTCGGTGAGCGTCGGCAATCTGCAGGTCTTCGGCATGCCCATCGAGACGCCGGTCCAGAAATACCTGCTGTGTCTCGTGATCTTGGCAACCTTCGCATTGATGGCGAAGAACCTCGTGCGCGGCGCCATCGGACGCGAGTGGATGGCCATGCGCGACATGGACGTCGCGGCGGCGGTGATCGGCATTCGCCCGGTGTACGCGAAGCTCACGGCGTTCGCGGCGAGCAGCTTCATCGTGGGTGTCGCCGGCGCGCTGTGGGGGTTCATCCACCTGGGGAGCTGGGAGCCGGCGGCGTTCAGCGTGGACCGCTCGTTCCAGCTGCTCTTCATGGTGATCATCGGCGGCCTCGGCTCGATCGTCGGCGCGTTCTTCGGCGCGGCGTTCATCGTGCTGCTGCCCCTGCTGCTGAGTCAGCTGCCCATGCTCTTCGGCGTGCAGATCCCGACCACGCTGGCCTCGCACCTCGAGGCCATGATCTTCGGCGCCCTCATCGTCTTCTTCCTGATCGTCGAGCCGCACGGACTGGCCCGCATGTGGGCGACGGTGAAGGAGAAGCTGAGGCTGTGGCCCTTCCCCCACTGACTGGATTCGCAAACACAACCGGAGACTGGAAATGTCGATCAAGAGAACCTTCACCCTCCCACTGGCCATGGCACTCGGGCTGCTCTGCGCAGCGCAGAGCCATGCCCAGCCGAGCGGCGCCGCAGCGCTGGTCAAAGAGCAGTTCATTCCGCTCCTCGTTTACCGCACCGGTCCCTATGCGCCCAGCGGCACGCCCTGGGCGAACGGCAAGCAGGACTACCTGAAGCTGGTCAACGAGCGCGACGGCGGCATCAACGGCGTGAAGCTCACCTACGAGGAGTGCGAAACGGGCTACGCGACGGACCGCGGCGTCGAATGCTACGAACGCCTCAAGGGCAAGGGCCCGACAGGCGCCACGGCCTTCGATCCGCAGGCGACCGGCATCACCTTCGCCCTCACGGACAAGGCGCCGCTCGACAAGATCCCGCTGATCACCCCGGGCTATGGCCGCTCGGAAGCGGCGGACGGCGGTGTGTTCCCGTGGAACTTCCCGATCGCCGGCTCGTACTGGACTGCGGCCGACATCCTGGTCCAGTACCTGGGGCGCAAGGAGGGCGGCCTGGAGAAGCTCAAGGGCAAGAAGGTCACCCTCGCGTACCACGACTCCCCGTACGGCAAGGAACCTATTCCGGTCCTGCAGGAACGCGCGCGGATGCATGGCTTCGAGCTGCAACTGCTGCCGGTCACCGCGCCGGGCGTGGAGCAGAAGGCGACCTGGCTGCAGATCCGCCAGTCGAGGCCCGACCACGTGATTCTCTGGGGCTGGGGCGTGATGAACTCGACGGCGCTGAAGGAAGCGCAATCCACCGGCTTCCCACGCGAGAAGATGATCGGCGTCTACTGGTCGGGCACCGAGCCCGACGTCAAGGACGTGGGCACGGGCGCGAAGGGGTACAGCGCCCTCAACATGCAGAACCTGCTGGGTGGCACGAAGGTCACCGAAGAGATCCTCAAGCACGTGCATGCCAAGGGCCAGGGCAGCGGCCCCAAGGAAGAGGTCGGCTCGATTCTCTACAACAACGGGATGATCATCTCCATGATCACGGTGGAGGCGGTGCGCCGCGCGCAGGAGCGCTTCGGCAAGGGCAAGCCGATGACCGGCGAGCAGGTCCGCTGGGGCCTGGAGAATCTCGCTCTGGATCAGAAGCGGCTTGAGGCTCTGGGCTTCGGAAAGCTCAAGAGCCCGATGAGCACGTCGTGCAGCGATCACATGGGCACGGCCTCCGCGCGGGTCCAGACCTGGGACGGCGCCAAGTGGTCGTTCATCAGCGACCCGATCGAGGCGGACATGTCCATCCTCCGTCCGATGATCAAGTCGGCCGCGGACAAGTACGCGGCCGAAAAGAAGATCACCCGACGCACGCCCGAAGCGTGCCAGAGCTGAAAGAGCGCCCCATGACGGTGATCGAGAGCGCACAAATGCACGGCTCCGGGCCGGCCGAACACGCCCACCCTCTCCTCGAGGTCAACGGCATCGAGGTCATCTACAACCACGTGATCCTGGTGCTCAAGGGCGTGTCGCTCACCGTGCCCGAAGGCGGCATCGTGGCGCTGCTGGGCGGCAACGGCGCGGGCAAGACC
>NZ_JBPJZU010000008.1:0-315620 GCF_051216635.1 Variovorax sucrosi | reverse complement strand
CCGCCAGGCCGAGGCGCTGGGCTATGTGTTTGCCTACGACGAGCAGGGCAGCCTGATCGGCGAGTACGGCCTGGGCGGGGCGCACAGCGCGGGCACCAAGCAGTACGTGTACCTGCCCACGGCTGCAGGGCCGATGCCGATCGTGGTGATGGCCGACGACACGCGCTATGCAATCACGGCCGATCACTTGAACACGCCCCGCCGGGCCACCTGGCCGGACGGCGATCTACGCTGGCAGTGGGGCTACAGTGCCTTCGGGGATGAGCAGCCGACAGTGGCTGATCGGCGCTTCAACAAGACAACCCCGCTGGAGAGCGACTTCGGCATCAACCTGCGGTACCCGGGGCAGTACTTCGATGCAGAGTCGAACCTGCACTACAACGGGTTCAGGACGTACAACCCGAACGTTGGGCGGTACACGCAGGGGGATCCGATTGGGCTGGACGGGGGGTGGAATCGGTTCGGGTATGTTGATTCGAATCCACTGAGCTATGTAGATCCTGAAGGGTTGCTGCTAATGTCCACTGTTGGCGGCCTGCAAAGAGCGACCACGCTGGGGCAAGCTGCAACCTACGGCGCACCGGGTAACGCTGCTGCCGCCGCGGGATTGGTGGGAGCCGTTGGAGGTGCCGCGACTGCGGGCGTCGGCGGTGCCTATCTGCGATGCGTCCCGAGTCCTGCTCGGACAGGTATCGGGTTGCTGAAGGGCTTGCGCGACGATGCGATGCCTCCGCCAACTCCGCCTCAACCACCGGTGCTCCTCCCGCCAGCAATTGTTCGACCGGGGGGCTTCAATCCCCCAGCCCCTCCACCAGGGATTTCCGCGAGACCATAAACCGATGTACGCAGGTCATTCAGACAAAGTCCGTGCTGCGTTCGTCGCGTACCAGAGGGGGCAACTCAATCTGGCCTTCGATCTGTATAGCCAGCTAGCGGACGATGGGGATGCGCAAAGCCAAGTGTTTGTCGCTTGGATGTTGAGTGGTGGAATCGGCTGCGCAAAAGATGAGGCAAAAGCCGCCTCCTATTACCAGCGGGCAGCGGCACTTGGCAATCCGACTGGTAATTTCTACTACGGTCGTTGGCTCACTATGAACGGCGATCACGTCGGCGCGTATAGCTTCTATTTGAGAGGCGCAAAGAGCGGCCATCTACCATCAATGGTCCGGACAGGGCATTCGCTTGCACGTGGCAAAGGCGTTGAGATCGATAAACCGGCCGCATACCGACTCCTGAAGTCTGCAGCACTGCGGGGACATGCCTATGCATTGCGAGAAATGGCGGTCTTAGATATGCAGGGTGCGCGAGGTCTGATGTGGATTCCTTTGGGTTTGGCGGAATTCGTGCTTGCGCTCTGTTGGGGCGTCGGGGTATCGCTTTTTAACAAGCACTCAGACCTCATTCGAAGCTGAAGCATTCGCCCTGAGCCTTTCGTACTTTGCAGCAGAATGATCGCCTCGGTGCCTACTGTGGCCAAAGGAGGTGCGTGCTCATGGGTGTGCAACTGAAGAGTAATCAACTTGCTTGCCCCACTTGTGGGCACAAGTATCCGGCGCTCTGTCTTCGCGTTCGATCGACTTGCCCTCTCTGCCGATCGGCGATTGAAACAGACCTCAGATCAATCGGAATCGTTGAAACCCTTATCGGGGCTCCGTTGCTATGGATGCTGGCGACGTTATTCCGCATTTGGCTGGGCGATGAGTCGGAGGTGATGTCGTACGCCCTAATCCTTCCCGTCGCGTTTGCGGCGCACTATTTGGTTGTGCGAACCTTCGTGAGAGCGCGCTTGACGCGGCCCACCACCTGACCGGCGGGATCGTGACTGTCCAACTTCTGGGGGTCAGCTCAGTTTTGAGTAGGCTTCAACTCTAGAGAGGATGAAGCCAGAGCAAGTCGAATTGGTTCTCACCGAGATCCGTGAGCGCGCGCTGAGGATGGTGCCTTGCGCAGAGTCCGCACCGCTCCGGGGGTAATCCTTGCGAGGTGCTCGCAGCGCGCGGGCGCCTGGGCATCATGGGTCCGACCGCAATCCGACGAACCGCAGAAAATCCGCCTATGCCCGCCCACCTCAAGATCGATTTCGTCTCCGACGTCTCCTGCCCGTGGTGCGCCATCGGGCTGACCTCGCTGGAATCCGCACTGGCACGCGTGGCGCCGGACGTCACGGCCGAGCTGCACTTCCAGCCCTTCGAACTTAATCCGCAGATGGCGCCCGAGGGCGAGGACACCATCGAGCACCTGACGCGCAAATACGGCATCTCGGCCGAGCAGGCGCAGACCAATGCCGATGCGATCCGCCAGCGCGGCGAGGCGGTCGGCTTCACCTTCGGGCTCGGCAAGCGCAAGCGCATCTGGAACACCTTCGACGCGCACCGCCTGCTGCACTGGGCCGGGCTGGAAAGCCCTGCGTCGCAGGCGGCACTGAAGAAGCGGCTGCTGCAGGCCTACTTCACCGACGGCGAGAACCCGTCGGACCACGACGTGCTGCTGCGTGCCGTGGCCGACACCGGGCTCGACACCGCGCGTGCCCGCGCCATCCTCGAGAGCGACGAATACGCAGAGGAAACGCGCCAGCGCGAGCGCATGTACACCGAGGCCGGCATCCATTCGGTGCCGGCGGTCATCATCAACGATCAGCATCTGATTTCGGGCGGGCAACCGGTCGAGGTCTTCGAGCGCGCCTTGCGGCAGATCGCCGGCGCCGCCGCGCCGCAGACGCAGACCGCCTGATGGGCGACGCCTTGTCACCCGTCTTCACGCGGCGTTGACACGGGCCTGTCAACCTGCGCGTTTCGCGAAAGGTTGAACAGGCATGTCGTTCCTCCGATCTCCCGTTCCGCGCGTCGCGGCGCCGGCGTGGCGCCTTCTCGCTGCCTCGGTGGCCGTGCTGCTCGCGGCCTGCAGCAGCGTGCCGACGCCGAAGCTCGCCGTGGCGCCGGCCGATGCGGCCGCGCAGCGCCAGTGGCTCGACCGCGTGAGCTGGGGCGCTACCGCCGATGACGCGCGACAGGTGGCATCGGTCGGCGTGCCGCGCTGGCTCGGCGCGCAGCTGCACCCGGGGCCGGGCGCCATGCCGGCGGCCGCGCAGGCGCAGATCGATGCGATGCGCATCAGCCGCACGCCGCTCGGGCAACTCGTCCGCGAGCTCGAAGACCAGCGCAAGGCGGCCGATGCACTGGCCGGCGACGACGCGAAGAAGGCCGCGCGGCAGGCCTACCAGCAGGCGCTGAACCAGCTGGCGCGCGAGGCGCAGCAACGCTTCCTGCTGCGCGCGCTGTATTCGCCGAACCAGCTGCAGGAGCAGATGACCTGGTTCTGGATGAACCACTTCAACGTGAGCACCCGCAAGGCCAACCTGCGCGCGCTGATTGGCGATTACGAAGAGACCGCCGTTCGCCCGCACGCGCTGGGCCGTTTCCGCGACCTGCTGGGCGCCACGCTGCGCCACCCCGCGATGCTGCGCTACCTCGACAACGCGCAGAACGCGGCCAACCGCCTCAACGAAAACTACGCCCGCGAGCTGATGGAACTGCACACGCTGGGCATCGGTGGCGGCTATTCGCAAGACGACGTCCAGGCGCTCGCCCGGGTGCTGACCGGTGTCGGCGTGTCGCCGCGCGAAGGCCTGTTCGAGTTCAACCCCGCCCGGCACGACATAGGCCCGAAGACGCTGCTCGGCACGCCCATCACGCAGCGCGGGCTGGCCGAGGTGGATGAGGCACTCGACCGCCTGGCACGGGCGCCTGCCACGGCGCGCTTCATCTCGAACAAGCTGGCCGTGTACTTCGTCGCCGACGTGCCGCCGCCGGCGCTGGTCGAGCGCATGAGCGCCACCTTCCAGCGCAGCGACGGCGACATCGCCGCGGTGCTGACGACGATGTTCGAGGCGCCCGAGTTCGCCGCCTCGCTGGGGCAGAAGTTCCGTGACCCGGTGCACTACGTGGTCGGCAGCGTGCGGCTGGCCTACGGCGGGCGCGTGGTGGTCACCGTCGACCCGATGATCGGGTGGATCAATCGCATGGGCCAGACGCTCTATGCGCACGAGACGCCCGACGGCTACCCGCTCACGCAGGACGCCTGGGCCAGCGCCGGCCAGATGACGACGCGCTTCGAGATCGCGCGCGCCCTGGGTGCCAACGGCGCGGTGCTGTTCCGCGGCGACAACCAGGCGCCGCTGGAGAAGCCGCCGTTCCCGCCGCTGGCGGAATCCGCGCCGGTGCGTGATGGCCTGCCGGCCCTGAGCAGCGCGACGCGCCAGGCGCTGGCGCGGGCCGCGACACCGCAGGACTGGAACACCTTCTACCTCGCGTCGCCGGAACACAACCACCGCTGAGAGGACCTGCCATGCAACGCCGCGACCTTCTGAAGATGCTCGCCGCCGCCGCACCGCTGGCCGGCGGCGTGGGTCGCCTGATGGCTGCCCCTGCTGCGGACGGCGCCAAGCTGCTCGTGGTGTTCCTGCGCGGGGCCTACGACTGTGCGAACCTGTTGGTGCCGATCTCCGGTGCGGCCAGCGACTTCTATCGCAGCGCGCGCCCCGGCATCGCGGTGCCGATGCCCGGCGAGGCCAACGGCGCGCTGCCGCTCGACGGCGACTGGGGCCTGCACCCGGCGCTCGCCGGCAGCATGCTGCCGCTGTTCCAGAAGAAGCAGGCGGCGTTCATTCCCTTCGCGGGCACCAACGACCTGACGCGCAGCCACTTCGAGACGCAGGATTCGATCGAGCTCGGCCAGGCGCTGGACGGCGGGCGCGACTACCGCTCGGGCTTCCTCAACCGGCTGGCCGGCGTGCTCGGCGGCGGCCCGCTGACGGCCGTGGCGCCCATCGCCTTCACCGACCAGCTGCCGCTCGTGCTGCGCGGCGAGGCCAAGGCCGCCAACATGGCGCTAGGCAACGTCGGGCGCCAGGGCATCGACGCGCGGCAGAGCCAGGTGATCGCGGCGATGTACCGCGACACCGCGCTGGCCCGGCCCGTGGCCGAAGGCTTCCTGGTGCGCGACGAGGTGCTGCGCTCGGTCAAGGCCGAGATGGACGCGGCCAGCCGCAACGCGATGACGGCCAAGGGCTTCGAATTGGTCGCGCGCCGCATGGCCCGCTTGATGAAGGACCGCTTCGACCTCGGCTTCGTCGACGTCGGCGGCTGGGACACACATGTGGGACAGGGCGCCGGCACCGGCTACCTCTCCACCCGTTTCGAGGAACTGGGCCGCGGCGTCGCCGGCTTCGCCGAGGAGATGGGCGAGGCGGCCTGGCGCGACACGGTGGTGGTCGTCATCAGCGAGTTCGGCCGCACCTTCCGCGAAAACGGCAACAAGGGCACCGACCACGGCCACGGCACCGTGTACTGGGTGCTCGGCGGCGGGCTGGCGGCGCAGGCCGGTGGCCGCGTGGTGGGCGAGCAGGTCGCGCTGACGCAGCCCGCCGCGCTGTTCCAGAACCGCGACCATCCGGTGCTCAACGAATACCGGTCGGTCTTCGGCGGGTTGTTCGCGCGGATGTACGGGCTGTCGGCGGCGCAGCTCGACCAGGTCTTCGCGGGTGTTGCGCCCAAGGACCTGGCGCTGGTCTGAGGCGCGTCGTTCTTTCCGAACGCCTCGGCAGCCGTTACCAGCTGCCCGACGCGCCACCCCCGCTGCTCGACCCGCCGCCGCTGGACGAACTGCTGCTGGATGAGGAACTGCGGGACGATGAACTGCTGCTCGACGAATCGTTGTCGTCGTCGCTGCTGCCTCCGCTGCCGCTGCCCAGTGAGGCTGCGAAAACGAACAGCATCGACAGCGCTGCCGCCAAGGCGACGGGAATCCAGTTTTCGGCCTCATAGGCCTCATAGGCCACATAGCCCGTGATGCCGAGCACGATCAACCACTGCACCATGAAGCCGGCCCGGCTTCTTCGGTAGCCCGCTCGCATGCCGAAGCCGATGATGCCGAGGATCAACGTGCCGAAGACCGCCGCGAAGCAGCCGCCAATCACCAGCAGAACGCTCTGGGCCAGGTTGTCGCCGCCGACAAGCCGGGACACGCCCCAGATGCCCATGCCGACGGCCACCAGGCTGGCAGTGACGAAGCGCATGGCGCGCCAGCGGTAGCTGCCGTAGCAGAGCAGGGCGGCGAACACCGTGAGGACGACCTGGCCGGCAGGCGTGAGGGTCGAGCCGCTCGGCGGATCGTCGGCGTCCATGCTGTCCGTGCTGTCCGTGGTGCCGACGGCCGATTCGTCACCAACCGCGCTCGCGTCCAGCACCATGCCGCCGCCGAGCCGTTCGATCAGCGCATCGAGCGCCGCGTCGATGCCGCCGTGGTAGTCCGCCTGCCGAAAGCGCGGCGCCATCTGCGCCTCGATGATGTGGCTGGCCGCCAGGTCCGGCACGCGGCCTTCGAGGCCCTGGCCCACTTCGATGCGCATGCGCCGGTCTTTCAGCGCGACCAGGATCAGAAGGCCGTCGTCGTCCGTCGTGCTGCCCAGCCGCCATTGGGCGAACACGCGCGTGGCATAGGCTTCGATGTCCTCGGGGCCCGTGGTGGGCACGACCAGAACCGCGAGCTGCGGACCCAGGCGGGCATGGAGGTCGTCGAGCTTCTCGCGCAGCGCGGCCTGCTGCGCCGGTGTCAGTGCGCCGGTGGTGTCGGTCAACAGGGAGTGCCGCTCGGGCACGGCGATCAGCGGGCCCGGTGCTGTCGCGGGGGGCGCGGGTTTTGCGGGTGCTGCGGCAGCGGCTGGGCCGATGCAGACCCACAGGCACAGCAACCACGCCAAGGCCCAGAAACGGGTGGTCGGCGCTTGCCGGTGTCGAGGGAAATGCATGCGCCGATGCTACCGGCCGGGTCTGGTTCTGCACCGAAGCGGAAAAGGGTTCAGCCCTCGGCGGGCGCGGGGAAGATCGGCTCGCCCAGGTTCAGCATCAGGCGGTTGGCCCAGGCGAACAGGGCGACGGAATGGACCAGGTCGAGCACCTCGATGTCGGTCAGGCCGACGGCCTTGAGTGCCTTGATGTGTTCGGCCGACAGCGCATCGGGCCGCAGCGTGAGTTCGGCGGAGAACTGCACGATGGCCTTCTCGCGCTCGGTCGTGCCGGCGGTGGCGGGGTCTTCGAAGACCTGTTCGATCACATCGCTGCGCTTGGCCAGCTGCTCGAAGCGCTGCGCATGCACCGACGTGCAGTACACGCAGCCGTTGATGCGCGATTCGACGGTGGCGCCCAGCTCGCGCTCGGCGCGCGGCATGCCGCCGGGTGCGAACATGATCGCGTTGAAGGCGATGGAGCGCTGCAGCAGGATTTCGGGCTGGTGCGCCAGCAGCAGGAAGTAGGCCGACTGCTTGGCGGTCGGGCTCATTTCGTCGAGTGCCGCAATCTGCTCGGGCGAGGCGTCTTCGAGCTTCACCGTGTCGAGCCAGGATGCCCAGTCGAGCACCTCGTTGGTGAAGCCGTTGATGTGGAGGATGCCGCTCATGCCGCCACCTCCGCAGCCGCCATGGCCTTGAGGCCTGCGACGACCCTCACTTGGTAGGACAGGAAGGCGATCAGCTGCGCCAGCGCGACGATGGCCGGCGTGGAGATGCCGGCCTTCACCAGCGTCTGCACCGCCTCGCGGTCGCCCTCGATCGGGCGTTCGATCAGTTTGGTGGTGAAGCCGAGCATGGCGACGATGCGCACGTCATCGATCGTCGCGATGCGGCCGGCTTCGACGGCGGCGATCAATGCGGAATCGGCCGTCTCGGCGACCAGGCGTTCACGGTAGTGCGCGGCCAGGCTGTCGGCCTTCGACAGGCGGCAGGCGTGGAAGGCCGTCAGCAGGCGCTCGACGACGGAGATGCCGTCGATCTCGGGCGTGAAGAGGCCGTCGTAGCTGCCTTGCGTGGCGGCCACGACCTTGGCGCGCTGGTGGCGCACGGCGTGCGTCGCCTGCGAGGGCGCAAGGGGCACGGCGTGGTCGATCACGTCGATGGGGGATGCACTTGTCATGTGGTTCTCGGAGATAGGGTTCGTCAAAGGAGGTGCGTGTGCTCAGGCCGGCGTCCACTCGTTGCCCAGCAGTTCCGGGTCGTCATAGGCCTCGAGCCGCGCGAAGTGGTGATCGAAGTCTTCGCGGTAGAACAGGCTGGCGATGCCGTTGGCCAGGCGCCGTGCGCCGTCGCTGATGGCCGGGATGTCGCCCGACACCGCACCGTGCGAGAGCGTGGCCGGGTAGCAGAAGCAGTGGATGCGGTCGAGGCCGGGACAGGCGCCGGCCGTCTTTTCCTGCAGCTCGAAAACCGGGCCGAGGTCGGGCGAGTCGGCGAGTTCCGTGTCGTCGGTGCCGGGCGCAGGCGTGAAGCGGTCTTTCCAGGCGCGCACATGCGGCGCGATGGCGGTGTACTCGGGGCGCACGTTCCAGTCGACCTTGAAACCGGTCGAGACGATGAGGAAGTCGAAGGCGAACTCGCCCTTCGGCGTGTGCACGCGCATGGCCTGGCCGTCGCGCTCGACCGCCGACACCGGGCAGCCGAAGTTGAAGCGCGCATTCGGGTGGCGCGACACGCGCAGCGTGCTGCCGTGCGGCGGCGGCACGTTGGCCACGTTGATGTAGTGCCGCAGCCGCCACTTGAGGTCGTCGGGCAGGTCGAAGTGCCCCTGCGTCAGGCCCGGAACGCCGGCGCCCTTGGACTTGTTGATGCGCGGCAGGTCGTCGCGGCGGATCAGCAGGTCGACGCTCTTGGCGCCGATCTCGAGCGCGGTCGCGGCACTGTCCATGGCCGACGACCCGGCACCGATCACGCCCACGCGCAGCCCTTCGAGCTGGCCGTAGTCCATCACGTCCGACGAGTGCGCCCACTGCGTGCGGTCGAGCGTCTGCACGAAGGCCGGCACGGCGGGGCCGCCCAGGCCGTCGCGGCCGGTGGCGAGCACCACGCGGCGCGCCAGCACGCGCGAATCGCCGGCCGGCGTCTGCAGCGCCAGCAGCACCTTGCCGTCGGCGCGCGGCGTGACGGCGATGATGGTGGTGTCGTTGCGCACGTCGACCGCCATCACGCGGCGGTACCAGCGCAGGTAGTCCATCCATTGCAGGCGCGGGATCTTGTCGAGCTGCGTCCAGGCGTCGGCGCCGAACTGCGCCTCGAACCAGGCGCGGAAGGTGAGCGTGGCCAGGCCCAGCGCGGGGCCGGTGAGTTCCTTGGGCGAGCGCAGCGTTTCCATGCGCGCGGTGGTGGCCCAGGGGCCTTCGAAGTCGCGCGGTGCGCGGTCGAAGACGACGGCGCGGATGCCATGCTGCGCCAGCGCAGCGGCTGCCGCCAGCCCGGCCTGCCCGGCGCCGATGATGGCGACGTCGAGCACCGGCACGCCGTCTTCGGCGGCCTGCTGCGGCATCCAGTCGCGGGCTGGCCAGCCCAGGCATTCGAGGTCCTTGGCCAGGCGCTGTTCGAGCGCGGCCAAGCCGAGGGCGGTGGGGAGTGTCGTTGTCATTGAAGGCGTGCGGCTCCGGTCAATCGATGCTGATGTTCGCCGCCTTGGCCACCTCGGCCCACTTCACGCGGTTGTCGTGCACCGTCTTCTTGAACTGCGCCGGCGACTCGATGCGCACCGTGTTGCCCTGCGCCTCGAACCTGGCGCGCAGCTCCTTGTCTTCGAGCACCGTCTTGAGGGCGCCGTTGAGCTTGTCGACGATCTTCGGGTCGGTGCCCTTGGGTGCGAACACCGCGAACCAGATCGAGCTGTCGAAGCCCTTGGTGCCCGGCAGCCCGCTGGAGGCGATGGTCGGTACTTCCCTCACCGCCGCCACCGGGGTGGCGGTCGTCACGCCGAGCAGGCGGACCTTGCCGGCCTTGTAGTGCGGCAGCACCGTCTGCACCTGGTTCATGATGCAGCAGGTCTCGCCCTTGACCACCGAGCTGATGGCTTCGGGCCCGCCCTTGTAGGGCACGTGCGTCATCTGCAGCCCCAGGCGCGAATTGAACTCCGCGAAGGCCATGTGCGTGCCGGCGCCGTTGCCGGTCGATGCGTAGTTGTACTTGCCCGGGTTGGCCTTCACCAGGTCGACGAACTCCTTGAGCGTGGTCACGTTCATCACCTCGGGGTTGATGGTGAGCACGTTCGACACGTCGAGCACCGGCGCCACGGCGACGAAGTCGTCCTCCACGTCGAAGGGCAGCTTCTTGTAGAGCGCTGCGTTGCTGCCATGCGTGGCCGCGGTGCCGAAGGCCAGCGTGTAGCCGTCGGCCTTGGCGCGGGCCACGTATTCGCTCGCGATGTTGCCGGCCGCGCCGGACTTGTAGTCGATGATGACCGGCTGGCCGAGCTGCTTGGCCAGTGGCTCCTGGATGGCGCGGGCCACCACGTCGACGCCGGAGCCGGCGGGGAAGCCCATGATCATCGTCACGGGCTTGGTCGGCCACTCTTCCGCAGCGGCGGGGGCTGCGTGGACGAACAGAGAAAGCGCCGCCGAGAGCAGGGCGATGGTGCGGCTGGAACGGAGGGATGAAGTCATGCGGTCCTCGTGAAGGGAGATGGCGTGTCGAGGCAATGTCCATGCCAAGAAGCTGGCGGCCATGTTGACAGACTTCTTCGATCACCGTCTCAGCCGTGCCGCTGCATGCGGTCGAGCGCCGACTGCATGTCGCGCATCAGATCGTTGCATGACTCCAGCCCGGCATGGATGCGCAGCAGCGGGCCTTCGAGCGCCCACGGCCGGACGGCGCGCGTGGGTGCATCCATCGGCAGCGCCAGGCTTTCGTAGCCACCCCACGAGAGGCCGATGCCGAAGAGTTCGAGGCTGTCGAAGAACACGCCCAGCGCTGCGCGGCCGACCGGCTTCAGCGCGACGCCGAAGAGCCCGCTCGCGCCTTGGAAGTCGCGGCGCCACAGCGCGTGACCGGCGTCGCCGGGCAGTGCCGGGTGCAGCACCTGGGCGACCATCGGATGGCGCGCCATGCTCTCGGCCAGCAGCACGCCGTTTTCCCAATGGCGATGCAGGCGCACCGACAGGCTGCGCAGGCCCCGCAGCGCGAGGTAGAGATCGTCCGGCCCGGCCGTCTGGCCGAAGTCGTGGGCGGTCTGTTGCAGCAGCGGCCAGGCGCGTTCGTTGGCCGTGGCCGCGCCGAGCAGCGCATCGGAATGGCCGACGATGTACTTCGTCGCGGCCTGCACCGAGATGTCCACGCCGTGCTCGAAAGGCTTGAAGAACAGTGGCGTCGCCCAGGTGTTGTCCATGACCACGAAGGCATCGACCTTGTGCGCTTCTTCGGCGATGGCGGGGATGTCCTGCACCTCGAAGGTGGTGGAGCCGGGCGACTCGACGAACACGACGCGCGTGGACGGCCGGATCTGCCGGCGGATCTCGCCGCCCGCCAGCGGGTCGAAGAACGCCACGTCGATGCCCAAGCGCGTGAGCACCTTCGTGGCGAAGCTGCGCGTCGGGCCATACACGCTGTCGCTGATCAGCGCGTGGTCGCCGGGCTTGAGCAAGGCGAGCAGGCTGTGGGTGCAGGCGGCCAGGCCCGACGGAAACACGATGGAGCGATAGCCGCCTTCGAGTTCAGCGAGCGCGGTTTCGAGGGCGCGCGTGGTGGGCGTGCCGAAGCGGCCGTACGACGCATAGGGGTTGCCGGGAAGCTTGCGCGACTCCCACTCGGTGAGCGAATTCGACAGGATGGTCGAGCCGCGGAACACCGGCGTGTTGACCATGCCGCCATGGCTGGAGGGATCGCGCCCGGTGCGTACCAGAACGGTTTCTGAATCGAAGGAGGTCAAGGGGCTGGTCTTTCAGGAGGCGCGGTGGGGGTGTTCCAGTCTAGAAAGGGCGGTGTGGTTTCTTTTGCTGAAATTTGCCTCAATGAGTCGAGATCAAGCAAAATTCTTCTCAACGTGACATCCAAATTGGATTGGAATACTCCGTGGACAAGATCGACAAGGCAATCCTCGAACTGCTGCAGGTCAACGCGAGCGCCTCGCTGCAGGAGATCAGCGAGCAGGTGAGCCTGTCGGCCACGCCGTGCTGGCGCCGCATCCAGCGGCTCGAACGCGAGGGCTACATCCGCCAGCGGGTGGCGCTGCTCGACCCCGACAAGCTCAACGTGGGCGTGACGGTGTTCGTCGCCATCCGCACCAGCCAGCACAACGAGAAGTGGTTCAAGCGCTTCAGCGCCGTGGTCGCGGCCATCCCGCAGATCGTCGAGTTCTATCGCATGAGCGGCGACACCGACTACCTGCTGCGGGTGGTCGTGCCCGACATCAAGGCCTACGACGACGTCTACAAACGGATGATCCGAGAGGTCGAGTTGTCGGATGTGAGTTCGAGCTTCGCGATGGAGCAGATCAAGTACACGACCGCCTTGCCGCTCGACTACGCCTGAGCCCGGCGCCGCTCGATCGCATGGAGGATGGCCGGCACCTCGGCCGACAGCTCCCGTGCCAGGTAGCCCAGCGGCCCGTGCCGTCGGGCCAGCGCGTGGCCGGCGCGGGCGTGCAGCAGCACGCCCCAGGCGGTGGCCTGCAGTGGCGCCAGCCCGCGCGCCGCCAACCCGCCGATCAGGCCGGCGAGGGTGTCGCCCGAGCCCGAGGTGGCCAGCCCCGGCGTGCCGCCGCCGAAGCGCCAGACCTCGCCGTCGGGCTGCGCGATGAAGGTCGACGCGCCCTTGAGCGCGACGCAGGCGTTCCAGCGCGCGGCAGCCGCGCGTGCGACCTCCAGCGGCTGCGCCAGGATGGCGTCCTTGGCCAGGCCGCTCAGATGCGCCATCTCGCCGGCGTGCGGCGTGAGGACGACCGGCTGCGCGAGCGGGCCGTCGGCCACGATCGACATCGCATAGGCGTCGAGCACCGTGGTGCTCTCGCGGAACATCGGCAGCAGCGTGCGCACGAAGGCCGTGCTGCGCTTCTCGTCGAGCATGCCCGGCCCGAGCACCAGCGCCGCGACCTGCGGCGCCAGGGCCGCCAGGCTGTCGCAGCCGCGCGGCAGAAAGCCGCCGCCGCGGGCTTCGGCCAAGCCGATCACGCGCGCTTCGGGAATCGCGAGTGCGAGGCCGATGGCGACCCGCTCCGGCACCGCGATGGTGAGCTTGCCGGCGCCGGCGCGCAGCGCCGCCACGCCGGCCAGCAGGGCGGCGCCGGGGATCTCGTGGCTGCCCGCGACGATCAGCACCTGGCCGCGCACCTCCTTGTCGGCCTCCGCACCCAGCGCGGGCAATGGCCAGCGCGCCAGCGCCGATTCGGTCAGGGGCCTGGCGCGCGCGGGAGCGCCGCGGGCGCTTGGGGGGTGTTTCATCCTAGGGCTTCGGCGCAGGGGAGCGGTCCGGCGCGCTCGTCACCGGCGTGGCGGCCTCGCGCAGCGGTGCGGTGAAGTTCACCAGGTCGAGCTGCATCACCGTGTCTTCCGCCTGCTGGCGTTCGGCGCGGTACGAGGTGATGGCGCAGTTCGGCACGTCGCCCTGGCGGTCGATGTCCAGGATCTGCTGTTCGTCCAGATGCTCGAGCAGGTAGCGCATGCAGTTCACGATGACCTGGTGCGCGACCACCACCACCCGCCGGTCGGCGTACTCGCGCGTGACCATTTCGAGCAGGCTGCGCAGCCGCAGGATCACGTCGCACCAGCTCTCGCCACCGGGCGGGCGGAAGTAGAACTTGCCCACATGCAGCCGCTGCTCGTTCAGCTCGGGGTGCTTCTGCTGGATGCCGACCTTGGTCAGCCGGTCGAGGATGCCGAATTCCTTTTCGCGCAGCCGCTCGTCGATGCGCACGCGCACCTGCGGATGCGCCAGCCCGGAGGCTTCGGCCAGCAGCCGCGCGGTTTCACGGGCGCGCAGGTAGGGCGAGCAGAGGATGACCTCCGGCCGCTCCGCGGGCGGCAACTGCGCGAACCAGTCGCCGAGCGCCATCGATTGCTGGACGCCGAGGTCGGACAGCGGCACGTCGATGTCGCGCCAGGCAATGTCGATGACCGCCAGGCCGCCGGCTTCGGCTGCATCGCGTGCAACGTTGCCGGCGCTCTGGCCGTGGCGGATGAGCCAGAGGGTGTGGGGCCAGGAAGAGAGCATCGGCCGATGGTAGGAAGCTGCGCGCGGCCTCCCCGTAGGCCGAAGTCGATCTCCCGCGCCGGTCGCGGTGGGGGCATTCACATGAGGTTACGGCGCGTGGGGACGCATGGTTTCCAATGGATGGCCGCGCCATGACGGCGCCCGAAAGAAAGCTCTCCCCCATGTCCGAGCGTGAACCCGATTTCCGGCCCGGGCGCCAGTCGTCCGTGTCGGCCGTTGTCATCCTGGTGCTGATCGCCATCGCCGCGGCGGCGGGCTGGTGGTACTGGTCGCAGCGCAACGTCGAGGTGCCGACCCCACCGCCGGCTGCCACGGCGCCCGCCGTACCCGACGCGGCCCCGCCGCCGCCGCTGGCCGCGGCGCCCGGTCCGCAGAACCCGGTCGATGCGCTGGCCGAGCCCGATGCGGTGCTTCCCGCGCTGGGCGATTCGGACGCCCAGGCCGGCAAGGCACTCGCCGAGCTGGTGGGCGCCCAGCGCGTGGCCGCGCTGCTCAACGTCGACGGTTTCGTGCGGCACGTGGTCGCCACCATCGACAACCTGCCGCGGGCGCAGGCGCCGTCGCGCATGTGGCCGATGCAACCCGCCCCCGAACGCTTCAGCGTCGACGGCGAAGGCGCGCGGCAGTCCATCAGTCGCGCCAACGCGGCGCGCTACGCGGCCTTCACCGGCATGGTCGAGGCGGTGGATGCTGAGCGCGCCGCCACGCTGTATGCCCGCTTCTATCCGCTGTTCCAGCAGGCGTATGAAGAGCTCGGCTACCCGGGCCGCTATTTCAACGACCGCCTGGTCGCGGTCATCGACCACCTGCTCGATGCACCGGAGCCGGCCGGCCCGGTGGCGGTCCAGCTGACCGAGGTGCGCGGCGAGTTCACTGCAGAGCGGCCGTGGACGCGCTATGAATATGTCGACCCGGCGCTCGAATCGCTGTCGAGCGGCCAGAAGCTGATGGTGCGCGTCGGCCTGTCGAACGAGCGCCGGCTCAAGGCCAAGCTGCGCGCCTTCCGCGCCCAGGTGGCGACCGGCGGGACGCCCAAGCGCTGAACCCGCGTCGCGTGCCTCATCGCCCGGTGGCGAATACCCGCGCCAGTTCGTACGGTGCGGTCACCTCGAGCTGGTCGTAGCGGCAGGCCGCCGGCGGCTTGTCAGTGCGCCAGCACAGGAACTGCGTGGCGTGCCGGAAGCGGTCGCCCTGCAGGTGGTCGTACTTCACTTCGCACACACGCTCGATGCGCAGCGGTTCCCACGACAGGTCCTTGCCGCCGCTCCAGCGGCTGCGCGCGCCGGGCACGCGCTGGGCGGTGCGGTCACCGACTGCATCGGCGTCGGCACTGCCAGCCCAAGGATGGCCTGCCAGCGAAAGCCTGCCACCACGCAGTCGGCACTGCGCACATGCTTGATCTTCAGCATCGCCCGGCGACCCGGTTGGTAGGGCGCATCGGCCGGCTTGGCCATCACGCCGTCGAGGCCGGCGCCTTCGAAGTCGGCCAGCCAATGCTCGGCCAGCGCGCGGTCGGTGGTCATCGGCGTCAGGTGGATCGGCGGGCCGATGTCGGCGAGCAAGGCCTCGAGCAGCAGCCGGCGTTCGCGCTGCGGGCGCGGCATGAGGTCTTCGCCGCCGAGCCGCAGCAGGTCGAAGGCGACGAAGGACGCCGGTGTCTCGTGGGCCAGCCGCGCGATGCGCGAGGCGGCCGGATGCACCCGCTGCTGCAGCGCATCGAAATCCAGCCCGCGGGCGCCGGCGATCACGATCTCGCCGTCGAGCGTGCAGTCGCCCGGCAGCGCCGACAGGAACAGCGCGTGCAGCTCGGGAAAGTAGCGATCGAGCGGCCTGCTGTCGCGGCTTTGGATGACGACGCCGTCGTCGCTTCGATGCACGATGGCGCGAAACCCGTCCCACTTGGGTTCGTACAGGAAGTCGCCGGGCGACAGCGTGTCGGCGATTTTGGCGAGCATCGGCTCGACCGGTGCGAAGGAGGCGGGCAGCGGTGCATCGAGGGCCATGGCCGGATGGAAGCATCGGCGCACGGCGCGCCGCGCCAGCCATCGAGCCGTCGGTGCGCCGTCTTTTTGCCATGGTGCAGAGCGCATGAAAATCGCGACCTTCAACGTCAACGGCGTCAACGGCCGGCTGCCCCGTCTGCTCGAATGGCTGGCCGAGTCGAAGCCCGATGTGGCCTGCCTGCAGGAGCTGAAATCGCCGGACGCCAACTTCCCGGCGGCGGCAATCCGCGAGGCCGGCTACGGCGTGCTGTTCCATGGCCAGCAAGCGTGGAACGGCGTGGCCATCCTGGCGCGCGGCCGCGCGCCGATCGAGACCGGCCGTGGCCTGCCCGGCTTCGAGGACGATGTGCAGAGCCGCTACCTCGAGGCAGTGGTCGACGGCGTCGTCATCGGCTGCCTCTACCTGCCCAACGGCAATCCGCAGCCGGGTCCGAAGTTCGACTACAAGCTGGCCTGGTTCGAACACTTCAACCGCCATGCCCGGCGCCTGTTCGACTGCGGCCTGCCGGTGGTGCTGGCGGGCGACTACAACGTGGTGCCGACCGACCAGGACATCTACAACCCCGCATCGTGGCGCGACGATGCCTTGCTGCAGCCCGAGAGCCGCGCCGCCTTCGAGCGGTTGCTGGCGCAGGGCTGGACCGATGCGCTGCGCACGCGCTACCCGGACGAGCGCATCTACACCTTCTGGGACTACTGGCGCAACCGCTGGCCCCGCAACGCCGGCCTGCGCATCGACCACCTCCTGCTCAGCGCCGAGCTTGCGCCGCGACTGCAGGACGCCGGGGTGGACCGCGAGGTGCGGGGGCGCGCCGGCGCGAGCGACCATGCGCCGACGTGGGTGCGGCTGGCCTGAGTCGGCGCCGCAGGATCGCTCTGTACACTCCTGCGGGTAAACACTAGCCCGTCCGCGGTGCGCCCGCCCGCGACGATGCGCCGGTCGCCCGGTGGATTCTTCCTTTTCCATGAACCACAGCGCGCTTTCCCCGCCGCCGAGCGCCCCGGCCGATGCCATGCTGCTGGCGCGCATGGTGCGCGTCGATCAGCTGGTTTCCGTGCGGCGCAGCGTGCAGGCGGGCATGCCGATCAGCATCGTGCTGGCGCTGACGACCACCCTGGTGGCCATCAAGGCCGGCCGGCCGATGGCGGGCCTCAGCTGGCTGATGCTGGCGCTGACGGTCAACGTGGTGCGCATGGTCATGAACCGGCGCCTGCTCGAACGCTCGGCCGCCATGGCCGCGCAGGGCGGCGACCCGAGCCAGACCAACGCCCGCTGGGTCGAGTGGCAACTGCGCTCGACGGTGATCGCCGCCGCCGTGTCCGGCTGCGTCTGGGCCCTGGTGCCGCTGCTGTGCGACGGCTACACCTCGCCGCAGACGGTGTTCCACCTGACGGTGGTCTGCGGCATCTGCGCGGGTGCCGTGACCTACAGCAGTGCCTATGCGCCGGCGCCGCTGAGCTTCATCCTGCCGACGCTGCTCTCGGTGATGGTGTCGCTGGTGCTCGCCGGCGGCTTCGAGAACGCCAGCCTGGCCGCCATGGTGCTGCTGTACTTCGTCGGACTGACCCGCGGGGCCCTGGTGAGCGAGAAGGCCTTTCGCGCCGGCAGCCGGCTGAAGAACGAAGCGACGCAGCTGGCCGTGCGGCTGCATCAGGCGCACCAGTCGCTGCAGGCGTCCACCCAGGCGCTGGCGCACCGCGCATCGCACGACTTCCTCACCGGGCTGCTCAACCGCGAGGGCTTCACCCAGGCTGTGGCGGCCCATCTGGCGGCGCATCCGCGGCAGTCGCATTGCCTGCTGCTGCTCGATCTCGACGGCTTCAAGGCCGTCAACGACGCCTTCGGCCACCCGGTCGGCGACCAGGTGCTGAAGGATGTGGCGCAATGGCTGGCGAAGGAACTGGACGGCCTGCACGCCGTGCTGGGCCGCTGGGGCGGCGACGAATTCGCCATCCTCTACCGCCCCCAGGCCGAGCCGGCCACGCCGGAGGCGCTGGCCGAGACGCTGATCGCTTCCATTCCCTTCGCTACCGCCCACTCCGGTGGCCACCTCGGCGTGAGCATCGGCATCTCGAAGTTCGAGCTGGGCGATGCCGCGGTCGAATTCACCGACATGATCAGCCTGGCCGACGAAGGGCTGTACGAGGCCAAGCGGGCCGGCCGCAACCGCTACCAGGTGGTCGACGAGGCCTTGCACCTGCGCCTGGCGACGCGTCGCGATGTGGAGCGCGACCTGCTGCAGGCCATCGAGGCACGCACCATCGAACTCTGGTACCAGCCGATCCTGGAGCGCGACAGCGGCCGCATCCACAGCCTGGAGGCGCTGCTGCGCTGGAACCATCCGCGGCACGGTCGCATCTCGCCCGAACAGGTGGTGTTCGCGGCCGCCAGCACCGGCATCGCCGAGAACCTCCTGCGCTACATCCTGGAGGAGATCTGCGGTGCGATGCAGCAGATGGACGCCCCGGGCTCCGCGCTGGCCGGCGTGCCGGTGGCGATGAACGTGTCGCCGCGCGAAATGGCGCAGCTCGCCGTCGACGAGATCGTGCTCGGCACATTGGCCGCCCGCGGCATCGCCACTTGCCGGCTGCAGATCGAGATCACCGAGGAGGTGGCGCTCGACACCCACGCAACGCGGGGCCGCCTGAGCGCACTGTCGGCGGCCGGCGTGGCGATCGCGGTCGACGACTTCGGTGTCGGTTATTCGTCGCTGGCTTCGCTGCGCAGCGACTATGTGAAGCAGGTGAAGATCGACCGCAGCTTCATCGACGGCCTGGCGAGCTCGCCGGGCAACGCCGTGCTGGTCAATTCGATCGTTCAGCTGGGTGCCTCGCTCGACATCGCGGTGGTGGCCGAGGGTGTCGAGACGGAGGGTGAGCTCGCGGTGCTGACGGTGCTGGAATGCCGGCTGGTCCAGGGCTACCTGTTCGCCCGCCCGGCCCCGTTGCCGGAGGTCATGGCCTGGGCGGCGGCGCAGCCGGCCTGAGGCACACCGGCCGCCGGCACCTCAGCGGCGCTGCAGTTCGCTGCCGCCGATGTAGATGCGGTTGTGCACCGGCGCGATCACCAGCTCGTTGATGCACACGTGCGGCGGCATCTCGGCGATGAAGCGGATGGTGCGGCCCATGTCTTCCTCCTGCAGCATCAGCGCCTTGTCCTCGGCGCTCGGCTCGACCGGCCGCTTCTTCAGGATCGGCGTGGCCACCTCGCCGGGGCAAACGGCTGTCGCGCGCAGGCCGTGCACGCATTGCTCGATGTTGAAGTTGTGCGTCATCGCCGTCAGCCCGGCCTTGCTTGCCACGTAGGCCGGGCCGGTGAGGTAGCTCTGGTGCCAGCCGGCGAACGACGCGATGTTGATCACCGTGCCGCGCCGCCGCGCCTGCATGCCCTTGAGCACAGCCAGCGTGCAGAAGGTCGCGCCGTTGAGGTTGATGTTGACCACCTTGGCGAAGGTGTCGCCGTCGGTCTCGCTCCAGAAACGCTTGGGAAAGTTGACGCCGGCGCTGTTGACCAGGATGTCGACGCCGCCATGCTGCGCCTCGATGGCCGCGGCCACCTTGTCGACCGCGGGCCGGTCGCCCACGTCGAGCGCCATCGCCGTGATGCGGCCACGCGGTGCGCCCTTGGCCTCGGCTTCGACAATCGCAGCGTCGAGCTTGGCCGTCTCGCGGCCGGAAATCACGACCCGACAGCCGGCCTTGGCCAGGTCGATGGCACCGGCCAGGCCAATGCCGCTGCCGCCGCCGGTCACCCAGGCGATGTGTCCGTCGAGCGGCTGCTTTGTTTCACTCATCGATGTCTCTCCTTTGAAGGGGGGAGCATCGATTGTGCCGTCGTGTTCAGCTCGTCGTGTAGTCGCCCACCGGCACGCAGCTGCAGAACAGGTTGCGATCGCCGTAGACGTTGTCGACGCGGCCGATCGGCGACCAGTACTTGGCCTGCTTGAGGGCGGCCAGCGGGTAGGCGCCGAGTTCGCGCGAGTAGGGGTGCGTCCACTCGGTGCTCAGCAGGCTGGCGGCGGTGTGCGGCGCGTGCTTGAGCGGGTTGTCTTCCTTCGGCCAGACGCCTTCTTCCACACGGCGGATCTCGCCGCGGATGGCGATCATCGCGTCGATGAAACGGTCGAGTTCGGCCAGCGGCTCGCTCTCGGTCGGCTCGACCATCAGCGTGCCGGGCACCGGGAAGCTCAGCGTGGGCGCATGGAAGCCGTAGTCGATCAGGCGCTTCGCCACATCTTCGGCCGTGACGCCGCTGGTGTCCTTGAGCGGGCGCAAATCGAGGATGCACTCGTGCGCCACATGCCCGTTCGGGCTCGCGTACAGCGTTGGGTAATGTTCCTTCAGGCGCGCGCTGATGTAGTTGGCCGACAGGATCGCCGTCTCGGTCGCGGCCTGCAGGCCGGCTGCGCCCATCATGCGGCAGTACATCCAGCTGATGGGCAGCACTGCGGCATTGCCCAGCGGCGCGGCCGAGACCGCACCCACGTCATGACCACCGACGCCCGCCGTCGCATGGCCCGGCAGGAAGGGCACGAGGTCTTCCACCACGCACACCGGGCCGACGCCCGGGCCGCCGCCGCCGTGCGGAATGCAGAAGGTCTTGTGCAGGTTCAGATGGCTCACGTCGCCGCCGAACTCGCCTGGCGCGGCCACGCCGACCAGGGCGTTCATGTTCGCGCCGTCGACGTACACGCGGCCGCCATGTTCATGCACCAGCTCGCACAGTGCCTTCACGCGGGTCTCGAACACGCCGTGGGTGCTGGGGTAGGTGATCATCACCGCCGCCAGGTTGGCGCTGTGCTTCTCGCAGGCGCGCTTCAGGTCGTCGAGGTCGACGTTGCCCTGCGCGTCGCAGGCGGTCACGACCACCTGCATGCCGGCCATCTGCGCGCTGGCCGGGTTGGTGCCGTGCGCCGACGAAGGGATCAGGCAGATGTTGCGCTGGCCTTCGCCCTTGGACACATGGAAGGCCTTGATCGCCAGCAGGCCGGCGTACTCGCCCTGCGAGCCGGCGTTGGGCTGCAGGCTGATGCCGGCATAGCCCGTCGCTTCGCACAGCCAGTCGCGCAGCTGCTGGTCGAGCTCGGCGTAACCCTGCAGCTGCTCGGCCGGTGCGAAGGGGTGGATGTTCGCGAACTCGGGCCAGGTGATCGGGATCATTTCGCTGGTCGCGTTGAGCTTCATGGTGCAGCTGCCCAGCGGGATCATGCTGCGGTCGAGCGCCAGGTCCTTGTCGGAGAGGCTGCGGATGTAGCGCAGCATCGACGTCTCGCTCTTGTGCGTGTTGAACACCGGATGCGTGAGGAAGGCCGAGGTGCGGCGCAAGTCGTCCGGAATGCGCACGGGGGCGGTGTCGGCCAGTTCCTCGAAGCGCGGCATCGGCGTGCCGGTCGGCACGAACAGCGCCCACAGCGTCTCGATGTCGGCGCGCGTCGTCGTCTCGTCCAGCGAGATGCCCAGGTGCTGCTGCAGCCGATGGCGCAGGTTGACGCCGGCCGTGTTCGCGTGGGCGAGGATGGCGGCGGTGTCGTCTCCGCTTTTCACGGTCAGCGAATCGAAGGCGGTGGTGTTGACCAGCTCGCGGTCCATCTGCTCGAGGCCCGCGGCCAGAATGCCGGTGAGCGCCGCCACACGCTGCGCGATGCGCGTGAGGCCGGCGGGGCCGTGGTACACGGCGTACATGCTTGCGACGACGGCCGGCAGCACCTGCGCCGTGCAGATGTTCGACGTGGCCTTTTCGCGGCGGATGTGCTGTTCGCGCGTTTGCAGCGCGAGCCGGTAGGCCGGCGAACCGTGCACGTCGACGCTCACGCCGACCAGCCGGCCGGGCAGCGAGCGCTTGAACCCGTCGCGGCAGGCCAGGTAGGCCGCGTGCGGGCCGCCGTTGCACATCGGCATGCCGAAGCGCTGCGTGGTGCCGCAGACGATGTCGGCATCCCATTCGCCGGGCGGTGCCAACAGCGTCAGCGCCAGCAGGTCGGCCGCCACGCACAGCGCGGCGTCGCAGGCATGCGCATGGCCGGCCAGCGGGCGCAGATCGTGCACCTGGCCGGTGGTGCCGGGGTACTGGGCCAGCACGCCGAAGAATTCGCCGCTCGCCATCAACAGGGGCAGCGTCTCCGATGCGGTGCTCACCTTGATCTCGATGCCCAGCGGCGCAGCGCGGGTGCGCAGCACTTCGATGGTCTGCGGGTGGCAGTCGCCGGCCACCAGGAAGACGTTGCTTTTGGATCTCACGCTGCGCTTGGCCAGCGTCATCGCCTCGGCCGCGGCCGTCGCCTCGTCGAGCATCGACGCGTTGGCGATCGCCATGCCGGTCAGGTCGCAGACCATGGTCTGGAAGTTGACCAGCGCCTCCATGCGGCCCTGCGAGATCTCCGCCTGATAGGGCGTGTAGGCCGTGTACCAGGCGGGGTTCTCGAGGATGTTGCGCAGGATCACGCCGGGCGTGTGGGTGCCGTAGTAGCCCTGGCCGATGAAGTTGCGCGCCACCTTGTTCTTCGCCGCCATCGCCTTCAGCTCGGCCAGTGCGTCGGCCTCGCTCACCGGCGCGGGCAACTGCATCGGCCGCGTGCGGCGGATGGCCGGCGGCACGATGCCGTCGATCAGTTCCTCGCGCGTGGCAGAGCCGATGACCGGCAGCATGCGCGCCTCGTCGGCCGGCTCGATGCCGATGTGACGGGCGATGAATTCGTCGGCATTCTCGAGTTCGCGCAAGGTGGGGAAGGAGGGGGTCGGCATGGGCGTGGAGCGATGAAGGCGAAGATTGAAGGCGGGTCAGCTCTCTGCAGCGAACTTGTCGTAGTCGGCGGCTTCGAGCAGGGCGTCGAGCTGGGCGGGCTCGCTCAGCTTGACCTTGAAGAACCAACCGGTGGCGAGTGGGTCGCTGTTGGCGAGCGAGGGGTCGGCGCGCAGCGCTTCATTGACTTCGGTGATCTCGCCCGAGACGGGCATGAACACGTCGGCTGCCGCTTTGACCGATTCGACGACGCCGGCGACTTCGCCTTGCGCGAAGGTCTTGCCGACCTCGGGCAGGTCGACGAACACGACGTCGCCGAGTGCGTCCTGCGCATGCACGGTGATGCCGACGATCGCGTCGCTGCCGGTGGCCTGGACCCACTCGTGGTCCTTGGTGAATTTGGTGCTCATGGGGCTCCTGAAAAGAGATGGAACGAGAGGTGAAAGGGAAACTAGCCTCGGTAGTATCGGGTCGGCACGAAGGGCAGGGTGGTCACCTCCATCGGCACCGGCTTGCCGCGCACGATGGCCTGCAGGCGCGTGCCGGGCGCAGCGAAGGCGGCGGCCACGTAAGCCATCGCGATCGGCCGGTCGGCCGTGGGCCCGAGCAGTCCGCTGGTGACCTGGCCGATGGCGATGCCCTCGAAGGATTCGAGCGGCGTGCCGTCGCGCACCGGGATGCGTTCCAGCGCGACCAGGCCGACGCGGCGGCGCTTGAGCGTGTCGTGCTCGGCGATGCCGGCCGCGCCCGATGCCGCGGCCGCCAGTTGGGCCAGCACCCTGTCGGCACCCGGGAAGCCACCGGCCCGCGCGCCGCCGGTGCGGCGCACCTTCTGAATCGCCCAGTTGAGCGAGGCCTCGACCGGCGTGGTCGTCTCGTCGATGTCGTGGCCGTAGAGGCAGAGGCCGGCTTCCAGCCGCAGCGAGTTGCGCGCACCCAGGCCGATGGGCTGCACCTCGGGCTCGGCCAACAGCAGGCGGGCCAGTGCTTCGGCGTCGCTGGCCTTCACCGAGATCTCGAAGCCGTCTTCGCCGGTGTAGCCGCTGCGGGTGACGAAGGCCGGAATGCCGCCGATCTGCACCGCGCCGCCCGTCATGAAGACGAAGCGTTCCACGTTGGGCGACAGGCGGGCCAGCGTGGCGGCGGCCTGCGGACCCTGCAATGCGAGCAGCGCGTGGTCGGGCATCGGCTGCACCTCGCAGCGCGCGCCGATGCGGGCCTGGATGTGCGCCAGGTCGGCCACCTTGCAGGCGCCGTTGACGATCACGAAGAGCGACCCGTCGCCTTCGTTGAAGAACATCAGGTCGTCGAGGATGCCGCCCGCGTCGTTCAGCAGCAGGCCGTAGCGCTGCTTGCCGGGCGCCAGGTCGACCACGTCGACCGGCATCAGCGTCTCGAAAGCCGCGGCGGCGTCGGGGCCGACCAGGCGCAGCTGGCCCATGTGCGAGATGTCGAACAGGCCGGCGGCCGTGCGGGTGTGCTTGTGCTCGGCCATCAGGCCGGCGGGGTACTGCACCGGCATGCTGTAGCCGGCGAAAGGCACCATGCGGGCGCCAAGTTCGACGTGCAGGGCATGCAGCGGGGTCTTCTGAAGCGAATCGTCGGAAGCAGCCATGGCGCTCTCCATAACAGGGGGGCAGACGGAATCCACGACGCAAGTCATGGGCCACCCCTGCTGTCCGCTCTACCTGAGAGATTCGCCCCGCCTTTTCAGAGGCTTAGGGTTTGCTCCTTCGGTGGGCCGGCGTGTCGCGATGGACGACCGACCTCTCTCCAGCAAGGAAACGCCCGGATGAACAGGCGCCTCGTCAGTCCTTGGGGCCTGAGCGTTCGGATGGGTTCCTGCGCCTTCGGCGGCCCGTTGCGGGCGCTCTCCTGACCCGGGCGAGTGTAGTGGATCGGCGCGGGCTCAGTGCACCGTTTCGGCTGGCAACAACTTGGCGATGCGATCGCGGATGGCGTCGGCGCGCTCGTCGCCGGCGGCCTGTCGGATCTCCGCGAGCATCGTGTCGGCCACGGCCAGCATGGACGCGCGGTCGCGCGCCTCGCGCAGCGTGTCGCGCAGGACCTGCGCCATCGCCGGGTCGCGCCGCGCGAACATGCGCTCGCACAGGTCGAACAGGAACATGCGGGTGGTGGCCAGGGACGGCTTGCCGTCGAAAGGGTCGGCCGATGCGGTGGGCGTTGATGGCTCGGGCACATCCGCCACGACGACGGCGGGCGCGTCGAAGCGTTCATCCGGCGCGTGCAGATAGCCCTCGTGCAACAGGTGGTGCGCCACGCGAAGCGCCTCGTCGCGGTCGCTGAAGAGCGGCACGAAGTCGGTCACCGAGCGCTGGCCGTCGGCCATCAGCAGCACGGCGCGTTCGCGCTGCGTCAGCGTGCGGCGGCCGGGGCGCAGCTCGTCGCGGGCTTTTTCGGTCTTGCTGAAGAACATCGGGTGCCAAGCGTCGGGATTGCGAATCCGCCAGCATCGGCCCCGGTCATGACAACCCGATGAAGCAAGCGCCTCTACTTGAAGCCCATCACCCGCGGCAGCCAGGTGCTCAGCGCCGGCACGAAGGTCAGGATGATCAGCACCGCCCCGTGCGCCCACAGGAAGGGCACCAGCTCGCGCACCAGCTTCGACATCGGCACCTTCGACACGTTGCATGTCACGAAGAGCAGCCCCCCGACCGGCGGCGTGATCATGCCCAGCGTGAGGTTGAAGATCACGATCATCGCGAAGTGCACCGGGTCGACGCCCAGCTTCATGGCGACCGGCGCGAGGATCGGCGCCAGCACCATGACGCCCGGCAGCGGCTCGATGAAGATGCCGAAGAGCAGCAGGAAGACGTTGACGATGATCAGGAACATCCACGGCGAGAGGTTCATGCCGATCAGCCATTCGGCCATCTGCTGCGGAATGCCTTCGATCGTCAGCACCCAGGCGAAAGACGCCGACAGCCCGATGATGATCAGCACCGACGCCGACAGCAGCGCCGAGCGTTCGAGGATGTTCGGCAGCGCCTTCCACTCGAGCGTGCGGTAGACGAACTTGCCGCACAGCAGCGCGTAGAACACCGCCACCACCGAGGCTTCGGTCGGCGTGAACCAGCCGGCGCGCATGCCGCCGAGGATGACCACCGGCAGCAGGATGGCGGGCAGTGCCTTCCACGTCGTGACGAGGATGTCGCGCATCGGCGGCAGCTGGCCGTCGCCCTTGTAGTTGCGCTTCTTCGACACCCAGAAGTTCACCGCGCACATCGCCACCGCGATCAGGATGCCCGGCAGGATGCCCGCTGCGAACAGCGTGCCGACGGACACCGTCTCGTCCTGCAGCGCGTAGATGATCATGATGATCGACGGCGGGATGATCGGCCCGACGATGGCCGTGGACGCCGTCAGCGCCGCCGCGTACGAGCGGTCGTAGCCGGCCTTGTCCATCATCTTGATCAGCATCGAGCCCGGGCCGGCCGCGTCGGCCAGCGCCGAGCCCGAGATGCCCGAGAAGAAGGTGAGCGACACCACGTTGGTGTAGCCCAGGCCGCCGCGCTTGTGGCCGACGAACTGGCCGGCGAAGCGCAACAGCACCTCGGTCAGCGAGCCGCCGCTCATGAGCTCTGCCGCCAGGATGAAGAAGGGCACGGCCATCAGCGGGAAGCTGTCGATGCCGGTGAAGGTTTCCTTCAGCAGCACCATCAGGGGATAGCTTTCCGCCAGGATCAGCGTGGCCGCGGTGGCCAGCCCGAGGGCGAAGGCGACCGGCACGCCGATGGCGAGGAAGACGCAGGCGGAAACGATGAGAACGATGCTCGGGTCCATGCGCGTCCCCTTACAACGATGCCGACGCGGTGGCGTCGAAGTGCGCATCCGACCGGAACTCCCGGCGCAGCACGTAACCCTTGACCACCAACAGGAAGTGCACGATGCACAGCACCCCGCCGATCAGCATGGCACTGTAGATGTAGGCGAAGGGAATCTGCGTCACGGCGGTCAGCTGGAACATGGTGCGCTGCATGTAGAGCCAGCCGTACCAGACCATGAATCCGAAGAAGGCGAAGAGCAGCGCCGCGACGGCAAGGCGCACGGCCATCGCGCCCTTGGGCGGCAAGGCGTCCTGCAGGTTCTCGACGGCGATGTGGCCGCCGTAGCGCAGCACCGGGCCGGCGCCCAGGAAGGTGAGCCAGATCATCATGTGGCGCGAGACCTCTTCGGCCCATTCGAGGGACTGGTCGGTCAGGTAGCGCAACGCGACATTGGTGAAGATGATGACCGACATGGCGGCCAGCAGAAGGATCAGCGCCCAGCGGTTGGCGGTGATGAAATGGCGCTCGAAGGCTTGCACGGTACTTGAATCTCGGTCTGGAAAAAGCGAACCGCCCGGAACCTCTCGGCGTGTCCGGGCGGTGGACGGTCAGCGGTTTGCCGCTTACTTGACGTCCGTGATCTTCTTGATGTTGTCCGCGCCGAACTCCTTGGCGTAGCTCACGTACGCGGGCTTGAGCGCCTCGCGGAAGGCGTTGCTGTCGACGGTGCGTGTGACCTTCATGCCGTCCTTCTCGAGCTGGGCGATGCCGTTGCTTTCGTCGTCGTTGACCTTTTTGCGCTGCGCGATCGACGCCTTCTGCGCCGCCGCGACAAAGAGCTTCTTGTCGGCATCCGAGAGCTTGTTCCAGACCTTGGGCGACAGCAGCAGCAGCGCTGGCGAGTACACGTGGCCGGTGAGCGAGAGATGCTTCTGCACCTGCGAGAACTTCGACGCCAGAATCACCGGGATCGGGTTCTCCTGGCCGTCGACCGTGCCCTGCTGCAACGCGCCGAACAGTTCGGGGAAGGCCATGGGCGTCGGCAGGATGCCGAAGGTGCGGTAGCCGTCCATGTGCACCTTGTTCTCCATGGTGCGCATCTTCAGGCCCTTGGCGTCTTCCGGCTTGACGATGTCGCGCTTGCTGTTCGTCATGTGGCGGAAGCCGTTCTCGGTCCAGGCCAGCGCGATGATGCCCTTGCTCGGGAACTTGGTCAGGATGTCCTGGCCGATCGGGCCGTCCATCACCTTGCGCGCGTGGTCGTAGTCGCGGAACAGGAAGGGGATGTCGACGATCTTGACCTCGGGCACGAAGTTGCCGACCGGGCCGGTCGATGTGTTCAGCAGGTCCTGCGTGCCGAGCTGGATGGCCTCGATCTGCTCGCGTTCGCCGCCCAGCGCCGAGTTGGCGAAGTGCTGGCACTTGAAGCGGCCTTGCGTGCCCTTCTCGACTTCGTCGCAGAACGCCGTCGAGCCGACACCGTAGTGCGATTCCTTCGAGGTGGCGTAGCCGATCTTGAGCGTCGTGGTCTGGGCGAAGGCGCTCGCGCCGAGGGCGAGCGAAAGGCAGGCGGCAAGGGTGCCGAGTTTCATGGTGTCTCCGGGAGTTTTCGCCGAATGGCGTAGTCGAATCAGGCGCTTTCGACTATGCCGCATACCCGAAGGCAACGGCGTCGGGGTTTCACCGACTTACCGCGTTTTCAGGCAGCGGCCGGACGGATCGCGGACTTCGGCCGGAACGCCTTGCAGACCGCATCGTCGGTTTCGATGTACGGCCCGTTGATGAGATCGATGCAGTAGGGCACGGCCGCGAAGATGCCCGGCACGGCTTGCGAGCCGTCGGCGTTCTTCAGGCCTTCGAGCGTCTCGGCGATGGCCTTGGGCTGGCCCGGCAGGTTGAGGATCAGCGCGCGGTCGCGAATCACCGCGACCTGTCGCGACAGGATGGCGGTGGGCACGAAGCGAAGGCTGATCTGCCGCATCTGCTCGCCGAAACCCGGCATTTCCTTGTGCGCCACGGCCAGCGTCGCTTCGGGCGTGACGTCGCGCAGGGCGGGGCCGGTGCCGCCGGTGGTGAGCACCAGCGAGCAGCCGGCGTCGACCAGTTCGATCAGCGTGGCGCTGATGCCGGCCTGCTCGTCGGGGATGAGGCGCGCCTCGAAGTCGATCGGGTTGCGCAGTGCACGCGTCAGCCAGTCCTTCAATGCCGGCAGGCCCTTGTCTTCGTACACGCCGGTGGAAGCGCGGTCGCTGACCGAGACGATGCCGATGCGGACCGGGTCCGGAGTGCTCATGCGTCGCGCTCCCGCGATTCCTCGCTGGCCTCGGCCGCCCGGTCGCTGCCTGCATGGGCGGCCAGTTGCGCGCGCACCAGCTGGAACACCTCGCGGTAGGCCTTGGCCTGGCGCGGCGCTTCGCCGGGCTTGCCGGCCTTGATGTCCTTGCGGGCTTGGCGCACCAGGGCGCGCAGCTGCTGGCTGTCGGTGTCGGGATGGGTCTCGATCCAGCCGCCGAGCGCGTCGTCGTCGGCGATGAGCCGGTCGCGCCAGCGTTCGGCCTCGTGCAGCATCGCGGTTTCCTCGGCGGGTCCGCTGTGCTGCTCGTCGAGCGCACTGCGCACGGCGTCGAGCACCTCGGGGTCGAGCGCGCGCATCAGCTTGCCGATGAACTGCATCTGGCGGCGCTTGCCTTCGAAGTTGGTGATGCGGCGCGCCTCGACGATCGCGTCGGCCAGCTTCTCGCCGAGCGGCAACTGGTCGAACAGGCCGGCGCGCAGACCGAGCAGGTCTTCGCCGAGCTTCTGCAACTCGGCGCTTTCGCGCTTGAGGTCGGTCTTGCTGGCGTCGTCGGTGCCCTTGAGCTCGCGTTTGAGCTCCAGGTCGAGTTCGCTGCCTTCGGCAACGAATTCGCCACGGACGTAGTAGCCTTTTTTGGGTTTGCGGGACATCGGAAAATCCTGGGCCGCAAAGGACCGCGCGATAGAGGGAACAGGGGGCCAAGTATCATAGCCAACACATGACGACATCCTCCACGCGCCCCGCGTCCGGCTTTGCGTACAGCCGCTCTTTCTTCGAAAATCTGGTCGACTCGGCCTTGGCGCATGCCAAGAAGCTCGGCGCCACCGACGCGGGGGCCGAGGCCTCCGAAGGCTGCGGCCTGAGCGTGTCGGTGCGCAAGGGAGAACTGGAGAACGTCGAGCGCAACCGCGACAAGTCGCTGGGCATCACGGTGTACGTCGGGCACCGCCGCGGCAACGCCAGCACCTCCGACTTTTCCGAGGCCGCCATCGCCCAGACGGTGCAGGCCGCCTACGACATCGCGCGCTTCACCGCCGAAGACCCGGTTGGCGGCCTGCCCGACGAAGCGGACATCGTGCGTGAGCAGCCCGACCTCGACCTGTTCCACCCCTGGGACATCGACAGCGAACAAGCGGCCAAGCTGGCGCTCGAATGCGAGGCCGCGGCCCTGTCGACCGACAAGCGCATCACCAACAGCGAAGGCGCCGGCGTCTCGGCCCAGCAGAGCCACTTCTTCAGCGCCCACACGCACGGCTTCCGCGGCGGCTATGCCAGCTCGCGGCACTCCATCTCGGTGGCGCCCATCGCCGGCAAGGGCGACGGCATGCAGCGCGACGCCTGGTACAGCTCGATGCGCTCGGCCGACGAACTGGCCAGCCCGCAGGCGGTCGGCCGCTACGCCGCCGAACGCGCGCTGTCGCGCCTGAAGTCGCGCAAGATCAAGACGACGCAGTGCCCGGTGCTGTTCGAGTCGCCACTGGCCGCCGGCCTGCTGGGCGGGCTGGTGCAGGCCACCAGCGGCGGTGCGCTCTACCGCAAGAGCACCTTCCTGCTCGATTCGCTCGGCAAGCCGGTGCTGCCCAAGCACATCGACGTGGCCGAAGATCCGCACATCAAGCGCGGCAAGGGCAGCGCGCCCTTCGACGACGAAGGCGTGACCACGCGGGCGCGCAAGATCGTCGACGGCGGCCGGCTCGAGGGCTACTTCCTCAGCACCTACTCGGCCCGCAAGCTGGGCATGAAGACCACGGGCAACGCCGGCGGTTCGCACAACCTGACGCTGCGCTCGCGTCTGACGAAGGCCGACGACGACCTCGACGAAATGCTGCGCAAGCTGGGCACCGGCCTGTTCGTGATCGAGCTGATGGGGCAGGGCGTGAACTACGTGACCGGCGACTACTCGCGCGGCGCCAGCGGCTTCTGGGTCGAGAAGGGGCGCATCGCGTTCCCGGTGCAGGAGATCACCATCGCCGGTAACTTGAAGGACATGCTGATGGGCATCCAGGCCGTCGGGGCCGATGCCTACAACTACGGCGCCAAGACCACCGGCTCGATCCTCATCGACCGGATGAAGATCGCCGGTTCCTGAGCAGTTCAGGCCCGCGGCTGCGCTAACTCGTTCAGCAGTCGCTGGGCGTGCAGGGGCAGCGGCTGGCCGGAGCGCGTGCACGCCAGCAGCGTGCGTGCGGCCCATGGTTCGTCGAGCACCGCGCGGCGAATCTGCATCGTCCGGGCGCAGCGCCGCGCAGCCGTCTGCGGCACGATGCCCAGTCCGATGCCTTGTTCCACCATGCTGCACACGGCTTCGAAGCTGGCGACGCGCACCCGGTAGTGCACGTGCTTGCCGAGCCGGCGCGCATGCAGCGCGATGTGCTGCTGCAGCGGGCTTGCCGCGCCGAGCCCGACAAAGGCCGCGTCCGTCACCTCAGCCAGGCCGATGCGGCGGCGGTCGGCCAGCACGTGGCTGCGCGGCATCACGAGCACCAGGTCGTCGCGCCGGAACGGCCGGCTGTCGAGCCCCGCGGTGTCCGCGGCGTTCGACACGATGCCGATGTCGCAGACGCCTGCCCGCAGTGCGTCGATGATGTCGTCGCTCGCACGTTCCTCCAGGTCGACCGAGATGTGCGGGTTCGCTGCGAGGAATCGGGCCAATGGCGCGGGCAGGTGTTCGGTCATCGCGGACGTGTTGCACAGCAGGCGGACATGGCCCTGCAGCCCTTCGCCATAGGTCCCCAGTTCGCCGCGGAGCTGCTCCATCTGCGCTAGGACGAGGCGCGCATGATGCAGCAAGGTCCGGCCGGCCTCTGTGGCGTGCACACCTTGGGAATGGCGCTGCAGCAGCGGATGACCCAGCGTCGCTTCCATGCCGCGCACCCGTTGGCTGGCCGAGGCCAGTGTCATGTGGCTACGCTGCGCACCGGCGGTCAGGCTGCCGGCTTCGGCGACGTGCAGGAAAAGGCGCAGGTCGGTCAGATCGAATCGCATGGTGCCAAGGTAGCATGTTCAGGCTCAGGCGGTGCCTGAGGCAGGCTGCGCGAGATCCGCATTGGTTGGCGCTTCGGGACGCCGCAGACTCGCATCCATGCCATCCCTCGAACTCCTGTCCGCAGCGTCTGCGGTATTTCTGCTCGCAGGGCTCGTCAAGGGCGTGATCGGACTGGGTCTGCCGACGCTTTCCATGGCCCTGCTTGCGCTTTGGATGCGGCCGGTCGAAGCCGCCGCGTTGCTAATCGTGCCGTCCTTCGTGACCAACGTTTGGCAAGTGCGCCCCTGGCCGAGCCTATGGCCACTCCTGAGGCGACTGACGGGGATTCAGGTCGGTATCGTCGTGGGGACGCTCGGCGGTGCGATGGTTTTTGGCGTACCGACGGGCACTTGGAGCCGTCTCTTTCTGGGAGCGGCCCTCGTGGCCTATGCGGCCTGGGGGCTCGCCGGCCGAACGTTGCACATCGGGCCGCGTGCCGCGCGTTGGCTCGGTCCGTTGGCAGGCGCACTCACGGGCGTGGTGACGGCCCTGACCGGGGTTTTCGTAGTGCCGGCGGTGCCTTATCTCCAGGCGCTGGGGCTTCAGCGCGATGCGCTGATCCAGGCCATGGGTCTTTCCTTCACCACCGCGACGGTCGCACTGGCCATCGGGCTGATCGGTACCGGCGGTTATGCGGCGAACGATCTGCCGCTGTCGGTCGCAATGCTCCTTCCAGCATTGCTGGGGATGAGCGTCGGTCAATGGCTGCGCGACCGGCTCCCGCTCGTCGCGTTCCGACGTTGCTTCTTCCTGGGGCTGGGCCTGCTGGGCACGTACATGCTCTGCGCCTAGCTTCTTCCGTCACTGCGCGAGGTGGGTGCGCACGCGCGCGATGGCTTGTCGGTAGGGTGGGGCGAAGCCATCGACCGGCTCGCCAGGCGCCAGCCAGCGGAAGCGGAAGACGAGGCCGTCTTCTTCGGGGCTGCCGCTGGCGATGTGCTCGAAGGTTTCGGGAAGTGCACCATCCGTCCGCATCAGGAAGACATGCCACAGCTGGGCATGGCGGTGCACGTTGCCTTCCACACCGGCCTCGCACTCGCGGTCCATCGTGCCCAGCGGCTGCAACGGCCCGTCGTACGCGATGCCCGATTCCTCCAGCAGCTCGCGGCGCACGGCGGCCTCGGGCGTCTCGCCGGGCTCGACCGTGCCCTTGGGCAGCTGCATGCCGCCGTCTTCGGGGTGGTCGAACACCAGCAGGCGGCCGCGGCTGTCCACCAGGCAGGCACAGGCCTTGTGGACCGGGCTCCGTGCCTCGGCGTCCATCAGGCGCCTGACAAGGCCGCCTTGACCGCGGCGCTGACCTGGCCCATGTCGGCCTTGCCGGCCAGGCGGGTCTTGACCGTGCCCATCACCTTGCCCATGTCGCCCGGGCCCTTGGCGCCCAGTTCGTCGACGATCGCCTTCACTTCGGCCGTGACCTCGTCGGCGCTCATGCGCTGCGGCAGGTAGACCTCCAGCACCTTGATCTCGGCGGCTTCCTTGTCCGCCAGGTCGGCGCGGCCACCGGTCGTGAAGGCGGCGATCGAGTCCTTGCGCTGCTTGACCATCTTGTCGACGATGGCCACGACCATGGCGTCGTCGAGCTCGACGCGCTCGTCCACTTCCTTCTGCTTCATCGCGGCCAGCAGCAGACGGATGGTGCCCAGGCGCTCGCTGTCCTTGGCGCGCATGGCCGTCTTCATGTCTTCGGTGATCTGTTCCTTGAGGCTCATGGTCTTCTTCTCTCTTTTGGGCGAACGAAAAAACAAAAGCCGCGGCAGGTTTCCCCGGCGCGGCTCGCTTCACTGGCCTGTGCCAGCGAAGGGGTGCTTAGTACAGCTTCTTGGGGAGCTGCATGCTGCGCACGCGCTTGTAGTGGCGCTTGACCGCGGCGGCCTTCTTGCGCTTGCGCTCGGCGGTCGGCTTTTCGTAGAACTCGCGGGCGCGCAGGTCGGTCAGCAGGCCGAGCTTTTCGATGGTGCGCTTGAAGCGACGAAGGGCAACGTCGAAGGGCTCGTTTTCTTTAACGCGGATGGTGGTCATTGATGAATCGTTGAACTGAAGTTGGCCGGGGGAGATCGAGGCCCCAGGCCGGGGTTCCTCAACTGAAAATTTTGGAGGCCGTTGAGGGGAGGCCAAAAGTTAGCCCGCGATTATAACGCGTTCGCGCAGGCGTGGGCACTCGCCCAGGCCCATTGGAAGTTATAGCCGCCCAGCCAGCCGGTCACGTCGGTCACCTCGCCGATGAAAAACAGGCCTGGCTGCTTCGATTCCAGCGTTTGCGACGAGAGGTCGCGGGTGTCGACGCCACCGGCCGTCACCTCGGCCTTCTTGTAGCCCTCGGTGCCGGCGGGCGTGATCGACCAGCGGGAAATCCGCTCCGCCAACTGGCCCAGCGCCTTGTCGGCGGCTTCGTTGATGGGCCGTTGCAGCGCCGGGTCGTCGCCGACCCAGGCGTCGGCCAGGCGCGACGGCACCAGGGCGGCGAGTTCGTTGGCCACCCGCTTGCGTGATCGCGACTTGGCATCGCCGAGCAGGGCTGCGGCGTCGGTGCCAGGGGCGAAGTCGATGGTCAGCGCCTCGCCCTCGCGCCAATAACTCGAGATCTGCAGCACCGCTGGCCCAGACAGCCCCCGGTGGGTGAACAGCAGGTCTTCCAGGAAGGCCATGCGCTCCTTCTTTCGGCCGGTCTCGATCTGCACCGGCAGCGCGAGCCCGGCCAGGCTGGCATAGGGCGCCCAGCCGGCACCTTCGAAAGTCAGCGGCACCAAGGCCGGGCGGGGCGTCACCACGCGCAGGCCGAACTGCCGCGCCAGCCGGTAGCCGAAATCGCTCGCGCCCAGTTGCGGGATGGACAGCCCGCCGGTGGCCACGACCAGGTGCGGCGTGTCGACCGGCCCGCGGTCGGTGTCGATCCGATAACTCGCTGTCGCTTCGTCGAAGGCGACGGCACCCACGGCACAGGGTTGCCAGCGCGTCACGCCGCCGTCGTCGCATTCGGCCAGCAGCAGGTCGATGATCTGCTGCGACGGCCCGTCGCAGAACAGCTGGCCCTTGTGCTTCTCGTGGTAGGCGATGCCGTGGCGCTCCAGCAGCCCGATGAACTGCTGCGGCGTGTAGCGCGACAGCGCCGAGCGGCAGAAGTTCGGGTTTTCGCTCACGAAATGGCGCTGCGGCGCGCGCACGTCGATGTCGCGGTTGGTGAAGTTGCAGCGGCCGCCGCCCGAGATGCGGATCTTCTCCGCGATGCGTTCGCTGTGATCGATCAGCAGCACCTTGCGGCCGCGCTGACCGGCCAGCGCCGCGCAGAACAGCCCGGCGGCACCGGCGCCGATGACGACGGCGTCGAACGTCAATGCGCGGTCGCCCCGTCGACGACGATCACCGGCGGCGGGTTGTACTTGAGGTGGCCGACGTAGCGAAGCGGCTGCGTCGCGGGGATCGACGGCACGTCGCCCTCGCGCATGTGGAGCAGGTCGGCGGGGCTGACCCAGCGCGGGTCGGCCGTGGTCACGGGCAGGCCGGCCTGGTTGTAGGCTTCCAGCACGAACTGCGAACAGAAGAACTGGTCGTTGCGGCTCGCGCCGAGTTGCACCATGGCGAAGCCGCGCAGGCAGAAGTCGCGTGCGGCGCCGGGCATCAGCGGCAGCTCGCAGATGCGCCGATTCAGCACGAAGGGCGCATTCAACATCACGCCGACCGTGTTGTAGCGCGTGCCGACCTGCGACATGGCCCAGCCACGCAGGCGCTGCGCGTGGTCGGCATCGATGCCCGGGTGACGGAAGGCGACCACCATCTGCTCTTCGGCCACCACGTCTTCGATGCGTCGCGCGCGCACGCCGTCACCGACGGCTTCGGCGACCTGGCCGTCCCCCAGGTACAGCACGGCGTGGCTTACCGGCGAGAAGGTGCCCAGGCGGATGCCGAACGAACCGAGCGTCGCGACCGAGGTGAGCAGGATGTCGCCGGGCTCGAGCGCGGTCGCCGAGATCAGCTCGCCGCCGTTGCCGGGGGCGATGGCTGAGCTCTGCACATTGAGCCGCGGCAGCCCGCCATTCTCGGAGGGCTCGAAGCGCGATGCGCAGCCGACCAGCAGCAGCGCGGCGACGAACAGGGCAGCGCCCTGCAGGCGTGTCGGGCTCAAGGCACTCAACCCTTCCACACGAACGGAAACTTCAGCTGCTTGAAGAAGCCGTTCGGCACGTAGTCGCCCAGCACGCCGTACTGTTCCGGCCAGAGCTTGGTGCTCTTCACGGCAGTGCCGAAGAGGTAGTCGAGGAAGGCGTAGTGCGCCGCGTAGTTGCGGTCGAGCGCTTCCTGGTCCTGCGCGTGGTGCCAGTGGTGGAAGTTCGGCGTGACGATGAGGTAGCGCAGCGGCCCGAGCCGCACGTTCACGTTGCAGTGATTGAACACCGCCTGGAAGCCGACCACCACGATGTATGCGTCGATCACTTCCTTGCTGAAGCCCAGCACGTAGATCGGCGCCAGCACCAGCGTGCGGGTCAGCAGCAGCTCGAGGATGTGCTGGCGCGAGCCGGCCATCCAGTCCATGCTCTTCACGCTGTGGTGCACCGCGTGCAGGCGCCAGAGCACCGGCACCTCGTGGTAGGCGCGGTGCGTCCAGTACTGCACCAGATCGGCCACCAGAATGATCAGCAGCACGCCGGCCCAGAAGGGCAGGCCGGCGATCCAGCCGCGGATGCCGTCGTTGGCGGCCCAGCCGAAGAGCTTGTGCACCAGCAGGTTGGTGGCCAGCAGCACGAAGCCCACGATCATGTGGTTGACGACGAAGTGATGAAAGTCCGTCTGCCACTCGGCGCGGAACACCGGCTGGTCCTTGCGGTGCGCGAACAGCTTCTCGATGAAGATGAAGATCAGCGCCGAGCCCAGCAGGTCGAGGATGAACCAGTCCAGGCCGATGTAGGGCGTGTTGTCCGCGAAGTCGTTCACCGGCACCTTGTGGCCGCCCAGCAGCGCCGCCGAGACGATCAGCAGGAAGGCCGCCGACGACAGCCAGCGCGAGCGGTTGAACACGATGTTCACCAGCGCCAGCCCACCCGCCGCGACCATGGCCACCAGCAGGATGGTGCGCATGATGTCGACGTTGTAGCTGCGGCGCAGTTCGGGCGTGGTGAGGTACTGCGGGAAGTGGAAGGCCAGCACCCCGAGGAAGCACAGGATGCCCAGGCTCAGGGCGATGGTGCCGGTGACCAGCCCCTTGCCGCGCTGCAGCTCGCCGTGGCTCGCGGTGAACTCGTTGAGCTTGTCGATTTTGAGCATGGCCGACCCCTCGTGGTGTTGTGTATGGATTTGGCGGGATTCTAGGTGGCCGACGACGCTGGTCGACCGCCACGATGCGAGGCGAGCGCGACGCCCCCGGCCACGCCGAGGGCCAGCACGATCAGCCGGGAGGGCGCGTCATGGCAGCAGGAAAGCCAGCGCCGCCACGGCGGTCGGGCCCAGTGCGCCCAGCAGCAGGCCGCCGGCGCCGATCGTCTCGTCCGCGAAGCCGCGCTTGAGCAGCGCGACGCCGGCCGGGTTGGGTGCGTTGGCGATCACCGTCAGGCCGCCGCCGGCCACCGCGCCGGCGACCAGCATGTACTTGGACGCGTCCGAGATGCCCTCGATCAGCGAGCCGAGGTAAGTCAGCGCGGCGTTGTCGGTGATGGCGGTGAGCCCCAGCGCGCCGGCGAACAGCGCGAGCGGCGAGAGGCTCGAGACGATCGGCTGCAGCCACCACTGCTGCATGCCGCCCAGCACCACCAGGCCCGCCAGGAAGAAGCCGACCAGCAGCGCTTCCTTGATGATCAGCGGGCTCTGGTGTTTGTCGTAGGCCTGCGTGAAGCCCATGAACATCAGGAACAGGCCGAGGAACACCACCGGATGGTGGGCGAACAGCACCACGCCGGCCAGCAGGCCCAGGTGCACCGCGACCACCGACAGCGGCACGCGCGCCTCGGCCGGGGTGCCTGCGTCGGGCAGCGGTGCCGGTCGCAGATGCCCGCGCAGCAGGAAGGTGGCGACGGTCGCGTTCACCAGCACCGCGAGCGCGGCCTTCCAGCCGAAGTGCGCAAGCATGAAGGCGCTGTCCCATTGCCAGGTGGTCGCGACCATCAGCACCGGCGGCGCGGCGTACGACGTCATCGTGCCGCCGATCGAGACGTTGACGAACAACCCGCCCAGCGCCAGGTACTTGACGCCCTCGGGCACGTCCCGCCGGAAGATCTGCGGCGCCAGCATCAGCGCGGCGATGGTCATCGCGGCCGGCTCGGTGATCAGCGAGCCGAGCAGCGGCACGGCGGCCAGCCCGAGCCAGGCCGTCGCCAGCGGCGTGGGCACCGGCACCACCCGGGCGGCGGTGTCGACCAGCGCGATCACGGTGCGCAGCACCGGACGCGACGCCGCGATCACCATCACCACGAAGACGAACAGGGGCTCGGTGTAGTTGCGCGATTCGGCGTATTCCAGCGCGGGGGCGCCGCCCACTACCAGCGCCATGGCTAGCACCAGCACGATGGCCCAGAAGCCGAAGACCACCTCCACCTCGCCCAGCAGGTGGAACAGGCCGGCATGGCGCGGGTAGCGGTGGGACAGCCGCTCGAACTGCTTGGCCGCAAAGGTGTGCAGCAGGGCGATGGCGAACAGGGCGGCGGCGATCCACTGGATCGGGGTTTCGGACATGGGACTCCTGGTCGTGACAACGCTGCGTGGCGGCCCGACCGACGCATGAACCTGCCGCGCGAGAAGCGCCCGACACCCGTCGATGATTTTAGGGGCGGGCGCCGGGGCCGGCCGAATCAGGCCGTCCGCCGTGGCGATGGCAGTGGAGATTTCCTCCTACACGGGTCCTTCGGATTCATGAATAAGTTCTCACCTCCAAAGCGAATCAACGGTCCAATGTTCGGGAGGTCCACCATGGCGACGGCACCCCAGCGCGCGACCCTTGCGCAATTGCTTGCACGGTCTGCGAAAGTCGATGCCCGCTTGAGCGATGCCGAGCGAAGGGGCATCCAGCAGCACCTCGAAGCGATCCGCGTTGCGACGACCTTGCGTCGGACGCCGGCGCGCGAAAAGGCCTCACCGCCGACGCCCGACGGGAGCCTGTGCGCGCCCGCCGGTGACTAGCAGGCGCGAGCCCTTTTTCCGCATCCCTCGGCGGCGGACATGGCGTGGCCCTCGCAAATGCGATGACCTGCGCATGCAAGCCCCGGGTCGATAGCGAGAAAGGCATTGCCCGCGGATGAAATACTGTATAAAAATACAGTTAATCATTGATTCCGCCATGGGCCTGCCTTCTCTTTCCACCCCCTTCGCCTCCGCCCGGCACAACGTCTGGCGTGGGGACGAACTGGGCCTGGCCGACACGCCGGTGGTGGGCACCGGCCATGCCGCCCTCGATGCCGAACTGCCCGGAGGCGGCTGGCCGGTCGGTGCCATGACCGAGTTGCTGCAGGCCCGGGCGGAAGCCCATGTCTGGCAATTGCTGCTGCCGGCGCTGGCCGCGGCGGTTGAATCCCGTGGCGGCCCGGTGGTGCTGGTCGGCGCGCCGCACGCGCCCTTCGGTCCGGCCCTGGCAGCGGGCGGGTTGCCGACCGAGGCGCTGATGTGGGTGCGTGCCGAGGCACCGGCTGCGCGGCTGTGGGCCTGCGAACAGGCCTTGCGCTGCGCCGACGTGGCCGCGGTCATGGCCTGGCTCCCGCAAGCGCGGGTGGGCGAACTGCGGCGGCTGCAACTGGCCGCCGCCCAGCACGAAGGCCTGCTGTTCGTGGTGCGGCCGGAAGCGCTGGTGCAGTCGGCGTCGCCGGCGCGCCTGCGCCTGCAACTGGTGCCGGCCGACGGCGGTCGGATGGACGTGCACCTGATCAAGCGGCGCGGCCCGCCGCTGGCCCAGCCGCTGACCCTGCCGGCCCGCAGCGAGCGCATGGCGGCGCTGCTGGCCGCCAGCCAGTGGCGGCGCCAGCGTCGCCAGCAGCAGGACGCGGTCGAGATGGCCGCAGCGAACGCAACGAAGGGCGCGACCGTGGTCCGCCTCGACCTGCGCCAGCGCAGAGAGGAGGTCGGCCATGCAGTGGATCGCCTTGCGGTGGCCGCCTGAGAGCGAGGCTGCCGGCCTTCCGCCTTCGGAAGGCCTGCCGCTCTCGGCTGAAGCGCTCGGCTGGTGGGCGCTGCGCTACACCCCGCGTGTGGCCTGGCTGGATGAGGCGCTGGTGCTCGAAGTGTCTGCCTGCGAAAGGCTGTGGGGCGGGCGCCAGGGGCTGATGCGCCTCATGGTGGCCGAGAACCCGGTGCCCGGCAGCCGGCTGCAGAAGGTGGAGGGCGCCACCAGCCTGGTCGCGCTGGCCCGGCTGCGCCTGTTCGCGCTCGGCCAGAAGCCGCCGGCCGACATCCCGGCCGCGCTGCCGCTTCACACGCTCACCGCGGCGCGGGAGCACCTCGACGTGCTGGCGCGCATGGGCTGCCGCACCTGGGGCGACGTGGCGGCGCTGCCGCGCGGTGGGCTGTCGCGCCGCTTCGGTGCGGCGTTGCGCGAGGCGCTCGACAGGGCCTGGGGCCTGCGGCCCGAGCGCCACACCTGGCTCACGCTGCCCGATGTCTTCGAGCAGAAGCTGGAACTGCCCGCGCTGGCCGAGAACGCCCACGAACTGATGTGGTCGGCCAACCGCTTGCTGGCGGCACTGCAGGTCTGGCTGCGCGCGCGCCAGCGCGGCGTGCTGTCGCTCGAGCTGGAATGGACGCTCGACCTCAAGCGCTACAACGGCGTCGACCTGCCGCCGCACCAGCACATCACCGTGCCCACCGCCGAGCCCACGCAGGACATGGCCCACCTGCGTCGCCTGATGAGCGAGCGGCTTGCGCTCACGCAGCTCGCCGCACCGGCCAGCTGGTTGCGCCTGCGTTCCATCGACACCATGCCCTGGGCCGGCGCCAGCACCAGCTTCCTGCCCGAGGACAACCGCAAGGGCGACAAGCTGCACGAACTGGTCGAGCGGCTGAGCGCGCGGCTGGGTGCCCGCGAGGTGCTGGTGCCAGTGGCGCAGGCCGACCATCGGCCCGAGTGCATGCAGGCCTGGGTGCCGGCACTCGGCCGACCCCGCCAACCGGCCCGAGCCGCGAAGGCCACTGCGAAGGCCATCGCCACCGCAGCCCAGCAGCCCGACGCCCTGTTCCCGCCCTGGATGCTGCGTGAGCCGGTGCGGCTCGAGGTGCGCGACGGCCATCCCTGGTACGAAGGCCGGCTGCGGCGGCTGGTCGGGCCGCGGCGGCTCGAAGCCGGCTGGTGGGGCAACGGCGACGGCGACGGCAACGAGGGCGGCCATCCGGCGATGCGCGACTACTACGTGGCCGAGAGCCCCGAGGCCGGGTTGCTGTGGGTGTTTCGCGAACGGCCGTCGCGCTGCTTCGCCGCCGACGAGGTCCGCTGGTACCTGCAGGGTTTGTATGCCTGAGCTCACCGACAAGCAGATGCAGGCGCGGCAGCCGGCCCGCTTGCGGGTGCTGCCGCCGCCCCGGCCGGCCGCCACCGTGCCGATGCGTGGCCTGCCCGACTATGCCGAGCTGCATTGCCTGAGCAACTTCAGCTTTCAGCGCGGCGCCTCCAAGCCGGATGAACTGGTGACCCAGGCCTATCAGCTCGGCTACAAGGCGCTCGCCATCACCGACGAATGCTCGGTCGCCGGCATCGTGCGGGCGCATGTGGCGCTGCGCGAGCATCCCGAGGCCATGGCCGACTGGGAGCGCGACAACCCGCACGAGCCACCGCTCACCCGCAACCCCGATTTCCGGCTGCTCTTCGGCAGTGAATTCCGCTTCGAGCGTTTCCGGCTGGTGGTGATCGCACACGACCTCGAAGGCTGGGGCAACCTTTGCGAATTCATCACCGCCGCGCGCACCGCCGACGCCCCCAAGGGCGACTACCGGGTGAGCTGGGAGGGCAGCGATGTGGCGTCGCTGCAGCACTGCGAAATCTTGCTGGTGCCGCATCGGGCGCCGGGCGGTGCGATGGATGTCGCATCGATGTGCGCCGACGTGGCCGCGGCCAAGGCGTTGTACGGCGACCACCTGTGGATTGCCGTCGAACTGCTCAACGAACTCGACGACGACCTGTGGCTCATGACGCTCGAAGAAGTCGGCGAGGCCACCGGCGTGCCCTTGGTCGCGGCCGGCGACGTGCACATGCACAAGCGCTCGCGCAAGCCGCTGCAGGACGTGGTCACCGCCATCCGCGAGGGCCAGTCAGTGGCCGAGTGTGGTTTCGCACTGCAGGGCAATGCCGAGCGGCATCTGCGCTCGCGCATCCGGCTGTCGAACCTGTACCCGGCCGAGTTGCTGGCCAACACGCTGACGGTGATGGCGCGTTGCTGCTTCGATCCCGACGAGATCCGCCAACACTATGCGTACCCGCTGGAGCTGCTGGGCAACGGCGAGACGCCGGCGCAGACGCTGGTGCGCAAGACCTGGGAGGGGGCGCGCAACCGTTACCCCGATGGCATTTCGGACAAGGTGCAGATGCAGGTCCGGCACGAACTCGATCTCATCATCGAGAAACACTACGAGATGTTTTTCCTGACCGTGGAAGACATCGTCGCCTTTGCCCGCTCGAAGAAGATCCTCTGCCAGGGCCGCGGCTCGTCGGCCAACTCGGCGGTCTGCTACTGCCTCGGCATCACGGCCATCAACCCGGACACGGGGCATCTGCTGTTCGAGCGCTTCCTGAGCCGCGAACGCAACGAGCCACCCGACATCGACGTCGACTTCGAGCACCAGCGGCGCGAGGAGGTCATCCAGTACATCTACGACAAATACGGCCGCGACCGCGCCGCCATCGCGGCAGTGGTCATCTGCTACCGATCCCGCAGCGCACTGCGCGACGTCGGCAAGGCGATGGGCGTCGACGAACTGCTGGTCGACGAGTTTGCCAAGGACCACTACTGGTTCGACCAGACCGTGCTGGTGGACCGGCTCGAAGAAGCAATGACCCGCTCTGGCGTGCGCGAGAGCCTGCCGAAGTTGCAGCTGTGGCTGGAGCTCACGAACGACCTCAAGGGCTTTCCGCGCCATCTGAGCCAGCACGTGGGCGGCTTCGTGCTCACGCAGACGAAGCTCACGCGGCTGGTGCCGATCGAGAAGGCATCCATGGCGAATCGCTCCGTCATCCAGTGGGAGAAGAACGACCTCGAAGCCATGGGCATGCTCAAGGTCGACGTGCTGGCCCTGGGCATGCTGAGCGCGATCCAGCGTGGGCTCGACTTCGTGAACCGCTGGCGCGGCACGGCGATCGAGATGCATCACATCGCGAACGACGACCCGAAGGTCTACGACATGATCTGCGCGGCCGACACCATCGGCGTGTTCCAGATCGAGAGCCGGGCACAGATGTCGATGCTGCCACGCCTGCAGCCCCGCAGGTATTACGACCTGGTGGTCGAGGTCGCCATCGTGCGGCCGGGGCCGATCCAGGGCGGCATGGTGCATCCGTACCTGAAGAACCGCGAGAAGGAACGCAAGGGCGAGCAGATCGAATACCGCTACCCCGAGTTGAAGGAAGCGCTGGGCCGCACGCTGGGCGTCCCGATCTTCCAGGAACAGGTGATGCAGATCGCGATGATCGCGGCCAAGTTCAGCTCCGACGAGGCCGATGGCCTGCGCCGCGCGATGGCGGCCTGGAAGCACACCGGGCACATCGAGAAGTTCCAGAGCAAGCTGATCGAAGGCATGGTCCAGAACGGCTATGACCGGCCTTTTTCGGAAGCCATCTTTGAACAGGTCAAGGGCTTCGGCGAGTACGGCTTTCCGGAAAGCCACGCCGCCAGCTTCGCGCTGCTGGTGATCGTCAGCAGCTGGCTCAAGTGCCACGAGCCGGCCTGCTTCCTGGCCGCCATGCTCGACTCCCAGCCCATGGGTTTCTACTCGGCGTCGCAGTTGGTGCAGGACGCGCGGCGCCATGGGGTGGAGGTGCGGCCTGTGGACGTGACGGTGAGCGAACGCGACAGCACGCTCGAAATGCGTGCGCCCGGCGCGCCGCGCATGCCCGCCGGCACCGATCCGCAGTACACCCAGTGGCTGGGCCGACCCGACCCGCCGGCCGTGAGGCTCGGGCTGCGGCGCATCGTCTCGCTGAGCGAAGCGGGCATGCAGCGCCTCGTCGAAGCCCGCACCTTCGCGCCCTTCACCAGCACCGAAGACCTGGCCGTGCGCGCCGATCTCGATGGCAGGGACATGGCCGCGCTCGCCGCCGCCGATGCGCTGATGAGCCTGTCGGGCCACCGCCGCCAGCAGGTCTGGGACGCGACTGCCACGCGGGGCGGTGTCGGCGGCCGCGCACCCGCGCTGCTCAAGGGCGTGCCCATCCACGAGGCGCCGCTGCAACTGCCCCCCGCCTCGGAAGGGGAGGAGATCGTCGGCGACTACGCGTCGCTCAACCTCACGCTGCGCCGCCATCCGCTCGCGCTGCTGCGGCCCCGCATGGCGCGCTTCAGGCTGCTGAGCGCACAGGAACTGAGCGACGTGCCGCACGGGCGCACCGTGCGTGCCTGCGGCATCGTCACCATGCGCCAGCGGCCGGGCACGGCCAAGGGCACGATTTTCGTGTCGCTGGAAGACGAGACCGGCATCGTCAACGTGATCGTCTGGAACGACCTGGTCGAGGAACAGCGCGAGCCGCTGCTCAAGTCGAAGCTGCTGGCGGTGCAGGGCGTGTGGCAGCGCGACACGGCCAGCGGCGGGCAGGTGCGGCACCTGCTGGCGCAGCGCTTCAAGGACCTCACGCCCTGGCTGGGCCGGCTCGCCGATGGGCGGCGCAGTCGCGACTTTCATTGAAGGAGACCTTCATGCATATCCAGAATGCATTGCTCGACCCGGCCGTGAAAACGCGCCGGCTCTTCATCGGGCTGGTGCCCGGCGCCGACGTCCGGCAGGCGATCGACACGCGACGCCGGCAATGGCCGTGGCCGCCGAAAGCGCGACTGCCGGCCGCCCAGCGGCTGCACCTCACGCTCAACTTTCTCGACGAGGTGCCGGTCGACCGGCTGCCGGAACTTCAGGTAGCCCTGGCCACGGTGCCGATGCGTCCCTTTCAGCTCGTGCTGCGTCGCGCCGAATGCTGGCGCCATGTGGCGGTGCTGCGCCCCGAGCCCGGCGAGGCGCTGGGCGAGTTGCACGACCGCCTGGTGCTCAAGCTCTGGCGGCTCGGCCTGCCGGCCCGGGCGGCCTGGACGCCGCATGTCACCGTGGCGCGCGAGCCCGACGGCGCGCTGCTGCCGCCCGACATCGCACCGCTGCACTGGCCGGTGACGGCGTTCTCGCTGGTCTGGTCGCAGCTGGTGCCGGTGGCCCGTCACGAGGTGCTGTCTTGCTATACGGCTTGATCGGCCCCTCGACGCGGCATCGGGCCGCCGCTACGCTTGCACGATGTCTGCTGTGCTCCTTCGGCCATCCGCCGAAATTCCGAACGGCCCGCCGGTGACGCCCGTGCCGCCGCCCAACATGCCGCCGCCCGCGCCGCCCGAAGGCGATCCGCCCGCGCCCGAGCCGCCGATCACCGACCCCGGCAAGCCGGCACCGGTGATCGAACCGCCCCCCGGCGACTTCGTGCTCCAACGCACGCATGCCCGGCGCCTGCGCGAGATCTACCGCTCGGCCGGCTGGCCCTGCTGCGACGCCATCGAGGTCGACCTGCTCGCCGCCGGCCTGCTGGAGCGCCGGCGCTCGGCCCTGGGCCACGAGACGCTGCGGGTGACCGACCGCGGCATCGCGCACATCGCCGCCTCGCTGGTGGTCAACCGTGCGGCGCTGTCGGCGCACGAGGCGCTGGTCGAGCAGGTGGCCCGCGAGATGACGCGCAACGGCCGCATCGCCTGGCGCGACCTGAGCCTGCGCGCCCGGCTGCCGGCGGCGCAAGAGGGTGGCAAGCCACGCTGGTGCATGGCGCGGCCGGACGTGTTTTCGATCCGCAACACCAGCGTCGAGGCCTATGCCCAGCCCATCGTCCACGAGATCAAGGTGCGGCGCGCCGACCTGATGGCCGACCTGCGCAAGCCCGACAAGCGCGCCGCCTACCTCGACCTCGGTGGCGAATGCTGGTACGTCCTCGGGCGGGATGCGCGCGACCGCCCGATCGCCACGCCGGACGAAATCCCGTCGGAATGCGGTGTGCTGATGCTGGAGGCCGGACGGCTGGTGGTGGCGCGGGCGGCGGTGCATCGGGCGCAACCGCGCATGCCCTTCGGTGTCTGGATGGCGCTGGCCAAGGCCCGGCCGGTCGCCGGCTTCGATGAGGACGTCCAGGGACTGCTGCCGTGCGACGAGGAAAACGCCGCCGATTTGTAACGGTCGGCCGAACGGGCTTGCGCAGATTGTCTCGAAATGTAAGATCGCCGGCCCCGTGATCGACGGTGCGGCAACGACGCCGCGGACTGCCAGGAGCTGCCCCCGCCATGCAACCGGTTCTCGAGTTCATCCAGCGCCATGAGCGCTCGTACAGCTACAGCATCCGTGCGACCCACAAGAGCACGGCGCCGCGAGAGGCGTGCTACGTGGACCGTGGGCTGACCTCGCTCGCCGCCTGCTTGTTCGATGCAGCCCAGGCGCTCAGCCACAACTTCCCGCATGTCCATATCTGTTACCAGGGGCTGTGGATGGGCGAGATGGAGGTCAGCCGGCTGCGCGCCTGCTCCGAGTTCATCGCCCAGCAGCTGAAGGCCGAGTACCTGCGCCGTTCCGTGCCCGAATCGGCCCTGCCGGTCGCCGCAGCCGGCTGAGCCGGTCGGCTTTCTTCATTCGAGTGCCGACGCGGGTCCGAAGAATTCGTAGCGCACCTGCCGGTCGGGCACGCCCAGCGTGCGCAGCGAGCGCTGCACCTGCTGCATGAACGGCTTCGGCCCGAGGAAATAGGCGTCGATGTCGCGCACGCCCCCGGCCGCTGCCGGCAGCCATTGCGCCAACGCTGCGGCGTCGATCCGGCCGACGGCATGCGGCGCTACCCCGACGTCGTCGGCGGCCGGCGCTTCGTCGTAGCAATAGAAACGCTCCAAATGCGGATGCTTGTGGGCCAGCGCATCGATGGCGCGGCGGAACGCATGTACCTTGTGCGAGCGGGCGCAATGGATGAAGCGCACCGGCCGCGACGGCGTCAGGGCCAGCGCCGTCTCGAGCATGGCCAGCGTCGGCGTGATGCCGACGCCGCCACTGATCAGCACCAGCGGTCGCTCCCCGTCGGCGAGCGTGAAGCCGCCCGACGGCGGGAACAGCTCGACCACGCTGCCGACCTGCACCTGGTCATGCAGATGGTTCGACACCCGCCCGCCGGGCTCGCGCTTCACGCTGATGCGGTAGCTGCGGCCGTTCGGCGCTGCGGACAGCGAATAGTTGCGGCGCGTCTCCTGGCCGTTCACGTCGAGCCGCAGGCCGATGTACTGGCCGGGTTCGAAGTCGAGCACCGGCTGGCCGTCGACCGGTTCGAGATAGAAGGACGTGATCTCGGCGCTCTCCGCTTCCTTGCGGGCCACGCGGAAGGCCCGCCCGCCGCGCCATCCGCCCGGCGCCGCCGCCTTGCGGTCGTACTCGGCCGCCTCGGCGCCGATCAGGATGTCGGCGAGCTGCCCATAGGCGGCCGCCCAGGCCTCGATCACAGCGTCGGTCGCGATCTCGGCACCCAGTACTTCGCGGATCGCGCGCAGCAGGCAGGCGCCCACGACCGGGTAGTGCTCGGGCAGGATCTGCAGCGCCACGTGCTTCTGCACGATCTGCGTCGCCAGGTCGCCCAGCGCTTCGAGCCGGTCGATGTTCTTCGCGTACATCAGCACCCCGTTGGCCAGGGCGCGCGGCTGCTCGCCGCTGACCTGGTTGGCCTGGTTGAAGAGCGGGCGCACCTCCGGGTGCTCGTCGAGCAGGATCCGGTAGAAGTGCGTCGTCAAGGCTTCGCCCCCGGTTTCGAGCAACGGGACGGTGGCGGTGACGATGGCTTTGTGCGCGGCGCTCAGCATGAGGATCCTTCGAAGGTGGAATAGGGACTTCTCTTTGCAATCGCCGTTCCAGCTTTGTCCTGCAGCAAAATCAAGGACTTAGCTTTGATGAATGTCGGTATGACGCGATTTGATTCGTGTCTCCATGACATGCATCGTGTCTCGATGACGACGAACCCACTGCTCCAGTCCCTCATCCCGCTCGTCGGCGACATCGCCCGCGACCTGCCCGCGGCCGAGCGCTACCGGCGCTTGTTGCACGCCCTGCGCGTGCTGCTGCCGTGCGACGCTGCCGCGCTGCTGCGGCTCGACGGCGAGGTGCTGGTGCCGCTGGCCGTCGACGGGCTCAGTGCCGACACGCTGGGGCGGCGCTTTCGCATCGACCAGCACCCGCGCTTCGCCGCGTTGCTGCAGGCCCGCGGGCCGCTGCGCTTCCCGGCCGACAGCCCGTTGCCGGACCCGTACGACGGGCTGGTCGACGGCGTGGACGGCCACCTGCCGGTGCACGACTGCGTCGGCTGCACCGTGCACCTGGACGACCGGCCCTGGGGCCTGCTGACGCTCGACGCCCTCGACCCCGACCGGTTTTCCGAGGCCGACCTGGCCACGCTGCAATCCTTCGGCCATCTCGCCGCCGCCACGGTCACCGTGGCTGGCCGCATCGCGCAACTCCAGTCGCGCGTCGAGCGCGAGAGCCTGCGCGCCGAGGGCTTCCGGCTGGCGGCCGGGCCGCGCACCCGCAGCCTGATCGGCCGCAGCCCGGCCCTGCGCGAGTTGCTCAAGCAGATCGACCTGGTCGCCGGCAGCGACCTGCCGGTGCTCATCCAGGGCGAGACCGGCGTCGGCAAGGAGCTGGTCGCCGAGGCGCTGCACGCGGCGTCGTCGCGCGCGGCGCGGCCGATGATCAGCCTCAACTGCGCCGCGCTGCCGGACACCCTGGTCGAGAGCGAACTCTTCGGCCATGTGCGCGGCGCCTTCACCGGAGCGGTGGGCGAGCGGCCCGGCAAGTTCGAGCTGGCGAATGGCGGCACGCTCTTCCTCGACGAGGTCGGCGAGCTGGCGCTGCCGGTGCAGGCCAAGCTGCTGCGCGTGCTGCAGAGCGGGCAGCTGCAGCGGCTGGGTTCCGACCGCGACCACCACGTCGACGTGCGCCTCATCGCGGCGAGCAACCGCAACCTGGCCGACGAGGTACGGGCCGGGCGCTTGCGCGCGGACTTCTACCACCGGCTCAGCGTCTATCCCTTGCCGGTGCCGCCGCTGCGCGAGCGCGGGCGCGACGTGCTGCTGCTCGCCGGCTTCTTCCTGGAGGAAAGCCGCTCGCGCCTCGGGTTGGGCGGGTTGCGGCTCGACGCCGGCGCACAGGCCGCACTGCTCGCCTACGACTGGCCGGGCAACGTGCGGGAACTGGAGCATCTGCTCGGCCGCAGCGTGCTGAAGGCGCTGGGGCGCCACGCGCAGCGGCCGCGCATCCTCAGCCTGGAGGCGGTCGACATGGACCTGCCGGGCAAGGCCGGTGGCGCGCTGGTTGACGCGGCCGACGATGCCGTCGCCGCGTCGCCGCCGGTCCTGTCGTTGGCGTCGTTGGTACATGGCGAGGGCCGCAACCTGCGCGATGCCGTGCAGGCCTTCGAGCGCACGCTGGTCGCCGACACGCTGGCGGCGCACGGCTTCAACGGCGCGGCCGCAGCGCGCGCGCTCGGCATCGACCGTGGCAACCTGGTGCGGCTCGCCAAGCGACTCGGGGTGTCGATGCAGCGCCCCGAGGCGCGGGCGGTGCCGCCTGTCGGCGACCGTTGAACGGCGCGCCGCCGGACGCCGTCAGGGCGCGGTACGCCCGAAGGCCGGCACCCGCTGCGCGAAGCCGTCGAGCCACGCCACCAGCGCCGGATGCGTCGCGCGCCAGGTGCCTTCCAGGCGGAAGTCGAGGTAGCCGAGCGCACAGGCCAGGGTGATCTCGCCGATGCTCGGCCCCGCCGGTCGCGCGACCGGCATGCGTACCGAAAACGCGTCGAGCGCCCGCGTCACCTTGCCGCGCTGAAGTTCGAGCCACGATTCGACGTGGTGCTCGGCCGGGCGGTAGCGGCGCTCGTACACCTGCAGCAAAGCCGCTTCGAGGATGCCGTCGGCCAGCGCCTGTTCGCGCAGCACGCCGATGCGTTGGGTGTCGGCAGGGATCAACAGGTCGCGACCGTCGAGCGCGTTGAGATACTCGACGATCACGCGGGAATCGAACAGCGCCTCGCCGTCGTCCAGCAGCAGCGTGGGGATCTTGCCGAGCGGGTTGTGGCGGCGCAGCGGGCCGGTGGCGTCGTTGGTGTCGGTCGTCACGACCTCGATCGTGTCGGCCATTCCGAGCACGTCGATGGCGATGCGGACCTTGCGACCGAAGGGCGAGGGGGGAGAACTGAAAAGGGTATGCATAGTGAGCTGAAGCGGCTGCCAGGAAATTTTGTGCTGGAGCATGCCACGTGCGCCCACGCCAATCCGTCGCACGGGAGTTGCCAGTTCCCGGCGAACAGCCAGCGGCAGCGCCACCGTCTTGACGAAGCCGCTGGAGTTGGAAGACCCGGTGAAGGCATCATGGTCGCCGGCTTCTACCAGAGACGCGCGGCGTGCTGAGCGAGGCCCGGGGACAGACGGTAGAATCCGCCCCGTTGCGGGTGTAGTTCAATGGTAGAACGGCAGCTTCCCAAGCTTCATACGAGGGTTCGATTCCCTTCACCCGCTCCATCCTTCAACCGCCCCGCGTCCCGGCGGCCTGGCGCTCGAGCAAAGGCCGCAGCATCCACAGCCCAATGGCCGGCCCCAGCGCAAGACCCGGCATCAGCAGACTCAGCGGGAGTTGTCGGGTGCCGAGCACGAACAGCTCGATGCTCACCACGGTAATGCCGAAGCCGATGCAGTTGGTGAAGGTGAGCACGCTGCCCACCAGTTGCGGCGGTGCATTCCGGGCAGTCAGTGCCGAGAACTGCGGCGAGTCGCCGACCACGGTGATGCCCCACAGCAGCAGCCAAGCCATGAACACCGGCAGCGGCGCCTGCAGCATCAGCGGGCTCAGCAGGCCGCAGGCGCCGCTCGTCGCCAGTTGAATGGCCGCGATGCGCGCGCTGCCCACCCGTCGCGCCATCGCCCCGCCCACCACACAGCCGAGCACACCGCCGGCGATGACCCAGAAGGCCGCCGCGCTGACGGCGGTTGTCGCGAGCCGTATCGCGAGGATGAACGGGACCAGCACATAGAAGGTGTAGAGCTCCCACATGTGGCCGAAGTAGCCGAAGACCGATGCGCGCACCTGGCGGTCGGTCCAGATGACGCCGAGCCCGCGCGCACTGAGCTTCGGTGGGGCCGTGGCGGCGCGCGGCGGCTCGGGCACCAGGAGCGCGGTGGCCAGGCCACCGGCCAGCGCCAGCAGCGAAACGCCGATCAGCACGCTACGCCACGGAAGCATCACGCCGTTGCCGCCCCATTGCATCGCCCTCAGTGCATAGGGCAGGGCGGTGCCGAGCACCAACGCACCAATCAGCAGGCCCATCGCCGCGCCCAGCCCGTCGCGGTACCAACTGGCGGCGATGCGCATCCCGACCGGGTAGACACCGGCCAGCAGGAAGCCGACGGCAAAGCGCGACAGCAGCAGCGCGCCCCAAGCGCCGGGCGGCAGGACGGTGGCCACCGCATTGGCCATCGCGCCGGCCGTGGCGCATGCCAAAAACAGCCGGGTCGGCCGGCAGCGATCGGCCAGCATCAGGAGCGCGAAGACCAGCGTGCCGGCAACGAAGCCGATCTGCACCGACGAAGTCAGACGGCCGATCGCCGAGGGTGGCAGCGCCCAGTCGAGTTGCAGGTCGGGCATCACCGCGTTCGCGGCAAACCACAGCGAGGTGCCCGCGAATTGCGAGAACACGATCACCGGCAGGATGCGAGCGGGCACCACGGGGTTCATCCGGCCTATGGTAGGGCGTCGGCCCGCCGCTGGTCAGTTGTCGATGACCCGCCGCGCGAAGCGTTCGAGGTAGTCCATCAACCGGTTCGCGCCCGCAACGGCGGCGGCTTCGTCGCCGGTGGCGATGCCCTGGGCCAGTTCCATGTGGGCGTCGGCGGCTTCGACGATCTCGCCCTCGTGCTGGTAGGCGTACCAGAAGCGGCGGCACTGCACGATCAGCGGGGCCACGCCCATCACCGCCGACTGGTTGCGGCTCGCGCGGTGGTTGACCCGGTCGAGTTCGTGGTCGGCCGCCATGTAGTCGTCCAGGTGGCCGCGCGCGGCGGCCTTCACCATCTTCTCGGCGCAGCGCACGATCTCCTTGCGCTCCGCCGCGGTGGCGCGGCGCGCCGAGCAGGAAGCGATCAGGATCTCCAGCACGCGCCGGGTCTGAATCACGTCGAGGTGGTCGGCCAGGTCGATGCTCGACACCAGCAGGCCGCGCCGCGGCTGCTGGTCGATCAGGCCGACGGAGGTCATGCGCAGCAGCGCCTCGCGCACGGGGGTGCGGCCGAGGCCGGTGCGCTCGGCGATCTCGCCCTCGACGACCGGACTGCCGGGCTCCAGTTGCAAGGTGGCGATGAGCGTTTCGATCGCGTCGTAGGCGATGTCGGCGGCGCGCCGCCGGGGCGTGCCGCCCAGAGAAGACGTGACTGCAGCGGGCATCGTGGGGGAAGGGGATTCGCGGAAAGGCACCAGGGGCGGGCGCATTCTCCCATCGGCGACGGGAGCAGGCGCCCGGGGGCGGTCTCAGAGCGTGGCGCCGATCTTGCGCAGTTCGGCAATGGCCGGCGCCTTGGGCAGCCAGAGCTTGTCGAACTCGGCGATCAGCGGCGCGGGGTTGAAGGCCGCGTCGTTCTTGATCACCAGGTTGGTGGCCTTGAACTTGTCGATCAGGCCAAGTTCGGTCGTCACGATGTCCTTGATCTGCGCGTCGAGCGACTGCTTCACCAGGTCGGTGATCAGCGTCTTGTCCTTGGCATCCAGCGTCTGCCAGATGCGGCCCGACACCAGCGGTGCGAAGGGCATGAACAGCGCGTTCATCGGCAGCATGACCTTCGCCACCTTGTCGAAGCGCGCGTTCCAGGAGAACTCGATGTCGGCTTCCAGGCCGTCGACCTGGCCGTTCGACATTGCGTCGAACACGGCCGGCGTCGGGATGGGCGTCGGCGCGGCGCCGAGCATTTGGTAGAAGTCGCGGTAGACCGGCGTGGGGTTGATGCGCAGTTTCATGCCCTTGAGGTCGGTCGGCGTCGAGATGTCCTTGGTGGCGAACACCACACGCATGCCGGTGATGCCCCAGCCCAGGCCGACGGTGCCGGTCTCGCGCGGCAGCACCTCGAGCAGCTTGAGCGCGGCCGGTGTGCGAACCAGCGACGCGACGTTGGTGGTCGAGCGCACCAGGTAGGGCGCGTTGATGGCAGCCACGCTGGAGACGCGCGAGCCCAGCTCGGCCGCCTGGATCCAGCCCATGTCGAGCGCGCCCGACTGCAGCTGCTGCATCATGGCCGACTCGTTGCCGAGCTGGCCGGAGTGGAAGACCACCGCGCTCAGGCGGCCGTCGGTCGCCTTCTTGAGCGACTCGCCGAAGGCCAGTGCGGCGCGGTTCCACGAGTGGCCGGCCGGGGTGATGAGGCCGAGGCGGAATTCCTTGGCCGCGGCAGCGCGGACCATCGGAGCGAAGAGGGCGGACGAGGCGGCGGCGGTGCCGGCCGCGGCCTGGACGAACTGGCGACGGGAGAGGGACATGCGAAGCTCCGGTTGAGGTGGAAAGGAAGGGCTCGAAGAACTACTTCAAGAGAGCGAGAGACAGGCTCGGGAACAGCGAAAGAATCACCAGCGCCACGCAGCAGATGACGAAGAAGGGCAGCGTGACGATGAACATCTTTCCGGGCTTGGCCCCGGTGACGGCCGAGGCGACGAAGAAGCTCAGGCCCACGGGCGGCGTCATGAGGCCGAGCACCAGGTTGATCACCACCACCACGCCGAAGTGGCGCGGGTCGATGCCGTAGATGTCGGTGGCGATGGGCAGCAGGATGGGCACCGTCATGATCAGGCCGGGGATGCCGTCGATGACGGTGCCGATCACCAGCAGGATCACGTTGGTCAGCAGCAGGAAGGTGACCGGGTCCTTCGCCACGGTCTGGATCCACGCGGCGGTGGCCTGCGGCACCTTGCCGTAGATCAGGAGCCACGAGAACACCGCCGCGGCCGCCACCAGGAACAGCACCACGGCCGAGTAGATGGCCGACTTGAGCAGGATCTGCGGAATCATCCCGTAGCGGAATTCCTTCGTCACGTAGCGGCCCACCAGCACCGCGGCCACGGCACCGACGGCCGCCGCTTCGGTCGGGTTGGCGAAGCCGCCGAGGATGGAGCCGACGATCACGATCGGGATCAGCAGCGTGGGGCAGGCGGTGATCACCGTGTGCAGCCGCTGCTTCAACGTGCGCTTCTCGGTGCGCGGGTAGTTGTAGATCAGGCCCATGCAGGCGATCACGATGAAGAACAGCACCGTGAGGATCACGCCGGGGATGATCCCGGCGATGAGCATGTCGCCCACCGCCACCTGCGCGAGCACGCTGTAGACCACGAACATCACCGAGGGCGGGATGATCGGGCCGAGCATGCCGCCGTACACCGTGAGGCCGGCGGCGAAGGTCTTGTCGTAGCCCTGCTTCTCCATCTCCGGCACCATGATCTGGCTCATGATCGCGACCTGCGCGGTGGCCGATCCGATGATCGACGACACCAGCATGTTGGCCAGGATGTTCACGTAGGCGAGGCCGCCCTTGACCGAGCCGATGAAGGCCAGCGCCAGGTCGACCAGGCGCTTGGTGATGCCGCCGCCGTTCATGATCTCGCCGATGAGGATGAACAACGGGATCGCGATGAGGCTGTAGCTGTCGACCCCGCCGAACATCTGCGTCGGGAAGGACTGGAACAGCACGGTGTCGCCCGAGTTCAGGATGAAGACGATGCCCGACAGGCACAGGCAGGCGCCGATCGGCACGCCGACCAGCATGATGAGCAGGAAGAATCCGGTGGTCAGCATGTCAGTTCACCACGTCCGCGTTGGCGATGTTGAACTCGGCATGGCTGCGCTTGGGCTGCAGGCCGAGGTCCTCTATCAGGTTCGACAGCGCATGCACGCTGAGCGTCAGCGAGAAGATCGGCAGGATCAGCTGGATCGCCCAGACCGGCCAGTTCAGCGTCTGCGTGCGCTCGGTGTAGAGGAAGTTGAAGGACTCCGCGGCGAACTCCTTCGCATCGAAGCCGTAGCGCGCGAGGCCCACCGGGTCCATGTAGATCCAGCACATCGCGAGCAGCGCCAGGCCGAGCAGCAGCACGCCGCCCGAGGCCGCGGCCTTGGCGATGCGCACGGACTTGGCACCCAGCTTGTCGGTCAGCAGCGTGACCGCGAAGTCGAGCCGCAGCCGGGTCATGGCCGAGGCGCCGACGAAGGTCAGCCAGACCACGCAGTACACCGAAGCCTCGTCGACCCAGTAGAGCGGAATGCCGCCGTAGCGCGTCACCACGTTCAGCATGACCAGCACCATGAGCAGCCCCATCAGTGCGGTGAGGAGGTGGCGTTCGCAGCGCAGCACGCCGTCCGAAATGTCGAGCACCCAGCGGGCAGCGCCGACCTGTCCTTTGGCTTTTTCTTGCATGGTGTTGTGGCCTGGTGACGGGGGGGTGCAGAAGCTCAGGCGACCGACTGGTACTTCACGGGCCGCGTGGCCAGCGCTTTCTTGACGACGCCTTCGATGAAGGTGCGCTCCTCGCCGATCAGCGGCAGGCGCGGGCGGCGCATGTGCTCGGTGCCCACGCCGACCAGCAGGTCGATGAGCTTGAGGTTCTGCACCAGCTTGGTCGACACGTCCAGATGCAGCATCGGCGTCATCCACTGATACAACTTGAGCGCCTCGGCGAACTGGCCGGCCTTCATCAGGTCGTACAGCGCCACGGTTTCGCGCGGGAACGCGCAGCCCACGCCGGCCAGCAGGCCGTCGGCGCCCAGCGCCATCGCTTCGTAGGCCAGGTCGTCCACGCCGCAGAAGATCTGGTAACGGTCGCCCAGCAGGTTGCGCAGGTCGGTGATGCGACGGATGTTGTCCGTGCTCTCCTTGACGGCGACCAGCCATTCGCAGTCGGCCAGTTCCAGCATGTGCTCGGGCTTGAGGTCGACGCGGTAGGCGACCGGGTTGTTGTAGACCATCAGCGGCTTTTGCGCCGCCTTGGCCATGGCGCGCACGTTGGCCATCGCCTCGCGTGCATCGGCCACGTAGATGACCGAGGGCATCACCATGTAGCCGGCCACGCCGAGCTTGTTGCCGCCGTCGATGTAGCGCAGCGCCTCGCGGGTGCTGGTTTCCGACACGTTGGCCAGCACCGGGATGCGGCCGTCGGCGGCTTCGAGGGCGATCTTGGCGACCTGCAGCTTCTCTTCCAGGCTCAGCGTGCTGGCTTCGCCCAGCGAGCCGCAGGTGACCAGGCCGTGGATGCCGTTGCGGATCTGGAAGTCGATGTGCTTGGCGGTGCCTTCGGCGTCGATGCTCTCGTCGGCGTGGAACTTGGTGGTGACGGCGGGGAAGATGCCTTGCCAGCGGGGATTGCTCATTCGGTGCTCCTGAAGGATGAGGTTTGGAGAAAGGTGAGGCCGTCCGGGCCTGCGCCCGATCGACTCTGTAAATATATTAGTGAGATATCAGAAATATCTGTTCAGGGTATTAGCAGATTGCGTGCCAGCGCTGGACATGCTTGATCGGGGGCTTGGATGGCCTTTTGGGGCGTCGGCATCGCCTTGCGGCACCGGATTGAGGCGCCGTGCACGATGGCTGGGCCACCGGCCCAGCCCTGCACATGCATCTGGCAGCGGGGCCTGGAGAACGAACGGCGCCCAGTGTTCGTCAGCAGCGCCCAACGACCACGTCAGGGCGTGGCTGTTGCGCCGACGATGGCAGGTCGGCAGGTCGGCAGGTCGGCAGGTCGGCGTGCCTAGCGCCGCCCGCGGAGCCACTCGAGTGCCAGCAACAACGCGGTCGTGAACACGATCAGCAGCGTCGCGACGGCCGCGATGGTCGGCGAGATGTTCTCGCGGATGCCGGTGAACATCTGGCGCGGCAGCGTGACCTGGTCGGGCCCCGCCAGAAACAGCGTGACCACCACTTCATCGAACGAGGTGGCAAAGGCGAACAGCGCGCCCGAGATCACGCCCGGCGCAATCACCGGCAGCGTGATGCGCATGAAGGTGTTGAATGGCGTTTCGCCCAGGCTCAGCGACGCGCGCACCAGGTTGTGGTTGAAGCCGGCCAGCGTGGCGAGCACGGTGGTGAGCACGAAGGGCGCGCCCAGTGCCGCGTGCACCACGATCAGGCCGAAGTAGGTGTCGGCCAGCCCGATCGGCGCGAAGTAGAGGTACGCCGCCACGCCGACCACCACGATCGGCACCACCATCGGCGAGATCAGCACGCTCATGAGCAGACCCTTGAACGGGAAATTGGTGCGTGAGAGGCCCACCGCCGCCAGCGTGCCGAGCACGGTAGCGACCACCGTCGCGGCCGGCGCGACGATGAAGCTGTTGCGCGCTGCGCGGCCCCATTCCGGCGACTGGAACAGGTTTTCGTACCACTTGAGCGACCAGCCCGGGATCGGATAGGCCAGGAAGGAACTGCTCGAAAACGACAGCGGGATCACGACGAGGATCGGCGCCAGCAGAAAGGCCAGCACTGCGACGCAGAGCGTGCGCACCGCCCACCAGCCGAGCTTGTCGGCAAAGGTCGCGTAGGCGGGAAATTCGGGAAGAAGCTTCGGCATGTGAGTCTTTCGTACAGCTTCAGCCCAGGCTCAGGTCGGCCTTGCCGATGCGGCGGTACACCGCATAGAGCACCAGCGTGGCGGCCAGCAGCAGGGCGCCGAGCGCGCAGGCCATGCCCCAGTTGATCTCCACATTGGTGTAGCGCGCGATGTAGTAGCTCAGCATCTGGTCGTCGGCCCCGCCCAGCAGTGCCGGCGTGACGTAGTAGCCGATCGCCAGGATGAACACCAGCAGCGCACCGGCGCCGATGCCCGGGTAGGTCTGCGGCACGTAGACGCGGAAGAACGCCACCAACGGCGGACTGCCGAGCGACACGGCCGCGCGCTGGTAGGTCGGCGGCACGCTCTTCATCACGCTGTAGAGCGGCAGGATCATGAAAGGCAGCAGGATGTGCACCATCGAAATGATCACGCCCGTGCGGTTGAACAGCAGCGCCAGCGGCTGGTCGATCAGACCGATGCCGATGAGGCCGCGGTTGACCAGGCCTTCGGACTGCAGCAGCACGATCCAGGCCGCCACGCGCACCAGGATCGAGGTCCAGAACGGCACCAGCACGAGGATCATCAGGATGTTGGCCTTGCGCGCCGGCAGCGTCGACAGCCACCAGGCCAGCGGATAGGCCAGCAGCAGGCAGAAGAAGGTGACCACGGCGCTGATGTGGAAGGTGCGCAGCAGAATGCCGCCGAAGGCGCGCTGGTCGGGCGGCATGCGCTCGACGCTGCCGGCCGCATCGCGCCGCAGGTCGACCGAGGCCAGCAGGTAGTCGGGTGTCCAGCGCGATCCGTTCTTGGCGATCGCCTGCCAGAAGGGCGGCTCGGCCCAGCGCGGGTCGAGTTCGAGCATGCGGGCCTTGACCTCGTCCGGCGTGCCGGCGATCGGCAGCGCCCGAAAGGTGCCCATCACCAGCGAGCGGGCGCCGGCGATCTCGGTGTTGAGGCGGCGCGCCAGCGCGCCAGCATCGGAGCTGTCGGCCAGCTGGCCGAGGTCGGACGCGATGGCGGCGAAGGCCTGGGGCGGTGGCGTGTCCTTGCGGTTCCAGTCGTCGAGGGCCCGCACCGTGCGCGGCAGCGCGTTGGCCACTTCCGGGTTTTCCACGGCGCGCTGCAGCAGCGCCACGATTGGCACCAGCATCGTCAGCAGCAGGAACACCAGCAGCGGTAGCGTGAGCGAGAAGGCGCGCCATTTGCGGCGCGACTCGGCACGCGCCAGCGCGCGCCGGAGTTCGCCCGGCGGCGCGTCCGCCAGGGTTGGGCTGGTCAACGTTGCCGAACTCATTGAAAGACCTCCGCGCTACGCGCTGCGCCGCTCATGCCGCTTACTGCGTGGCCCAGGATGCGAAGCGCTTCTCGAGCGCTTCGCCCTGGTCGGCCCAGAACGCGACGCTGAACTGCAGCGCTTCCTTGGCGTTCGACGCCGAGGTCGGCAGGTCGTCCAGCACCTTCTTGTCGAGCGAAGCCAGCGCCTTGGTGTTGGTCGGGCCGTAGGCGATGTTGTTCGCATACACGGCCTGGTTTTCGGGCTTCATCGCGAACTGGATGAACTTGAGCGAGGCATCCTTGTTCGGCGCGCCCTTCGGAATCACCCAGTAGTCCAGGTCATAGATGCCGCCGGGCCAGTAGATCTTGAGGTTGCGGCCTTCGCGGTTGGCGGCATCGATGCGGCCGTTGTACACGGTGGTGAGCACCACGTCGCCCGCCACCAGGAACTGCGGCGGCTGCGCGCCGGCTTCCCACCACTGGATGTTCGGCTTGAGTTCGGTGAGCTTCTTGAAGGCGCGTTCGGCACCGTCCTTGGTGGCCAGCACCTTGTAGACGTCGGCCGGCTTCACGCCGTCGGCCATCAGCGCGAACTCGAGGTTGTAGCGCGCACCCTTGCGCATGCCGCGCTTGCCGGGGATCTTCTTGACGTCCCAGAAGTCGGCCCAGCTGGTGGGGGCGGTCTTGAGCTTTTCGCCGTTGTAGGCCATCACGGTCGACCACACGAACACGCCGACGCCGCATTCCGTCACGGCAGCGGGCAGGAAGTCGGCCTTGTTGCCGATCTTCGAATAGTCGAGCTTTTCGAACAGGCCTTCGTCGCAGCCGCGTGCCGCGTCGGGCGACTCGACCTCCACCACGTCCCAGGTCACCTTCTTGGTCTCGACCATGGCCTTGATCTTGGCCTGCTCGCCGTTGTACTCGACCGGAATCACTTTGGTGCCGGTCTTCTCGTAGGGCTCGTAGTAGGCCTTCTTCTGAGCGTTGGCGTTGGCGCCGCCGAAGTTGACGACGGTGATCTGCTGCTGTGCGAGCGCCGGCAGTGCGAACACGGCGGCGAGGGCGCAGGTGAGGAGTGTCTTTTTCATGATGGAAGAGTCCTTGTGGGTTGGCGGAAAAAATCGATCAGGGCAGGTAAATGCGCGCGTGTGTGACCGGCAACTCGAGCGAGACCCGCTCGCCGCTCTGCGGCGGTGCGGCGCCCTGCAGGCCGGTGAGCGGCAGCTTGACGGTGGCGTCGGCCTGGCCGCCACCCAGGCTGCAGAGCAGCCGGAGGTGGTCGCCGTAGTAGATGACGCGCGTCACTTCGGCCACGAGCATGTTGGGCGTGGCAGCATCGGGCTGCCGGTGCAGCACCACGCGCTCGGGGCGGATGCACAGCTCGACGGCGGTGCCGGCTGCTGCGCCGCCGACGTTGAGCCCGTCCAGCACGCGGCCGTCGGGCAGTGCCATGGTGGCCACGTCGCCGCCGGCCTGCAGCTTGCCCTTGAGCACCGTGTTGTCGCCGACGAAGCCGGCCACGAAGCGGTTGGCGGGCATCTCGTAGAGGCGGTCGACGGTGTCGAGCTGCTGGATCACGCCCTCGTTGAAGACCGCGACGCGGTCGCTCATGGTCAGTGCCTCGCCCTGGTCGTGCGTCACGTAGACGAAGGTCACGCCCAACTGGCGGTGCAGTTCCTTGAGCTCGAGCTGCATGTGTTCGCGCAACTGCTTGTCGAGGGCGCCGAGCGGCTCGTCCATCAGCACCAGTTGCGGCTCGAACACCAGCGCGCGCGCCAGCGCCACGCGCTGTTGCTGGCCGCCCGAGAGCTGGCCCGGCAGCCGGTCGGCCATGCCCTTCAACTGCACCATGTCGAGTGCGCGTTGCACCCGCTTGTGCTGCTCGTCCTTGGCCACCTTGCGCACCGTGAGCGGATAGGCGACGTTCTGGCCCACGCTCAGGTGTGGGAACAGCGCGTAGTTCTGGAACACCATGCCGAAGTGCCGCTTGTGCGGCGGCGTGCGGGTGATCTGCCGGCCCTCGAGCAGGATGTCACCCGAGGTGGGCGACTCGAAGCCCGCGAGCATCATCAGCGTGGTGGTCTTGCCCGAGCCCGAGGGGCCGAGCAGGCTCAGGAATTCGCCGCGATGGATGTCCAGGTCGAGCTGGCGCACCACCAGGTGCTCGCCGTCATAGGTTTTCTGGACGCGCTGGAATCGCACCAGAGGTTCTTCGGTCATGGGGGTGTTCACAGAGGGGGTCGATCAGCGCAGCGCGGCGAAGCTGTCCGCCAGCAGCGCAAGGCCTTCGTCCACTAGCAAGTCGGATGCCGTCAGCGGTACCAGCACGCGGATCACGTTGCCATAGGTGCCGCACGACAGCAGGATCAGCCCGCGCCGGGCCGCCTCGGCGACCACCTTGCGGGTGAGCGCGGCGTCAGGCCGGGCGGTGTCGCCTTGCTCGAACAGTTCGATGGCCACCATCGAACCGAGCCCGCGCACGTCGCCGATGGCCGGCTCGTCGGCCGCGATGCGGCGCAGGCCCGCCGTCAGCCGCTCGCCGAGCGCCTTGCTGCGGGCCAGCAACTGCTCGTCGTCGAACACCTGGAGCACCGCGAGCGCGGCGGCGCAGCCGATCGGGCTGCCGGCATAGGTGCCGCCGAGGCCGCCGGGTGCCGGCGCGTCCATCACCTCGGCGCGGCCCACGACGCCCGAGATCGGGAAGCCGCCGGCCATCGACTTGGCGGTGGTGATCAGGTCGGGCGCCACCGGCCATTGCTCGCTGGCAAACCAGGTGCCGGTGCGGCCGGCGCCGGTCTGCACCTCGTCCGCGATGATCAGGATGCCGTGGCGATCCGCCAGCGCGCGCAGGCCTTGGACGAAGTCGTTCGGCGCCACATAGAAGCCGCCTTCGCCCTGCACCGGTTCCAGGATGAAGGCCGCCACGCGCTCGGGCTCGATGTCGTTCTTGAACAGCAGTTCGACCGAGTGCAGCGCATCGTCCACGCTCACGCCGTGCAGCGCGTTCGGGTACAGCGCATGAAACACCTCGCCCGGGAAGGGGCCGAAGCCGACCTTGTAGGGCGCGACCTTGCCGGTGAGGCCAAGCGTCATCATGGTGCGGCCATGGTACCCCCCGGTGAACGCAATGACACCGGGGCGGCGCGTGAAAGCGCGCGCGATCTTCACCGCGTTCTCGACCGCCTCGGCGCCGGTGCTGAGGAAAATCGACTTCTTCGGAAAGTTGCCGGGCGCCAGCAAGTTCAGCCGCTCGGCCAGCTCGACGTACGGCTCGTAGGCCAGCACCTGGAAGCAGGTGTGCGAATAGAGATCGACCTGGGCCTTCACGGCGGCGCTGATCGCGGGATGGCAATGGCCGGTGTTGAGCACCGCGATGCCGCCGGCGAAGTCGATGTAGCGCCGGCCCTCCACGTCCCAGACCTCGGCGTTGCTGCCGCGGCTGACGAAGATTTCATGGGCCTGGCCGACGCCGCGGGCGACAGCGGCGTTGCGCCGTGCCATGAGGGCGGCATTGCTGAGATGGGGGTCGCGCTGCATGGGAGTCTGTGTCCGGATGGATGAAATGGCGGACTGTAGGTTTTGCAGGGTGGTGCGGCCATGTACACCCGGCACGATCGGCCGGAGGACTGTGCTGGTCTTGTATCCTGTACATACTTTCCTCAATATGGTGCATGCCGGTTTGCCGAGGCCCTCTCGATGCTCATTCTTCGCCCCGAATCGCCGGCACCTCTGGTCAGCCAGATCGTGGAGGGGCTGCGCGGGCTGATCGGCAGCCAGAAGCTCAAGGCCGACAGCAAGCTGCCTTCGATCCGGGCCTTTGCCGCGGCGCACAACGTCAGCGTCTTCACCGTGGTCGAGGCCTACGACCGGCTGGTGGCCCAGGGCCTGCTGGTCTCGCGGGCCCACGCGGGCTTCTTCGTCAAGCGGCGCAGCGACGACGGCGGCGGTGCCGCCAGCGCACCGCGTGCCGACCCGCGCTTCGATGCACGCTGGTATCTGCAGCAGATCTTCGAGAACAGCAACCTGCCGCTCAAGCCGGGCTGCGGCTGGCTGCCGCACGACTGGCTGTTCGAGGACGGCGTGCGCCGCAGCCTGCGCCAGCTCGCCTCCGACGGCACCGACATCGGCGGCTACGGCCTGCCGTTCGGCCACATGGCGCTGCGCATGGCGGTGGCCGAATCGCTGTCGGAGCGGCAGATCCAGGTGGAGGCGCCGCAGGTGCTGCTGACCCAGGGCTCGAGCCAGGCGCTGGACCTCGTGGCCCGCCGGCTGCTGAAGCCGGGCGATGCGGTGCTGGTGGACGACCCGGGCTACCCCAATCTGATGTTCATGCTGCGCTTCCTGGGGGTGGAGCCCATCGGCGTGCCGCGCACCCCCACCGGCTACGACCTGCCGGCGCTGGAGGCCCTGCTGGCCGTTCACCGGCCCAAGGCCTTCTTCACCCAGCCGCGCCTGCAAAGCCCGACCTGCTCGATGGCGGCGCTGCCGCAACTGGTGCGGCTGCTGCAACTGGCGCAGGCACACGATTTCGTGCTGGTCGAGAACGACATCTATGCCGATATGGACGCGTCCATGCGGCCATCGCTCGCGAGCCTCGCCCAGTTGCGGCAGGTGGTGTACGTGAGCAGCTTCTCCAAGAGCATCTCGCCGAACCTGCGGGTCGGCTATGTCGTTGCCGAGCCCGAACTGCTGGGCGACCTGGCCCAGCTCAAGATGGTGTCGGGCCTCACCTCGTCCGACATCACCGAGCGCCTGGCCTTCGGCGTGGTGACCGACGGCCGCTGGCGCAAGCACCTCAAGGCGCTGCGCGACCGGCTGGCGCATGCCCATGGCACCGTGGCACGCCGGCTGGAAACGCGGGGCTTCGAACTGTTCCACGAGCCCGCGGCAGGCATGTACCTGTGGGCCCGCCATCCGGACATCGCAGACAGTGCCGAGCTCTCGCAGCGCGCCGCAGGCGAGGGCATCATGCTCGGCCCGGGGCAGTTGTTTCTGGTGAGCCCGCGCCCGACCGGGTGGCTGCGCTTCAACGTGGCCTTCAGCGAGGACGAGCGCTTGTGGCGCTTCCTGGAGCGCAGCGTCGAGCAGCAGAGCGGGGAGCTCGCGGCGCAGGGCGAAGCCTGAGGGCTTCGGGCGCCCCGGGGCCTTGGCGCAGGCCCCAAACCTATAATCGAATGTTCAAGCAAATCAAGCATTTAGGCGCGTTCCCGCGCCTGCGCAGAACCAGATCCCGATGAGCCAGCCCACCTTCACCGTCGCCGACATCCGCAAGACTTTTCTCGACTTCTTTGCCTCCAAGGGTCACACGGTGGTGGCCTCGAGCCCGCTCGTGCCCGGCAACGACCCGACCCTGATGTTCACCAACTCGGGGATGGTTCAGTTCAAGGACGTGTTCCTCGGCGAGGACAAGCGCCCCTACGTACGCGCCACCTCGGTCCAGGCCTGCCTGCGTGCCGGCGGCAAGCACAATGACCTGGAGAACGTGGGCTACACCGCGCGCCACCACACCTTCTTCGAGATGCTGGGCAACTGGAGCTTCGGCGACTACTTCAAGCGCGAGTCGCTGATGTGGGCCTGGGAACTGCTCACGCAGGTCTACAAGCTGCCGGCCGACAAGCTCTGGGCCACCGTCTACATCGAGGACGACGAGGCCTACGACATCTGGACGAAGGACATCGGCCTGCCGCCCGAGCGCGTGGTGCGCATCGGTGACAACAAGGGCGGCCGCTACATGTCCGACAACTTCTGGATGATGGCGGACACCGGCCCCTGCGGCCCGTGCAGCGAGATCTTCTACGACCACGGCCCGGAGATCGCCGGCGGTCCGCCCGGCAGCCCGGATGAAGACGGCGACCGCTACATCGAGATCTGGAACAACGTGTTCATGCAGTTCGACATGCAGCCCGACGGCTCGGTCAAGAAGCTGCCCGCCCCCTGCGTCGACACCGGCATGGGCCTGGAGCGCCTGGCCGCCATCCTGCAGCACGTGCACAGCAACTACGAGATCGACATTTTCGATGCGTTGATCAAGGCCGCAGCGCGCGAGACGGGCGAGAAGGACTTGGCCAACAGCAGCCTGCGCGTGATCGCCGACCACATCCGCGCCACCGCCTTCCTGGTGGCCGACGGCGTGATCCCGTCGAACGAAGGCCGCGGCTACGTGCAGCGCCGCATCATCCGCCGCGCCATCCGCCACGGCTACAAGCTCGGTCAAAAGAAACCCTTCTTCCACAGGCTGGTGCCCGACCTCGTTGCGCTGATGGGCGAGGCGTATCCGAAGCTCGTCGCCGACCAGAAGCATGTCACCGACACGCTGAAGGCCGAAGAAGAACGCTTCTTCGAGACGCTGGCCAACGGCATGGAAATCCTCGATGCCGCATTGGCCGGCAATGCCAAAGTGCTGCCGGGCGAAGTCGCCTTCAAGCTGCACGACACCTTCGGCTTCCCGCTCGACCTGTCGGCCGACGTCTGCCGTGAACGCGGCGTGAGCGTCGACGAGGCCGGCTTCAAGGCCGCGATGGAAAAGCAGAAGGCCGCAGGCCGCGCCGCGGGCAAGTTCAAGATGGACCGCAACGTCGAGTACGCCGGCGCGGGCAACACCTTCACCGGCTACGAGCACCTCGAGGAAAGCGCGAAGGTGCAGGCGCTGTACTTCGAAGGCGCCGCGGTGAATGAACTGAAGGAAGGCCAGCCCGGCATCGTGGTGCTCGACACCACGCCGTTCTATTCGGAGAGCGGCGGCCAGGTCGGTGACCAGGGCGTGTTGAGCGCCGAGGGCGTGCAGTTCGGCGTGGAAGACACGCAGAAGATCAAGGCCGACGTGTTCGGCCACCACGGCACGCAGACGCAGGGCACGCTCAAGGTCGGCGACTCCGTCAAGGCCGCGGTCGATGGCGAACGCCGCAACGCGACCATGCGCAACCACAGCGTGACCCACCTGATGCACAAGGCCCTGCGCGAGGTGCTGGGCACGCACGTGCAGCAGAAGGGCTCGCTGGTCGACGCCGACAAGACGCGCTTCGACTTCGCGCACAACGCTGCGGTCACGCGCGACCAGATCCTCGAGATCGAGAAGCGCGTGAACGCCGAGATCCTGGCCAACGCGCCCACGCAGGCGCGCGTGATGGACATGGAGTCGGCTCAGAAGACCGGCGCGATGATGCTGTTCGGCGAGAAGTACGGTGAGACGGTGCGGGTGCTCGACATCGGCTCCAGCCGCGAACTCTGCGGCGGCACCCACGTGCAGCGCACCGGCGACATCGGCCTCTTCAAGATCACCAGCGAAGGCGGCGTGGCCGCGGGCGTGCGCCGCATCGAAGCCATCACCGGTGCCAACGCGCTGAGCTACCTGCAGGACCTGGAGTCGACCGTGCAGAGCGTGGCCGCCACGCTCAAGGCGCCGACTGCCGAAGTGCAAGGCCGCCTCGGCCAGGTGCTCGACCAGGTGCGTGCGCTGGAGCGCGAGGTCGGTTCGCTCAAGGGCAAGCTGGCTTCGTCCAAGGGCGATGAATTGCTGGCCCAGGCGATCGAAGTCAAGGGCGTGAAGGTGCTGGTGGCCCAACTCGATGGCGCGGACGCCAAGACGCTGCGCGACACCATGGACAAACTCAAGGACAAGCTCAAGAGTGCGGCCATCGTGTTGGCCGCCGTCGACGGCGCCAAGGTGCAGATCGCTGCCGGCGTCACGAGCGACACCATGGGCAAGGTCAAGGCCGGCGAACTCGTCAATTTCGTCGCCCAGCAGGTGGGCGGCAAGGGCGGCGGAAAGCCCGACATGGCGATGGCCGGCGGCACCGATGCCAGCGGTCTGCCGAAGGCGCTGGCTTCGGTGCAGGCCTGGGTGGCCGAGCGGCTCTGAACGGAACGGGCTCAGGCGGCGGGCAGCAGCGCGACGGGCGCAGCGTCACCGTCGCCGGTGCGGGCCACCCGTCAATCGGGTTCCTCTTCGTCTTCCTCCTCGGGGCCGCCGCTGTCGTCCACCAGGTTCACGCTGCGCGTGTGCACTTCCGCCGGATCGGCGGCCCTGCCACCCGGGCGGATGATGTGATCGGGCAGGATGTCGGCGCCATCGGGCGGTGTGTCGCCCTCCACATCGGCGCGCTCGCCGGTGCCTGAGGCATCGCTGCCCCCGTCGAGCGGTTCGAGCGCCCCGCCGCCCAGGTTGTCGTCCGGCTGCGCGAGGTCGGCCCGTTGGCCGAGCGTGTCGCTGCCGCTGTCCGAGCTGTCGCTCGGTCCGAGGATGCGGGTGTCGTCGTCCGCGCTGCCCTCGGCGCTGTCGTGGTTGCCTGTCAGGCTGCTGGTGGCCATGTCTTGTCCTCCTGATGTCACGGCGAATGGGCCTGCCGCCCGGCAAGCCTGAATCGTCAGCGTCGCGGCGGCGGCGTGGGCGCGCTGTGAGAGGCGGCCGACGTCCGCTGTCAGGTCAGGGCGCTGCAGGCCGGCCGGGGCACGCGGTGGCACGGCCGTTGCATGCACCGGCTCGATGCACGACCAGGCCCTGACCCTGCCCAGCGTCGCCCAAGCCGGCGTCGACCCGCTGTGGCGACACCCACTGAGCCTGCTGCTCGAATCGACCGGCGAGGGCATCTTCGGCATCGACCTCGACGGCCACTGCATGTTCATCAACCGCGCCGGTGCGCAGCTGCTGGGCTGGCCCGCGGCCGAGGCGCTCGGCCACAACATGCACGAGCTGACGCATCATTCGCATGCCGATGGTTCGCACTACCCCGACACCGACTGCCCCATCTTCAACGCCTTCCGGCGTGGCCTGCCGTGCCGCATCGACACAGAGGTGTTCTGGCGGCGCAACGGCACGTCCTTCGCGGTCGAATACTCCAGCCATCCGATTGTCGATGGCGACACCGTCCGCGGTGCGGTGATCGCCTTCGTCGACATCACCGAGCGCAAGCGCGCTGCCGCCGCGTTGCAGCAGTCGCGCGATGAACTCGAGCAACGCGTGGCGGAGCGCACCGCCGAACTCAGCGCTGCGTTGCAGCAGGTGCGCGAGCTGTCGGCGTACATGGACTCGGTGCGCGAGGAGGAGCGCACCCGCATCGCGCGCGAGGTGCATGACGAGCTCGGCAGCCTGCTGGTCGCCCTCAAGATGGATGTCAACTGGATCGGCAAGCGCCTGGGTGAGCAGCAGTCGCGCGATGCCGACGCAGCCCAGGCCATGCGCCAGCAGATGCGCGGCAAGTGCGACAACATGGGTGCGCTGATCGAGCGCGCGGTCGACAACGTCGGCCGCATCATCACCGATCTGCGCCCGAGCATCCTCGACCACCAGGGCCTGTGGGCGGCGCTTGAATGGCAGGCGCACGAGTTCGTGCAGTCGGCCGAGCTCGAGCTCGGCTGGGACCTGCGGGTCGACGAATCCCTCGAACTCCCCGAGCCTGCGGCGATGGCGGTGTTCCGCATCTTCCAGGAGATGCTGAGCAACATTGGCCGGCATGCGCGTGCGGCGCGGGTCGACATCCGCATCCGCACCGACGACGGCGTGCTCGAACTGCGGGTGAAGGACGACGGTGTCGGCGCCGCGCCGCAGGCCTTCGGCGCGCCGACGTCCTACGGCGTGCGCGGCATGCGCGAGCGGGCGCTGCATTTCGGCGGCAGCATCGAGATCGCGAGCCAGCCGGGGCAGGGCAGTACATTCCGGCTCCGTCTTCCGCTTTCGACCGCGCATTGACGCCATGACACAACCCATCCGCGTCCTCATCGGCGACGACCACCGCATCGTCCGCGAAGGCCTGAAGCAGGTGCTGGGCGACCTGTCGAACGGCGCGCCCGAGATCGTCGTCTGTGCCGAGGCGCAGACCGGCCCCGAAGTGCTCGAACGCGTGCTGGCGCTGCAAGGTGGCGAGGGTGTCGACGTGGTGCTGCTCGACATCGCTCTGCCTGAGCGCGACGGCCTCGACGTGCTGCAGGCCTTGCGCGCCGCGTGGCCCGCGTTGCCGGTGCTGATGCTCTCGACCTACCCGGAGCGCCAGTACGCGGTGCGCTGCATCAAGCTGGGCGCGGCCGGCTACCTCAACAAGAGTGCCGACGCCGACGCGATGGTGGCGGCGGTGCGCAAGGCGGCGGCCGGCGGCATCTACGTGTCGGCGGCCACCGCCGAGGCGTTGGCCGCTGCGGTGAGCAAGGTGTCGGCCACCGAGGCGCTGTCCCACCGCGAGCACCAGGTCTTCCGGCTGCTCACGGCCGGGCACAGCGTGAGCGAAATCGGTGCGCAGCTGGGTCTGGCGCCGAACACGGTGAGCACCTACCGGGCACGCATTCTCGAGAAGACCGGCGCGAAGAACGACGTCGAGCTCGCGCTGTACGCCGAGCGGCACGGCAAATCGGCCCCGGCCGCCTGAAAACACGGGCTGCGACGACCGCCTTGTAGGGCCAGCACTACAAGGCATCGATCCGCGCTGTGCGATTTCATGGGCCGGGCCTGCGCTGGCCCGCAACCGGCCCGCGGCTTGCAATGCATCTGCATCTTTTCAACGAGGTGCACCATGACCCGACTGCCCGAATCGACTGCGAACGATCCGTACGACGCCGACCGGCCCCTGATGCTGCGCTGCGCCTGCGGCCAGGACCATGCGCCCGACCAGCATGCGAGCGCGATGGCCCTGTCGGACGACAAGCTCGAAGCCAGCCTGATCAAGGCGCTGTTCCCTGTCGACAGCGTGCGTCGCCACTTTCTGCGTGCCGTCGGTGCCGGCACGGCGCGCGCCGCGATCATGTCGGTGCTGCCGCTGGGCGCATTGCAGGCCATGGCGCAGGAGAAGGGCCCACTCGAGAAGAAGGACCTGAAGATCGGCTTCATCCCGATCACCTGCGCCACGCCGCTGATCATGGCCCACCCCCTGGGCTTCTACAAACAGCAGGGCCTGAACGTCGAGGTGGTCAAGACGGCGGGCTGGGCGCTGATCCGCGACAAGATGCTCAACAAGGAATACGACGCGACGCACTTCCTGTCGCCGATGCCGCTGGCCATCTCGATGGGTGCCGGCTCCAACGCGACGCCGATGAACGTCGCGACCATCCAGAACACCAACGGCCAGGCGATCACGCTGGCCAACAAGCACAAGGACAAGCGCGACCCGAAGCTGTGGAAGGGCTTCAAGTTCGCGGTGCCCTTCGAGTACAGCATGCACAACTTCCTGCTGCGCTACTACGTGGCGGAAGCCGGCCTGAACCCCGACACCGACATCCAGATCCGCGTGGTGCCGCCGGCCGAGATGGTTGCCAACCTGCGCGCCGGCAACATCGACGGCTACCTGGGCCCCGACCCGTTCAACCAGCGCGCGGTGTTCGAGGAAGTAGGCTTCATCCACATCCTCACCAAGGAGATCTGGAACGGCCACCCCTGCTGCGCCTTTGGCTCGTCGACCGAGTTCATCCAGAAGAACCCCAACACCTTCGCGGCCCTGTACCGCGCGGTGCTCACCGCGTCGGCCATGGCCCGCAAGCCCGAGAACCGCGAACTCATCGCCAAGGTGATCGCGCCGGCGCAGTACCTGAACCAGCCCGAGACCGTGCTCACGCAGGTGCTGACCGGTCGCTTCGCCGACGGCCTGGGCAACATCAAGACGGTGCCCGACCGCGCCGACTTCGACCCGATCCCGTGGCAGTCGATGGCCGTCTGGATGCTCACGCAGATGAAGCGCTGGGGCTATGTGAAGGGCGACGTCGATTACCAGCAGATCGCCGAGAAGGTCTTCCTGCTGACCGACGCCAAGAAGCGCATGAAGGAGATCGGACAGACCCCGCCGGAGGGCGCGTACCCGAAGTTCACGATCATGGGCAAGGTGTTCGACCCGGCCCAGCCCGATGCGTACGTGAAGAGCTTCGCCATCCACAAGATGGCGGCCTGAGCGCGGGCCGCCATGCGCACCTCGCTCAACGTGAAGGCCGGGCTGCTCTCGCTGCTGCTGCTGCTCGTGTTCCTCGGCATCTGGCAGGTCGCCACGATGTCGACCGCATTGGTCGCCGCGCAGCCTGCGCTGACGCCGGAGCAGATCGAGTACCAGAAGATGCTCGGCAAGAGCCCGGAGCCGGGCCAGACCAAGGCCTCGGGCTTTCCGACGCCGGCCGAAATGGGCGCGGCGGCATGGAAGCACCTGTCGAACCCGTTCTACGACAACGGCCCGAACGACAAGGGCATCGCGATCCAACTGGCTTGGTCGCTCGGCCGCGTCGGGCTGGGCTTTTTGCTGGCCTGCCTGGTGGCGGTGCCGCTGGGCTTCGTGATCGGCATGTCGCCGCTGCTGCACAAGGCCTTCGACCCCTTCATCCAGGTGCTCAAGCCGATTTCGCCGTTGGCGTGGATGCCGCTGGCGCTCTACACCATCAAGGATTCGTCGACCAGCGGCATCTTCGTGATCTTCATCTGTTCGGTATGGCCGATGTTGCTCAACACCGCCTTCGGCGTGGCCTCGGTCAAGCGCGAATGGCTCAACGTGGCGAGCACGCTGGAGGTGAAGCCGCTGCGCCGCGCCTTCCGCGTGATCCTGCCGGCCGCGGCGCCGACCATCCTCACCGGCATGCGCATCAGCATGGGCATCGCCTGGCTCGTCATCGTCGCGGCCGAGATGCTGGTGGGTGGCACCGGCATCGGCTACTTCGTGTGGAACGAGTGGAACAACCTGTCGCTCACGAACGTGATCTTCGCGATCCTGCTGATCGGCGTGGTGGGCATGCTGCTCGACCTGGCCTTCGTGGGGCTGCAGAGGAAGGTGACGTATGTGGAGTGACTTCTCGCCCGAAAGGATGGCCATGCCGCCCACCCCGCCCGTGCCTCCTGGTCCGTCTTCCGATCTGGCCGCGACGCTGCTGCGCGTCGAAGCGCTCGCCAAGGCCTACGTGCCGGCCAAGCCGGTGTTCGCCGATGTCTCCTTCACCCTGCAGCGCGGCGAGTTCGTCTGCATCATCGGCCACTCGGGCTGCGGCAAGACGACCATCCTCAACGTGCTGGCAGGGCTCGACACCGCCACCGGCGGCCATGCCTTCATGGATGGCCGGGAGATTGTCGGGCCGAGCCTCACGCGCGGCGTGGTGTTCCAGAGCCACGCACTGATGCCGTGGCTCACGGTGCGCAAGAACATCGCCTTCGCCGTGGAGTCACGTTGGCCCGATTGGTCGCGCAAGCAGGTCGACCAGCAGGTGGTGCGCTTCGTCGAACTGGTGGGTCTGGGCGCGGCCATCGACAAGAAGCCATCGCAGCTGTCCGGCGGCATGAAGCAGCGCGTGGGCATCGCCCGCGCCTTCGCGATCCAGCCGCGCATGCTGCTGCTCGACGAGCCCTTCGGCGCGCTCGACGCGCTCACGCGCGGCACCATCCAGGACGAGCTGATGCGCATCGTGCGGCAGACGCAGCAGACCGTCTTCATGATCACGCACGACGTGGACGAAGCCATCCTGCTGGCCGACCGCATCCTGTTGATGCGCAACGGCAGCGAGACGTCCGCCGGCTACCTGCCCGGCAACATCGCCGAGAGCGTGGTGAACCCGCTGCCGCGCGAGCGCACCCGCGCCGGGCTGCATCACCTCGACGGCTACTACGCGCTGCGCAACCACATCGTCGACTTCCTGGTCACCCGAGCGAAAGCGACCTGACCGACTCATCCCCTCAGACAGTTACCCAACAGGAGAAAACCCCGCATGAACCGCAACGACATCACCGAGAAGATCATCACCGTGAAGGTGGCCAAGGGCATCCAGTGGGCCGACGTGGCCAAGAAGGTCGGCCTCTCCAAGGAGTGGACTACCGCCGGCTGTCTCGGCCAGATGACTTTCGACGCCGCCCAGGCCAAGGTCATCGGCAAGATCTTCGGCCTCACCGCCGAAGAGCAGAAGTGGCTGCAGGTCGTACCCTACAAGGGCTCGCTGCCGAACGCCGTGCCGACCGACCCGCTGATCTATCGCTGGTATGAAATCGTCAGCGTCTACGGCACGACCATCAAGGAACTCATCCACGAGGAATTCGGCGACGGCATCATGAGCGCGATCGACTTCAGCATGGACATCGACCGCCAGGCCGACCCCAAGGGTGACCGCGTGAAGGTCGTGCTCTCAGGCAAGTTCCTGCCGTACAAGACGTACTGAACGCAGGGGTGCGCCGTTGCTGCGCGGCCTGCCCAAGGGAAATCAACGGCTTGCGCGGCCGCTGTAATCAGCGGCGGTGCCGTTCCGAGCAAGCATCGCGAACGCACTGGCGCAGCCAGCGGTGAGCGAGATCCCCATCCATTCTCGGGTGCCAGAGCAATGAGACAGTGATCTCCGGCGCGGGCACTGGCAGCCCAAAGCTGTACAGACCGACGCGCAGGCCTTCGGTGTGGCGCTCGGGAACACTGGCGACAAAGTCGGTCGCGCGAGCCAGTGCCAGCGCGGTCGAGAATCCGCCGACCTCCGTGCCGATCTCGCGTGCCAGACCGAGCGGTTTCAATGCTTCGTCGATCGGCCCTCTGTCGAAACCCCGACGCGAGACGACGACATGCCTTTCGGCCGCGTAGCGCGCGGGCGTCATCTCGCCTTGACACAGCGGGTGCCCGATGCGCACGACGCCAATGAACCGGTCCCTGAACAAGGCCTGCACACGGACCTCGGGGCTTGTGGTGGCACCGATGACGCCCGTCTCCAGGTCGACGGTGCCGTCGCGAAGGGATGCGCTCTCCTTGTCCGCCTTTTGCATGAAGCGCAACCGCACGCCAGGCGCCTCCAGGCCGACGCGCTCGAGGAGGCCGGGCCCGAAGGTCTCGACAAAGCCTTCACGGGTGCGCAGCGTGAATGTTCGGACGAGTTCCCTCAGCTTGAGCGCCTCGGCGGGCCGGAGGACTGCTTCAGCCTCCTGGACGAGGTGATTGACCCGCTCGCGCAGTTCGAGCGCGCGGGGGGTGGCCACCAGGCCCCGTCCGGCCCGAACCAGCAGGGGGTCGCCGGTCGTTTCGCGCAATCGCGCAAGGGCCCGGCTCATCGCCGACGGGCTCAACCGCAAACGTCTCGCAGCGCCTGCGACGCTGCCTTCGGCAAGGAGCACATCCAGGGTGACGAGCAGGTTCAGATCAGGCGATGACATGCCTCGACGCTAGCACGGTCGATCTGATGTGGCGTCTGACGCACGTAGATGTTGCAGCTGCTGCGCCTTCCGCAATTCGGAGCGGAGTCCTATCGTCCTGGAACTGCTTGAACGGGGTTCGTCCGAGCACAACACAAAGGAAGAAATGGTGGCCAACGGTACTTTTGAAGCGTCGATTCAGGGAATCAGGTCGGTCTGGGGACCGCTGGGCGACAAGGTGGTCGATGGTTGCAAACGCCACCTTGCGGACCTCCTCAAGGCACCCGCCACGGAAGATTGGTTGGCAGCCTTGCATGAGGAGGCCCCGGCCAACAAGGAGCTGTATCGCGATCCTGACCACGGGTTCGTGCTGCTGGCGCATTCGGAATACGCAGGGCTCTACAGGCCACCCCATGACCACGGCCGGGGTTGGGTGATCTATGCGGTCCAGCAGGGAGAAATCGAGATGAGGACCTATGCGCGGGTCTTGAACTCGGACGGCAGTGTCGGACTGGTAAAGCGGGATTCCACGTTGATGCGACCGGGGCAGGTCCAGGTGTATCTGCCCGGGGACATCCACGACACACAGTGCGTGAAGGGGCCCACGCTGCTGTTTCGCTTCACCGAGCGTGACCTGAAGAAGGAAGACAAGGAAGAGCACCGGGTGACACGGTATGTCGAGCGGAACGGCGTCTGGACGGTCGGGACATCATGACCCCGCCTTCCACCGCGCGGCGTCCGCGCATCGCCGCGGTTGCCGCGGTCCTGGCAGCCATGGTGCTCGTGGTGCTCGACGCGGGCATTGCCAACGTGGCGCTTCCGACCATCGCACGATCCCTGCAGGTCACGCCGGGCATGTCCGTGTGGGTCATCACGGCGTACCAGGCGGCGTTGGTGATGGGCCTGCTGCCTTGCGCTGCGTTGGGAGAGAGCCTGGGCTATCGCCGTGTATTCGCGGGGGGGGTTGCCGTGTTCACCGGGGCGTCCGTGGTGTGCGCGCTGTCGCCGTCCCTGCCGTGGCTCGTTGCGGCCCGCTTCCTGCAGGGTCTCGGGGGTGCCGCCGTCATGTCGCTCGGCGTGGCGCTGTTGCGTTCTGTCGTTCCGCGTCGGCAGCTCGGCGCCGCCATCGGCTGGAACGCGCTCGCCGTTGCACTGTCCTCTGCGGCCGGTCCGACGATCGGTGCCCTGATTCTCTCGGCCGCGAGCTGGCCCTGGCTGTTCGCGTTGAACCTGCCGCTGGGTGCGGTGGTACTGCTCGCCACGCGTGCGCTGCCGGCGCTCATCGGGACGGCACGCCGACTCGACCTGTCCAGCGTGGCGCTGAATGCAGGAGCCTTTGCGTCACTGGTCATTGGCGCGGAACTTCTGATCGAAGCACCGCCCCTGGCCGCCGTCCTCCTTGCTGCGGCAGTACTCGGCCTGGCGGCGCTGGTCCGGCGGGAGATGCCGAAAGTCGCACCTTTGATTCCGCTGGACCTGCTCCGCTCGGAATCGTTGCGCATCTCGGTGATCGCCTCGATGTGCTGCTTCGCCGGCACGGCACTGGGCATGATGGCGCTTCCCTTTTACCTGCAGCGCACGTTGGGACTTGACGCGCTGACGACGGGGCTCTACATCACGCCTTGGCCGCTGACAGTGGCGATCGCGGCGCCGTTCGCGGGCCGTCTTGCCGACCGCCTGCCAACCGCCTGGCTCTGCGCCGCGGGGGGCACTGTTCTCGCGATGGGGCTCGCAGCTGCCTCGCTGTGGCCGTTGCCGGGACGGCCGCAGCCGTTGATCCTGTTCGCCGTGCTATGCGGCCTGGGCTTCGGGCTTTTCCAGGTGCCGAACAACCGCAATATGTTTCTCTCGGCCCCCGCCGAAAGAAGTGGCGCAGCGGGCGGTATGCAGGGCACGGCCAGATTGGTGGGTCAAACCGGAGGAGGAATCATCATGAGCCTGCTCTTCACTGTGGCATCCGCCGACGCGGCGCCCAGGGTCGGCCTCGGGATCGGTGCTGTGTTGGCGTTGGCTGCTGGCCTTGTGAGCATGGCGCGGGCAAGACCGCAAGTGGCTTGCCCCTGATCAGTTAGACGACGTCAACCACTGTGCACCCCCACTGACCGCGCGGCGTGGGCGGCGTCGTCAGCTCGCATAGCTGCGGTCGATCCGGTCCAGCTTGCGGATCAACGCCGGCCAGACGAAGCTGCCGCCCAGGCCACCGGTCTGCACCTTCATCGCATGGCCCACGCCTTCGAGAATGCGGGGATCGACCTGTGTGAGTTCACCGCCGCCGGACTGTGCGGCGATCTGGATCTGGCAGGTGTTCTCGAAGGTGTACATCGCCAGGAAGGCGTCGGCGATCGTCTTGCCGACCGTCAGCAGCCCATGGTTGCGCAGCATCAGGAAATTGGCGCTCCCCATGCTGGCCTGCAGTCGGGCCTTCTCGTCGTCGCGGATCGCGACGCCCTCGTAGCCGTGGTAGGCCAGTGACGCCAGCACGAAGGTCGACTGCTGGCTGATTGGCAGCACGCCGTTCTTCTGCGCGCTGACGGCGATGCCGGCGCGCGTGTGGGTGTGCAGCACGCACTGGACGTCGTCGCGCGCGGCGTGCACCGCACTGTGGATCGTGAAGCCGGCCGGGTTGACCGGGTAGGGCGAGTCGATCACCTTGTTGCACTGCTCGTCGACCTTCACCAGGCTCGATGCGGTGATCTCGTCGAACATCAGGCCGTAGGGGTTGATGAGAAAGTGGTGGCCCGGGCCCGGCACCCGGGCGCTGATGTGGGTGAAGACGAGGTCGCTCCAGCCGTGCAGCGCCACCAAGCGGTAGCAGGCGGCCAGGTCGACGCGCAGCTGCCATTCCTCGGCGCTGACCCTGTCGCGGATGGCGCCGGTTTCGGCGGCGGAGTTGGCATTCATCGTCGTCTCCTGAGCATGGGGGTGGCCATTCTTGCGCTCGGCGCGGCAGTGCGCTGTCATCGTGCCGACAGCCCGGGTGCTCGTTTTCCCGGGGCGACGCTGGCATTTCTTCACGCACCGGACTGCGGGTTTCCCCGGGCATTCAGAAAACGCGGCGGGTGCCGATAGCCATGTGAAGCATTCCCATATGCCGGCGGCAGCCGGTGCTGGAACCGGTCGAGGGCGGCCGTTCGGCGGAGTGTCGTGCGTCAGCTTCCTCAACCTTCATCGACTGTCGACCATGTCTGCTACTCCAAAGCCTCGCTCCATGACCATCGCCAGAAAAATGGCGCTCCTCACCCTCAGTGCCGTCGTCGGCATGCTCGTGCTGACGGCCGTGTTCCTGGTCTCCGAACGGCGCCTGGTCCTGGCCGAACGCCAAAGCAGCGTGCGGCAGGTGGTCGAGTCCGCCCACGGGGTGCTGAGCTACTACCACGGCCTGGCGGCGAAGGGCACGCTCAGCGAGGCCGAGGCGCAGCAGCAAGCCATGCAGGTGGTCAAGGGCATGCGCTACGGCGGCACCGAATACTTCTGGATCAACGACATGCAACCGCGCATGGTGATGCACCCGATCAACCCCGCCCTGGACGCCAAGGACCTGTCGGCGAACAAGGACGCGACGGGCAAGCCCCTCTTCATGGCGTTCGTGAACATGGTGAAGGAGCAGGGCGCCGGCTTCGTGCCCTACCTTTGGCCCAAGCCCGGCAGCGACAAACCGGTGCCGAAGGTGTCATACGTCATGGGCTTCAAGCCCTGGGGTTGGGTGATCGGCTCGGGCGTGTACATCGACAACGTCGACACCGTGCTGCTCGGTCGGTCGATCGGATTCGGCAGCGGCGCGCTGGCGCTGGCGTGCGTATTGCTGTGCATCGGATGGTTCATCTCGCGCGGCATCGTGCGCCAGCTCGGCTGCGAGCCCGAGCGGGCCGCCGGCATCACGCGGCGAATCGCCGAGGGCGACCTGAGCGTCGCGATCGACCTGCGCAAGGACGATGAATCCAGCGTGCTGCACGCCATCCGCACCATGCGCGACAGCCTGGCCAAGGTGGTGGGCGAGGTGCGCCAGGGCACCGACACCATGGCCACCGCGTCGAGCCAGATCGCCTCGGGCAACCAGGATCTGTCGTCCCGCACCGAGGAGCAGGCCAGCTCGCTGGAACAGACGGCCGCGTCGATGGAGGAACTGACAGCCACCGTCAAGCAGAACGCCGAGAACGCACGCCAGGCGAACCAGCTGGCGGTCGCCGCTTCCGACGTCGCGGTGCGCGGCGGCAACGTGGTGAGCCAGGTCGTGGGCACGATGGGCTCGATCAATGCGTCGAGCAAGAAGATCGTCGACATCATCGGCGTGATCGACGGCATCGCTTTCCAGACCAATATCCTGGCGCTGAACGCGGCGGTCGAAGCCGCGCGGGCCGGCGAGCAGGGCCGCGGCTTTGCCGTCGTCGCCTCTGAAGTGCGCAGCCTGGCGCAGCGCTCGGCCTCGGCCGCCAAGGAAATCAAGGCGCTCATCGACGACTCGGTGGGCAAGGTGGGGGCCGGCAGTGCCCAGGTGGCCGAGGCCGGCCAGACGATGGAAGAGATCGTGGCCAGCGTGAAGCGGGTGACCGACATCATGGGCGAGATCATGGCCGCCAGCCAGGAGCAGACCTCGGGCATCGAGCAGATCAACCAGGCGATCACGCAGATGGACCAGGTGACGCAGCAGAACGCGGCGCTGGTGGAAGAGGCCGCAGCGGCTGCCGCTTCGCTGCAGGACCAGGCCGGCAGCCTGTCGCAGTTGGTCGGCATCTTTCAGCTCACGCCTGCCGCGCCGGCCCGGCGCTGACCTGCTACAGCGCCATGTGACCGGTCGCAAGCGCCGCCGCGGCCGAGCGCGTCTCCACGCCCAGCTTCTCGAAGATGTGTTCGAGGTGCTTGTTGACGGTGCGGGGGCTCATGCCCAGGATCTCGGCGATGTCGCGGTTGGTCTTGCCCTTGGCCAGCCACGACAGCACCTCCGTCTCGCGCGGCGTGAGCGCGGCGTCGGCCACGCGTGACGCGAGGACCGGGCCCTCGCGCTGCAGCGCCAGCAGCAGCATCGTCTCGCCCAGTGTGGCCGAGCCCATGTTGCGCACCGACAGGCGCGTGCCGGCCGGGGTGGTCGCCAGGATGCTGGCGCCCTCGGCCAGCGCCGACCCAAGCGCGGCAGGCAGTTGCCCCGGTGCGGCCGGTTCGCCCAGCGCATGGAGCCACAGCGCGGCCTGCGGCGAACGCCAGGCCACGCGGCCATGCGTGTCGACGAAGACCACGCCCATGCCGGCCACATCGACCGCGTCGCGCGCCATGCGGGTGATGCGCGCGTTGCGCGTGTGCGTGTGCAGCCGCGCCAGCACCTCCTGCGCGCGGATCGGCTTCACGACGTAGTCGACACCGCCGCAGGCGAAGCCTTCGACCACGTCCTGCGTCTCCGCCATGCCGGTCATGAAGAGCACCGGGATGTGCGCGAGCGCCGGGTTGGCCTTGATGCGTCGACAGGTCTCGAAGCCCGACAGGCCCGGCATCAGCCCGTCGAGCAGGATCGCGTCGGGCACGACGAGTTCGAGCCGCTGGAGGGCCGATTCGCCATCGGCCGCGACGAGCACGGTGTAGCCGCTGGCCTCCAGCGTGTCGCACAACATGCCCAGGCTGCTGGGCGCGTCGTCGACCACGAGCACCACGGGGCGTTCGGACTCAGGGGCTGGGGGCATCGGCATCCTCCGCGAGAGCGTTCTTGAAATCGTCGAGTTCGAAGCGCGCCAGCATGCCGCGCAGTTGGGTGCAGGTGGCGGCCAGCGCCGGGTCGTCGGCGGCCAGCCGGTCGAGCGCCTGCTGCAAGCCGCGCACATGGCCCACCTGCACCAGGCGCATCAGCTCGAGCCGCGCCTCCTCGGGCAGCGAGATCGGCTCGACCGGTGGCGGTGCCGCATCGTGCGCGGCCGGCGGCGGCGTGTGCTGCAACCATTGCAGGCCCAGGTGGCGTTCGAGCGTGGCAATCAGCTCCGACTCGATCACCGGCTTGCCGATGAAGGCCTGGCAGCCGGTGGCCTGCAGCCGGTCGGCCTGGTTCTCGAAGACGTTGGCCGAGACGATGAGGATCGGCACGTTCTCGAAGCCGGCAATGCGCACCCGCGTGGCGGTTTCCCAGCCGTCCATGTCGTCCATGCTGATGTCCAGCAGGATGGCCGAGGGCACGTGCTCGCGCAGGCTGTCCAGGCATTCGGTGCCGCTGGCGGCTTCGTGCACATCGAAGCCCAGCGGCATCAGCATGCCGGCCAGCATCTGGCGCTGCACCGGCTGGTCGTCGACCACCAGCAACGTGCGGCGCGGGCCGAAATAACCAGAGATGGGGCGCTGCGGCTCGGCCTGCGGGCCGGGGTCGGCGACTTCGCGCAGGTACACCCGCACGCTGAAGGTGCTGCCGCGGCTCGACGTGGCCGCCATGCGCAGCTCGCCACCCATCAGCGACGTGAGCAGGCCGGTGATGGTCAGGCCCAGGCCGGTGCCGGGTTCGCCGTGGCGCCGGCCGGCGGCCCCGCGCTCGAAGGGCAGGAAGATGCGCTGGTGGTCCTGCGGCGCCACGCCGATGCCGGTGTCGATCACGTCGAAACGCAGCACCTCGCGGGTCGAATCGACGTGCAGCGTCACGGTGCCGGCCTCGGTGAAGCGCACGGCGTTGGTCAGCAGGTTGATGAGGATCTGGCGCAGCCGCTTGGCGTCGGCATGCACCCAGGCCGGCAGGCGTCCGGCGTGGGTGTAGACGAAGGCCAGGCCCTTGCCCTCGGCCTGCGGACGCACCATGCGCACCACCTCGTCGAGGAAGCCGGGCAGGGCGAGCGGCATCGGCTCCAGCTGCAGGCGGCCGGCCTCGATGCGCGCCAGGTCGAGCAGGCCGTCGATCAGCCCGAGCATGTGCTCCCCGCTCTTGTGGATGGTCTGCACCGCGGCGCGCGGCGGGTGCGTGGCGTCGTCGTTCTTCAGCAAAATCTGCGAGTAGCCCAGGATGCTGTTGAGCGGCGTGCGCAGCTCGTGCGTCATGCCGGCCACGTAGCGCGTCTTGGCCTGGTTCGCCGCCTCGGCGGCTTCCTTGGCGGCCTGCAGCGCGGCGTCGGTGCGGCGGTGTGCCTCGATTTCCAGCGTGAGCAGGTGGTTGTGGCGGTTCGATTCCTCCTGCGCCATCTTGCGGCTCTCGATGCCCAGCACCACCCACCAGGCCGCCACCGCCGCCACCATCGACAGCAGCGCGAAGACCTTGAGGAAAGGCGAGCGCAGAAAGACGTGCGTGGCGTGCGCGTTCGACAGACCTTCCTGCGCGTACACGATGCCCAGCACCGTGGCGAGCAGTGCGATGAGCGAGGTCGCGACCAGCAGGTAGTGCGCGACCCGGAAGTTCAGCCGCAGCGCCAGCGCCGGCGGCAGCAGGGCCTTGATCCACACGCCGATTTGCTCCGAGGCGCGCGAGTTCTTCTTGCAGCCGTCGTGGCAGCGCGATTCGAGCGTGCAGCACAGCGAGCAGATCGGCGCGCTGTAGGCCGGGCAATGCGCCATGTCTTCCGACTCGAAGGCGTTGTCGCAGACCGAGCAGCGCACCAACTGGCCGGGCGCCCAGTGCTGCAGGTCGGTGCGCGCCAGGTAGTAGCGGCCCTTCGTCTTCCAGGCCAGCAGCGGCGACACCACCAGCGCGGTCAGCAGCGCGACGAAGGGCGAGAACGATTCCGCCCAGCGCCCCAGCAGCCCGGCGTACGCCACCATCGCCACCGTCGCCGCGACCACCATCGACACCAGCCCGACCGGGTTGATGTCGTACAGGTGCGCCCGCTTGAACTCGATCGACTTCGGGCTCCAGCCCAGCGGCTTGTTGATGACCAGGTCGGCCACCAGCGCGCCGACCCAGGCGATGGCGATGTTGCTGTAGAGGCCCAGCACTTTCTCCAGCGCGGCGAACACGCCCAGCGTCATCAGCAGCAGGGCGATCAGCACGTTGAACACCAGCCACACCACGCGCCCCGGGTGGCTGTGCGTGAGCCGCGCGAAGAAGTTCGACCAGGCCAGCGAACCGGCGTAGGCATTGGTCAGGTTGATCTTCATCTGCGACACCACGACAAACAGCGTGGTGATGCCCAGCACCCAGGCCGGGTCGCTGAAGACGTAGGCGAAGCCGGCCAGGTACATGCGGGTCGGCTCGACCGCGTGCGCGGCCGGAATCTCGTGCTGCAGCGCGAGGAAGGCGAGGAAGGCGCCGCCCAGCATCTTGAGCATGCCCGGCACGATCCAGCCCGGCCCGGCCACCAGCACCGCGCCCCACCACTTGGCGCGGTTGGCGGCGGTCTTCTCGGGCAGGAAGCGCAGGTAGTCGACCTGCTCGCCGATCTGCACGACGAGCGAAAAGGCCACCGTGGCGCCGGCACCGAACATCAGCGGGTCGAAGTTGTTGGTGCCGGAGAGGCGGCCCACCAGCCCCGTGAAGTCGGCATAGGCCTGCGGGTTCTTCCACAGCACCGCGGCAAAGGGCAGCACGAAGAGCGTGAGCCAGATCGGCTGCGTCCACAGCTGCAGCGCCGAGATCATCGTGATGCCCCGCATCACCAGCGGGATGATGACGATCGACGACACCAGGTAGCACACCGCCAGCGACCAGTCGAAGTACATCTGCAGCGCGAGCGCGAGGATGGCCGCCTCCAGCGCGAAGAAGATGAAGGTGAAGCTCGCGTAGATGAGCGAGGTGAGGGTGGAGCCGAGGTAGCCGAAGCCGGCGCCACGGGTGAGCAGGTCCATGTCGACGCCGTATTTGGCGGCGTAGTAGCAGATGGGCAGGCCGGTGAGAAAGGTGATCAGCCCCACCACCAGGATCGCCCACAGCGCGTTCTCGAAGCCATAGCTCAGCGCAATGGCGCCGCCGATGGCCTCCAGCGCCAGGAAGGAGGTGGCGCCGAAGGCCGCGTTGGCGACGCGGAACTCCGACCACTTGCGGAAGCTGCGCGGCGTATAGCGCAGCGCGTAGTCCTCCAGCGTCTCGTTCGAGACCCAGGTGTTGTAGTCGCGGCGGATGCGAAAGATCTTCTGACCGGTGACGGGCGGCATGTTCCGTTCTCTCAGGGAGGGGGTATGCCGGTCTCGTTGCAAGAAGCGCTCCTTGTCCGTTCGATGGGTAGCAACGGGCGACCAGTCTCGCCGCGCGCGCAGTGGTGGCCTCTACGTTGATTGACGTATTCGGCGTACGTCGGCCCGTTCCTACAGTGGCGGCCATGGTGCTCGACGCGCCGCACGCCGCACAGCGGTGGTGCGTCGGGACACCGTTTGATCCCTGCTCCGCAACCTTTCAACCTTCGACTGGAGATTCCCCCCATGGCCCGTGATCAAGATCCGTCCCTTGCCGAACAGCAGCAGCTCGCGCTGCGCCGCCGCCGTCTGCTGCAGGGCGCCGCCGCGCTGCCGGTGATGGGCCTGAGCGGCCTGAGCTTCGGCCAGCAGTTCCCGACGGCCAAGGTCAACACGACCAAGCTCGCGGTGACCGACACCGAAGTCACCGTCGGCCAGCTGCACTCCTCGAGCGGCACGATGGCCATCTCGGAGACCGGCTCGATCCAGGCCGAGCAGCTCGCCATCGACGAGATCAACGCGATGGGCGGCATCCTGGGCCGCAAGATCAAGGTCATCAAGGAAGACGGCGCCTCCGACTGGCCCACCTTCGCCGAGAAGTCGAAGAAGCTGCTGGTCAACGACCACTGCGCCGCGGTGTTCGGCTGTTGGACCAGCGCGTCGCGCAAGGCCGTGCTGCCGGTGTTCGAGAAAGAGAACGGCCTCTTGTACTACCCGACCTTCTACGAAGGCCTGGAGCAGAGCAAGAACGTGTTCTACACCGGCCAGGAAGCCACGCAGCAGATCATCTGGGGCCTGGACTGGGGCGCGAAGGAGAAGAAGGCCAAGACCTTCTTCCTGGTCGGCTCCGACTACATCTGGCCGCGCACCTCGATGAAGATCGCGCGCAAGCACATCGAGACGGTGGGCAAGCTCGGTTCGGTCAAGGGCGAGGAGTACTACCCGTTGGGCCACACCAACTTCAACTCGCTGATCAACAAGATCAAGGTCGCCAAGCCGGACTGCATCTTCGCAGCGGTGGTGGGCGGTTCGAACGTGGCCTTCTACAAGCAGCTCAAGGCCGCCGGCATCACCGGCGACAAGCAGTTCCTGCTGACGCTGGCCGTGACGGAAGACGAAATGACCGGAGTCGGCGGCGAGAACTTCGCCGGCTTCTACTCGTCGATGAAGTACTTCCAGTCGCTCACCAACGACAACAACAAGAAGTTCGTCGCGGCTTTCAAGGCCAAATACGGCAAGGACGCGGTCATCGGCGACGTGACCCAGGCCGGCTATCTGGGCCCCTGGCTCTGGAAGGCCGCCGTCGAGAAGGCCGGCAGCTTCGACGTCGACAAGGTCGTCGCCGCATCGCCGGGCATCGAGCTGAAGAACGCACCGGAAGGCTACGTGAAGCTCGACGCGAACCACCACCTGTGGAGCAAGGCGCGCATCGGGCAGGGGCAGTTGGATGGCAGCTTCAAGGTGGTCGCGGAATCACCCGACTTGATCAAGCCGGACCCGTTCCCCAAGGGGTATCAATAACCACCCCCGAAGCGGCTCACTTCGTGTAGCCGCCTCCCCCTCGAGGGGGCGACACCAGCGGCCCGGCAAAGCCGGTTCCGCGGTGTCCCCCGGTTGGTTCACTGATCTATCGGACGCAGCGCCATGAGCATTTCAGACATGTGGAACATCGGCCTCATGCAGGGCTTCGCGGGGCTGAGCCTGTTCGCGGTGCTGCTGCTGATGGGCCTGGGGCTGGCGATCATCTTCGGCCAGATGGGCGTGATCAACATGGCGCATGGCGAGTTCATGACCATCGGCGCCTACACGATCTACATGGCCGCGCGCTTCACGGAGCACCTGGCGCCGGCCTTCATGCCGTACAACTTTCCGCTGGCGATCGGCCTGGCCTTCATCCTGGCCTTCATCGCCGGCTGGCTGGTGGAATGGGCACTCATCCGCCACCTGTACAAGCGGCCGCTCGACACGCTGCTCGCCACCTTCGGGATCAGCCTCGGGCTGCAGCAGATCTTCCGCACCTTCATCGGCCCGAAGGAGGTGAGCCCGACGCTGCCCGAGTGGCTGATGGGCTCGTGGGCGCCGGCCGAGGGGCTGGACATTCCGATCAATGGGCTCTTCGTGCTCGGACTGACGGCGCTGTGCACCGTCGGCGTTCTGCTCGCGCTGCACAAGAGCCGCTGGGGCCTGCGGGTGCGCGCCACCGTGGCCAACCGCACGATGGCCAACGCCACCGGCATCGACACCAAGAAGACCGACCGCCTGACCTTCGCCATCGGCTGCGGCATCGCCGGCGTGGCGGGGGCAGCCTTCACCACCATCGGCTCGACCGGGCCGACCTCGGGCTCGCTCTACATCGTCGACGCCTTCCTGGTCGTCACCTTCGGCGGCGCCGCCAGCCTGCTGGGCACCGTGGTCTCGGCCTTCGGCATCGCCCAGACGCAGTCGATCGCCGAGTTCTTCATCACCGGGTCGATGGCGAAGGTGCTGACGCTGTCGCTCATCGTGCTGATTCTGATGATTCGCCCGCAAGGCCTCTTTGCTTCCAAAGTGCGACGCTGAACATGAACACGATCAAATCCCTGATCACGCGCTACCAACTGGCCAGCCTGGTCATCCTGACGCTGCTGCTGGCGGTCGTGCTGCCGCTCTCGCTCGACATCTTCCGCCTCAACCTGGTGGGCAAGTACCTCACCTACGCCTTCGTCGCCGTCGGGCTGGTGATGGTGTGGGGCTACGGCGGCGTGCTGAGCCTGGGACAGGGCGTGTTCTTCGGCCTCGGCGGCTACGCCATGGCGATGTTCCTGAAGCTGGAAGCCTCCGACCCCGAGACGACCAAGATCCAGTCGACGCCGGGCATCCCCGACTTCATGGACTGGAACCAGATCACCGAGCTGCCGCTGATGTGGCTGCCGTTCAAGAGCTTCCCGCTCACGCTGATCCTGGTGATCGCGGTGCCCACGCTGCTGGCCTGGATCATCAGCTACGCGATGTTCAAGCGCCGCGTCGGCGGCGTGTACTTCGCCATCATCACGCAGGCCGTGGCGCTCATCGTCACCGTGCTCATCATCGGCCAGCAGGGCTACACCGGCGGCGTGAACGGCATGACCGACCTGAAGACGCTGCTGGGCTGGGACACCCGCACCGACAGCGCGAAGTACATCCTCTACTACGTGTGCGTGGCCCTGCTGATCGCGAGCATCGTGCTGTGCCGCTGGATCCAGACCAGCAAGCTGGGCACGCTGCTGCTGGCCATGCGCGACAAGGAAGACCGGGTGCGCTTCTCCGGCTACGACGTGTCGAACTTCAAGGTGTTCACCTTCTGCCTGGCGGCGGGCCTGTCGGGCATCGGCGGTGCGCTGTTCTCGCTGCAAGTGGGTTTCATGTCGCCGAGCTTCGTGGGCATCGTGCCCTCGATCGAGATGGTGATCTTCGCGGCGGTCGGCGGGCGCATGAGCCTGGTCGGCGCGGTGTACGGAACGCTGCTGGTCAACGCCGGCAAGACGCTGTTCTCGGAGAGCTTCCCCGACCTGTGGCTGTTTCTGATGGCCGCGCTTTTCATCGGCGTGACCATGGCCTTCCCGATGGGGCTGGCCGGCCTGTGGGAAAGCCACATCGCCCCGTGGTGGAAGAACCGCCGCCAGGCGCTGCGCGACGCGTCGGCCAAGCCGCCGACCTCATCGGCACCACTGCCACCACGCATCGTCGACCCCGCGCCCGGTACCGGTCGGGGCGACCTGCCCGACGGCGTGAGCAGCCAGCGCGTCTGAACCCCCGGAGCCATTCCATGAGCAACACCGATTTCGCACTGGCGGTCGAAGACCTGACCGTGTCCTTCGACGGTTTCAAGGCCATCGACACCCTGACGCTCTACATCGACAAGAACGAGTTGCGCGTGATCATCGGTCCCAACGGCGCGGGCAAGACCACGCTGCTCGACCTGATCTGCGGCAAGACCAAGGCCAGCAGCGGCAGCATCAAGTTCAAGAACACCGAGCTCACGAAGATGGCCGAGCACAAGCGGGTGCGCCTGGGCATCGGCCGCAAGTTCCAGACGCCGTCGATCTACGAGAACCTGAGCGTGTTCCAGAACCTCGAGGTGTCGTACCCCTCGGGCCGCTCGGTCTTTGGCGCGCTGGCGTTCAAGTGCACCGACCAGGTGAAGGCCGCCGTGCAGGCCGTGGCCGAGGACATCGGGCTGGTCGACAAGCTGGGCACCGAAGCCGGGCTGCTGTCGCACGGCCAGAAGCAGTGGCTGGAGATCGGGATGCTGCTGATGCAGGAGCCCGAGCTGTTGATGCTCGACGAACCCATTGCGGGCATGAGTTCGCGCGAACGCGAGCTGACGGCCGAGCTGCTCAAGCGCATCTGCAAGAACCGCGCGGTGATCGTGATCGAGCACGACATGGAGTTCGTCAAGCAGATCGCGCACAAGGTGACGGTGATGCACCAGGGAAAGATCCTGGCCGAAGGGCCGATGGAGAAGGTGCAGGCCGACGAACGCGTGATCGACGTTTACCTGGGGCATTGAGATGAGCAACGTGATGCTGGAAGTCAAAGACCTGCACACCGCCTACGGCCAGAGCGAGGCGCTGCACGGCATCTCCTTCGACGGCATGGCGAACGAGACCATCGCCATCATGGGCCGCAACGGCATGGGCAAGACCACGCTGTTCAAGAGCCTGATGGGCGTGCTGCCGATCAAGAGCGGCAGCATCCGGGTCGCGGGGCAGGACGTGTCGCACGACGAGAGCTTCAAGCGCGTGGCCAAGGGCATCGCCTACGTGCCGCAGGGCCGGATGATCTTCCCGACGCTGACGGTCGAGGAAAACATCCAGACCGGTCTGGAGAACGCCAAGAGCCGGCACATCCCCGAAGAAATCTACGCGCTGTTCCCGGTGCTCTTCGACATGAAGCGGCGCAAGGGCGGCAACCTCTCGGGCGGCCAGCAGCAGCAATTGGCCATTGCGCGCGCGCTGGTCACCAACCCCAAGGTGCTGCTGCTCGACGAGCCGACCGAGGGCATCCAGCCTTCGATCATCAAGGACATCGCCAAGGCGCTCAACGAGATCCGAAAGCTGCGCGGCATCACGATCATCGTGTCCGAGCAGGTGCTGAGCTTCGCGATGGACGTGGCCGACCGGCTCTTCGTCATCGAAGGCGGCCGCCTGGTGCACGAGACCGCACGCGACAAGACCGATGTGAATCACATCAAAGCCTATCTCTCTGTTTAACCACAACCCCCAGGAGCCATTGCACATGACAGATACGCTGATCAAGGTCGACCTGACGAAGTCGCCCACCGAGAACGAGATGATCCACAACCGCTGGCATCCGGACATCCCGATGGCCTGCTGGGTCAATCCAGGCGATGACTTCATCCTCGAGACCTTCGACTGGACCGGCGGCTTCATCAAGAACAACGACAGCGCCGACGATGTGCGCGACATCGACCTGAGTACCGTGCACTACTTGTCGGGCCCCGTCGGCGTGAAGGGAGCGGAGCCCGGTGACCTGCTGGTGGTCGACCTGCTCGACATCGGCGCCAAGCAGGATTCGCTGTGGGGCTTCAACGGCTTCTTCTCCAAGAAGAACGGCGGCGGCTTCCTGACCGACCACTTTCCGCTGGCGCAGAAGTCCATCTGGGACTTCAAGGGCATGTTCACCAGCTCTCGCCACATCCCCGGCGTGAACTTCGCCGGCCTGATCCACCCCGGCCTGATCGGCTGCCTGCCCGACAAGCCGATGCTCGACATGTGGAACACACGCGAGCAGCAGCTGATAGACACCAACCCCACCGGAGGCCTGGCCAACCCGCCCTCGGCCGGCACCGCCCACATGGGCAAGATGACGGGCGAGGCGCGCGCCAAGGCCGCGGCCGAAGGCGCCCGCACCGTGCCGCCGCGCGAGCACGGTGGCAACTGCGACATCAAGGACCTGTCGCGCGGTTCGAAGGTGTTCTTTCCGGTCTACGTCGACGGTGCGGGCCTCTCCGTGGGCGACCTGCACTTCAGCCAGGGCGACGGCGAGATCACCTTTTGCGGTGCCATCGAGATGGCCGGCTGGGTGCACATGAAGGTCACGCTCATCAAGGGCGGCATGGCCAAGTACGGCATCAAGAACCCGATCTTCAAGCCGAGCGTGATGACGCCGAACTACAAGGACTTCCTGATCTTCGAAGGCATCTCGGTCGATGAGGCCGGCAAGCAGTACTACCTCGACGTGAACGTGGCCTACCGCCAGGCCTGCCTCAACGCCATCGAGTACCTGAAGAAGTTCGGCTACTCGGGCGCGCAGGCTTACTCGATCCTCGGTACGGCGCCGGTGCAGGGCCACATTAGCGGCGTGGTGGACGTGCCGAACTCGTGCGCAACGCTCTGGCTGCCCACCGAGATCTTCGACTTCGACATCAACCCGAACGCCAGCGGGCCGACCAAGTTCATCGACGGCAGCATCGACATGCCGCTGTCGCAGGACGTCTGAGGCAATGCCGACCTACGACTACGAATGCCGCGGCTGCGGCGGCTTCGATGCGCTGCGCAGCGTGAGCCGGCGCGACGATCCTGCGGCCTGCCCGGACTGCGGCGCGGGGTCGCCGCGCGTGATGTCGGCCGCGCCGCGCCTGGCGCTGATGGCCGGCAGCACCCGCAATGCCATCGAAACCAACGAGCGCGCGCGGCATGAGCCGAAGAGTTCGAAGGACTACGCGCGGCTGAAGCACCCCGCAGGCTGCGGCTGCTGCGGCAGCAAACGCGGTGCAACCGTGACCACCGCCAGCGGCGTGAAGGGCGCGCCGAGCCGGCGGCCCTGGATGATCAGCCACTGAAAAGATGGGCTTCGGCAGGGCCGCTGCGACTACTGCAGCAGCAAGCCCTGCGCTTCCATGCTCAGCAAGGCGGCCGTCACATTGCGTTCGGTCATCGAAATGTGCTGGCGCAGCAGGGCGACGGCCTGCTCCGCATCTCTTTCGAGCACGGTGGTGACCAGCTTCTTGTGTTCGGAGTTCTTTCGGCGTTCGACCTTGCGGTGCCGGGCCGAGAACTGCCGGTAGCGTTCCGCGCTGTCGAACAGCGAGGACACCAGGTCCATCAACATCGGCGACGACGTGCCGCCATACATGGCCAGATGGAATTCGCGGTGCGCCGCGGTCCAGGCTTCGCTCAAGACCAACGGGCCATCGGCCAGCCGCTGCTCGACAAGCGCCAGCCCGTGCGCGGCACCCACCAATCTGGACTCCCATTGGTCGTCTCCGCAGGCGATCGCATCTCGCAGGGCCTCGGATTCCACCAACAGCCGCACGCGGGTCAGGTCGGCCACGCCCGCAACGGTCAAGGGGGCGACCCGGAAGCCCTTGTTCTCGAAAGCACGCACGAACCCCTGTTCCGAGAGGCGGCTCAGCGCCTCGCGCAATGGGCTGCTGCTCAACGCGTACTGCTTGCTGAGTTCGTCGACCCGCAGGCGCTGGCCGGGCTGGAATTCGCAACGAACGATCGCTTGGCGAAGCCGTCGGTAGGCCCTTTCCGCCAAGGGCGCAACGGATTCCACGAGGTCGTCGGATGAAGAAGAAGGCTTGATCACGGAACCATCATACGGTATGCGCATATTCGAAAGGAAACGGCACAAGGGTTAATACCATGCATAACATCATGTTTTATGCACAAAATAATTCGACGAGGCGCATTCGGGTGTCTCGCACCCTTACCTTGCTGAAAGATTCGTATGAAGTTGATGTCGTACCAACATGCCGGACGAGAAACCTGGGGCATCGTTGTCGGAGATGGCGTTGCCGACCTGGCCGCCAAGACAGGGCACGCCACCCTCGCGGACTTCATTGCAAGTCCTGACTTCGCGCGACGCGACGCGTTGGTTGCCGGACTGAAGGCCGATGCAGCGCTGGTCGACGTGAAGTTTCTGCCGGTCATCCCCCGGCCGGAGAAGATCGTCTGCGCGGTGCGCAACTACATGGACCACCACCAGGAAGTTCTTGCCGCAGGCATGCAGCGCGAACTCTCCGAGCAGCCACCAATCTTCCTGCGCGTCTGGCGCTCGCAGACGCCGCACAACGGCCCGATCGTGCGCCCGCATGTTTCCGAATCACTGGACTGGGAAGGCGAGCTCGCCGTGATCATCGGTGAGGGCGGGCGCAATATTTCCGAGGCAGACGCCTGGAAGCATGTGGCCGGCTACAGCTGCTACAACGATGCCAGCATTCGGGAATGGCAGTTCCATGCCAAGCAGATCGCGTCCGGCAAGAACTTCGAATCGACGGGCGGTTTCGGGCCGTGGATGGTGACGGCCGACGAGATCGAACCGGGTCGCGAACTGAAACTGGAAGTCCGCCTGAACGGGGAGACCGTGCAGTCCAGTCACACCGGCCACATGATCTTCTCGATCCCGAAGCTCATCAACTACGCCTCCACCATCTTCACGCTGACTCCCGGTGACGTGATTGCAACAGGAACGCCCGCGGGTGTCGGCTGGAGCAAGAAGCCCCCCCGCTTCATGAAGCCAGGCGATCGGGTCGAGGTCGAGATCGAGGCCGTGGGACTGCTGCGCAATACCGTCGTGGCGCAAGACTGACCGACGGACACGGCGCGCCATCCTGCCGCGGCGGGGCTGCCCGCATGGAGCCGCAGCGGCCCATGAAAAGAACGGAGACAAAAAATGAAGAGAAGGCATTTCGTCGCCTCGTGCGGTGCTGCCCTGGCCTGGCCCCTGCGCCCGAGCTTTGCCGCGGCCTACCCGGACAAGGCCATCAAGCTGTACCAGGGCTATGCGCCTGGCGGTAACGCCGATGCCATCGCGCGCGCGGTGGGTGTGGAGATGAGCAAGACGCTGGGCCAGGCGGTCGTGGTCGAAGCGCAGTCCGGCGCGGGCGGCAACATCGCGGCCTCCACCGTGGCCCACGCCAAGGCCGACGGCTACACGCTGTTGCTGGCGACCGGGGGGCACGCGGTGGCGGGCGCTTTGTACGAGACGCTGACGTACAAGACCGTGAACGACTTCGAGATGATCTCGACGATCACCTACTTTCCGTTCCTGTTTGCGGTCAACGCCAACGCGAAGTTTCAGAGCCTCAAGGAGATCATGGCGGCCGCCAAGGCGGCGCCAGGCACGGTCAGCTATGGAACGGCGGGCATCGGGTCGACGCATCACCTGGCCGGCGAGCTGTTCGCATCGATGTCGAGGAACTCGCTGCTTCACGTCCCGTACCGAGGCGATGCAGCGGCACTCACCGCGCTGCTGGCAGGCGATGTGGCCTTCATCATTGCGCCCCCCACGGCCGCCATGTCGAACATCGAGGCCGGCAAGCTGCGCGCACTGGCTGTCTCCGGGCCGCAGCGCTGGACCGGATTGCCCCATGTCCCCACCGTCGCCGAGCAAGGTGTGCCGGGCTACGACGTGCGATCGTGGGCGGGCTTGATGGCGCCGGCGGGAACGCCCGGGGCCGTCGTCGAGCAACTCAACGCTGCGGTACTGAAGGCGCTCGATGTCCCGGCCGTGCGCAAGCGACTCGAAGACATGGGTGGCGAGGCGCGCGGAAGCACGCCGGCCGAGATGAAGGCCATGGTCTCGGCAGAGCTTGAAAAATGGAAGCGCGTCGTTGCGGACGCCAGGATTCCCAAACAGTGAACAGGCACAAGACATGTCATTGATCCAGATACGCAAACGCAGCCTCGTGGTCGAAACCGTGTACCACGAAGGCGGCCCCGTGGCCGACAAGCCGCTGCGGCTGGCCGCAGCCAGCGCGGTGGTTCGCAACCCCTATGCCGGGCGCTACGAGCCGGACCTCTTGCCGTTCATGGCGGAACTGAGGGATCTCGGCCGCTTGCTCGCCGAGGAACTGGTGCAGACGCTCGGAAGAGGCCATGTCGAGGCCTACAGCAAGGCCGCGATCGTGGGCGTCAACGGGGAACTGGAGCACGGTGCCGTCTGGCACGAAGCCGGTGGCTGGGCGATGCGCGAGGTATTGGGTCAACCCAAGGCCATGGTCCCGGCCGCCAAGGCGGTGGCCCACACCGGCTACCGGCTGATGGTGCCGCTGCACTACATCCATGCCTCCTATGTGCGCAGCCACTACAACAGCTTCGAGGTGGGAATCCAGGACGCGCCGCGTCCCGATGAAATTCTCTTCGCGCTGGTGATGGCCGACGGTGGACGGATTCACTCGCGCCTCGGCGGACTCACCAAGGACAAGGTTTCCGCGAACGACGGGCAGCGCTGAGCGCGTGCCCACATGACAACCCTTGATCGGAATCTCGATGACAGACATGAAAGCCGTGCAGTTGAGGCAAACGGGAGGGCCGGAGGTCCTGTCGCTTGTCAGTCTCCCGATGCCGCAACCGGGCCGGGGAGAGCTTCGCGTGCGCGCGGTGGCGATCGGTGCCGGCGGCCCCGACGTCCTGATCCGCAACGGCACCTACAAATGGATGCCGCCGCTGCCGGCTATTCCAGGCAACGAGATGTCCGGGCGCGTCGATGCCATCGGCGAAGGCGTCACGCGATGGGCCGTCGGTGACCGGGTGCTGGTCAGCGCACGCGAGCTGGCTCAGCGCGGTGGGTGCTATGCCGAGTACATCTGCGTTTCCGAGGAGGTCCCGTTCCTGTTGCCAGACAGCGTCGGATTCGATGAGGCGGTCAGCCTGGGCAACTTCCAGCTGGCGCTGGCGCTTCTGGCCAGCAACGGCAATCTGCCGGCTCGATCCGTCTTGCTGCCCGGTGCCGCAGGCGGCGTCGCCACCGCGGTGGCCCAGGTCGCGAAGTCGCTAGGGCTGAACGTGCTTGGCACCGCCTCCAGCCCGGCCAAGCGGGACTTCGCGCTTGCCAACGGTGTCGACGAGATCGTCGACGGCACGCCGTCCCGACTGCCCGAGGCTGTCATGGCCGCCACCGGCGGTCGAGGCGTCGACCTGGCATTCGACCATGTGGGGGGCGACTTGTTCGTGGCGTGTTTGCGTGCGCTCGCACCGTTCGGCATGGTCGTCTCCTACAACATCCTCTCGGGGCCCCCCTCGAGCGATGTGTTCGGCGAGTTGCGCGCACTGCTCTCCAAGAGTCTGGCCGTGCGCACCTTCTCGATCCATACGGTCGACAACGACCGGGCGCAACGACGCGGCCTGATGGAGGAAGCCATCGGCCTGATGGCGTCGGGCCGGGTCCGTGCGCCTGCGGCGACCCGTCTCCCCTTGGCCGACGCGCGTCGCGCCCACGAACTGCTCGACAGCGGAAGCTCACTCGGCAAGATCGTTCTGTTCCCGCAGACCACGGAAGGTATCCCCCCATGACCTCGAGCTACCTGCCCAACCTGTCGCACTGCGGCATCTTCTGCCGAGACCTCGGGCTGATGAAGTCCTTCTATGGCGGCGTGTTCGATCTGCTCGAAACCGATCGCGGTCGCGGTGTCACCTTCCCGTTCGAGATCATCTTTCTGAGTGGGCGCGGCGACCAGCACCACCAACTGGTGCTCGCGGGCGGCCGTGGCAGTGATGCACCGAGCACGGTGATGCAGCTCTCGTTCAAGGTGCAGACCATCGATCACCTGCGCGAGGCGCGTCGCAGGGCCCTGGCACTGGGCGCCACGAAGATGCGGGGCCTCAACCATGGCAACGCCCTGTCCATCTATTGCATGGACCCGGAGGACAACACCGTCGAGGTGTACCTCGATACCCCCTGGTATGTGAGTCAGCCGCACGGCGATCCGCTCGATCTGGACCGTCCCGACGAGGAACTCTGGGCCGAGACGGAGCGCATCGTCCGCACCGACCCGAGCTTCATGCTGGCTTCGGAGTGGTCCGGCCGATTCGCCGAACGAAATGCGGCACTGAAGAAGGGTCTCTCATGACGCCACAACGTTCTCTGGACGACGCCGTCAAGTCAGAGCTGGTCGAGATGGAGGCACGGCGCTGCAGCGCGATGATCGCCGCGGACATCGCGAGCCTGAGAGAGATCCTCCACCCGGCGCTGATTCATGTGCATGCCAAGGGACAGATCGACGGGTACGAGAGCTACTTCGCAACGGGCGGCTTCAAGGTCGACTACAAGACGCTCGATCGCAGCGAGCTCCAAGTGAAGGTTCTGGGTGACAGCGCCTTGATGACCGGGCGCCAGTTGCTGGTGGCCATCCGAAAAGACGGAAGCGGCACGGTTCGCATCGATTCCCGGGTCATGCAGACCTGGGTTCGGGAGGCCGGGCGCTGGCGCCAGCTCGCCTTCCAGACCACCCCGCTCGAAATGTCGATCGGCTGACGCGCCGGCCATGCCTCAGCCCGCCAGCCCCGCGTAAACGTTCTGCACGTCGTCGTTGGCGTCGATCGCCGCGAGGAAGGTCTCGACCTCTTCCAGTTGCTCGGCGCTCAGCGTGGCCGGGTCGACCGGGTTCTTCGGCTTGTAGCCCAGCTTGGCCGACAGCACGTTGAAGCCCTGCTCGGGCAGGGCCTTGCTGACCAGGTCGAGGTCGGTCGGCGCGGTGAGGAAGAGGGTGGTGCCTTCTTCCTCGCCGGCTTCCAGGTCCTGTGCGCCGGCCTCGATGGCCGCCATCTCGGGGTCGGCGCCTGCGGCCACCGGCGCGGCCTCGATCATGCCCAGGTGGTCGAAATCCCAGGCCACCGAGCCCGAGGTGCCGAGCTGGCCCTTACGGAACAGCACGCGCATCTGGGACGCGGTGCGGTTCACGTTGTCGGTCAGGCACTCGACCATCACCGGCACCTGGTGCGGCGCGAAGCCTTCGTAGATGACGTGCTCGAAATGCACCGATTCACCGGTGAGGCCCGCACCTTTCTTGATGGCGCGTTCGAGCGTGTCCTTGGGCATCGAGACCTTGCGGGCCTGCTCGACCACCAGCCGCAGTCGGGCATTCGACCCCGGGTCGGCGCCGCTGCGCGCCGCGATCATGATTTCCTTGGCCAGCTTGCCGAAGAGCCGGCCCTTGGCGTTGGCCGCCAGGTCCTTGTGTTTTGCTTTCCATTGCGCGCCCATGTCGATCTCCTTGCGTTCTGCGTTGCCTTGGCGGCGAAACAGCGACTGTACGCGCCCGCGCCTCGCGCTTTCGGCCCGCGCCGCAGTCGCGCTAGGCGGGCTTTCGGGCTTGCAGCACCAAGGCCTCGGCCTCCGCATAGGAGTGCAGGATCAGGTCGACATCGTCTCGCACCAACTCCTCGGCGGCCGACGCTTCGTCGAGCGGCAGGCGGATGGTGGCGATGAGCGCATCCGGCAGCGCCGCGCGCATCTCGGTCGCCACGGTGCGCCACTGTTCCAGCGCGCCCTCGACGGGGTAGGTGAGGAAGGCCGTGCCGACCAGCACGGACTTCTCGGCCCGCGACGGGTCTTGCGGGTCGGTGAGCGACACGCTGCGCGCGTCGACCGCGTCCTGGCGCAGCGCCCGGACCAGCAGTTCCGTCAGCAGGTCGTCGCGCTCGGTCCCGAAGCCGAAGCACAGGACGATCGACTGCAGCGGAACGTCGAGCCGTCCTTGCCACGGGCCGAGACTGGATTCCCGCATCTGGCGAAGCTGCATGCCGACGTTCGCCGCCGCGAGGGACACGGTGGCGCGCCGCTGCCGCCGTGCCGCGCGCCGGTCCGGGCGGGTGCCGGCCAGTTCCTCGGCAAGGCGCACGATGACCTTCTGGATGCGCTCGCTTTGCCGCCCGTCGATGCGTCCCATGCGCAGGTCGGCGCCCGCCAGCGCCAGCCCCGGCAGCAGGACACGGTCGCAATACTTCGCGAAGGTGGCGCGACGCAGGTAGCTGCGCGCGTCCTGGATGATCAGCGCGGTGTTGCCGGACAACGCGCGCTGGTAGAAGCGCTGACCCGCATTGAGCCCCGGCCCTTCGGTCAGCAGGATGGCGAAGGGTTCGAGCGCGCGCACATGCCGGCCGACGACCACGATGCAGAGCGTGAGCGGTGTCGACAGCAGCAGGCCGACCGGCCCCCACATCGCGCCCCAGAACAGCGCCGAGACGATGACCGCGAGCGGCGCCAGCCCGGTGCTGTGGCCATAGACCTGCGGCTCCACGACGTTGGCGACGAGAAGTTCGAGGGCGGCAAAGAGGCCCAGGCTCCACAGCACCAGTGACCAGCCCGGATCGACTGCCGCACCGAAGACGGCGATCAGCGCCGCGGCGCCCAGCACGCCGACGTAGGGAATGAAGCGCAGCAACGCCCCGATCGATGCCCAGAGCGCGGCATGCGGTATGCCGATCACCCACAGGCCGGCGCCCAGGACGACACCGAAGGTGAGGTTCACCACGAATTGCGAGAGAAAGAAGCGCGACACGCCCTCGGCCGTTTCGCTCAGCGCCTGCACGGTGGGGCCGAGCCGGGCCACGCCGATCACCCGGATGAAGCGGTCGCTGAGCGATTCGTGCTCCAGCAGGATGAACACCAGCAGCACCAGCACGATGCCGGCCTCGCCGACCGGGCCCCAGACCGAGGACAGCAGCTTCGACACGATGTCACCGGCTGTGGGCGGCGCCTGGCGGATCTGGACCGGCACCGGGTCGCTGGGGACCGTGGAGGCTGCCGCGGCCGCGGCCGCAGCGGCCGAGCGCGAGCGCTGTGCACCCGACGGCGCAGGCGTCGGTGCCGGCACGGGTCGGGCTTGCGGTGCGACGCCCTTGAGTTCTGCTTCCAGCCGCTCGAAAGGCCGCACCGTCACCTCGCGGATCGACTGGACTTTCGAGGTGATGGCCGCGCTGTAACGGGGCAGGTCCGCCGCCACCGCGACCAGCTGGATCGCCAGCACGGCGCTCATCCAGACCACGCCGACGGCGACAAGCAGCACCGACACCAGCGTGGCGGCCGTCCGCCCGATGCCGGTGCGCGCGAGCTTGCGCACCAGCGGTGCGATGACGAGGCTCAGGATCGAGGCGATGGCGATGGGCCGCAGCACGTCCTGGCCGAAATGCAGCAGCAGCAGGATGCAGGTGGCCGGCACGATGCGGCCGAGGGACGGGCGTTGCGGCGGTGGCAGCGAAGAGGGCGAAGGCGAGGGCGTTTCCATGTCTTAGCGCCTGGCAGCATGCAACCGCCGGGCCAGACGCTCCAGCGCCGCCTCGGCAGAAGCCGCAATCTCGGTCGAGCGCGTCAGCATCAGGTTCAGCCGCTGGCCGAGGCCTTCGACCATCACGCCGCTGGCGCGCTCGCGGATCACGCCGTCGGCGCCGGTCTCGCAGTCGACCGTGGCGCAGACGCGCTCGGCATAGGAGCCCGGCGCCACGCCGTACGCCACCACCGGCTTGCCCAGTGCGGTGGCGAAGCCGACTTCGAACACCGTGCCGGAATCGGGCTCGTGGCCGCGGAAGGGCACGAGGTTGGCGATCACGCCATCGGCCTCGTGGATGAGGCGCACGTTGCCGTCGTAGATGCGCTGCGCGCGTTCCTCGTCGCCCAGGCGCAGGTCGGCCGCGATGCCACCGTCGGAGGGCGGCACGCCCTGCAGGCCGAGCGTGTCGCAGAAGGCGACCAGGCGTTCGAAGATCGCCTCGCTGTCGCGGAAGAAGACATCCGGGCCGGCGAGGTAGATGCGGGGGCGTGACGATTCGGAAGAGGGGCTGGGACGCATCGCGCCATTGTCGCGCTACGTCAATCAACGTATGGGGCAGCGCCCGGTCGCTTCGCAGAATCGACGCCATTCCTTCGGCCCTCGACAAGGTGGCGCACATGATTCACGGCGACATTTCCAGCAGCAAAGACACCGTCGGCGTCGCGGTCGTCAACTACAAGATGCCGCGGCTGCACACGCGGGCCGAGGTGCTCGACAACGCCAGGGCCATCGCCAAGATGGTGGTCGGCATGAAGTCCGGCCTGCCGGGGCTCGATCTGGTGATCTTCCCCGAGTACTCGACACACGGGATCATGTACGACAGCGCCGAGATGTACGAGAACGCGGCCACCGTGCCCGGCGCCGAGACCGAGATTTTCGGCGAGGCCTGCCGCAAGGCCAAGGTGTGGGGGGTGTTCTCGCTGACCGGCGAGCGGCACGAGGAGCACCCGAACAAGGCGCCCTACAACACGCTCATCCTGATGAACGACCGGGGCGAGATCGTCCAGAAGTACCGCAAGATCATGCCGTGGACGCCCATCGAGGGCTGGTACCCGGGCCACTGCACCTATGTGAGCGATGGCCCGAAGGGCATGAAGATGAGTCTCATCATCTGCGACGACGGCAACTACCCGGAGATCTGGCGCGACTGCGCGATGAAGGGCGCCGAGCTGATCATCCGCTGCCAGGGCTACATGTACCCGGCGAAGGAGCAGCAAGTCCTGATGTCGAAGGCGATGGCCTTTGCCAACAACACCTATGTCGCGGTGGCGAACGCGGCCGGCTTCGATGGCGTGTACTCGTACTTCGGTCACTCCGCGATCATCGGCTTCGACGGCCGTACGCTGGGCGAATGCGGCGAGGAAGAGATGGGCATCCAGTACGCGGCGCTCAGCAAATCGCTCATCCGCGATTTCCGCCAGCACGGACAGTCGGAGAACCACCTCTTCAAGCTGGTGCACCGCGGCTACACCGGCCTCATCAACTCGGGCGAGGGCGACAAGGGCGTGGCCGATTGCCCGTACGGGTTCTACCGCCAGTGGATCGCCGACCCCCAGGGCACGCGCGAGCGGGTCGAGTCCTTCACGCGCCGGACCGTCGGCACGGCCGAGGCGCCGATCGAGGGCATCCCGAACGAAGACACCGCCCGTCCGCCCCGCTGAGTGCCGAAGAGGAAGCCCGCATCACGCGCGGCGCCTGCGCCCAGGCGCTTCAGCGCACCACGCGGCCGTCGGCGGTGACCGTCACCAGTTCGATCCCCCAGGCCGCGTCGCGCGCGCCGGCGCGCAGGTTCAGGCGGAAGCCGCCGACGTCGTAGGCCGTCATGCCCGTCAGCGTGCGCTGCAGCGCCGGCACGGTGAAGCCGTTGCGCCCGGTGCGACGCAGGCCTTCGGCCAGCGCCTTGGCCGCGATGAAGCCTTCGAGGCTTTCGTAGCTGGGCGTCTGGTCCGAGGTGTCGATGGCGGCGTTGTACTCGCGCACGACGGCCACCGAACTGCTGCGGGGAGAGGGCACCACCTGCGAGATCACCACGCCGCGGATGTCCTTGCCGAGCGCGACGAAAAGCGGGTTGATGCCGACCACCGAGTAGTTCATGAACAGGCCGACATAGCCGGTCTTGCGCATCTGCTGGATCACCGCGGCGGTGGTCTGGAACAGCGCGGCCTGGATCACGACCTGCGGCTGCAGCTTGGCGAGCGAGGCGACGGCCGCATCGACCTGGGTGCTGCCGGCCGGCACCATGGCGGTGCCGACGATGGGCGGCAGCTTGAGTTCGGCCACGGCGTCGTTGAGCGCCTGCAGGCCGGCCCGGCCGAAGGCGTTGTCTTCGAAGAGCACCGCGATACGCGACTGGCCGATGGTCGCGCAGTGGCGCACCATCTTGAAGGCCTCGTCGGCCATGCTCGGACGGACGTGGAAGATGTTGGCGTGCGCCGCATCGCGCAGCGCATCGGCCGCACCGAAGGGCGCGAAGAAGAGGGCGCCTTTCTCTTGGGCGACCTTGGCGCCGGCGTTGCTGCTGCCGGTGCCGACGAAGCCGAACAGCAGGTCGGCGCCATCGGCCAGGAGCTTCATCGCGTTGGTGCCGGCGCGCGTGGCGTCGAAGCCGTCATCGACCTGCCGTAACTCGACGCGCCAGGACGGATTGGCTTCGTTGAAGGCGTCGACATAGAGCTTGGCACCGGCGGCGAAGGCCAGGCCGATTTCGCTGCCGGTACCCGTCAGCGGCACCGACTGGCCCCACACCACACGCCGCGGGGCCTGGGGTGGTGCCGTCTGCGCCCACAAAGGAGCGCTCAAGCCGCTGCCGATGCAGCCCCCGGAGAAAGCCAGCCACTGTCTGCGCGAAAAAGCCATCTGCGACCTCGGAATCAATTGGTAACAAATGGTACGCAATGACCGTGCCGGCCGACGGGAACGGAGCGCTCAACTTTTCGCCGTGGCTGCCGATAAATCCACGGAACCCCGTCTGCGTTGCGCCGGATTTCGGGCCATCGACCCGCCGCGCGTAATTAGCGGCGCACGAAGACCAAATCCCAGACGCCGTGACCCAGCTTCAGGCCGCGATTCTCGAACTTGGTCAGCGGCCGGTAGTGCGGCTTGGGGGCGTAGCCGTCGGCGCTGTTGCGCAGCAGCGGCTCGGCGGCAAGCACCTCGAGCATCTGCTCGGCATAGGGCTGCCAGTCGGTCGCACAGTGCAGGTAGCCACCGGGCAGGAGCCGATCGGCCAGCTTGGCCACCAGCGGCGACTGGATCAGCCGCCGTTTGTTGTGGCGCTTCTTGTGCCACGGGTCGGGGAAGAAGATGTGCACGCCGGCCAGGGTGGCGGGCGGCAGCATGTGGTCGAGCACGTCGACCGCGTCGTGCGCGCAGATGCGGATGTTGGTCAGGCCCTGTTCGCCGATGCGCTTGAGCAGTGCGCCGACGCCGGGCTCGTGCACTTCGCAGCACAGGAAGTTCGTCTCCGGCATCACGGCGGCGATGTGCGCCGTGGCCTCGCCCATGCCGAAGCCGATCTCGAGCACGGTGGGCGCCTCGCGGCCGAAGGTGGCAGCGAAGTCGAGCGGCGCGGCGCGGTAGGGCAGCAAATACGTCGGGCCGAGTTCGTCGTAGGCGCGCTGCTGGCCGTCGGTGGTGCGGCCGCCGCGTTTCACGAAGCTCTTGAGGCGCTGGCCGTAGCGCGGGTTGGTCGCTGCCGGGTCGGCGGCCTCGGCAGGGTCGGTGGGGCCCGGTACGTCGGGGGGAAGGTCGGTCGCGGGCAGGTTCATCACGGGCGCGAATTGTAGAGATCGCGCCAGGCGGTCACCCAGCCGGCCAAGGCCTCCGGAATGTGCGTGGCGTCATTCGGCGGCAACCCGAGGGTGTGTGCGGCCCGCGAAAGCTCCGCCAGCGCCTGCTGCGGCGTGGCGGTGTCGAAGGCCGCCGCGCCGTGCTGCTTCGACAGTTTTTCGCCGTCGGCGCCGCGCACCAGCGGCGTGTGCAGGTAGCGCGGGGTCGGCAGGCCGAGTGCACGCTGCAGCAGGACCTGGCGGGCGGTGTTGTCGGTGAGGTCCGCGCCGCGCACCACGTCGGTGACCTGCTGCTCGGCATCGTCGACCACCACCCGCAACTGGTACGACCAGGGCCCGTCGGCGCGGCGCAGCACGAAGTCGCCCACCTCCTCTGCAACCTCCTGCGAGTGCGGGCCGAGCCGCCGGTCGGTCCAGGTCACGAGGCCGGGCTCGAAGGTCTCGGTGGCGAAGCGCCAGGCCCGCGCGGGCTTGCCGTGCAAGCCGTCGCGGCAGGTGCCGGGGTAGACACGCTCGCTGTGGCGGACATGCGGCACGCCGCGCTGCGCCAGCGCCTGGTCGATTTCGGCGCGCGTGCAGCCGCATGGGTAGGCCAGGCCGGCGGCGATCAACCGATCGAGCGCGGCGGCGTAGCGGTCCCCACGTGCCGTCTGCCAGACCGGCACTTCGTCGGGGTGCAAGCCGCATGCGGCGAGTTGCCGCAGGATCTCGTCGCCCAGGCCCGGCAGGCAGCGCTCGGTGTCGCCATCCTCGATGCGCACCAGCCAGCGCGCCTGCGGACCGCGTGCCCGCACATCGAGCCAACTGGCCAGCGCGGCGACCAGCGAGCCTGCGTGCAGCGGCCCGGTGGGCGAGGGCGCGAACCGGCCGATTGGCGTTACGTCACCCGTCACGCCACGCGTCACACCACAGCGAGGGCCAGCGACAGGCCGGAGAGGAAGGCGTCTTCGACGCGGTGGCCCATGCACCAGTCGCCGGCCAGGCCGATGCGCGCCTTGGCGTCCCACAGGTGCGGCTTGCCCAGCGGGGCCTGGGTCTGGGCTTCGGGCCAGCAGCGGGCGCGGGCGTAATTGGGGGTGGCATAGATGCCGGTGATCTCGGAAAAGGCGCGCAGCAGCTTGGCTTCGACACGCGGCGCGTCGTCGCGCAGGTGTTCCTGCGACCAGGTCGGGCTGGCCTGCAGCGTCCAGCGCTCGACCGGGTCGCGGCCCGGCTTGGACGATTCGCGCGCCAGCCACGCCACCCGGTGGTGCGTGCTGCGCGCCGCGTTCCACTGCGGGCCCAGGTGCGACATGGTCGGTTGGTTGGCCTGCGGGAAGGCGATCATCAGCGTCCAGCAGGGGGATGCATGGACCTTGGCGATGCTGCGTTCGAGTGTGGCCGACACCTTGCTGCGGGCCAGCAGCAGCCGTGCGCGCGCTGGCGGGATGGCCAGCAGCACGGCGTCAAAACCCGAATGGACTGGGACGCCGGGGCCGCCTTCGGTGTGCAGTTGCCAGCGACGGCGGTCGAGCGCGTCCGGCTCGATCTGCGTCACCTGCACGCCGGTCACCAGGCTGTCGCCCAGCGGCTTGGCCCAGGCTGCCACCACCGCGTCCATGCCGGGCTGGGCCACGTAGTGCGGCTCGAGCGAGGGCAACGCGGCTTCGGCCACACGGCCGTGCGGGTCGAGCACGCGCACGAGGTTGGCGCTCCAGGGCCGGCAAAGCTTGGGCACGGTCTGCAGCGCGAGGGCGAAGCGCTCGTCGCGCACGGTGAAGTACTGCGCGCCGCTGTCGAAGCGGCCGAAGGCGGTCGACTCGCTGGCCATGCGGCCACCCGCGCCATCCTCTGCTTCGAACACCGTGACCTGGTGGCCAGCCTGCACCAGCGTGCGTGCGCAGGCGATGCCCGCGATGCCGGCGCCCACGATCGCGAAATGCTTCGGCGCCGGGCGGGAGGTTCGGTGACGGTCGGTCGGTGCGGACGTGTTCATGACGGGTCTCTTTCTTCGAATGGCGAGCAGGGCGGTATGGCCGTCGACTCTACATCGGCTTTCAGCGGCCCCGGTGTTGCTCGAGCAGTGCGCGGCGCGTGCCTTCGTGCTCGAACTGCGCGAGCCACCATTCGAGCGCCCGGCCTGGTCGGGCCGCGGAGCGCACCCGCCAGGCCAGGTGCATCTGGCCCACCGGTCGTACGCGTTCGGTCTGCAGCTCGACCAGGTGGCCGGCCTCGATGTAGGGCCGCGCCAGCGCCTCCGGCAGGAAGCCGCTGCCCAGGCCGTGCAGCTGGGCGGCCAGCTTGGCCTGCATCGTGGGCACGGTGAGCACGTCCTGCCCGCCGATCAGGTTGACGTTCATCGTCGGCCCGGCACGCGAGGAGTCGGCTGCGGCCACGGCGCGGTAGTTGCGCAGCGTGGCGTCGCTCAGCGGCTGCGGCAGCCGGGCGAGCGGGTGGTGCGGCGCCACCGCATAGACAAAGCGCAGTTCGCCGAGCGGCCGGGTGCGGATGCCGGGCGCGGTGAAGCCGAGGCTTTGCGCGTCGAGCACCGAGCCCACGGCCAAGTCGGCCTCGCCACTGGCCAGCGCTTCGATGGTGCCGAGCAGTGTTTCGTCGCGCAGCTTCAGGCGCGTCGGCGGTTCCAGCGCATAGAAAGCGCCGACCAGGTCGAGCATCGGGTCGCGGGCGATCACGCTGTCCATCGCGATGGTGAAGAGCGGTTCCCAGCCGGTGGCCACGCGCTTCACGCGGTTTGCCACCGCCTCCAGATCGGCTAGCAGCCGCGGGGCTTCGCGCAGCAGCTCGGCACCCGCTTCTGTGAGCCGTGCCTGGCGCGCGCTGCGGTCGAACAGCAACACGTCCAGGGCGTCCTCGATCTGCCGCACCCGGTAGCTCAGGGCGCTGGGCACCATGTCCATCGCGCGCGCGGCGCCGGCGAAGCTGCCCGCGCGCACCACCGTCTGGAGCATGGCGAGGGCGTCGGGGGTCAGCACGTCGCGGGCGCTGGGCATGGCGAATCTTTCATTCAAAAAAATCGAATGATGCCATCAAATCCAGGCGGCTTTATACGGTCCACGACGCCCTAAAGTTCACTTCATCCGCTGCGCATACGGCGCGGCAACCGAAGGGCCCCGAGGGGCCAAGGAGTTCAACGATGTTGACGATTCGCAAATCACAGGAACGTGGCTACGCCGATCACGGCTGGCTCAAGTCCTTTCACAGCTTCTCTTTCGCCGGCTACTACGACCCGGCCCACATGGGCTACGGCAACCTGCGTGTGATCAATGAAGACCGCGTCGCGGCCGGTGCGGGTTTCGGCACCCACGGCCACAAGGACATGGAGATCATCAGCTACGTGCTGTCGGGCGAACTGGCGCACAAGGACAGCATGGGCAATGTCGAAAGCATTCCGCCCGGCGACGTGCAGCGCATGAGTGCGGGCCGCGGCGTGATGCACAGCGAGTTCAACCACAAGGCCGACGAGACCACGCACTTCCTGCAGATCTGGATCCAGCCGAACGTGAAGGGCATCGAGCCCGGCTACGAGCAAAAGCAGTTCGACGCGGCCGACAAGCGCGGTCGCCTGCGCCTGGTGGCGTCGCCGGACGGCAGCGACGGCTCGGTGACGGTGCATGCCGACGCCAGGCTCTACGCAGGGCTGCTCGACGGTGACGAGAAGGCATCGCTGCCGCTCGACCCGACGCGCAAGAGCTACGTGCACCTGGTGCGTGGCGAGCTTGAGGTCAATGGCGCGAAGCTTGCGACCGGCGACGCCGCGATGATCGAAGGCGAGACGCAGCTTGCGCTGACCGCCGGCAACGACGCCGAAGTGCTTGTGTTCGACCTCGCCGCCTGATGTTCCCGCCGCTGCCCTTGGGCGGCGGCTTCTTCTGTTCGGCTGCCTTCGGGCAGCGGTTTCTGTTGTCTTTTTTCAATCCACCGAGGAGTCTTCCATGTCCACCATCACCACCAACCGCGCCGCAGGCGTTACCACCACCGGCCGCCAGGATGTCGTCGCCCTGATCGGGCGCGTGCTGATCGCCGCGTTGTTCATTCCGGCCGGCTTCGGCAAGCTCATGGGCTTTGCCGGCACCGTCGGCTACATCGGTTCGGTCGGCCTGCCGCTGCCGCAAGTTGCTGCCGCGCTGGCCATCCTGGTCGAACTCGGCCTCGGCATCATGCTGCTGGTCGGCTTCAAGACGCGCTGGGCCGCCCTGGGCATCGCGCTGTTCACGCTGGTCGCCACCTTCGCCTTCCACAACTACTGGGCCATGCCGGCCGACAAGGCCTTCGTCAACCAGCTCATGTTCTTCAAGAACATCGCAGTGGTCGGCGGCCTGCTCACCGTCTGGGCCTTCGGTCCTGGCCGCCTGAGCGTCGACAAGCGCTGAGCGCGGACCCCTTGAATCCCTGACGAAAGAAACACACACCATGTCCAAGATCGCCATCGTCTTTCATTCCGGCTACGGCCACACGCAGCGCGTCGCACAGGCCGTCGCCGACGGCGCGGGCGCCGAGCTGATCACCATCGATGCCGACGGCAACCTGCCCGAAGGCGGCTGGGAAACGCTCAACGCGGCCAACGCCATCATCTTCGGCTCGCCCACCTACATGGGCGGCGCCAGCTGGCAGTTCAAGAAGTTCGCGGACGCCTCGTCCAAGGTCTGGTTCACCCGCGGCTGGCAGGACAAGGTGTTCGGCGGCTTCACCAACAGCGCCAGCTTCAGCGGCGACAAGCAGGTCACGCTGCAGTACCTGAACACGCTGGCGTCGCAGCATGGCGGCCTGTGGGTCAGCCTGGGTCTGCCGCCGGCCAACACCAAGGCCGCCACGCGCAACGACGTGAACAACCTGGGCGGCTCGGTCGGCCTGCTGGTGCAGTCGCCGTCGGACGCCAGCGCCGCCGAAGTGCCGCAGGGCGACCTCGACACCGCGAAGCTCTACGGCGCGCGCGTGGCCGCCATCGCGGCTAAGCTGCACGGCTGATCCACACCCCGATGCGCGGCCCCGAGCCGCGGCGCCCCACGATGAACGAACTGCTCGTCCTCCAGCCCAACGACAAGGATCTCGGTGGTGGCTTCAAGGTCCGGCGCCTGCTGCCGGCCGCGAAGCGACGTTCGGTGGGGCCCTTCGTGTTTTTCGACCACTTCGGCCCGGCCACCGAGACGCCGGGCAACCAGCACGACGTGCGGCCGCATCCGCACATCGGGCTGGCCACGGTCACCTATCTGTTCGAGGGCGCGATGATGCATCGCGACAGCCTGGGCAGCGTGCAGGAGATCCTGCCCGGTGCCATCAACTGGATGACCGCCGGGCGCGGCATCGTGCATTCCGAGCGCAAGCCCGAGCGGCTGCTGAGCGACACGTACGTCAACCATGGTCTGCAGCTGTGGGCCGCGCTGCCGCAGGCCTTCGAGGAGGTCGAGCCCAGCTTCGCGCACACGGCGTCGAGTTCGATCCCCGAGCGCGACGAGCAAGGCGCGCAGGTGCGCGTGCTGATCGGCGAGGCCTTCGGCATGGCCTCGCCAGTCAAGACCTTCGCGCCCACGGTCTATCTCGATGTCGCCATGCAGGCCGGGTCGACCTTCGTGCTGCCAGCGCTGGCGGCCGAACTCGCCATCTATGTCGTGGACGGCAGCCTCGCCATCGACGGCACGCCGATCGACGAGCACACGATGGTGGCGTTGCCGGACGGGCAGGGAGCCACGCTGACGGCCGCGGACGCCGTACGGCTGGTGGTGGTCGGCGGGGCGCCGCTCGACGGCCCGCGCTTCATCACCTGGAACTTCGTTTCCAGCCGGCGCGAACGCATCCTGCAGGCTGGCGACGACTGGGCCGCCCAGCGCATGGGCCAGGTGCCCGGCGAAACAGAATTCATCCCGTTGCCGGGCCACCCGTTCAAGGTGCAGAGTCCGACGCCGGACGCGGGGACCACGCCGGTCTGACCCGGCGCGCTCAGGCCTTGCGGGCCAGGTCCGGGTCTTCGGCGGCCCGCGCACTCGTGGCGTTGCCGGTCGCGCTCAGGTCGGGCGCCAGCGTGCGGCGGCCGTCGAACACGAAGCAGTCGCCGCGGTAGTGCGCACCGCCGACTTCCTCGAAGTATTTGAGGATGCCGCCTTCGAGCTGCAGCACGTTCTCGACGCCGGCCTCGCGCATCAGGATCGCTGCCTTCTCGCAGCGGATGCCGCCGGTGCAAAAGCTCACCACCGTTTTGCCGGCCAGCTGGTCCTTGTGCGCCAGCAGGGCCGGCGGGAATTCGGTGAACTTGGAGATGCGCCAGTCGATGGCGCCTTCGAAGGTGCCGTGGTCGACCTCGAAGGCGTTGCGCGTGTCGAGCAGGGCGATCGGCTGGCCCACGTCGTCGTGCCCCTGGTCGAGCCAGCGCTTGAGCGTGGCGGCCTCGACCCCCGGCGCGCGGCCGGCCGCGGGCTGGATCGCCGGATGGTCCATGCGGATGATCTCGCGCTTGACCTTCACCAGCATGCGGCGGAAGGGCTGCGCGGCCGACCAGCTTTCCTTGGTTTCGAGCGTGGCGAAGCGCGGGTCGGCACGCAGTTCTGCGACGAAGCCGCGAACCTCGTCCGGTGCGCCAGCGAGAAAGAGATTGATGCCTTCGGGCGCCACGAGGATCGTGCCCATGAGCTGCCGCGCCCGGGCAGTGTCGAGCAGCGTGGTGCGCAGGGTGGCGGGGTCTTCGATGGCGCTGAAGAGATAAGCGGCGATGTTGAGGATGGGAAGCACGAGGGCGATTGTAAAAGTGCGCGCGCCCGTCGGCCGCGGGGGCAATGCCCTTCGGTTTGACGCGGCGCAAGCCAAGGCGCGATCGATCGGCCTAGCATGCGGCTCGACCGTTCGACAGCCTCCGCCTTTCTTTTCACGGAACCCCCGCATGAGCATCCGCCTCGCCATCCCCGACGCCCTCCGCCTGGTCGAGCAGCTCCTGCGCAAGCAACAGGTGCCCGACGACATCGCGGGCGACGTGGCCGAGCACCTGATCGAATCCGACCGCGTGGGCTACGCGAGCCACGGCATCTCGATCTTGCCGGGCTACGCCAAGGCGTTGGCCGATGGCCAGCTCGACGGCGCGGCGCGACCCGAGCTACTGATCGGCCGCGGCGCCTTCCAGGCCTGGCACGGGCACCACGGCTTCGGCCAGCATGTGGGCAAGCAGGTGATGGCCGCTGCCATCGAGGCAGCGCGCAGCCACGGGCACTGCATCGTGACCCTGCGCGACAGCCACCACCTGGGGCGCATGGGCCACTACGGCGAGCAGGTGGCCGCTGCCGGCATGGTGCTGGCTGCCTTCACCAACGTGACCAACCGGCCGCCGATGGTCGCGCCTTTCGGCGGCGCCGAGGCGCGGCTTACCACCAACCCGCTGTGCTTCGCCGCCCCGCTGCCGAACGGCCGGCCACCGCTGATCGTCGACATGGCGACCAGCGCCATCGCGTTCAACAAGGCGCGCGTGCTGGCCGACGCCGGCGAGTCGGCGCCGGCGGGCGCGCTGATCGACGCGCAGGGGCAGCCGACCAGCGACCCCGCAGTGATGTTCGCCCAGCCGCCCGGTGCGCTGTTGCCCTTCGGTGCGCACAAGGGCTACGCGCTGGGGGTGGTAGCCGAACTGCTGGCCGGTGTGCTGTCGGGTGGCGGCACGATCCAGCCCGAGAACCCGCGCGCCGGCCTGGCCACCAACAACCTGTTCGCCCTGGTGTTCGATCCCGCGTCGACCGGCACGCCGGCCTGGCAAGCGCACGAGGCTGGCGCCTTCATCGACTACCTGCTGTCGTGTCCGCCGCAGCCCGGCGGCGAGGGCGTGCAGTACCCGGGCGAGTACGAGGCGCGCAACCGTGAGCGGCATGCGACGCACATCGAACTGGGGGAGGGGAGCTGGAAGGCGCTGGCGGACCTGGCGGCGCGGCTGGGCATCGACGGCGCAGCCTGATCGGCGCCGCGCACCGAACGCTTTCAGAAGCCTCCGGTCGTGATGGCGAAACCGGTTCTGACCGCGTGGTCGGCCAGGTTGTGCGTCTTGCGTGCGAGACGCCACCAGCTGAGCGCGGCCAGCGCCGCTGCCGCAGTGAGCGGCAGGGCCATCGGGTCGTAGAGCGCGGCCCAGACCGTCAGCCCGCCGAAGAGGGCCCAGACGATGGCGGCGCATTCGGCGGTGTTCTCCCGCATCAGCAGGAACGCAACGGACTTCGGATCGCCGTGCGCGCAGAACAGCCCATAGACGAAAGCCAGCACCGCGGTGCAGCCGATACCGAGCAACTCGAGCCCCAGCACCGGTGCGGAGGTGTCGTCTGCGGTGCGCAGGAGCGTGTGCATCGCGATGCACACCGCCAGGGCGGCACCGACGTGGAGTGCGAAGGTTCGCAGCAGCCAATAGCACCGTACGAGCATCGCCTGTTCCTGGTGGGTTGAACGGCGCCGACTTGCAGCGCCTTTCGCATCGCAGCGCCGAGAAAATGCCTCGGCGTGTCGGTGATTCTGGATGGCTTTCTCGGGGCGTGCCGCCCTCCTTCGGCATAAGTTCACGGCCCCCGGGGGTATCGCGCGTCGATCGATGCGAAATGGCGACGCCGCGCTGCGGAAGCACCGCTCTAACACAGGCCGGCGCACGCCGCTTGGGCAGCCGGCTTCCTACAATCACGCGATGTTCGTGCATCTGCGTCTCCACACCGAATTTTCCGTCGTCGACGGGACCAACCGAATCGACGAAGTCGTCGCGGCCGCCAAGGCCGACCGCCAGCCCGCGCTGGCCATCACCGACCTGAACAATCTGTTCGGCGGCGTCAAGTTCTACAAGGAAGCGCGCGGCGCCGGTGTCAAGCCCGTGCTGGGCGCGGAAATCTTCGTCGATGGCCTGGGCACCGAGCCCGGCGCGCTCACCCGCCTGGTCCTGCTGGTCCAGAACACCGAGGGCTACCTGCACCTGTCGGAGCTGCTGGCGCGCGCCTGGACGCAGAACGTCGGCCGCGGCCAAGCCCAGGCGGCCTGCAAGCTGGCCTGGCTGCAGGAACTCAACGGCGGGCTGATCGCCTTGTCGGGCGCCCAGGCCGGGCCGCTCGGCGCGCCGCTGCTGCAAGGCCAGGCCGAGCGCGCGGCCGAAGTGGCGCTGCAGCTGGCCGGCCTGTTTCCGCACCGCTTCTACATCGAGCTGCAGCGCGCCGGCCGCCCCGAGGACGAGCCGCATGTGATTGCGGCGGTGCAACTGGCCGCCCGGCTCAAGCTGCCGGTGGTCGCGACGCACCCGGTGCAGTTCGCCAAGCCCGACGATTTCGAGGCGCACGAAGCACGCGTGTGCATCTCCGAGGGCGAAATCCTCGGCAATCCGCGCCGTGTACGCAGATTCACCCGCGAGCAGTACTTCAAGTCGGCTGCCGAGATGGAGGCGTTGTTCGCCGACGTGCCGAGCGCCATCGCCAACACGGTGGAGATCGCCAAGCGCTGCAACCTGACGCTGGTGCTGGGCAAGCCGCAGTTGCCCAACTTCCCGACGCCCAACGGCATGCCGATCGAGGAGTACTTCCGGGTGGCGTCGTTCGAGGGCCTGGAAGCGCGCCTGGCCCATCTTTACCCCGACGAGAAGAAGCGCGATGCCGAGCGGCCCCGCTACGTTGAACGGCTCGAATTCGAGATCAACACGATCCTGAAGATGGGCTTTCCAGGCTACTTCCTGATCGTGGGCGACTTCATCAACTGGGCCAAGAAGAACGGCTGTCCGGTGGGGCCGGGCCGCGGCTCGGGTGCGGGTTCGCTGGTGGCCTATGCGCTGAAGATCACCGACCTCGACCCGCTCGAGTACAACCTGCTGTTCGAACGCTTCCTGAACCCGGAGCGGGTGTCGATGCCCGACTTCGACATCGACTTCTGCCAGGGCAACCGCGACCGCGTGATCGACTACGTGAAGGACAAATACGGCCGCGACGCCGTCAGCCAGATCGCCACCTTCGGCACGATGGCCGCGCGCGCCGCCATCCGCGACGTGGGCCGCGTGCTGGACATGAGCTACATGTTCTGCGACGGCATCAGCAAGCTGATCCCGAACAAGCCGGGCAAGCCGGTGACGATCCAGTACCCGCCGCCCAATCTGTCGGAAGCCGACAAGGAGAAGTACGCGATCGCCGCCGAGCCGCTGCTTGCCGCGCGCATCGAGAAGGAAGAGGAAGTGCGGATGCTGGTCGAGCTGGCGCAGAAGCTCGAAGGCATGACCCGCAACATCGGCATGCACGCCGGCGGCGTGCTGATCGCGCCGGGCAAGCTGACCGACTTCACGCCGCTCTACCAGCAGCCGGGCAGCGACTCGGCCGTGAGCCAGTACGACAAGGACGACGTGGAGGCGGTGGGCCTGGTGAAGTTCGACTTCCTGGGCCTGGCCACGCTGACCATCCTGGAGATCGCGCGGGAATTCATCGCGAAGCGCCACAAGGGGCAGGAAGACTTCGCTTTCGAGAACATCAAGCTCGATGACGTGCCGACCTACCGGCTGTTCTCGGATGGCAAGACCGAGGCCGTGTTCCAGTTCGAATCACGCGGCATGCAGGGCATGCTGAAGGACGCGCGGCCGACCCGGCTGGAAGACCTGATCGCGCTCAACGCGCTGTACCGGCCGGGCCCGATGGACCTGATCCCCAGCTTCGTGGCGCGCAAGCACGGCCGCGAAGAGGTGGAGTATCCGCACCCGGCCGTGGCCGAGATGCTGTCCGAGACCTACGGGATCATGGTCTATCAGGAACAGGTGATGCAGACCGCGCAGATCCTGGGCGGCTACAGCCTGGGCGGCGCCGACCTGCTGCGCCGTGCAATGGGCAAGAAGAAGGCCGAGGAAATGGCCGAGCACCGCGAGAAGTTCCGCGCCGGTGCGCTGGCGACCCACGGCATCGTCCAGGCGAAGGCCGACGAAATCTTCGACCTGATGGAGAAGTTCGCGGGGTACGGCTTCAACAAGTCGCACGCGGCCGCGTACTCGCTGCTGGCGTACCACACGGGCTGGCTGAAGGTCCACTACACGGCGGAGTTCTACTGCGCGAACATGACCGTGGAAATGGACGACACCGACAAGCTCAAGGTGCTGTTCGAAGACGCGGTCAAGAACTTCGGCATGACCTTCGAGCCGCCGGACGTGAATCGTGGCAACTACCGCTTCGAGCCAGTCACCGACAAGGTGATCCGCTACGGCCTCGGTGCGGTCAAGGGCACCGGGCAACTGGCGGTGGAGGCCATCGTCAAGGCCCGCGAAGAGGGTGGCCTCTCCGGTAGCGGGGGCGGCCCCTTCACCAGCCTCTACAACTTCTGCGTGCGCATCGACCGCCAGCGCATCAACAAGCGCACGGTGGAAGCGCTGATCAAGGCCGGCGCCTTCGACGCCATCCAGCAGAACCGGGCCTCGCTGGTCGCATCGATCGACCGCGCCTTCGATTTCGCGGCGGCCACCGACGCCAACGCCGCGCAGGTCGACATCTTCGGCGACTGCGAACACGGGTCGGCCACGCAGGAGCCCGACCTGGTCGAGGCCACGCCCTGGGGCGTGAAAGAGCGGCTGACCTATGAGAAGACCGCTGTTGGCTTCTACCTGTCGGGCCACCTGTTCGACGAGGTGGCGCACGAAGTGCGGCGTTTCTGCAAGCGGCCGATCGACGAGCTGATGGACAGCCGCGAACAGCAGGTCATCGCCGGCATCGTGAGCGACCTGCGGGTCATCAACGGGCAGCGGGGGCGGCTGGCCATTTTCAAGCTCGACGACAAGTCCGATTCGATCGAGGCGACCGCCGACCAGAACGTGCTGGACGCCAACCGCAACACGCTGAAGGACGACGAACTCGTCATCGTCAGCGGGCGGCTGCAGCCGGGCCGCGGCGGCTTCGAAGCGCGCTTCCAGGTGCAGCAGGTGTGGGACCTGGCGGCGGCGCGCTGCCGCTTCGGCAAGTTCCTGCGGGTGGCGGTGAACGGCAAGGCGCCGGACATCGCGCGTCTGATCAAGGATTTCCCGCCGCGCGTGGAGGTGAGCGAAGCGGGGGAGCTGCGCAATGGCTTGCCGGTGCGCCTCTCGCTGGCGCGCAATGGGGCGCAGGTGGAACTGCAACTCGGGGAGAACGCCAAGTTCTTCCCCACCGATGCCGCGCTCGCCAGTTGGACGGCGCAGGCCGAGGCCGGCAAGGCGGCCGTCATCTACGACTGACGAACGCGCAAGCGGTGGGAAGCCGCCGTTTCAGCGAAGAATGCGTCGGACCCGCTGAACGGCCCGGAGCAAGTGCGACTTCGAGGTGTCGCGCCAGGCCTGGCGACCCACCGGCACGGGCACCATGCCCACCCGGTGCATCAGCGGTCGCACCCGATGATTGAAGAGCAGTGCCTGCCGCCACGCCAGGTTCTGCCGTGTGTTGAAGAAGATCGACAGCGAGATCGAGATGTCGTCGCTGCCGTTTCGCACATGGTGCCCTGCGGTGAAAGGCGTATGGATCGTCTCCCCGGGCTTGAACGAAAAGGTGGTCGAGGCCACATCGTGCTCTTCGCGCCAGGGCAGCTTGGTCTTGCCGTAGGCGACGTAGTCTTCCCGGTGTTCCGGGCTGACGATTCGTTCGTCCCACTGCGGGGATACCGTCACCTCCTTGGTGCCGCGGAACTGCATCAGAAAGCTGGCGTAGCGGTCGATATGGAAGGGCGTGACGCTGTTCGGGGAGGCGATGAACAGGTACAGGCGCGGATCGATGGCCTGATGGCCGCGGTTGTGCTTGCGGATGACATGGGAAATGTCGTCCACCAGCTCGGCATAGAGTTCCTTGAAGGAGGGATGCTTCTCGGGGCCGTTGACCATCACGTACGAATCCGACACCCGGATGTTCTCGATGATTTCCTCGATCGGGCGGTTGCGCTGCGGCATCTCGCCGCAGAGCTTGCCCTCGAAGTCATCCCCGTTCTTGAACAACCCTTCGGAGAAGAACACATCCTGCTTGCTCAGCGCGGGCAGGACGTTCGAGAGGTTGTGGAGGGTCAGCGCGGGGTGTCCCATCAGCTTGTGCTGAAACTTGAAAGCGTGCCGGTCAAGGCGGTTGAAGTCGGTGGCGTCGTCGAAACACTTCATGGGTCGCTCTTTCCAAACAAGCAATGGGTGGCCGGGTGCTGGGGAACTCAGCGTTTCGGTCGAAGCGTGACGATGAGGGAGCCAGGAACGGTGCCGTCGACGTCACGCGGCAGCTTTTCGGTCTTCTGCAGCGCGCGGAGCGCCGCTTCGTCCCACGCCGGCAGACCACTGGATTTCACCAACCTCGGCGTGCCGACAATCGTGCCGTCGGGCGCCATTTTCAGATCGAACTCGGCGCCGGGATTGCCGCTGACCAAATCTGCATCGGGAAATACGACATTTGGCCGCACAGCGGCCGCAACCTTGCCGCCATAGCCGCCCGACGGACCGGAAGATCGCAACGCGCTGCCCTTCGCGTCATCGGCGCCGGTGGCGCCCGCAAGGCCCTGCATGCGCTTGAGCGTGGCCGCGCGGTCAGCCGCGGCCTGCTTCGACTCGGCTTCCTTCTTCTTGGCCGCGTCGGCCTGCTGCTGCTTGGCTTCGGCTTCCTTATTGCGGCGGGCTTCGGCCTGGGCCTTCTCCTTGGCTTCCTGCCGATCCTCGGCTTCTTCCTCGGCGCGGCGCTTGGCCTCGAGTTCCTTCTTCTCCTGCGCAGCCTTGCGTGCCGCATCGAGCTTCTGTTGCTGTTGCTTCGCCTGCTCCAGTTCGCGCTCGCGTTCCTTCTGTTCCTTGAGCTTCTTCTCGCGCTCGAGCGCGATATCCGGCTGGCGCGGGGCCGGCGGCGGCTCGGGTGCGCGGACCTGAGGAGCCGGCGGTGGGGGCGGGGGGGGCGGCGGTGGGGCGGGCGTGGGTGCCGGCGCCGGTGTGGGCGTCGGCGGCTGCGACAGGCGCGGCGCAGCCTGCTGCACGGTGGTGGACCAGAGTTCCGCCTCGACGGCGTCGTTCTCGGCCTCGCGCTTCCAGTGCACGCCCCAGGTCAGGGCCGCGATCAGGGCAACGTGCGCCACCAGCGCCAGGGCCACGGCGCGCGGGGTGCCGCGTTGCGGCGGCGGCGCGAACTCGGGACGGTCGGCGGCGAGCGACATCCTTACTTCGCGCCCGTGGTCGTGACCGACAGGCCGACGCGTTCGACGCCGGCCCGCTTGAGCTCGTTCATCGCCTTGACGACCGTCTCGTACTTGACGGTCTTGTCGGCGCTGATGACCACCGGCCGCTGGGCGTCGCCGCCTTGCGCCGCGATCACGGCCTTGCCGATCTGCGTGAAGGGCACGTTGCTGCCGCCCGACCCGGTCGACGGGTCCTTCTTGACCTGGATCTCGTCGTCGGTTTTGATGACGATTTCGATCGGCTTGTCGGGTTGCTTGTTGGCGCGGTCGACGCTGGGCAGGTTGATCACGCTGGGCGTGATGAGCGGTGCGGTGACCATGAAGATGATCAACAGCACCAGCATCACGTCGATGAACGGGACCATGTTGATCTCGTTGATCGTTCGGCGGCCGCGGCCGCGGGAGGAAACGCCGGGCATGGGTTCGGTCCGTTCTGGGTTCGCTCAGCGGCCGGCGGCCGGGGATTGCGGCGCGACGCCTGGCCGGGTCGACAGGTTGCGCTGCAGGATGTTGGAGAACTCTTCGGTGAAAGTCTCCAGGGCGATGGCGATCTTGTCGATCTCGCGGGCGAAGCGGTTGTAGCTCACCACCGCCGGGATGGCGGAGAACAGGCCGATGGCCGTGGCCACCAGCGCTTCGGCGATGCCAGGCGCGACGGTGGCGAGCGTCACCTGCGCGAGCGCGGCCAGGCCGGTGAAGGCATGCATGATCCCCCAGACCGTGCCGAACAGGCCGACGTAGGGCGACACCGAGCCGACCGTCGCCAGGAAGGAGAGGTTCGATTCGGCCATGTCCATCTCGCGCTGGAAGCTGGCGCGCATGGCGCGGCGGGCGCCGTCGAGCAGGGTGGGCGCATCCGAAATCTGGCGCTCGCGAAGCTTCTGGTACTCGCGCATGCCGGACGCGAAGATGCGTTCCATCGGGCCGGCGAACTTGGCATTCTGGGCGGCCGACGAGAACAGTTCGTTCAGGCTGGTGCCCGACCAGAATTCGCGCTCGAAGTCGTCGTTGAGCGAGCGCATGCGCTTGAGCGCGAAGTACTTGCGGATGATGGCGGCCCAGCTTGCGATCGAGATGCCGACCAGCAGCGCCACGACCAGTTGCACGACGAAGCTGGCGTGCAGCAGAAGGTTGATGATCGAAAGGTCTTGGTTGTTCATGGCTTCAACGGTTGGGAGATGGAGCTGCATTCGCGCTCGAGGGTTCCCGCGACATCGGCAGGAATGCGCGAAGGCCGCAAGTTCGCGGCAGCGACCCAGCCGATGCGGATCGTGCCTTCGCACAGCAGCAGGGTCGGCTCGTCCTTGGAGAGCACGCGCTGCGCGATTGTGGCCGACGCGGCGCCGATCTGACGCAGATCGGCCGTAACAAGCAGTTCATCGTCGAGGCGGGCCGGCCGGTGGTACTTGAGCTGCGTCTCGCTCACCACGAACATGCCGCCGCTTCGTTCGCGCAGCGCCTGCTGGCCGATGCCCAGCGAGCGCAGCCATTCGGTGCGCGCGCGCTCCATGAACTTCAGGTAGTTGGCATAGAACACGATGCCGCCGGCATCGGTGTCCTCCCAGTAGACGCGGATCGGGAACTGGAAGCTCATCCGGCCAGCGTCTTGAACCGCGCAATCGCCTCTTCGAGGTGCGCCATCGAGCTGGCGGTCGAGAAGCGGACGAAGCGCGCGGTCTCGGCCGTGCCGAAGTCGCGACCCGGCGTGACCGCCACGTGCGCGCGCTTCATCACCTCGAAGGCGAAGTCCCAGCTGCCTTCGATGCCCAGCTTGCGGGCGAAGGCCGAGCAGTCGGCCCAGGCGTAGAAGGCGCCGTCGGGCACCACGGGCACGTTCAGCCCCAGGGCGTTCAGTTGCGGGATGAACCAGTCGCGCCGCGCCTTGAATTCGGCGCGGCGGCGTTCGTACTCCGCGATGCTCTCGGGCTCGAAGCAGGCGAGCGCCGCGTACTGCGCGACGGTGCTCGCGCAGATGAACAGGTTCTGCGCGAGCCGCTCGACCGCCGGCACCAGCGCGTCGGGCGCCACCAGCCAGCCGAGGCGCCAGCCGGTCATGTTGAAGTACTTGCTGAAGCTGTTGATGCTGATGACCTGGTCGTCGATGGCGAGCGCGGTCTGGCCGAACCGGTCGTCGTACGAGAGGCCGAGGTAGATCTCGTCGATCAGCGTGATGCCGCCGCGCTTGGACACCACCTGGTGGATGCGGCGCAGCTCGTCGGGCGCGATCGAGGTGCCGGTGGGGTTGGACGGCGACGCCAGCAGCACGCCGCGCGTCTTGTCGGTCCAGGCGGCCTCGACCTTGTCGGCGCTCAGCTGGAAACGCTCGGCGGCGGTGGTCGGCACCAGCACGGCGGTGCCTTCGGCCGCGGTCACGAAGTGGCGGTTGCAGGGGTAACTCGGGTCGGGCAGCAGGATCTCGTCGCCGGCCTCGATCAGCGCCAGGCAGGCCAGCTGCAGCGCGGCGGATGCGCCGGCGGTGATGACGATGCGTCGGGCCGGCACCTCGACGCCGAAGCGCTGGCGGTACCAGTCGCTGATGCGTTCGCGCAGCAGGTCGAGCCCCGTCGCCTGCGTGTATTGCGTGGCGCCGGCGCGCACCGCACGCACGGCGGCTTCCTGCACCAGCGGCGGGGCGGTGAAGTCCGGCTCGCCGATGTTCAGGAAGATCATCGGGCGGTCGGTGGCGGCGACCTCGCGCGCCAGCGCACTGGCCGCCTTGGCGACCTCCATCACATAGAAGGGTTCGATCTTTTCGGCGCGCGAAGAGATCCTCATGCGCGCGCCTTCCCCGACGCGCGATCCGCTTCGACCTCCAGGCTGCGCAGCTGCGGGGCCAGGCCGTTGAGCACGGCGTTGACGTACTTGTGGCCGTCGGTGCCGCCGAACTCCTTGGCGAGCTCGATGCATTCGTTGAGCACCACGCGCCATGGCACGTCGAGGCAGTGCTTGAACTCGTAGACGCCGATCCACATCACGGCATGTTCCACCGGCGAAATCTCGGCCAGCTTGCGGTCGAGCAGCGGCACGATCATCGCGTCGAGTTCGGCCTCTTCGCGGATCGAGCCGTGCAGCAACGCGTCGTAGTGCGCCGCATCGGCCTTGTGGAAGCCGGCGAGGTCGCGGGTGAAATGGTCGATGTCGGTTGCATCATTGCGGCCGACCAGGTGCTGGTAGAGCGCCTGCAGCGCGAATTCGCGCGAGCGGCTGCGGTTGGACTTGGCAGCGGCCTTGCGCGCACCGGTGGCGGTCAGGCCGGTGCGGCTTTGGCGCGGCTTGCCTGCGCCCGGTTCTTTGGGGATGTTTTCGGTCATTTCAGCGTGGCCAGCAGCCGGGCCATCTCGACGGCGACCCGGGCGGCATCGCGGCCCTTGTCGGTCTGGCGCGCGACGGCCTGCTCGAGGTTTTCGGTGGTGAGGATCGCATTGGCGATCGGCAGGTGGGTGTCGAGCGCGACGCGGCTGACGCTGGCGCCGGACTCGTTGGCCACCAGTTCGAAGTGGTAGGTTTCGCCGCGGATGATGCAGCCGAGCGCGACCAGCGCATGGTAGCCGCCGCGCCGCGCCAGGGCCTGCAACGCGACCGGCACTTCGAGTGCGCCGGGCACCTGCACATGGTCGACGTCGCCTTCCGCCACTCCCAGCGCCCTCAGTTCGGCCAGGCAAGCCGAGGTCAGCGCATCGGTGATATCGGCGTTGAAGCGCGCCTGCACGATGCCGATGCGCAGGCCGTTGCCGTCGAGCGGCGCTTCGGCGCCCTTGTTTGCATGAAGCATGGAAGTCTCAGTCCTTGTGGATGTAGCCGGTGATCTCGATGCCGTAGCCGGCGGCCATGCTGGGCATGCGGCGGGGCGTGCCCAGCAACTGCATCTTGTGCACGCCGCATTCGCGCAGGATCTGCGCGCCCACGCCATAGCTGCGCAGGTCCATGCGGCCGCGCTCGGGGGCCTGTGCCGGACGCGCCGTGCCGTCGAACTGGGCCAGCAGCTCTTCGCCGCTCTCGCCGCAGTTCAGCAACACGGCGACGCCCTTGTTCTGCGACGCGATGTACGCCAGGCTGCTGTCGAGGCTCCAGGAGTGGAGCGATCGGTTCGTTTCCAGGGCGTCGAGTACCGAGAGCGGCTCGTGCACCCGCACCGCCACCGCTTCGTCGGCGGCCCAGCTGCCGCGCACCAGCGCGAGATGCACGCCGTGGCTCGGTTTGTCCTGGAAGGCGTGGGCGGTGAAGCTGCCCCAGGCGGTCTGGATTTCGCGGCAGCCGACCTTCTGCACCAGCGATTCGGTGCGGCTGCGGTGTTCGATCAGCGCGGCGATGGTGCCGATCTTCAGGCCGTGTTCGGCCGCGAAGAGCTGCAGGTCCGGCAGTCGCGCCATCGTGCCGTCTTCGTTCATCACCTCGCAGATGACCGATGCTGGGGAGCAGCCGGCCATGGCCGCCAGGTCGCAGCCGGCTTCGGTGTGGCCGGCGCGCATCAGCACGCCGCCGTCGACGGCCTGCAACGGAAAGATGTGGCCGGGCTGCACCAGGTCGGCGGCCACGGCGTTCGGGGCGACGGCCGCCTGCACGGTGCGCGCCCGATCGGCCGCCGAAATGCCGGTCGTCACGCCTTCGGCGGCTTCGATGGACACGGTGAAGGCGGTCGAATGCTTGGCGCCGTTGCGCGCCACCATGGGCGGCAGATTGAGCCGCTCGCACATCTCGCGCGACAGCGTCAGGCAGATCAGGCCGCGGGCGTGGCGCGCCATGAAGTTGATCGATTCGGCCGTGATGTGGTCGGCCGCGATGACGATGTCGCCTTCGTTCTCGCGGTCTTCCTCGTCCACCAGGATGACCATGCGGCCGGCGGCGAGTTCGGCGACGATCTCGCTCACCGGCGAGACGGGCGCCGGGGCGCGGCCGTTGCGGGTGCCCGAAATGGGCGTGACCGAGGCGTTCATGGGGAGGGGTCTTTCTGTGCGGAGGGAAGGGTGCCGGCCTGGAGCATGCGCTCCACATAACGCGCGACGGTATCGATCTCGAGGTTCACCGGGCTCCCTTCTTTCAAGGTGCCGAGCGAGGTGTTCTGCACGGTGTGGGGAATCAGGTTGATGCTCATCTCGCTGCCTTCGGCGCCGTCGCTGACCGTGTTGACCGTCAGGCTCACACCGTTGATCGTGATGGAGCCCTTGTAGGCCAGGAAGCGCGCCAGCGCGTGCGGCGCCCGGATGCGCAGCTCCCAGCTCTCGCCGACGGGGGCAAAGCGGGTCACGCGGCCGATGCCGTCGACGTGTCCCGACACGATATGGCCGCCCAGCCGGTCGTGCGCACGCAGTGCCTTCTCGAGGTTGACGGACGCGCTTTCGTCGGCCAGCCCGGCCGTCTTGTCCAGCGATTCGGCCGAGATGTCGATGGTGAATTGCTGCTGCGCCGGGTCGAGCGAGGTGACCGTCATGCAGGCGCCGTTGAGGGCGATGCTGTCGCCGAGGCCGACGTCGTCGAGGTAACCGGGCGGCGCGGCGATGCTCAGCCGCTTGCCGTGCGAGGAAGAACTTCCGAGGTTGCGTACGGCGGCGATGCGCCCCACGCCGGTGATGATGCCGGTGAACATCGGCGCATTTTCGCAGAGAACGCGGAACCTCTCCCTCACGCACCGCCGCCGGCCCTCGGCGGCCGGTCGGCCGGCGGGAAATGGCTAGAACGAATCGCGCCCTTGCACCCGGGCGAGGATGCGCAGGTCGGGGCCGAAGCGATCGACCGAGCGGAAGTCCAGGGCCAGGGCGCCGGCCAGCGCGCTGAGGGGGCCGTCGGCGAAGGGTTGGCTCGCGATGCCGAAGCCGTCGCCGAGAAACTTGGGCGCCAGGTACACCAGCAACTCGTCGACCAGGCCCTCGCGCATCAGCGAACCGTTGAGCTTGTGGCCGGCCTCCACATGCAGTTCATTGACCTCGCGTGCCGCCAGATCGCGCAGCATGGCGGGCAGGTCGACCTTGCCGTCGGCATTGGCCCGCACCGTCACCGTCGCGCCGCGCGCTTCCAGCGCGGCGGCGGCGGTGTCGTCTCGGCGTGCGGCATAGATCCAGACCTGCCGTCCCGGGACGTCGAACAGCTTCGCCTTCGGTGGTGTCTGCAGCCGGCTGTCGATGATCACCAGATGCGGCTGGCGAGGCGTTTCGATGGCCCGCACATCGAGCCGCGGGTCGTCTTCCGTCAGTGTGCCGACGCCAGTCAGCACGGCGCTCGCGCGCGCTCGCCAGGCATGGCCGTCGGCGCGCGCGGCGTCAGCGGTGATCCACTGGCTGACGCCGTTGGGCAATGCCGTCCGGCCGTCGAGCGATGCGGCGGTCTTGAGCCGCACCCAGGGCGTCCGGCGGACCATGCGGCTGAAGAAGCCGATGTTCAGTTCGCGCGACTCGGCCGCACCGGGGCCGATGTCGACCTCGACCCCCGCTGCACGCAGGCGCGCGAAGCCCTGACCCGACACCAGCGGGTTCGGATCGGCGATCGATGCGACGACCCGGCGAATACCGGCCGCGACGAGCGCGTCGCAGCAGGGGCCGGTGCGGCCGTGGTGCGCGCAGGGCTCGAGCGTCACATAGGCGGTCGCCCCCGCGACCGAATGGCCGCGTGCGGCGGCATCGCGCAAGGCCATCACCTCGGCATGCGGGCCGCCGACCGGCTGGGTGTGGCCGGTGCCGACGACTTGGCCGTGGGCATCCGTCAGAACGCAGCCGACACGTGGATTGGGGTCGGACGACAGCAGGCCGCGCACCGCGAGTGCGTGCGCCTGCGCGATCAGGGGTGCGTCTTCAGGAAAAAGGGACATGGCAGGCAGGGATGCGGGGCGGCAGGAAGGCGGCAGCGCCGAACGCGCGCCGGTCCTTGCAAAAGTGCACGGGGTACGGCTCGAATCATACGAGCGGTAGGCGAAGGGGGGACGAGCGGCGCGCCATCGCCCGATGGCCTTCCTAGACTTCGCAAAACGGCTGCGCAGGGCCTCCGCCCGCGACAGATCGAAGTCAGGGGGAAAAAAATATGGCGTCACCAAAGCGCACCGAGGGGGGCTTTTCCCTCCTCGAGGTGCTGATCTCGATCATCGTGCTGAGCATCGGGCTGCTGGGCGCGGTGGGCATGCTGATGGCGGCGGTCCGCAGCACGAACGAGTCGGGTTCGTTCACCACGGCCGTCAATCTGGTCCGGGAGCTTTCCGAGAAGGCGCGGATCAACAAGAACGTTGCCGCGCGCAACAACTTCGAGAATGCCTACGTCGTTGCCGACTGGAAGAGCGGCGCAGCGCTGCCTGGCACCACCGACACCGCCTGCATCGGCACCGCCGCGACCTGCACGAAAAAGGACCTCGCCGCTTGGGACGTCCGCACTTGGCTGGAGCGGGTCGCCGCGGCGCTGCCCGACGCGCGCGTCGCCGTCTGCTTCGATGAGGAACCACCTGCCGAGGACGGCCACTACGCCTGGTCTTGCAGCAATTCCGGCCGCAACCTCGTCGTCAAGCTCGGCTGGACGCCGCGCATTCCCACGGAAGCCGAGAAGGACCTGGCGAAGCGTCCCCCTCGCGTGGTCATGCAACTCATCCCCGGACAGGCCTACGATGACTTCACGCCCGCGAGCTTCTGAGCGGCCTCGCGCGCATCAGCGCGGGGTGACGTTGGTCGAATTGATGGTGGCGATGACCATCGGCCTGGTCGTTGTTCTGGGCGCGAGCATCGCCTTTCTCGGAGGCAAGAAGCTCTTCAACACCGATGCCGATGTGCAGGCAGTTCAGGAGTCGCTGCGCTTCACACGCTATGTCGTGCAGAGCGTGGTGCGCCAGGCCGGCTACGCCGATTACGCGCCAGATCGGCTGAGCGATGGCGTCGCGGTGATCGCGAGCAACGCGACGCTGCTCGGGAATGGCGCGGGGGCTGACGACCTGAATGTCGTCGGTGCGACCAACGCGACGGTCAAGAGCAACGACAGCAGCATCGGCACCCACGACACCGACAAAGCAGCCGAGAACGACTCGCTGCTGGTCCGCTTCTTCGGGCGCAGCAAGGCCGACGAAGATGCCGAAGACGGCACGATCATCGACTGCCTGGGCAACGCCCAGAAAGGCCCGTCTGCGACACCGACGGCCGCCGACCGCGTCTGGAGCTTCTTCTACGTGTCGGAGGGTGACGACGGCGTGCCGGCGCTTTACTGCAAATATCGAACGGACAAGGGCAAGTTCACCGCTGAGCAGCTGGCCCGCGGGGTCGAGAAGTTCAAGATCGTCTACGGCTACGACGCCGATGGCGACAGCGTGCCGGAAGCCTGGATCGACGCCAAGGCCATCGAGGCCAAGGCTGGGGACAAGGCGACTGGGGCGCAGATCAACGCCGAATGGTGCAAGGTGGTCGCCGTGCGCGTGGGGATCGTCGTGCGCAGCGACCGTGAGAATGCCGACCTGAGGAAAGTCAACGGTCAGTCCTACACGCTGTACCCGCTTGGTCCGGAGTTCAAGGATGTGTCCTTCGAACCCCCGGACGATGGTCGCTTCCGATCCGTCGCGACATTCACGCTGATGCTGCGCAACGTGATGAAGGACCCGGCATGAGCAGGTTCACTGCGCCATCGTTACGACGTGGTCGTTCGGGCGGCTTCTCCCTGATCGTGGTGTTGCTGCTCCTCGTGGTGGTCACCGTGCTTGGCGTGGGCGCCGCGCAGTTGTCGCTCGTGAACGAGCGAAGCGCCCGCAACGACCGCGACAACGAAATCGCCTTGCAGGCCGCCGAGGCGGCGTTGATCGATGCGGAGCTCGACATCCTCGGCCCCAACACCAGCCTGGCTGCCCGTCTCTGCCTTTTCAACAACAAGGACGTTGCGCCTTTCGTCGAAGGATGCGGCAGCGGCGCGAACCTGGGCCTGTGCGCGCCGAGCGAACCGGGCACCACGCCTGCGTGGATGAAGGCCGATCTGTCGCCGAGCAGCAAGACGTCGGTCGCCTACGGCACCTTCACCAGTCAGACCTACGTCGTCGGCAAAGGCGCGACCCCGGCGGCCTTGCCCCGCTACATCGTGGAAGTGATGCGGAACAACGGCGGCTGGCAGGGCAACCGCCTGGAGAACGCCAGCGCGGGCAACGCGACCAACATCTTCCGCGTGACCGCCATCGGCTTCGGGGTCGATGCCGACACGCAGGTGGTGCTGCAGACGAATTTGTACAAGCCGGCCGTCAGTGCGGGTTGTCCTGGAGAGGGAGTGACAGATGTTCTCGATTCGACACGGTGACTTGAAGCGCGCGGCCGTTGCGTTGATGCTTGTCTTGGGTACCGCCGCGTTGCTGGCGGGCACAGCGTCCACGCCGACCGTGCCGCCCGACGCGCTGCTGGCCGACGAGCCGCTGTTCTCCACCACATCGCGCGTCAAGCCGAACATGGTGCTTGATCTGTCGGTGGAATTTCCGACGACGGGGGCCGCATACCGCGGCAACTTCGACATCACCAAGTCGTACATCGGCTATTGGGATCCGATGGGTTGCTACGACTACGCCGTGGCGGACGGTTACTTCAAGCGCGCGGCGAACGCCACGCTTTCGGGCAAGGCCATCGTCTGCGCCGACAAGTGGAGCGGCAACATGCTGAACTGGGCCGCGTCGTCGGCCATCGACATGCTGCGCTACGCCATGACCGGTGGTGACCGTGTGAAGGACACCCCGACCGAGACCGTTCTCCAGCGTGCCGTCTTGCAAGACAACTTCTACAACGCCGGCTACAACTTTCCGGCCCGGGTGCTGAATGGTGATCTGGACAAGCTGACGCCGCTTGCGGGAACCGTGGGTGCAAGCGGCAGCATTCGTATCGCGAGCTGTCGCAACCGCATGTTTATCGGTTCAACATCGGCCGGCAGTTGCAGCAATCCGGGCACCGACCAGGCCTATGGCCCGGATGGCCCCAGCGCGTACGTCGCGCAGGTGGAAGTGTGCTCCGCGGCGGAAGGGCCGCTGCGCAGCGACCTGTGTGCGAAGCAGCCCAGCGGCCACTACAAACCGGTCGGCACCATTCAGACCTACTCCGAGAAGATGCGCTTCGCCGCCTTCGGCTACCTGATGGACAACACGAATGCACGCTACGGCGGCGTGCTGCGTGCGCCGATGAAGTTCGCCGGGCCGACGGCGGAGAACGCGCGGTTCGAGAAGATCGCCAACGAAGCCGCGGAGTGGGACGCGACCACAGGTGTGTTCTTCGCCAACCCATTGGCCAGTACGGAGCGCTCGAGCGGCGTCGTGAACTACCTGAACCAATTCGGGCGCACGGGGGCCGTTCCCGGAACCTACAAGACTTACGACCCCATCGGGGAGCTGTACTACGAGTCGCTGCGCTATCTTCAGGGCCAGGCCCCCAGTCCGCAGGCCACGGCCGGCATGAGCGATGCCATGAAGGATGGCTTCCCGGTCTACAACAACACAGCGAAATGGGGCGACGGCGCGCTCAGCAACTGGGACCCTGTCACGGCAAGCTGCCAGCGGAACTATGTCGTGGCCATCGGTGACCTGAACACCCATCACGAGCATTCGCTACCCGGCCTTTCCAACGACGGGCTGGACGGGTGGCCTTCCGGCTCCCGGGCCGCGGACCTCTCCCAGATGGAACCGGACACGGCGTTCTGGGCCAGCATCGTCGGCGCCTTCGAGAACGCCGAGGCACGGCCTTATGCGGTGCCCTCCGGCAAGACGGGCCTCACGACGCGTGGCAACGAAGCCGGCCCGCGCGCCTACGCGTACAACAACGGCACGCAGATCACATGGGGGAACATGGCGAGCCTGAACACCGGTGCCGATCAAGGCTCGCTGGCCTGGGCGGGTCTGGCGTACTGGGCGAACACGCAGAAGATCCGCAACGACTATCCCGACGTGCGGGTGAAGACCTTCACCATCGATGTCGACGAGGGCGGCGACGGAACGATCCGCCAGGGCAAGCGCGGCAGTGCCTACTACCTGGCGGCCAAGTACGGCGGGTTCGACGACAAGAACAAGGATGCCAACCCTTTCGTCACCGCACCGTCGGAAGGCGGTGTCGAAGCGGTCTCCAATGCCGAATGGCAATCGGGCGTCGACGATGACGGCCTACCGAAGCCAGCCAACTATTTTCTCGCCAGCAAGCCCGACGAGATGATCGCGGCCATCCGACAGATCTTTGCCAAGGCCGGCGCGGCGAGCGGCACCATCGCGGGTGGTGCGCTGTCCAGCACGCGGGTCACGGCCAGCGGCACGAGCATCTACATCCCGCAGTTGGACAGCACGCGCTGGTCCGGTTCGCTGCTGGCGTATCCGTTGACCTACGACACCAAGGCGGGCGCGGTGACCAAAGCCGACAAGCCCAGTTGGAGCGCGGGCAGCCTGCTGACCACGACCAACGAGCCGGAGAAGCGAAGAATCTTCACATGGCTCAGCACCAAGACCGGCGCGGTGTTCGACTGGAAGACGCTGGCCAGCGACAAGACCTGGGCAGATGCACTGAACGCAGAGCCCTTTTCGCAGACGAACGCGAAAGACGATCTGGGCGAGAAGCGCGTGGGCTACCTTCGCGGTGATCGAAGCCTGGAAGCGGACAAGGCAGGCGGCATCTTCCGGAAGCGCGATTCGATCATGGGTGACGTGGTCAATTCGACGCCCCTGCTGGTCGGTGCACCGAGCACCACGGTGCAGGGCACGGGCTACGACGCCTTCGTGACGGCCAACAAAGGTCGTCGGCAGGCGGTGTACGTCGGCGCCAATGACGGCATGCTGCACGCCTTCGCCGCGGACACGGGCGCGGAACTCTTCGCCTATGTGCCGGGCTCGCTGCGCGCCAAGCTCGGGAGCTACACCTCGGCGGGCTATGTGCATCGGCCGTATGTCGATGGCAGTGCGGCAGCGGGCGAAGTCCAGTTGCCCAGCGGACGTTGGCGCACGGCGCTGGTGTCGGGTCTGGGCGGCGGCGCGCGGGGTGTCTTCGCGCTCGACGTGACGAACCCGGCGGCGTTCGACGCCAGCAATGCTCTGTGGGAGTTCACCGGGGACGATGACGCCGACATGGGCTACGTGACGCAGGCACCCCGTCTTCTGAAGCTGCGCACCGTGGCGGCCAAGGACGGCAAGCCGGCCGTCCATCGCTGGTTCGCCGTGGTGCCTTCAGGTTTCAACAACGGCAACAAGGAGAAGGCCGCTGCGCTCTTCCTGCTCTCGCTGGACAAGGCGGCCGAAGAGCCCTGGCAGCGCGGCGTCAACTACCACAAGATCGTGCTGCCGAATCCGGCCGACAAGGCGATGGTCAACGCGCTCGGCCCGGTGGGCGACTATGCGGCTTCGGACAATTCGACGCGCCTGCTCTACGCCGGCGACACCCAAGGCAATCTGTGGAAGTTCGACTTCTCCAAGGACGCACCCTGGAGCGAAAACGACAAGACACTTGCTCTGGAGGGCACGCCGCTCATGGTGGCCCAGGATGCCGGCGGTCAGCGCCAGCCCATCACTATCACCCCGGAGGTGGGCGCCGGGCCGAACGGCGGCGCCATCGTTCTCTTCGGCACGGGCAAGTTCGTCGAAGTCAGCGACCTGTCGACGCGACGGGTCCAGACCCTTTACGGCGTCTACGACAACGCATCGGCGATCCCTGCGGATCAAACGCGGGCTCAGTTCCAGTCCCGTACGGTGAAGGCCAACGAGAAGGGGCAATTCAGCATCACCGGAGACGCTTTCGTCCACGGCGCCTATAACGGCAAGACCTCGCAACGCCGCGGCTGGTACTTCGATCTTCCGGAATCGACCGACCACGGGGAGCGGCAAGTCTCGCGGATGGTGTTGAGCGATGGCTACCTCATCTTCAACACGCTCATCCCGAACCCGAACGCCTGTGGTGTGGGCGGCGGCGGGCACAGCTGCGCTGTCAACGCGATGACGGGTCTGTCGTCAGGTAGCACCTGCATCCCGTCCACCGTCGGGCTCCTCGGTTCGCCGCTGGTCGTGCAGGAGGGGGATGGCGCGTACACGTCCACTGATTCCTTTGGACGCCGGCAGGAGACGAAGAAGGTCGCCGTCATCAACCTGGGGACGGGAATGGGCGACGGTCCCGGGGTGACCATCACGCGTCCCATCGAAGGCGGCAAGGTCTCGCAGATCGCTGGCCGCTTGAACTGGCGGCAGGTCCTCAACTACAAGGACATCAAGCCATGAAGCGGCCCGTTTCCTTCGGTTGCCGCGTTTCGATGCGCGGCTTCACACTGATCGAGTTGATGATCGTGGTCGCGGTGCTCGCGATCCTTGCGGCCATCGCCTATCCGTCGTACATGGACTCCGTGCGCAAAGGCTGGCGTGCCGAAGCGCGCGCGGCGCTGATGCAGGAGATGCAGCAGCAGGAGCGCTTCTACACGCAGGTGAGCAGTTACCGAACACCCGTCTTCAAGGCCGACTCGGGGGACACGCCAGGCGATGGAAAGTACACGCTGGAGGCAAGCGGCTGCGATGGCGCCACCGATGTCCGGCGCTGTGTGACGCTGACGGCCCGGTTGAAGGACGGCTTTACCGATCCGCGGGTGGGGGAGATCTCGATCAACAGCCGAGGCGAGAAGAGTTGCAGTGGCGACGATCAGGAGAGGTGCTGGAAATGAAGCGGCGGGCACTCCTTGCGGCTGGCACGCAAGGCTTCACACTCATCGAGCTGATGGTCGTCGTCACGTTGGTGGCCGTGTTGAGCGCAATCGCCGTTCCCAGTTTTCGGGATCTTCTGCTGAACCAGCGGCTGGCGGCCAGCACCAGCGAGTTCGTTGCGGCACTGAGCGTGGCACGCACCGAAGCGCTCAAGCGTTCGCAGACCGTCACGCTGACGCCCAAAAAGACCAGCGATTGGAACAGCGGCTGGGAGGTCAAGAGCACGGTCGAGGGCGTCGCCACCACCTTGCGGGCCTTCGATGCGTTACCTGGTGGCGTGACCGTGGATGCGGGATTGGGCAATGCCTTGGACGGCAAGCTCAGCTACGGCGCCAACGGCTTCTCGAGGAAGGGTGGTGCGTATCAGATGGGCTGCGTGGCTTTCAAGGCAGAAACCGGGCGCCGCAGCGCCGTGGTGGTGTCGGCCTCGGGTCGGCCCAAAGTCTGCGATCCCGACAAGAAAGGCGACTGCGGCTCCGGACAATGCAACGCCGGGGGTTGATGGCCCGGTGTTGCCCGCTCAAATATCCCGCAGCAACTGCCTGAACTCGTCCACATCCTCGAAGCTGCGATACACCGAGGCAAAGCGCACGTAGGCGACCTTGTCCAGTTTCTTCAGTTCACGCATGACGAGTTCGCCGACCTTGGTCGATTCGATCTCGCGCAGGCCACTGGACAGTAGCTTCTGCTCGATGCGAAAAAGGGCGCCGTCGATCTGCTCGATGCTGACCGGCCGCTTGCGCAGGGCCAGCATCATCGAGGCGCGCACCTTGGTCGAGTCGAAGTCGGCACGGCTGCCGTCCTTCTTCACGACGACCGGAAAGTTGACGTCCGGTCGTTCGTAGGTGGTGAAACGCTTTTCGCAGGCACCGCACTGGCGGCGGCGGCGGACGAAGTCGCCGTCTTCCGAGACGCGGGTCTCGACGACCTGCGTTTCGGCGTGACCGCAGAAAGGGCACTTCATGCGGTCGGTCTTGCGATCAACGGTAAACGGGGAAGCGGCTGGTCAGCGCGTGCACCTTGGCACGCACGGCCTCGATGTTCGCCGTGTCGCGCGGATTGTCGAGCACGTCGGCCACCAAGTTGGCGGTGGCGCGCGCTTCCTCGTCCTTGAAGCCGCGGGTCGTCATGGCCGGGCTGCCGATGCGCACGCCACTCGTGACCATCGGCTTTTCCGGGTCGTTAGGGATCGCATTTTTGTTGATGGTCATGTGGGCGCTGCCCAGCACGGCCTCGGCTTCCTTGCCGGTGATGCCCTTGGAGCGCAGGTCGACCAGCATGACGTGGCTTTCGGTGCGGCCGCTCACGATGCGCAGGCCGCGCGAGGTCAGCGTCTCGGCAACGATCTGCGCATTCTTCACGACCTGCTGCTGGTAGGCCTTGAATTCCGGCGCCATCGCTTCCTTGAAGGCCACGGCCTTGGCGGCGATCACGTGCATCAGCGGGCCGCCTTGCAGGCCGGGGAAGATCGCGCTGTTGATGGCCTTCTCATACTGCGACTTCATCAGGATGATGCCGCCGCGCGGGCCGCGCAGGCTTTTGTGGGTGGTGGACGTCACCACGTCGGCGTGCGGCACCGGGTTCGGGTACACGCCCGCTGCCACGAGGCCGGCGTAGTGGGCGATGTCGACCATGAAGATCGCGCCGACGTCCTTCGCCACCTTGGCGAAGCGTTCGAAGTCGATGCGCAGCGAATAGGCCGAGGCGCCTGCGATGATCAACTTGGGCATCGATTCGTGCGCCTTGCGCTCCATCGCGTCGTAGTCGATGGCTTCGTCGGCGTCCAGGCCGTAGCTCACCACATTGAACCACTTGCCGCTCATGTTCAGCGGCATGCCGTGCGTCAGGTGACCGCCCTCGGCCAGGCTCATGCCCATGATGGTGTCACCGGGCTTCAGGAAGGCGAGCATCACGGCTTCGTTGGCCGAGGCGCCGCAATGCGGCTGCACGTTGGCGGCGTCGGCACCGAAGATCTGCTTGACGCGGTCGATCGCCAGCTGCTCGGCGATGTCGACGAATTCGCAACCACCGTAGTAGCGCTTGCCGGGGTAGCCCTCGGCGTACTTGTTGGTGAGCTGCGAGCCTTGCGCCTGCATCACGGCGGGCGAGGCGTAGTTCTCGCTCGCGATCAACTCGATGTGGTGTTCCTGGCGGGCATTCTCGGCCTGGATGGCAGCCCAGATTTCGGGGTCGGTCTGTTCGACCAGGATGTCGCGGTGGTACATGGCAGTCCTTTGAAGACGGTGGTCCTTGTTCTTCGATCAAACAAGGGCTGCCCAGGCGAACGGCTGATCGCCCGGTGGTTGCCGGGCGGTACGCTTCCCAGTGGTAAGTCCACGTCAGCGCCTGCAGCCCGAGGAGGGCGCGGCGCCTATCGCCAGTCGCGTACCCGGCGAGTGTAGCCGAGCACCCGCGGCATCCGCCGGGTCGCGGAAAGATCAGGAGTCGGCGAGCAGAGCCACCTTTTCCGGCGGGGCGGCCGGGGGCTTCTCGGCGACGGGGGGTGCGGCGACCGGCACCGCGGCAGGCGCACTCTGCGGCGCCTGTGCGCGCAGCGCCGGCGGATTGACCGGCAGCGCCTTGCCACCGGCCACCTGCAGCAGCCGGCTGTGTTCGGCCAGCACCTTGACGGCGTAGCCGCCGTCGTCAACCAGGTTCGCGGCACCGACGTAATAGCGAAGGCCGGCCTCGATCGATCCGGCGCGGGCGATGCACTCCTGCAGCACCTTGACGCCCACGCGCATGTTCGTCACCGGGTCGAAGGCCGTCAGCGAGCCGCCGGCGCTTTCGTACTTGTCGACGTGCACGCGGGTCATGACCTGCATCAACCCCTGCGCGCCGACCTGGCTTTGGGCAAAGGGGTTGAAACTCGACTCCACCGCCATGATGGCGAGGATCAGCGTCGGGTCGAGCTTGGTGCGCTTGCCCAATTCGTATGCTTCGGCGACCAGCACGCTCAGCGGCTCGGGCGCGACGCGGTACTTCTTGCTCAGCCAATACGCCACCGCGGCCTGTTGCTTGGGCAGATCAAGCGGGCTCGCGGCGGTGGTGCGATCGATGGCAGTGGGCTCCAGCGCGGTGGCTTCCGGCGCAGGCTTGCGCGACTCGAGCCAACTCGCCAGTTGCGCTTCGCCTGTGGCACGCAGGTCCGGCCGTGCCACGAGGGCCAGCACGGCAAAGACCGTGGCCAAGCCCAGCAGGGCGAAGCCGTTGTGCGTGATTTCGAAAAAGCCGTCGACCACATCGGAACCGAATGTCCGTAGCCCGCGGGCTGTGGCCTCCAACGTCTTGTTCATCGCTCTTCCTTTCTGTGCGGCGTCTGAAGCTCACGCCGGAGGGCGAGGGTCGGACGACAGCGCTTGGATTGGTACGTACCAGGTCAGCGCGAGAAGGAGGGCGCTGACAACATGGTGAGGCCGAAAGTATTCGGCGGCGGATCGGGACGGCCCGGGTGAGAGGGTTTGTGAGACCGGGCGAGGCGGATTCTAGGAGCGCCTAAATACCCAGTCAAGCATAAGAATGTCTTTTAATATGCTAAGAATCACGGAAGCGCCATTTGGGTTGGTGTCGCGTCTTGACCCTTGCAATTGACCCTCTGTCTTGCACAGTTGGCAGGGAAAGCCTAATCTGACACCGTCCGATTTCCATCGGACGTTTCGTCGACGTCAGCGGTCCTGGAGCGATTCCGCGGATTCATGACGACGACCCATCGGCGGCAATCTCTTGCTGCCAGCGCGGGCGGAACGAACTACTTCCGTTCGAGCAACAGATGGCATGGGCCTCGTGCCCGCCATCAGGCCCGGCGGTGCGACCTCAGGTCGAACCGCCGGGCTTTTTCGTTGTGCACCGGGGCAAACTTCTCGGCGCTGCTGCTTCACTGCGCCGGGCCGACTTTGGCCCCTGCCATTTGCGGCACACTCGGCCGATGAATGTCGCATCGTTGAAGCAGAACAAGTGGTGGCGACGTGCCGGCGTCGCGTTGATCGTGGTGCTGGCGCTGTGGGCGCTGGCATGGCTCGCGGTGCCGCCTATTGCGAAGAGTCAGCTGCAGAAGATCGCGACCGAAAAGCTGGGCCGCCAGGTCACCGTCGGCGGCATCGATTTCAAGCCGTGGTCGCTCGAGCTGGCAGTGACCGACCTGCAGATCGCGTCGGCCGATGGCGGCCAGCCGCAGCTGGCCATTCGCCGCCTCTACGCCGATGCCGAGTTGCAGTCGCTGCTGCGCTTCGCACCGGTCATCGACGCGGTGAGCGTCGAAGGCCCGGCCGTCCGTCTGACCCACCTGGCCGACGGCAAGTACGACATCGACGACATCCTGGCCAAGCTCGCGAGCCCGCCTGACGTGCCCAAGTCCGACCCCGCGCGCTTCGCGATCTACAACATCAGCGTGACCGATGGGACGGTGGATTTCGACGACCGGACCGTTGGCCGCAAGCATGTGCTGCGCGACCTGGTGCTCAAGGTGCCGTTCCTCAGCAACCTGGATTCGAAACGCGAGGTCACGACGGAGCCGAAGCTGGCCTTCACGCTCAACGGCAGCGCCTTCGATTCGGCCGCCTTCACCACGCCGTTCGCCGACAACCGCAAGACCGACGCCCAACTGCGCTTCAAGGGGCTGGATCTGTCCCCTTACCTGGCGTACGTGCCCGCCGGCTTGCCGGTCCAGGTGAAGGCCGGCCTGCTCGACGCTGATCTGAAGATCGATTTCGAGCGGGCCGCGACGGCCGGCCTCAAGATCACCGGCACCGTCGAAGCGCACCAGACCAAGGTGGCCGATGCCAAGGGCCGCGACTTGCTCGGCTTCGATTCGCTCAAGGTCACGCTGGCCGATGTCCGGCCGCTGGACGGGGTGGTGCACCTGGGCGAGGTCGTCCTGGCGGCGCCGCAGTTGGTCATCGCACGCGATGCGGGCGGCGCGTTGAATCTCCTGGCCACCGATCCCGCCACGGGGGCCACGCAGAAGGTCGCCGCGCCGAAGGCTGCGGCGAGTTCGGCCGCGACGCCAGCGGTGGAAAAGAAGCCGCTGCAGGTGCAGGTCGACAAGCTCGTGCTGAACGGCGGGCGCATCGGCTGGCGTGACGAGACCACGCGCCCGGCCGCCGTGGTGGAGGTCACGCAACTTGCCATCGAGGCCAACGGCGTGGCCTGGCCGATGACCAAGCCGGCCCGTTTCAGCGGTTCGACGCTGGTGGGCGGTGCCGGCCTCAAGTTCCAGGGCGAGGCGACCGACAAGGTGGCCAGCGTGCAGGCCGAGGTCGACGCCTTGCCACTGTCGCTGGCGGCGCCGTATCTGGCGCAAAGTCTCGAGCCGACGCTGGACGGCAAGCTGAGCGGCCAGATCGACGTCGCCTGGAATGCCCCCGCTCTGAAGTTCAAGGCGCGCCGACTGTCGGCCGACGGTCTTGCGCTCACCCGCGAGAAGACGGCGCTGGCCAGCGTCGGCCGGTTCGAACTGGTCGATGCCGAGGCCGACATGAGCCAGCACACGCTGGCCATCGCTTCCTTCACCGCCATCGCCCCGAAGGTCCGCATCGAGCGCGACAGCGAGAAGCGCTGGATGTTCGAGCGCTGGCTCAAGGCGCCTGCGAGCGCCGCCGGCGAGCCTTCGGCCAAGGTCGCGGCGCCCAAGTCCGCGGACGCGGCACCGGCGCCCGGTGCCAACACCAAGCCATGGCGCCTGAGCATCGGCACGCTGGCGGTGGATGGCGGCAGCGTTTCCTATGCAGACAAGGCCAGCGGCACGCCGGTCGCTGTCGAAATCACCGCCCTGAAGCTCACTGCGCAGAAGATCACGCCCGACACGGCGACTGTTTCGCCAGTCCAGCTCTCCGGCCGCATCGCGGCGGGGCGCGCCGAGCCGGGCCGCTTCGATTACCAGGGGCAGGTGGTGCTCAAGCCCTTGTCGGCCGAGGGCCGGCTCGACGTGGCGGCCTTCCCGGCGCACGCTTTCAAGGCGTACTACGGCGATGCGCTCAACATCGACATCCGCCGCGCTTTCGCGAGCTATCGCGGCACCGTCCGTTACGAGACGCTGCCCGCGGGCATGAGCCTGAAGCTGGCCGGCGACACGGCGGTGGAGGACTTCCGGGCCAACAGCGCCTCGCTGACCCAGTCGCAGTCGCCGGGCCTGGAGCGCGCCAACAACCAGCTGCTGAGCTGGAAGGCGCTCAGCCTGCGTGGCGTGCAGGTCGCCATGGCCCCGCGGGCCCCCCTGTCGGTGGATGTGCGTGAAACCACCCTGACGGATTTCTTCGCCCGCGTGATCGTCGAGCCGACCGGCCGGCTCAATCTGCAGAACCTCACCAAGAAATCACAGGCCGAGGCCGGCGCGAGCGAGGCCACCGCGAAGGACGCGGAGACCCGCCGCAAGCTCGGTGGCGGCACGACGACCACAGCGACCGCGGGCACGGCCGCCGGCGGCCCGTCGCCGGCGGCCGAGGCGATGGTCGGCGGTGCGCCACCGTCGCCGTCGCCGTCGCCGTCGCCGTCATTGCCAGCGCCGGCCGCCTCGGCGCCCGTCGCCGCCGCCGATGCCGCCGGTGGGCCGGCGCCGGTCATTCATTTCGGTCCGATGAGCCTGGTCAACGGCAAGATCGACTTCACCGACCTGTTCGTCAAGCCGAACTACTCGGCCGACCTGAGCGCCCTGACCGGCAAGCTCAGTGCCTTCGCGTCCGACAAGCCCGAAATGGCGGACCTCGAACTGCGGGGCAAGGCGCAGCAGACGGCGGCGTTGGACATCTCCGGCAAGATCAACCCACTCGCCAAGCCGCTCGAACTCGACATCACCGCGAAGATGCGCGACCTCGACCTGGCGCCGCTCACGCCGTACGCGGTGCGCTACGCCGGCCATGGTATCGAGCGCGGCAAGTTGAGCATGGACGTCAACTACAAAATCTCCGCCGAAGGTCGACTGGCCGCGACCAACAAGCTGGTGCTCAACCAGCTGCAGTTCGGCGAGGCGGTGCAGGGCGCCCCCAATAGCCTGCCGGTGAAGCTCGCGGTGGCACTGCTGGCCGACCGCAACGGGGTGATCGATATCGACCTGCCGATCAGCGGCTCGCTCAACGACCCGCAGTTCAGCATCGGTTCGCTGATCTTCAGGGCCATCGGCACCCTCATCGTGAAGGCCGTCACCTCGCCGTTCAGCCTGCTCGCTGGCGGGTTCGGCGGCGGCGGCCCTGGCGAGGCGAGTGCGGTTGCCTTCGAGCCGGGCAGCGCCGCACTCTCGCCGGACGCCAAGGAGAACCTCGACAAGGTCGCCAAGGTGCTGGCCGAGCGGCCGGCGCTGCAACTCACCGTGGTCGGCACCGCCGGCCTGGAGCAGGAGCGCGAGGCGGCCAAGCGCCAGCGCCTGCGCCAATTGCTGCTGTCCGAGAAGCGCCGAACGGCCGCGCGCGCCGGGCAGAACGCCGCCGAGGTCACGACGGTCACCGACGCCGAATACCCGGAACTCCTCACGGCCGTCTACAAACGGGCCGACATTCCCAAGCCACGCAACCTGATCGGTCTGGCCAAAGACTTGCCGCAGAAGGAGATGGAAGACCTGTTGCTGGCCACGCTCACCGTCAACGAGGAATCGATCCGCCAGCTGGCCGTGGAGCGTGGTGCGGTGGTGCGCGACTACCTGCTGACCAAGCAGTTGCCGAGCGAACGGCTCTTCCTTGGCGCCGTCCGCACCAACCCGTCCGGCAACGATTGGAAACCTGGTGCCGAACTGAATCTGGCGACCCGTTGAGCCGAACAGGCGCAGGTCGGTGAAAATGGCGGGGTGCGCCGGCTTTTCGCCGGCGCCTTCGCTTTCTCCTCTTTCTCCGACAACGACCTGCGCGCAGTGACCTCTACTTCTTCCAAGCATCACGACCTCCAGTCCCTCGACACGCTCACCGGCGGCGCGTTCACCGCCCCCACGTCCGGCGAGCGGGCGCAGCGCATCCGCGAGTGGCTTGCGGCGAGCCCTTCGCCCGACCAGATGCAGGAGGTGTTCAAGGAACTCAGCGGCCGCGACAAGGGCGCCGCACGCCTGCTGCGCGAAAAGTTGGACGAAATCAAGCGTGCCAAGGGCCAGGAGGCCATCGCCGCCGAATGGGCGCAGAAGGCCGAGGCCCTGCTGGCGCAGTCGAAGCTCAACATCGCCGATGCACTGGCCTGGCAGCGCGACGCCGCCAAGGCTGGCGCCCCGCTGTCCCGTGAGCCGCTCGCCGGTTTCAAGGTGCAACTGGCCGAACGCGTGAAGGGCATCGAGGACCTGCAGCACCGCGCCCAGGTGCAGCGCGAGGCCGCCGTGCTCCTGGCGCAGCGCTTCGAGGTGCTGTCGACCAAGGGCTGGCGCGATGCGCAAGCGGCCGAAGAAGGCCTGCGCGCCGACGTGGCGCACTGGCAGCAGCAGGCCACCGAGCTGACCGCCGACGCCAACTGGAACAGCCTGGACGCCAAGTTCGCTCCGCAGATCGAGGCTTCCAAAGCGCAACTGCTGGTCGTGTCCGATGCCTTCCACGGCGCGCTGGCGCAAGCCATCGCCGCCGCGGCCGACACCGCGGCGGCGTTGCCACCGGTGCCGGTCTGGGCCGATGAGTTGCGTGCGGCCCGTGGCCTGCCGACCGAGGCCGCTGCCTCTGCACCGGCCAAGCAGGCCGGGCCGAAGGTCGATCCCGAAAAGCGTGCCGCGGCCCAGGCGGCCGTCGAAGCCGCGCTGACGAAACTGGAGCAGGAGACGGCCGAAGGCCACGGCAAGGCCAGCGCCGGCGCCGCCGCCGCGCTGCGCGCCGTGCTGAAGGACCATGGCAAGCAGGTCGATGCCGCGCTCGAAGCCCGGGTGCATGCCGCCCTGGTCGCCGCGGGCGAACTCGAAGGCTGGCAGCGCTGGAGCGCCGACAAGGTGCGTGAAGACCTCGTTGCCAAGGCCGAAGGCCTGCTCAAGCGCCCCGAAGGCCAGGCGCTGGGCGGCCGCAAGATGCAGGAAACGCTGCGCGCGCTGCGGGACCAGTGGAAGCAGGCCGACCAGGGCGGTGTGCCCAACCACGCACTCTGGAAGCGCTTCGACGAAGCCTGCAACGAAGCCCACAAGGTGGTCGAAGCCTGGCTCGACAAGGTGCGTTCCGACGCAGCCGAACACCGAGCGCACCGCGTCGCGCTGATCGAGGAAGTGAAGGCCTGGGCCGAAGCGCATGCCAGCGCCTCCGACCTGAAGGCCCACAACCGCGCGCTGCACCAGTTCGCTGACCGCTGGCGCGATGCCGGCCATGTCGGCGAAAAGGTGTTCGCCGAACTGCAGCCGCTCTGGAACGAAGCCTTCGGCGCCGCGCGCGCACCGCTCGAAACGGCGCAGGCCGCCAGCATCGAACGCCGCCAGGCGATGATCGCCGAGGCCGCCGACCTGGGCGCGCAGCCCATGCTGCGCATCGACGCGGTCAAGGCCCTGCAGCAGCGCTGGCAGGCCGAGGCCCAGGGCGTGCCGCTCGACCGTCGCCAGGAACAGAAGCTGTGGGACGCGTTCCGCGCCCCGATCGACGAAGCCTTCAACCGCAAGACGGCCGAGCGCGAAAAGGCATCCACGGCGATGAGCGAGCATGACCGGAACGTGCTGGAGGCGTCCAAGGCGCTCGACGCCGCGAACGCCTCCGGCGATGTGCAGAAGATCCGCGCGGCCGTCGCGCAACTCGAGGCCGCGCTGCGCGGCGAGGCACCGGCGCGGCCGGCACCCGCCCCCGCACCGGTCAAGACCGAGCGCGATGGTCCGGCCGTCGGGGCGACCGACATCGTCGCGCCGGGCCAGGCCGCGGCCGAGTTCAGCGAAGGCGCCTCGGTGCAACCGGTGCCGGGCGAAACCGAAGCCCCACCGCCGGTGGCGGCGCCCGAGTCGGACGAACCTGCGCTGGACATCGCGTCCGAAGCGTCCGGTGATCTGATCGCACCGGTTGGCAGCGCCGACTTCTCTGCGCGTGCCGACGAAGGCGACAACGCCGCCGCCGCCACGCCGGCCGCGCCGCCCAAGGCCGCGCCGAAGCCGGTGGTGGCCGCGCGTCGCGGCGACGACCGTCCGGGCAGCCGCAAGGCCGAGCCGGCGGGGCCGGCCGGCCGCTTCGGCGACCGCCGCGACAGCCGCAGCGGCCCGGGAGGGCGCCCGAACGATCGCGGCCCGCGTGTCGGCGGTCCGGGTGGCGACCGCTTCGGCGACCGTCCGCCGCGCTTCGAAGACCGCGGTCCCCGTCTGGGCGACACGGCCTTCCGTGCCCAACGCGAGGCGCTCGAGCGCGCCGATCTGGCGCTGCGCAAGCTGGCGGCCCAGGCCCATGGTGAAGCGCTCACGCACCTGCTAGGCGCGTGGGAGAAGCGTGATGCCGCCGAACTGCCGAGCGTGCAGGAACTCGGCCGGGCGGTCACGCCCGCCGTTCGCACGGCCTGGACCCAGGCAGTGGCCAAGCCGCCGTCCGGTGACGCGGGCGAGGCTTTGCTCCGACTGGAAATGGCGGCCGAGGTGCCGACGCCGGCCGATCAGATCGATGCGCGTCGTGCGCTTCAGCTCAAGCTGCTGACGAAGCGCGGCGACCCGGCCCCGGCGCAGACCTGGGGCGAGGATGCGGGCAAGGTGCTGGCGTCGGCGCACGACGCCGCCACGGCGCGCCGCCTGCAGAACGCGTTGAAGGCGCTGCTGCGGAAGTAATCGTGGGGGGGAGGGCCCGCTGAAATGCGGCGCCGCTTCAACCGCGCGTGGCAGGCGCGAAGAACGCGTCGAACAGCGGCAGCAGCGGCGGGAATTCCTCACCGAAGCGCGCTCGATTCACGAAGTACGCCTCGCAGGCCACCGCGAAGAATTCGCTGATCGACTCGGCCCCATACGGGTCGAGCCAGGTCGGCTCGCCGCCGAAGCGTTCGGCCACGATCGTCTTTTCACGAAAGTCGTCGAAGGCCGGCTGGATCACCGCGCGCCAGGCGGCATGCGCGTCGCGCGCGTTGACGTGGCCACCGAAGCCGGCCGGCAGTGTCGGGCAGCCGTCCGCGCCGCCGTCGCGCATGTCGATCTTGTGCGCGAACTCGTGGATCACGACGTTGTAGCCCTCGGCCGCCGTCAGGCTGCTGGCCAGCACGTCCTGCCAGCTCAGCATGACGGGACCGCGGTCCATCGCCTCGCCGGCGACCACTTCGTCGTATTCATGGACCACGCCGGTCTCGTCCATGGTCTTGCGTCGCGCCACCACTTCGGACGGATGCATCACGATGCCGACGAAGTCGCCGTACCAGTCGAGCCCGCCGGGCAGGTGCAGCACCGGCAGCACGGCCTGTGCCGCGACGGCCAGCGCCACCTCGTCGGTGATGACGAAGCCGTGCGCGCCGTGGAATTCCTTGTCGCGCAGGAACTCGGCCGCCAGGGCGCGCAGCCGATGGACATCCGCCGTCGGTCGCTCGGCCAGGAACGGGTAGCGGGCCAGCGTGGCCTGCCAGGCGGCATCGGGAATCGAGGGGGCGGCACGCAGGCCGCGGAGCCACTTGAACATCGCGGCCGCCCTCAGCGGACGTCGACGCGCCGCGCTTGCGCGACCGACACGCACAACACCTGCGCGCGGGGCGGGTGTGCAGCGGCGTCCCAGTCGCTCAGCACGATGCGGCGCAGCCTGTCGCCCAGCGCATGCTCGGCGGGTCGATGCGTGTGGCCATGGACCAGCGTGTGCGCGTGGGCTCGGTTCAGCCATTCACGGGCTGCGTCGGCGTCGACATCGGCCCAGACCCTGCCGGGCGTCGTCTTGCGCTGTTCGCTCTGGGTGCGCATCGATCGCGCAAGCGTGCGGCGCGCTTCCAGCGGTTGCGAGAGGAAGGCCTGCTGCCACGCCGGGGTGCGGACCTCGGCGCGGAACTTCAGGTAGTCGGTGTCTTCCAGGCACAGCAGATCGCCATGGCTCAGCAGCCAGCGTTCTCCGTGCAGAACCAGCACGGTGGGGTCTTCGAGCAGTGTGAGGCCGCAACGTTCGGCGAAATCCGGCCCGACAAGAAAATCGCGGTTGCCGTGCATGAAGAAGATCGGCCGCCGCAGCGCTGCTGCGCGCAGCAGATCGGCGCATTGCGCCTCGAAGCCGGGGAGGGTGGCGGCATCGTCGCCGACCCAGACCTCGAACAGGTCGCCGAGGATGAAGAGCGCGTCGGCCGGCGTGGTCTCGAGGTAGCCCCGCCAGGCGTCGAAGGTCGCCGGCTCGCCGGCCTGCAGGTGCAGGTCGGAGAGCAGGTCCACCGTGCGCCACGCGGCCGGCGCCACGAGTTCGGCGAAGGCCTTCTCGCTCTCGCTCATGCCGCGCGACACCCAGGCCTTACTCGACCGTGACCGTCGCCTTCTCGATGATCACGTCTTCCAGCGGCACGTCGTCGTGGAAGCCCTTGCGGCCGGTCTTGATGGCCTTGATCTTGTCGACCACATCCGTACCGGCGATCACCTTGCCGAACACGGCATAGCCCCAGCCCTGCGCCGACGGTGCGGTGTGGTTCAGGAAGCCGTTGTCGGCGATGTTGATGAAGAACTGGGCCGTGGCCGAGTGCGGTGCGCTGGTGCGGGCCATCGCGACCGTGTACTTGTCGTTCTTCAGGCCGTTGTTGGCCTCGTTCTCGATCTCGGCGCCGGTGGGCTTCTGCGTCATGCCGGGCTCGAAGCCGCCGCCTTGCACCATGAAGCCCGGAATCACGCGGTGGAAAACGGTGTTGTCGTAGTGGCCGCTCTTCACGTAGCCGATGAAGTTCTCGACCGACTTCGGCGCCTTGGCGCGGTCGAGTTCGAGGGTGATGGTGCCCTGGTCCTTGATGACGAGTTCGACTTGGGGGTTGCTCATGGATGGCTCCTGGGTTACTTCGCCACGACGGTGGCGGCTTGGATGGTGATGGTGTCGAGCGGCACGTTCTGCATGCCGTTCTTGTTGCCGGTCTGGACGGCGCGGATCTTGTCGACCACGTCGCTGCCCGCGACCACCTTGCCGAAGACGGTATAGCCGTGGCCGTCCGGGTTGGGGGCGTCGAGCATGGTGTTGTCCTTCACGTTGATGAAGAACTGCGATGTTGCCGAATTCGGGTCGCCGGTGCGCGCCATGGCGATCGTGTACTTGGCGTTCTTGAGGCCATTCGAGGCCTCCAGCGGCACCGGTGCGCGCGTCGGCTTCTGGCGCATGTCGGCGGTGAATCCGCCGCCCTGGACCATGAAGCCGTCGATGACGCGGTGGAACACCATGCCGTCGTAGTGCTTGTCGTTGACGTACTGGAGGAAGTTCGCGACGGTCTTCGGCGCCTTCTCGGGTGCCAGCTCGACGACGATGTCGCCGGCCGAGGTGGCCAGCTTCACGCGCGGTGCAGCGCCTTGTGCCCAGGCGCTGGGGCCCAGCGTCAGCGTGGCGGCGAGGACCAGCGCCGTGCGGCGCGAGAGGATGTGGAAGCTCAAAGGGATGACTCGCTTTCTGCAGGAGTGGACGTGCCTCGGAGGCACTGCGCGCCCCGGAGGCGCACGCGGCTTACTTGGTGTGCGTCTGCTTGCGCGCTTCGACCGGGGCGGCTGGCAGTGCCGAGATGGACGCCGGCGTGCCGGTGAAGATCTGTCGAATCAGCGCCAGCTTGGGTGCCGCGCTGGCGTTGGTGGAGGCGAGCTGCTGCGCCTTGGCATAGGACTGGGCCGCGAGCCGTGCATACACGTCGCCGAGGTTCTCGTGCGCCGTGGCGTAGTTCGGGTTGAGCCGGATCGCGTTTTCCAGCGCATCGCGCGCCAAGTCGAACTTGCTCTGCTGCGCATAGAGCGCGGCCAGGTTGTTGTAGGGCTCGGGCAACTCGGGGAAATCCTGCGTGAGCTGCACGAAGGCGGTGGTCGCGTCGGCCGTCTTGCCCTGTTCGCTGAGGATCACACCGCGCAGGAAGCGCATCTGCGGGTCGCGCGGCTTGCCCACGATATAGGCGTCGGCCTTGGCCAGCGCCTCGGTGGCCTTGCCCTGGCGCAACAGCTGGTTGACGTCGGCATAGTCGTCGGCATGCGCGAGCGTGCCGGCCGCCGCGAACAACAGGACGCCGAGCATGCGCACGGCAGGGCGGAAGGACAAGAAGGACAGGAGGAGGGTGACGGCTTGCTTCATGAGGCTCGGGAAGAGGGCCTGGCGCGGGCTCCGAGGATCCCTCGTGGATCGGCGCAAAGGTGCCCGGCAGGGCCGTTTATACTGGGCGCGATTGTAGCCGAGGGGCCAAGCCGAACCCCTCGTGCGGCAGTCCCCACACCCCTGACAAAACCCTTGTTCGCCTGCGTCGCATGAGTCGCGCATGCCGACGCTTTCCGATTTCCATGAGTCTGCGCATCTACAACACGCTGTCGCGTGAACTGGAGGAGTTTTCTCCACTGCAACCCGGCCAGGTGCGCATGTACGTCTGCGGCATGACCGTGTACGACCTTTGCCACATCGGCCACGCGCGGATGATGATGGCCTTCGACGTGGTGCAGCGCTGGCTGCGCGCCACCGGCCTCGACGTCACCTATGTGCGGAACATCACCGACATCGACGACAAGATCATCGAGCGCGCGGTCAAGCGCGGCATCACGATCCGCGCGCTGACCGACGAAATGATCGCGCTGATGCACGAGGACGTCGCCGCGCTCGGCATCGAGCCGCCGACCATCGAGCCGCGCGCGACCGAGTACGTGCCGCAGATGCTCGGCATCATCGAGACGCTCGAGCAGAAGGGCCTGGCCTACCGTTCGCCCCTGGGCGACGTGAACTATGCGGTGCGCAAGTTTCCGGGCTACGGCAAACTGTCGGGCAAGTCGCTCGACGAACTGCACGCTGGCGAACGCGTCGCGGTGCTCGACGGCAAGGACGACCCGCTCGACTTCGTGCTCTGGAAGGCGTCGAAGCCGACCGAACCGGCCGAGGTGAAGTGGGCCAGCCCCTTCGGCTCAGGACGGCCCGGCTGGCACATCGAGTGCTCGGCCATGAGCTGCGCGACGCTGGGCGAAACCTTCGACATCCATGGCGGCGGCGCCGACCTGCAGTTCCCGCACCACGAGAACGAGATCGCGCAGAGCGAGGGCGCGACCGGCAAGCCGCTCGCCAAGGTGTGGATGCACAACGGCTTCGTGCGCGTGGACAACGAGAAGATGTCCAAGAGCCTGGGCAACTTCTTCACCATCCGCGAGGTACTGCAGAAGTACGACCGCGAGACGTTGCGCTTCTTCCTCGTGCGCACGCACTACCGCAGCCCGCTCAACTACAGCGACGCGCATCTCGACGACGCGCGCAACGCGCTCAAGCGCCTCTACACGGCCCTGCATTCAGTCGCGCCGGCCACGGTCGCCATCGACTGGTCGCAGCCGCAGGCCGCGCGCTTCAAGGCCGCGATGGACGAGGACTTCGGCACGCCCGAGGCAATCGCCGTGCTGTTCGACCTGGCGGGCGAGGTGAACCGCAGCGCGTCGGCCGAAAGTGCCGGCCTGCTGAAGGCGCTGGCCGCCACGCTGGGCCTGCTGCAGGGCGACCCGCAGCAATACCTGCAGGCGGGCAGCGCGCTTGACGATGCGGCCATCCAGGTGCTCATCGCGCAGCGCGCGGCAGCCAAGGCCGCCAAGAATTTCGGCGAGGCCGACCGCATCCGCAACGACCTGCTGGCGCAGGGCATCGTGCTCAAGGATTCAGCCACGGGCACGACCTGGGCTGCGGCGCAGTGAAGGACCGGACCCCGATGTCGCCCGCCGTTTCCCTGCCCGTCAAGATCATCACGCCCGATTACTGGGTGGAAGCCTGCAAGCACCTGGCCAAGAAGGACCGGGTGATGAAGCGCCTCATCCCGCAGTTCGGCGACGCCTGCCTGGAGTCGCGCGGCGACGCCTTCACCACGCTGGCGCGCAGCATCGTCGGCCAGCAGATTTCGGTGAAGGCCGCCCAATCTGTGTGGGACCGCTTCGAGGCGCTGCCGCGCAAGATGACGCCGCGCAACGTGCTCAAGCTCAAGGTCGACGACATGCGCGCGGCCGGGCTGTCGGCGCGCAAGGTCGAGTACCTGGTCGACCTCGCGATCCATTTCGATTCCGGCGCCGTGCACATCGACGCCTGGAAGGACATGACCGACGAGATGATCATCGACGAGCTGGTCGCGATCCGCGGCATCGGCCGCTGGACGGCCGAGATGTTCCTCATCTTCCATCTCATGCGGCCCAACGTGCTGCCGCTGGACGACGTCGGCCTGATCAGCGGTGTGAGCCAGAACTACTTCTCCGGCGAGCCGGTGAGCCGCAGCGACCTGCGCGAGGTGGGCGTGGCCTGGGCGCCTTATTGCAGCGTGGCGACTTGGTATATTTGGCGGTCGCTCGACCCGGTGCCGGTCGCGTACTAAAAAACTGGAGAAGACGTTGGCGAAACGAACTTTCCTCGACTTCGAGCAGCCCATCGCTGAACTCGAAGGCAAGATCGAAGAACTGCGCTATGTGCAGACGGAATCAGCGGTCGACATCTCCGAAGAGATCGACCAGCTCAGCAAGAAGAGCCAGCAGCTCACCAAGGACATCTACAGCGACCTGACACCCTGGAAGATCACCAAGATCGCCCGGCATCCGGAACGCCCGTACACGCTCGACTACGTCCACGAGATCTTCACCGACTTCGTCGAGTTGCACGGCGACCGCCACTTCTCCGACGACTTGTCCATCATCGGTGGCCTGGCGCGCTTCAACGGCACGCCCTGCATGGTCATCGGCCATCAGAAGGGCCGCGACACGAAGGAGCGCACCGCACGCAACTTCGGCATGAGCAAGCCCGAGGGCTACCGCAAGGCGCTGCGCCTGCTGAAGACGGCTGAGAAGTTCAAGCTGCCGGTCTTCACCTTCGTCGACACGCCCGGCGCCTATCCCGGCATCGACGCCGAAGAGCGCGGCCAGTCGGAAGCCATCGGCCGCAACATCTTCGAGATGGCGCAGCTCGAGGTGCCGATCATCGTGACCATCATCGGCGAGGGCGGCTCCGGCGGCGCGCTGGCCATTTCGGTGGGCGACCAGCTGGTGATGCTGCAGTACTCGATCTATTCGGTGATCAGCCCCGAAGGCTGCGCATCGATCCTGTGGAAGACCAGCGACAAGGCGCAGGAAGCGGCCGATGCGCTGGGCATCACCGCCCACCGCCTGAAGGCGCTGGGGCTGGTCGACAAGATCGTGAACGAGCCGGTCGGCGGCGCGCACCGCGACCATAAGCAGATGGCCGCCTTCCTGAAGCGCGCGCTGAACGACGCCTTCCGCCAGGTCAGCGACCTGAAGGTGAAGGAACTGCTCGACCGTCGCTACGAGCGCCTGCAGAGCTACGGCCGTTTCTCGGACACCAAGGCCGACAGCAGCCGCTGACGTGCTCGCGGGCCGACCCCGGCCCGCCCCTTCACCATGGACAACCCCGCCGCCCACGCGCTCGCCTCGTGGGCGGTGTCGCTTCCACTGGGCATCGCCTACAGCGGCGGGGCCGATTCGACGACCCTGCTGCATGCGGCGGCGGCACGCTGGCCGGGGCAGGTGCATGCACTGCACGTGCACCATGGCCTCCAGTCGGCGGCGGATGACTTCGAGCGCCACTGCGCGGCAACCTGCCACGCGCTGGGTGTGCCGCTGCACACCGGCCGCGTCGATGCCCGCCATGAGAGCGGGGACAGCCCCGAAGACGCCGCGCGGCGTGCGCGCTACGCCACGCTGGCTGCGCTTGCATTGGGCCAGGGGCTGCAGGACGTGTTGCTCGCGCAGCATGCGGACGACCAGGTCGAGACGATGCTGATTGCGCTCGGCCGCGGCGCCGGGATCGATGGCCTGTCGGGCATGCCACGCGAGATGACGCGCCACGGCGTTCGTTTCCATCGGCCCTTGCTGAACCTGCGCGCGAGCGAGCTGCGCACATGGCTTGCGGCCAAGGGCATCCCCTTCATCGAAGACCCGAGCAACACGGACGAGCGTTACACCCGCAACCGCATCCGTGCCCGGGTGCTGCCGGCGCTCGTCGAGGCGTTGCCGCAGTTTCGAGAGACCTTTGCCCGCAGCGCGCGCAATGCGGCGCGTGCTTCGGCGTTGCTGGCCGAGTTGGGCGCGCTCGACCTGGCCGGCGCGGGTGTTCCGCCGTCGATCGACGTCTTGCGCGCGCTTTCGCGCGAGCGGCGGGCCAACGTGCTGCGCCACTGGCTGCGCAGCGTGCACGCAGCCGTGCCGAGCGAGGCGCAGCTGCAACAGTTGCTCGACCAGCTGGAAGCCTGCCGCACGCGCGGCCACCGCATCCACCTCAAGGTCGCCGATGGCTTCGTTGCACGCGAGGGCGCGTGCCTGCATTGGTACAATGCCCCGCCTTCGCAGTAGCGCGCAGCCTTCGCGCTGAGCGCCGCCACGAAACCGCCTGCAGGGCCGCTGCGGACATCCCCGGCGTCCGTTTTTCCTTTCCTTGACTTCACCCATGGCATTGATCGTTCACAAATACGGCGGTACGTCGATGGGCTCGACCGAGCGCATCAAGAACGTCGCCAAGCGCGTCGCCAAATGGGCACGCGCCGGCCACCAGATGGTGGTGGTCCCGAGTGCCATGAGCGGCGAAACCAACCGGCTGCTCGGCCTCGCGAAGGAGCTCGCCTCCAGCAAGACCGATGCGAGCCACGACCGCGAACTCGACATGCTCGCGTCGACCGGCGAGCAGGCCTCGTCGGCGCTGCTGGCGATCGCGCTGCAGGCCGAAGGCGTGCCGTCTGTGAGCTATGCCGGCTGGCAGGTTTCGGTGCGCACCGACAGCGCGTTCACCAAGGCCCGCATCGAGAGCATCGACGACGCCCGCGTGCGCGCCGACCTGGCGGCCGGCAAGGTGGTCGTCATCACCGGCTTCCAGGGCGTGGACGATGCCGGCAACATCACGACGCTGGGGCGCGGCGGCAGCGACACGTCCGCCGTGGCCGTCGCCGCGGCGATGAAGGCGGCCGAATGCCTGATTTACACCGACGTCGACGGTGTCTACACCACCGACCCGCGTGTCGAGCCCGACGCCCGCCGGCTGCAGACCGTCAGCTTCGAGGAAATGCTCGAGATGGCGAGCCTTGGCTCCAAGGTGCTGCAGATCCGCTCGGTGGAATTTGCCGGCAAGTACAAGGTCCCGCTGCGCGTGCTGTCGAGCTTCACGCCCTGGGACATCGACATCAATGAAGAAGCCAAGTCCGGCACGCTGATCACTTTCGAGGAAGACGAAAACATGGAACAAGCCGTCGTATCCGGCATCGCGTTCAACCGCGACGAAGCGAAGATCTCGGTGTTGGGCGTGCCCGACAAGCCGGGCATCGCGTACCACATCCTCGGCGCCGTCGCCGACGCGAACATCGAAGTCGACGTGATCATCCAGAACCTGAGCAAGGACGGGAAGACCGATTTCAGCTTCACGGTGAATCGCAACGACTACGCCAAGGCCACCGACTTGCTCAAGGCCAAGGTGCTGCCGACGCTGGGTGCGGCCGAGATCGTGGGCGACACCAAGATCTGCAAGGTCAGCATCGTCGGCATCGGCATGCGCAGCCACGTCGGCGTCGCCAGCAAGATGTTCCGCGTGCTGAGCGAAGAGGGCATCAACATCCAGATGATCTCCACCAGCGAAATCAAGACATCGGTGGTGATCGACGAGAAGTACATGGAACTGGCGGTGCGCGCACTGCACAAAGCTTTTGATTTGGACCAGCCCGCGGCCTGAAAACGGCCCGAAGACTGGCATAATCACGGCTTCCAAAAGGAACTGTGACCGAGTGGCCGAAGGTGCTCCCCTGCTAAGGGAGTATGGGGTGTAGAGCCTCATCGAGGGTTCGAATCCCTCCGGTTCCGCCAGTTGATGAAGCCTCGTTGATCCTCGGATCGACGGGGCTTTTTTCATTGGTTTCGGAGAATACGGCCAGCATGGCGATTCCATTTTCAACTCTTGAGAAGATGACGCCATGAAGAAGCCGAACAAGTTCTTACCCGAGGTTCGCCAGCGGTGAGGAGGGTGCAGGAGCACCGCAGTAAGGTCTCCCTTATGACGAAGAATCTCTTCCCGCTTGCTGCGCGCACTGCACTCCTCACGCTCCTTGCCGCGGGCACTGTGTTCGCGCAGGCCCCGCCGGCTTCCAAGCTCGGCGGTCAGCCCGCGACCTCGCCAGCGCAGCTCGACCGCGCCGCACCCACCGACCCAGCCCTGCCGGGCGATGTGCTGCTGAACGGTATCGTCGATGCGGCGAAGTACCGAGCTACGGCCGCCGCCATGGGCACCGATGCCGGCATCGCCTACCGCTACGGCCCCAGCGCCGCGCAGAGCGGCTACCCGGCCGCCACGGTGACCTACGCCAAGCGGCCCGACAAGAGCTACGACCCGATTTCCAGCCGGCTGGGTTGGAGCAATCGCAGTTGCGTGGCGTCCGGTGGCTGGTGCGGCACCTGGCAGATCGGCAATGCGCCGTCGAAAGACCCTGGTGACTACAGCTCGTCGATCGTTAACGTGGCCTACGTGCCCGATGCGGTGCCCGCGGCGTCGTTCTTCCCGAAGAAATACTTCGGCGTGGCGAGCCTGCAGCAGTTCGCCATCGCGCACGACGTGGTGGCCGTGAAACCGGAACACTCCTGGACGACCTACGACGGCCCGACCAAGGATGGCGGTGCCAACGACGCCAACATCGAGCTGGCCGCGCAGACCGTCCCGATGGACCAGAAGCCGGTGGCGGTCGGCAAGTGCCACGGCCGCGGCGGCTGGTGCACCAATTCGATCGCGGTCTTCGCCAACGGCTGGCTGATGGGCGTCGGCTCCAACACCGCCCATAACCGCATGATGGTGAAGCTGGCCGACGGCAAGGTGCCGACCGCCATCGCAGTCACCAACAGCGGCGAGTTCGCGCTCGTCACCGTCTGGGACACGGCCGCGGTGCGTGGCCAGGTCGCGGTGGTGGCGCTCGCCGACGGCTGCCAGTGGTGCGACCCGGCCAAGGAAAGCGCCTGGGAACGCAACTGGGGCAGCGCCCGGCGCGTCTATCACGGCTTCCCGGGCCTGGGCAACTACATCGCCGCCAAGGTGATCGGCTACGTCGACCTGCCCGACACCCTGAAAACGCCCACCGAGATCAGCGCCAGCACCGGCAAGAGTCTGTGGGATTACGAGATCGTGCGCGACTTCTGGGCCCACGACATCGACACCGCCGACAGCCGCGCCAAGTGGTTCGACGGCGACCCCCGCAGCAAGGCGATCGCACGCACCGGCATCGCAGTGGTGATCAGCAAGAACGAGAAGCGCGCCGCCTTCATCGACCTGCGCCCGCTGTTCCAGTACTACCGCGCGCAGTACCTCGGCAAGGACCAGGCCGGCTGGCAAACCCTGATCGCCAGCCGCGGCGATGCACCCAACCAGTGGCCGCTCGCGTTCAGCGTTGCACCGGCGCAGAGGCCGACGCTGATCAAGACCGTCGACCTGCCGGCACGCCCGACGGCCGTCAAGCTGGGCCTCACCGCCCCGTACCGCGCCTTCATCGCGACGCAGGAGGGCAAGCTGCGCGTGTTCGACCTCGGCACCGGCTACCTCGACCAGGCGGCGAAGGCGACGGGCAAGCCCGCCGACATCGTCGAGAAGTTCGCGGTCGAGGTTGGCAAGAACCCCACGGACATCACCTACGTCAAGGAGCGCGGCTGGAACGACACCACGGCGCTGTTCGGGCCGCTGGGCCTGAAGCACGACCGCTCGTACTGGGTGACCTCGCGCGGCGAGCGCAAGGTGACGCTCCTGAGCTTCGACGCCGCCTACGCGAGCGCGAAGACCGTGAAGACCCTGACTGACAGCCGCATTGTCGACCCGATCGCCGCCGACGACGGCGCCACGCACGGCACCGAGAGCTATGTTCTGACGCTGGCCGACTACGGTGGCAAGGCGGTGCGCAGCTACCTCTACGGCCCGATCATCGCCTGGACCTACCCGGCGAAAGACGGCTGGACGATCTGCCCGGCACCGCGCGGCTGCAAGCTGCTGAACGACCAGCCCTTCGAGTACGGCGGCGGCTACGAGCTGCCGGGCAAGCCGTTCCATGCGGCGGGGGCGAACATCAACTGACGCTGCAGCGCCATCCCTGCGCACGGCCCTCACGCTTCGGCGCTAACGGAGGTCGTCGCCTGTAATGAAACACTGGGCGAGACATGCGAATTGGCCGCACACTACGCAGCTCGGCCACAGCAAAAAAATATGATGATCCTGGAGTTTGTGCGTACCAAATATCGAGCAATTGGCAGGCCGAGCATTTTATTGTTTATCTTGGGCGCGTTATTGGTTTTTGGTTATCTGTTCAACGCGGTCGTCATGTTCGATGACCTTTACATGCCCAGGCACTTTGCCGAATTAGTTCGCGAAGAGGGCCGATGGCATGCGGCAGCGATGATATTTACAGGTGCAGACCTGCCTCGAGAATATCGTACGTATGGTCTGTCTCGCCTGCTGCAGTTCGTGCTGTGGAGCATATTTGGCGGTGCGAGTACGGTTTACCCCCTCGTCATTTCTTCATCGCAGGGGGGCGCGGCTTTCCTGTTAATGAAGATTCTCCGGCGCGCCGGTCTATCGGACCCCACGGCACTGGCCGTTTCGGCACTTTGGCTGATGTCGCCATTCTGCATGACATGGACCTTTCATCATTACTCATATTTGATTCTGCCGTTTCAAATGTTGATTCTGACGGTCTACCTGCTCGGCGGGCCGCCCAGGCATACTCGTGTCTACCTCATTCCTTTATTGTTGGGTTTTGCCTGTGCGCTGACAGGCGAAATGCAGCTGCCAGCGACCATCCTGGCGCTAACGACAATGGCGCTTCTATCGAAACACTCGAGCGCGAAAAAGTTGGCGTGGACGGCATTGGCTGCGTTTATTGCCACTCTTGCATTGCATCGCCTGAATTGGTGGATGTTTTTGCGCGATGAAAGCTTAGTGCAACGCTTTAACATTCGATTTGAAGCGCTGGACCTCGGGGCGTCGGCGGCGAGTGTCTGGGCAGCAACCCACGCCATGTTCGCCCTGTTGGAGCGGCAATCCACCGAAATTGCGAGCGGGGGTGTGGCGGTCGGAGTGGTCTTTGCGATCGTGGTCACAGGGTGCTTCCTGTTTTGCACCGCCCCGCTAGAGCGACGTGGCGCTCCCGTGGGCAAGATAGAAACTCGCACCGCCACGGTGTTCCTTCTATTGAGCTTTGCCTCCTTTTCGATCTATGTTGTCCTGGCTGTGCTTCTCGGCCAAAAGGACTTTCTTGTGCCCAGGCGGTATGGGTATGTTTCCCTCACGCTGTTTGTGATCCTGTTCGCCGTCGTCATTGGCGAGATCGTCAATGCGCTCTCATGGCCCATCTTCGGGGTCAGGCGGTTGGGCTATTCGGTTGTGCTGTTCTTCGTTGCGACGATGGCAGGAACATTGCATATTCATGCTTTGCCCTCGCAGAGAGCGACTGACGAAGCCATCACTGCACGAATTCTGAAGGCCAAGGGTGATCGCACCCTCGCCAGCGGTGGAAAGGCAGTGTTGTTCTTCGTCGCAAGCGACAAAGAATACTGGAGTGGATCGGGCGATACTCCGACCCTCGGGCCGAAAACCGACACAGTTGACCGGCGCGAACTTTTTGAATCTCCCTGGGGGGTTTATTGGACGGCGAAGTCTTATGCCGTTGACTTCCTTGGCTTTGAATACGCTGCGATGACGTCGCATTGCAGGTCGGGTGCAACAGACGAACGGAAGGGCGGTTCCTTATCTTGTGACTCGAAATGGGCATACCCTCCAAAGCCAATAGCCCTCGATAACAAGAATGTGGTAGTCGTGGCCAATCTAGCGCTGGAGAAATACGACCCGCTCGGCCGTGGAATTCATGTCTTCGGCAGTTTTGACGAGTTCATCTCCCAGGATTTCGGACGCCGAATAGAGCGTGACACGCTTGCGATGGCGATCGGACACCCCGACGAATTCATCGTGGATCTAGGAAGCAAGAAGCATGAAGCCTCGAATGTGCTTCCCGATAAGAGGCTTGCCGACCCGGCTCCTACCACGAGTGCCTGGGTGAAAAACTATGGGCTCTTATCTGGTGCTGATGGCGTCTACAGCCACCCAGATATCCGCAACGATCTCGCTTCGTACCAGACGAATCGTAACGGTGCCTTTGCGTATCAGGTCGAGTTCAGGGAGCCTGTTGATGTGGAGGTGAGTCTCGAATTCTGGGAGCAATGGGGGCATCGTGCAGGCGAACGGCTTTTCAACCTCGAGGTGGCATGGAGCGGCCAGGATTGGGCGATCGTCGACACCATTGACATGGCCGCGCTTAATGGTCACAAGCCGTTTTCCATCATCTTGGCGAAGAGAATGGCAAGGTCTTTCTTGTTCCGATTGACCCCGGTGAAAGGCTCGCCGGACGTTCCGGTGATCCAGAACGTCAGGTTGCGCCCACTTGGACAGTCAGGAGGCTGAGACCACGACGCCGCTGCTGCGGCTCCTCAGGGCGCCTCCGGCCCGGCGGCGCCATCGAGCAGGCCCCAACGGCTGAGCAGGTCCAGCTCGGCCTGATGCACCCGGGTTCCGATGTCCGTGCGATAGCGCAGGTTCGGAACCACCACCTGCCGCGCGGCGTCGTAGGCGGCCCGCTGCGCGGCTGGAATGTCAGCACCGATTCCCGTCGCCACGCCGATGTAGCCGGTGCTGCCGCTGGCGACCAGGTGGTCTTCCTGCAAGGCCACCTCCGCGAAATGCACCGCGTCGCGCTCGGCCGCCGTCACTGTTTCTCGAAAGCAGATCGGCGAGCCCTTGGAGATCTCCGCATAGCCGTGGGCATAGGGGAAGGGGGGAACGGTCAGCACCACGCCGCACGCGAAGCCCGGCCGCGTCGCGATGCGGGCTGGTTCGCCCGAGAGCATCTTCCGGAAGATGCTGTCCCACGGTTCGAGGTGCAGCGCGTCGCAGATCGCATAACCGGGATAGCCGAAGCGGCTGGTGAACTCCAGCGGCCACAGCCCGTGCTCGTTCACGATCAGGTTCAGGTTGATGTAGCCGCAATGGCCGGCAGCCCGCAGCGGCTCGGCCATGCAGGCGAGCGTGCGTTCGAAGAGCGGCTGGGCGCCGCGGTAGCTCACGATGGTGCCCATCTCGCCGGTGAGTTCCCCCAGGTCGCCGGGGAAGAAGCGCTTGTGCTCCCAGTCCAAGAGCGCAGGGCCCAGGAACTCCCGGCCGTTGAAATAGGCACCGACGCCGATCTCCACCCCGTGGACGTACTCCATCAGCACGAAGCTCACCGGCTCGGGCCGGGAGCGAAGATGCGCTTGCTGGAGTTGCAGGAACGCGACCATGTCCGCGGCGCTGTCGAGCTCGCCCACATAGTTGCGGGTGCGCTCGGCGTTGGCGCCGTTGTTCTTGAAGACGTAGCGACCCGGCGCGTGCGCCAAAAAGTCGAGCGCCGCCTGGATGTCGGTGAACGAATGACTGCGCGCGGTGCGCAGGCCGGCATGCCGCAGCTCCGACTGGCCGAAGGCCCGCTCGTCTTCCAGCCGGTCTCCGTAGGCGCTGCCGCCGATCACCTGAAAGCCGTCCTGGCGCAGGGCATCCTGCCAGTCGCCCTTGACTGCCGATTCGAAGAGGACGATCCCGCCCGACCCGACCTCCCGGATCCAGTCGAGTGCCTGTCGCCAGTCCTCCACGCGCGTGAGCATCCCGCCGAAGACGTCGTGCGCCTGGCCGTCCTCGATGTAGACGCGTACCTCGTGGCCGGCCTGCATCAGGCGCCAGTACATGTCGCCCAGATCGCAGGTCTCGCCGATGCCGAGAAACCTCATGGGATCGGACCACCGGATCGGGTCACCACGAGCGCGACCGCCGCGATGCGGTCGGCCTCGCGATAGCCCGGCTGGTCGAGTTCCTCGCCGAAGACGTCCGGGTCGATCTCCCAGTAGCGCGTTGCCAATCCGTCTTGGCGCGTCCAGCGTTCGACCGCTTCCCGGAACGGGTCGCTGCCGCCGAGGATCGGCACGCCGGTGTAGAGAACCAGCCGCCCGCCCGCTGCCAGCAGGGGGATGCCCTCGGCGACGATGCGCAGCGACAGATCGAAGCCGAGGCTGCCGCCGCCATGGCGGTAGAGGCGCTGCTCCGCGTCCAGCAGGTAGGGCGGGTTGGCGATGATCAGGTCGAGGCCGGGCCGGGTGCCCGCGAAGAGGTCGGCCTGCCGGCACTCGACCGGCGCGACGCCGTTGATGCGGGCGTTGATGGCCGCCATCGACAGGGCCCGGGCGTTCACGTCGACGAGCTCGACGCGGGGCGGCAATGCGTCGGCCCCGCCCAGCCTGCCGAGCAGTGCCGCGGCCACCAGCCCACCGGCGCCGCCGCCGCAGCCGACATCGAGCAGTCGGCTCGCCCGGGCGCCGCGCAATTCGATCTCGTCGCGGACCAGCGAGACGAAGCGATGGGTGTCGGGCCCGAAGAACACGGCGTCCGATTCCAGCGTCGGATAGCCGGAGTGTAGAAAGAGATGGTGCGCCAGCGTCGAGAAGCGGATCCGGCTGCGCCACAGGGCGCCGTCGCGCACGATCAGGCCAGAGGATTCCAGGGCCGCATGCAGCTCCGGAGGCAAGGTGCCTGGCGCGAAGGGCAGGTTCCAGCCCCAGAGGTCGCGCGCAGAGGACGCAACCGCACCGGCGCGCCGCGCGAGCACGCGCCGTTGCGTCTCCGGGGTCACGGTGTCGAAGCGGTAGTGCTCCGCCTTCAGGCGTCTGGCCAGCTGCAAGAGCGCCTCGTGCGCCAGCTCCGCCTGGGCGCTTCCCGGTGGGTCGGTGCGGCATGCTTTCTGCAGCGGGTGAACAATCGCCATGGCGGCAGCGTAGGGACCCGAAAGCCCGGCGCCGAGGGTTGTTTGACCCAATGTGCCGTCGGACGCGATGCCGGGCCAGGGCATGGCCGGCAGCCCATCGCGCCTGCTGATCACCACCCGATGACCCGGCCGCCGAGCGCCTCCTCGTGGGCCTTGTCCCGTCTGGCGCGGTGTGTAGGCGTCGACCCGCGTGCGCGGCCACCGGGCTCTGGCACGATCGACGGATGTCACTTCCCAACGATGCCAACGATGCTCCCGGCGCCGCCACCGTGGTCTGGTACACGTCCGAGGACGGCGCGGTCACACAACCGAATCCGCAGTGGCAGGCCTTCACCGGCCAGAGCCGCAGGAATTACGAGGGCTGGGGTTGGCTCGACGCCATTCACCCGGACGACCGCGGTCGGGTGCGGCAGCGTTGGGCCGAGGCGGCCGCCAGCGGCGAGCCGATCCGGTTGAACTACCGGCTGCGTCGGCACGATGGCGCCTACCGCGACGTGGTGGCGCAAGGCGCGCCGATTTTCGATCACGGCAGGCTGAGCCAGTGGGTCGGCTTCGTCGTCGACGCGACCGAGAGCCTGCGCGCAGAGAAGGCGCTGAAGGCGAGCGAGGAGCGCTTTCGCGTGCTCGATGCCATCAGCCAGGCCACCCGCCATCTGCGCGATTCGGACAGCATCATGGCCGCCACCGCGCGCCTGCTGGGGCAGGCGCTGGGCGCCACCCGATGCGCCTACGCGGATGTCGACAGCGACAGCGATCGCTTCACCATCCGCAGCGACTGGGCGATGGACGGCGTGCCGAGCAGCGCCGGCGTGTACTCGCTGAACCTCTTCGGGCCGCAGGCGACCTCGAATCTGCGGGTGGGCCGCCATCTGGTCGTGAATGATGTCGACCGGGAGCTGGGCGAGGAGGGCGGTGCGCGCATGTTCAACGCGATCGGCGTCAAGGCCATCATCTGCGCGGGACTGGTCAAGGACGGGCGGCTGGTCGCGATGATGGCGGTGCATCAGGCCGAGCCGCGCCATTGGACGGCCGATGAGGTCCATACGGTGTCGGAGGTGGTCGACCGGTGCTGGGCGCACATCGAGCGGGTGCGCGATGCCGCCATGCTGCGCGAGCAGGACACGCGGAAAGACGAATTCATCGCGACCCTGGCGCACGAGTTGCGCAATCCACTGGCCCCCATCAAGTACGCGGTGGCGATCGCCTCACGCCACGAGGTGCCGGTGGAAGTCGGCCGCAAGCACGCCGTCATCGACCGGCAGGTCAGCCTGATGGCGAGGCTCATCGACGACCTGCTCGACGTCTCGCGCATCAACCGCGGGCTGATCCAGCTCCGGCGCGAGCAGGCACAGCTCGATGTCCTGGTCGCTCAGGCGCTCGAGACCACCCAGAGCCTGATCGACGTGCGCCAGCACCGCCTCGAGGTGCGCGTGCCGCCGCATATCGGCGTCAACGTGGATCCCGCGCGGCTGGTGCAGGTGATCGGCAACCTGCTCGCCAATGCGGCCAAGTACACGCCGCTGGCCGGCCGCATCGAGGTCGAAGGCCGTGTTCAGGGTGATCACGCCGTCCTCTCCGTGTCCGACAGCGGGTTGGGCATTCCGCCGGGCGATCTGGCGCGCGTGTTCCAGACCTTCGCGCAGCTGGACCACACCAAGGCCCATGCCCAGGGCGGCCTGGGGCTGGGCCTGGCGCTGGTGGAGAAATTGGTGGCGCTTCACGGCGGTCGGGTGTACGTCCGCAGCCCGGGGCTCGATCAGGGCAGCACCTTCACCCTCGAACTGCCGCTGAGTGTCGACGCCGAGGGCAGCGCCACGGCGGGCCCGGCCGGAGGCGTCGACGATGCGCTTCCCGCCATCCCGCCGGGAACGCGCGTGCTGGTGGTGGAAGACAACGACGACGGCCGCGAAACCCTGGTCGAGCTGCTGCAAGGCATGGGGCACCGGGTGCAGGGCGTGTCGAACGGCGAGGACGCCCTTGCGGCCGCGGCGGACACGCTGCCTCAGCTGGTGCTGCTCGACCTGGGCTTGCCGGGCCTGGACGGCTACGAGGTCGCGCGCCGGTTGCGGCAGCAGCGTGGCGCCGACCGGATGGCCCTCATCGCCTTGACCGGCTGGGGCGCGACCCGCGACGTGGCGCGCTCCCAGGCGGCCGGCTTCGACCACCATCTGACGAAGCCGGTCGAGGCTGCGATGCTCGAACGCACCATCCGGTTGGCGCTTCGGCGCGTGGTGTGAGCACCGGCGTGGCTGGTCGCGCGTTGGCGCGCCTCTTCAGTCGCCGTTCTCGGGGAAGGGAAGCCCTTCGCTTCGGGTGAGATGCCGAAGCTCGTTGTACGCGGCGCGCAGTTGCTCCCGTGCCGCAGCGTCACCGCGCTGGAAGGCTGCGACGGCCGCCGCATAGCGATCCGTCAGCTCGTGCCAACGCGCTTGGGGAAAGGAACTCATCACACCGTCGAACATTCGGGACCTCCGTTCAAACCGCCTGGGCGGCATTCGGGAAACAAAAGGCTACTTATTGAAGTGAAATGTACAACATCTGTTCTAAGTTGTTGCCTGTCTTCGCTTTTTTGGCGGTTTCACGCAACACCTTCCCGAATCGGGTGGTCCGCCCCTACTTGACCAGCAGCACGGACACCGGGCTCTCCGCGATCACCTTGCTGGCAACCGAACCCAGCAGCGCTCGGCCGAACATGCCGTGGCCGTGCGTGCCCATCACGATCAGGCCGGCGCCCGTGTCCTTGGCCGCGGCGACGATTTCCTCCGGCGCATGGCCGTGGCGCAGCTGAACGGCATAGCCGCTGACGCCCTGGGCCTCGAGGTACTTCTTGACCGGCTCGAGCACCTTGGCGGCTTCTTCGGCGTAGTAGCCCTCCACGATGTCCTTGGTGACGTGGCGGGTGACATTGGACGGCAGGCCGGTGCTCACGGTCACCAGCACCAGATCGCTGCCCTGGCCGAACATGCTGCGGTTGCTGCTGAGGTAGGCCAGCGCCTTCTGGGTGTAGGCGCTGCCGTCGACGGCGACGAGAATTTTCATGGTCTGTCCTTTCGTTGTTCATGGAAACCGGTGGGGCCTCTCGCCCCACACCGCGGATGTGACCACAGCGGGGCGGGCCTTCGAACCAAGTCCCCGGCATGGCTGCGGTCTTGCGGCCGGGCCGTCAGCGCAGCACCAGCACCGGCAGGGTGGAATGCGTCAGCACGTGCTGCGTCTCGCTGCCCAGCAGCAGGCGCTTGATGCCCTTGCGGCCATGCGAGGCCATCACGATCAGGTCGGCCTTGTGCTTCTTCGCGGCGGCGACGATCGACTCGGCGACCAGGTCGGAGCTGACCGACACCGTCTTCACCGTCACGCCGCTGCTCCTGGCGCGCGTCGCGACGGCGGCCAGCGTTTCCTCGGCGGCGGCGGCCCACTGCTTCTCGATGCGGGCGATGTCGTCCGGTGCGAACACCATGGCGCCGTCGAAGTAGGCCTTCGGATAGCGCGGCACCACCGTCAGCGCCACCAGGTCCGCGCCGTGCTGCGCCGCGAGGGCGATCCCGCTGCTGACCGCCTTGCGCGAGAGGGTGGAGCCGTCGGTGGCGATGAGGATGCGCTTGAACATGGGATTTTCCTGCGGGGTGTGTCGATGGCCCGAGCCTAGGCGGCACCCTGGCGCGGGGCTTGATCCAGATCAAGCGGCGGCGCGGTGCCCGCCGCTAGCCTTGCGGCATGCAAGCTGCCCTCCCGTTCGCCGCGCCCGGCCTGCTCCAGCCGTCCGCCGCCGAGACCGTGCCGCCGGCGGTTGCGGCGGTGCTCGACGACCCGGCCGAATGGACCGCCTTCGGCCAGCCGATCGACGGCGATCCCGCGGGCGGTCGCTGGTCATCGCAGGTGGTGGTGGAGGGCATGCACTGCGCGGCCTGCGCCTTCACCGTGGAAGCCGCGCTGGCGCAGGTGCCCGGCGTGCTGCGCGCCGAGGTCAACGCGGCCACGCGGCGTGCGCGCATCGTGTGGTCGGCGGCCGAGGTGCAGCCCTCGCGCTGGTTCGCCGCCTCGGCCGCGGCCGGCTATCCGCTGGTGCCGGCCGGCGACCTGCAGGCCCGCGCCCAGCGTGCCGGCGTGGCACGGCTGGCGCTGTGGCGCTGGCTGGTCGCCGGCTTCTGCATGATGCAGGTGATGATGTATGCGTACCCCGCATACATCGCGCAGCCCGGCGACATGTCGGCCGACGCCGCGCAACTGCTGCGCTGGGCCTCCTGGGTGCTCACGCTGCCGGTGGTCTTCTTCTGCTGCGGCCCGTTCTTTCGCAGCGCATGGCGCGACCTGCGGCAACGCCGCGTCGGCATGGACCTGCCGGTGGCGCTCGGCATGGTCATCACCTTTGCCGTCAGCACCGCCGCGACCTTCGACCCCACCGGGCCGCTCGGCCGCGAGGTCTACTTCGACTCGCTCACGATGTTCGTGTTCTTCCTGCTGACTGGCCGCTGGCTGGAGACGCGGCTGCGCGACCGCACTGCCGGTGCGCTGGAGGCGCTGATGAACCGCCTGCCCGACAGCGTCGAGCGGCTGGTGCCCGATGGCAGCTTCGTGCGCGTGGCCGTGCGGCGCCTGCAGGTGGGCGACACCGTGCGGGTGCTGCCGGGAGAGGCCTTCCCGGCCGATGGCGTGGTGACGCTCGGCGACACCAGCGCCGACGAGGCGCTGCTCACCGGCGAGTCGCGTCCGGTGCCGCGCCCCCGCGGCGCGCGCGTGCTGGCCGGCAGCCACAACCTCGCCGCAGCTGTGCAGGTGCGCATCGACGCCGTAGGCAGCGGCACGCGTTTCGCGCAGATCGTGGCGCTGATGGAAAGCGCGTCGCTCGGCAAGCCGCGCCTGGCGCAACTGGCCGACCGCGTGGCGCGGCCCTTCCTGATCGGCGTGCTGGGTGCGGCCGCCTTGGCCGGCGCCTTGTGGTGGCAGGCCGGCCCGGGACATGCGCTGATGGTCGCCGTCGCGGTGCTGATCGTCACCTGTCCCTGCGCGCTCTCGCTGGCGACGCCGGCCGCGATGCTGGCGAGTGCCGGGTCGCTGGCGCGCGCCGGCGTGGTGGTGCACGACCTGCAGGCGCTCGAGGCGCTGGCGTCGATCGACACCGTGGTCTTCGACAAGACCGGTACGCTGACGCGCGACACGCCGCGGCTCGACCGGGTGTACAGCCGGCGCGGCACCTTGCCGGGCGATGCAGTGGAACTGGCTGCGACCCTCGGTGCGCAGTCGCTGCACCCGGCCGCCCGGGCCCTGGTGAACGCCTGGCAGTCGCAGCACCGGGTGCCGCCGGGCTGGACCGCATCGCAGGTCACCGAACAGGCGGGGCAGGGCCTCGAAGGGGTGCTCCAGCGGCGTCAACCCTTCGCCGGCGCCGTGCCGCGCCGCCTGCGCTTCGGCGCCGCCGACTTCTGCGGCGTGCCGCCGCTGCAGTGCGAGGGGACGCAGGTCCATCTCGCGGACGAGGCCGGCTGGGTGGCGAGCTTCGCGCTCGCCGAAGACCTGCGCGACGACGCCGCCGCGGCCGTCGGCGCGCTGCAGGCGCAAGGCATCGGCGTGCAGCTGCTCTCGGGCGACCGCGACGGCGCGGCGCGCGAGATCGCGCAGCAGGCCGGCATTCGTGATGCACGCGGCGGCTGCACGCCCGAAGACAAGCTCATCGCCATGCAGGCGCTGCAGGCGGCCGGATGCAAAGTCGCCATGGTGGGGGACGGCCTCAACGACGGCCCGGTGCTGGCGCAGGCGCACGCGTCATTCGCCTTCGGCAAGGCGGTGCCGCTGGCGCAGGCGCGGGCCGATTTCATCGTGTTGGGCGATGCGCTCTGCGCCGTTCCCGAAGCGATCGCGCAGGCGCGGCGAACGCTGCGCATCGTGCGGCAGAACCTCGCCTGGGCGGCCGGCTACAACGCGCTGTGCGTGCCGCTCGCGCTGGCCGGTTGGTTGCCCGCGTGGCTGGCCGGGCTCGGCATGGCAGCGAGCTCGCTGGTGGTCGTGCTCAACGCGGCACGGCTTGCGCGGCCGATGAAGCAACCGGTGTTCGCGTCGACGGGGCAGGGCGCCTGATGGACATCCTCTTCCTGCTCATCCCCTTCTCGGTCGTGCTCGTGCTACTGATCCTCGGCGGCCTGTGGTGGGCGGTGGACCGTGGGCAATTCGACGACGTCGAGCGCGAAGGCGAGCGCATTCTTCAGGACGATTGATCTGCATCAATCCGTGAGGCGTGTCTCACCAAGACACTGGCCGGGTCTCATAGAAAAGGCCCGACGATGCAAGTTCCCAACCCTCCCGCGGCGGTCTACAGCGACACCGCTGTCCGTCAGTTCGCCATCATGTCCGTGGTCTGGGGCGTGGTCGGCATGCTGGTCGGCGTGATCATCGCGTCGCAGCTGGCCTGGCCCGAACTCAACTTCGGCATCTCCTGGCTCAGCTACGGGCGGTTGCGCCCGCTGCACACCAACGCGGTCATCTTTGCCTTCGGCGGCTGCGCGCTGATGGCGACCAGCTTCCACGTGGTGCAGCGCACCTGCCAGGTCCGGCTGTTCGCGCCGGCGCTGGCGTCCTTCGTGTTCTGGGGCTGGCAGATCGTCATCGTGGGCGCAGTCATCAGCCTGCCGCTGGGCTACACCAGCGGCAAGGAATACGCCGAGCTCGAATGGCCGATCGACCTCCTGATCACCGCCGTGTGGGTGGCCTACGCCATCGTGTTCTTCGGCACCATCGCCATCCGCAAGGTGCGCCACATCTACGTGGCCAACTGGTTCTACGGTTCTTTCATCATCGCGGTGGCGCTGCTGCACATCGTCAACAGCGCGGCCATCCCGGCCGGCTGGATGAAGAGCTACTCGGCCTACGCCGGCGTGCAGGACGCGATGGTCCAGTGGTGGTACGGCCACAACGCGGTCGGCTTCTTCCTCACCGCCGGCTTCCTCGGGATGATGTACTACTACATCCCCAAGCAGGCAGGCCGGCCGGTGTATTCGTATCGGCTCTCCATCGTCCACTTCTGGGCGCTGATCTTCACCTACATGTGGGCTGGCCCGCACCACCTGCACTACACCGCGCTGCCCGATTGGACGCAGTCCATCGGCATGGTGTTCTCGCTGATCCTGCTGGCCCCGAGCTGGGGCGGGATGATCAACGGCGTGATGACGCTGTCGGGCGCCTGGCACAAGCTGCGCACCGACCCGATCCTGCGCTTCCTGATCGTCGCACTGTCCTTCTACGGCATGGCCACCTTCGAGGGGCCGATGATGTCGATCAAGACGGTCAACGCCCTGAGCCACTACACCGACTGGACCGTCGGCCACGTGCATGCCGGCGCCCTCGGCTGGGTCGGCCTCATCACGATGGGGTCGCTCTACTACCTGATCCCGCGCCTGTGGGGCCGCACCGAGATGCACAGCATCAAGGCGATCGAGATGCACTTTTGGATGTCGACCATCGGCATCGTGCTCTACATCGCCGCCATGTGGATCGCCGGCGTGATGCAGGGCCTGATGTGGCGCGCGATCAACGCGGACGGCACGCTCACCTACACCTTCGTCGAGAGCGTGAAGGCCACCTACCCGTACTACGTGGTGCGCTTGCTCGGCGGCCTGCTGTACCTGGGCGGCATGCTGGTCATGGCCTGGAACGTCTGGATGACGGTGGTCGGAGGCCGCTCGCACCGCGCACTGATCCCGACCGCATCCGGCACCGCCACTGCCCTGGCCCCCGCCTGAAAAGAGAAAGCCATGAGTTCCAATGCACCCAAGACCGGCTTCTCGCACGAGAAGATCGAGACCAACAACTTCCTGATGATCGTGCTGATCCTGCTGGTGATCGCCGTCGGCGGCCTGGTGGAGATCGTGCCGCTGTTCTTCCAGAAGTCGACCACCGAGGCAGTGACCGGCGTCAAGCCGCTCGAGTCGCTGCAACTGGTCGGCCGCGACATCTACACCCGGGAGGGTTGCTACAACTGCCATTCGCAGATGATCCGCCCCTTCCGCGCCGAGACGCTGCGCTACGGCCACTACTCGGTGGCGGGCGAGTTCGTCTACGACCACCCCTTCCAGTGGGGCAGCAAGCGCACCGGGCCCGACCTGCACCGCGTCGGTGGCAAGTACAGCGACGAGTGGCATCGCATTCACCTGAACAACCCGCGCGACCTGGTGCCCGAGTCGAACATGCCGGCCTACAGCTGGCTCGACACCTCGCCGGCCGACGCGACCAGCATCGGCGCGCACATGACGGCGCTGCGCCGCGTGGGCGTGCCCTACACCGACGCGCAGATCGCCGGCGCCAAGGACGCGCTGGCCGGCAAGACCGAGATGGACGCCATCTTGGCGTACCTGCAGTCGCTCGGCCTGGCCCTCAAGTAACCGGAAGAGCGAACCATGGACATCACCACCCTTCGCATTGCGGCCACGCTGGCCTCTTTCGTCACCTTCATCGGCATCCTGGTCTGGGCCTTCGCGCGCCGCAACCGCGGCGGTTTCGACGAAGCCGCGCAGTTGCCCTTCGAGCAGGACTGAAACGAACATCATGAGCGACTTCATCAGCGACTTCTGGTCGCACTACGTCACTTTCGTCTCCCTGGCGAGCATCGCGGCCTGCGCGTTGCTGCTGTGGATCACCAACCGCACACGCGCCCCCATCGGTGGCGACAACACCACCGGCCACGTCTGGGACGAGGACCTGCGCGAGATGAACAACCCGCTGCCGCGCTGGTGGGTCGGGCTGTTCGTGCTGACCATCGTCTTCGCGCTGGGTTACCTGGTCGCCTATCCCGGCCTGGGCAGCATGCAGGGCCAACTGGGTTGGAGCACGACCAGCGAGTACGACAAGGAAATCGCCAAGGCGAATGCCGAGCTCGGGCCGGTGTACGCCAGGTACAGCGCCATGCCGGCCGAGCAGGTGGCCCGCGACCCGCAGGCCATGGCGATCGGCGAGCGGCTGTTCCTCAACAACTGCGCCCAGTGCCATGGGTCCGACGCGCGCGGCAGCAAGGGCTTCCCGAACCTCAGCGACGGCGACTGGATGCACGGCGGAGAACCCGCCAGGATCCAGGAAACCATCACGCTCGGGCGCACCGGCGTGATGCCGCCCATGGCCGCGGCGGTCGGCACGCCGGACGACGTGAAGAACGTCGCCAACTATGTGCTGAGCCTGTCGGGCAGCCCGCACGACTCGGTGCGCGCCGGCCTGGGGAAAGCCAAGTTCACCGCCTGCGCGGCCTGCCACGGCATGACCGGCGGCGGCAACCCCGCCCTGGGTGCACCCAACCTGTCGGACCGCATCTGGCTGCACGGCTACGGGCAGGACGCGATCATCTCGATCATCAACACCGGCAAGACCAACCAGATGCCGGCGCAGCAGGGTCGCCTGACCGAAGCGCAGATCCATGTGCTGGCGTCGTACGTGTGGGGACTGTCGAACAACCCGGCGTCGGCGTCGCGCTGAGCGCGTCTGCTCAGTCGCCACCCGCGCATGTCCTCATCCCCACGACCCGTACCGGCGCCGGCTTCCACGCCGCGCAAGGTGATCCGCATCGCACCGGCCGAGGGCGAAAGTGTCGGCCTCTACGAGTCGCACAAGAAGATCTACGCGCGCAGCATCCAGGGCGTCTTCGCGCGCTGGCGCTGGGCCATGGTCTTCATCACGCAGATCGTCTTCTACGGTCTGCCATGGCTGGCGTGGGGCGAGCGCCAGATGGTGCTGTTCGACCTGGCGGCGCGCCGCTTCTATCTCTTCGGGCTGGTGCTCTATCCGCAAGACCTGATCTACCTCACGGGGCTGCTGGTGGTGTCGGCGCTGCTGCTGTTCCTGTTCACCGCGGTGGCGGGGCGCCTGTGGTGCGGCTACGCCTGCCCGCAGACCGTCTACACCGAGATCTTCATGTGGGTCGAGGAGAAGATCGAAGGCGCCCGCAGTGCACGCATGCGGCTGGACAAGGGCGCGCTGTCGATGGAGCGGGGCGTGAAGAAGACCTTCAAGCACGTGGTCTGGCTCGGAATCGCGCTGTGGACCGGTTTCACTTTCGTCGGCTATTTCACGCCGATCCGTGAACTCGGCATGGCCTTCCTGCAGACGCAGATGGGCTCATGGGAAGTGTTCTGGGCCTTCTTCTACGGCTTCGCCACCTACGGCAACGCGGGCTTCATGCGCGAGCAGGTCTGCAAGTACATGTGCCCCTACGCGCGCTTCCAGGGCGCGATGTTCGACCGCGACACGCTGATCGTCAGCTACGACGTCGAGCGCGGCGAGCCGCGCGGCGCGCGCGGCAAGCAGCACGCACGCGGCGACCGGGGCGACTGCATCGACTGCACGCTGTGCGTGCAGGTGTGCCCGACCGGCATCGACATCCGCGAAGGCCTGCAGTACGAATGCATCGGCTGCGGCCTGTGCGTCGATGCCTGCAACAGCGTGATGCGCAAGATGGACTATCCGCCGGGCCTGATCCGCTACGCCACGCAGAACGGCATGGCCGGCCGCTGGTCGCCGAGCCAGGTGCTGCGCCGTGTGCTGCGGCCGCGCGTGCTGATCTACGGTGCCGTGCTGGCAGCTCTGTGCCTCGGGTTGCTCGCCAGCCTGGTGGTGCGCACCCCGCTCAAGGTCGACGTGGTGCGCGACCGCGCCTCGCTGTCGCGCATCGTCGAAGGCGGCATGCTGGAGAACGTCTACCGCCTGCAGGTCATGAACGCGACCGAGCGGCCGCAGCGCTACCGCATCGCGGCGACCGGTTTGCCGGGCCTGGCCGTGACTTCGGGCGATGCCGTCGAGGTGCTGCCGGCCGAGTCGCGCTGGGTCGCGGTGCGCCTTCAGTTGCCGTACGGCGCCGCGCCGGCCGGCTCGCATTCGGTCCATTTCGAGGTGCAGTCCGCCGACGGCGCGGCGCGTGTTTCGGAAAAGGCCATCTTCCTCGTCCCCCGCTGAACCGCGAAAGAGACATTGCCATGAACACCCTTGCAGCCGCCCCCGTGCCCACGCCCGCCGAACCGTGGTGGAAGTTCCCGCTGGTCTGGATGGTGATCGCCGGCCCGGCGATCGTCGTGGTCGCCGGCTTCGTCACGCTGTGGCTGGCAATCCACACCCCCGATCCGGTGGTGGCAGAGGACTACTACCGCCGGGGCGTCGAAATCAACAAGACGCTGGCCGACAAGAAGCTGATGCCGGCGCAGGCCGGCCGCAACCATGCCGCGACGCCCAGCGATGACGTGCCGCTGCCCAAGCGCTGAGCCAGATCCGATGAAACGTCGCATTCGCCGCCTGGCCTGGATCCTCTGGCCCTCGTTCCTGCTGGCCTGCGTGGTCGAGATGCTGGTGTTCGCCCTGGTCGACCCGAGCGACGTGCACTGGCGCGGCGAGCCGCTGCCGCTGTCGCGCCAGGGGCTCTACACCGCGAGCTTCTTCGTCTTCTGGATTTTGGCGATGGGCTCGAGCGCTCTCACCGCGCTGCTCGCGATGTCGCGGCGCGAGGTCAACACGCCGGAGGGTTGACCAACCGGCGCAGCTTGTCGGCGTCGACGATGCGCACATGGCGCTGCTGCACCGCGACGATGCCGTCCTCGACGAACTTCGACAGCGTGCGGCTCACCGTCTCGAGCTTGAGTCCGAGGTAGCTGCCGATCTCCTCGCGTGTCATGCGCAGCACCAGCTCCGATTGCGAGAAGCCGCGCGCATGCAGGCGCTGCACCAGGTTCAGCAGGAAGGCAGCGAGCCGCTCCTCCGCGCGCATGCTGCCCAGCAGCAGCATCACGCCGTGCTCGCGCACGATCTCGCGGCTCATGATCTGGTGCACATGCCGCTGCAGGGCCGTCACCTCGCGCGAGAGTTCCTCGATGCGGTCGAAGGGCATCACGCAGACTTCCGCGTCTTCCAGCGCGACGGCGTCGCAGGTGTGGTGGTCGTTCACGATGCCGTCCAGGCCGATGATCTCGCCGGCCATCTGGAAGCCGGTGACCTGGTCGCGGCCGTCCTCGGAGGTGACGCGGGTCTTGAAGACGCCGGTACGGATCGCGTAGAGCGAGGTGAAGCGCTCGCCGTTGTGGAACAGCGTCTCGCGCCGCTTCAGCTTGCGGCGCGTGGCGACGATCTCGTCGATGCGCTTCAGGTCGGCGGGCTGCAGGCCGATCGGCATGCACAACTCGCGCAGGTTGCAGTTGGAACAGGCGACTTTGATGGTTTCGGGGGTCATGGGCTGCGGGCGGGCAGGCGGGGAGGGTGCTGCCGACGCGTCGGTGGTTTGAGGGAATTGTTCGCGAGCGGCGGGCGCGCAGGCTTGACGGGCGTCAATGAAGACGGGCCCCGTTGGCGGCACAGTCGACGAGCCCTCCGCGCCCCACCACCATGCCATCCACCATCCTTTCCGAATTCGCCGCACCCGCCATGACGCTGGCGACCCTGAAGCGCTTCGATGTCTCCGGCCCGCGCTACACCTCGTACCCGACGGCGGACCGCTTCGTCGAGGCCTTCGGCAGCGACGACTACGCGCAGGCGCTGCGCCAGCGCCGCCTGGGCAGCAGCGCCCGGGCGTTGCCGCTGTCGCTCTATGTACACGTGCCGTTCTGCGATTCGCTGTGCTACTTCTGCGCCTGCAACAAGATCGTCACCAGGCACCACGAGCGCGCCGACGACTACCTGCGCTACCTGGCGCGCGAGGTTGACCTGCAGGTGGCGCAGCTCGGGCGCGGCGCGCTGGTGAGCCAGCTGCACCTGGGGGGCGGCACGCCGACCTTCCTCGACGATACGGGGCTCGGCCGCCTCATGGACATCCTGCGCAGCGCCTTCGTGCTGGCGCCCGACGGCGAGTATTCGATCGAGATCGACCCGCGCACCATCGACGAGAACCGGCTCGAGAAACTGGCGGCGATGGGCTTCAACCGCCTGAGCTTCGGCGTGCAGGACTTCGACCCCGCCGTGCAGAAGGCGGTGCACCGCATCCAGCCCGCGGCGCAGGTGTTCGACCTGGTGGCGGCCGCACGGCGCCTGGGCTTCGCATCGGTCAATGTCGACCTGATCTACGGCCTGCCGAAGCAGACGGCGGCGTCCTTCGACCGCACGCTGGCGCAGATCTGCGAACTGCGGCCCGACCGCATCGCGCTCTATGCCTATGCCCACCTGCCGGAGCGCTTCAAGCCGCAGCGCCGCATCGAGGCGGCCGAGCTGCCCGACGCGGCGACCAAGGTCGACATGCTGTCGCGCTCGATCGCCGCACTCACCGCGGCGGGCTATGTCTACATCGGCATGGACCACTTCGCGCTGCCGACCGATGCGCTCGCCATCGCCAAGCGGCAGGGCCGGCTGCACCGCAACTTCCAGGGCTACAGCACGCAGCCCGACTGCGACCTGGTGGCGCTGGGCGTGTCGGCCATCGGCCGCGTCGGTGCCACCTACAGCCAGAACGCGAAAACGCTGGAGGAGTACTGCGACCTGCTCGACCAGGGGCGCCTGCCGGTCGTGCGCGGCCTGGCGCTGTCGCGCGACGACGTGCTGCGGCGCGCGGTGATCATGGCGCTGATGTGCCAGGGGCAGGTGAACTTCGAGTCGATCGGGCTGGCACACCTGATCGATTTCCGCCGGCATTTCGCCGCCGAGCTCGAAGCGCTCGAACCGCTGGCCGCGCAGGGCCTGGTGACCCTCGGCGCGCACGAGATCGACGTGACGCCGACCGGCTGGTTCTTCGTGCGCGCCATCGCGATGGTGTTCGACCGCTACCTGCAAGCCGACCGCAACCGCACGCGCTTTTCACGCATCATCTAGGTCGGCCATGCAAACCGCCCTTGTCGGAACCGCGCTGCTGATGGGCCTGGCCGGCGGGCCGCATTGCGTCGCCATGTGCGGCGCGGCGTGCGCCGGCGTGATCCGCATCGTGCGGTCGCCGCCCGGTGGCGGGGTGGTGGCGCTGCCCGCGGCCACGCCGACCGTGCCGGCCGCAATCGCATTCCATGTGGGCCGCGCGGCCGGCTATGCCCTCGGCGGCGCCATCGCCGCCACCGCCGTGCAGAGCCTGGCGCTGGCCAGCGAGCAGGTCGCCGCACTGCGGCCGGCGTGGCTGCTGATGCACGTCTTCGTGTTCGCGTGGGGCCTCGTGCTGGCCGCGTCGGGCCGGCAGCCGTTGTGGGCGCATGGGCTGGGCCGATGGCTGGCGCGCGGGCTCAAGCCGCTCGCGGGCTCGTCCTGGCGCGTGCTGGCCACCGGTGCACTCTGGGTCGGCATGCCCTGCGGGCTGCTGTATTCGGCGCTGATGCTCGCCGCGCTCGGCAACGGGCCGCTGGAGGGCGCGGCGGTCATGGCCGCCTTTGCGCTCGGCAGCGGCGTGTGGCTCTTGCTGGCGCCCTGGCTGTGGCGGCACCTGCGCAACGGCATCGGCCCCGTGCGGCGCGAGTGGGGCACACGCATCGCGGGCGCCTTGCTGGCGGCCGTGGCCCTGCAGGCCGTGTGGCACGACCTGAGCCGGCAGATCGCGATCTGGTGCGCGTAGGGCGGCGCGATGGCGCGCCCCGCGGCGGCGATCCGTAAACTGGGGGCATGACCTCAGCGCCGAAGACGCCTGCCGACCAACCGGTACGGCGCGCGAAGCCCGAACGCACGAACGACCGCCAGCGCACCAGCGCCGACATCATCGAGGTGGCGACGCGCGAGTTCGCCGAAAAGGGCTTCGCGGGCGGGCGCATCGACCTCATCGCGCAGGCCACGCGCACGTCCAAGCGCATGATCTACTACTACTTCGGCAGCAAGGAAGGCCTGTACCTCGCGGTGCTGGAGCAGGCCTACAGCCGGATCCGCAGCATCGAGGCGCAGCTGCACCTCGCCGACCTCGCGCCGGAGGCGGCACTTCGCAAGCTGGTGGCGTTCACCGTCGACTACCAGCGCGCCAATCCGGACTTCATCCGGCTGGTGATGAACGAGAACATCCACCGCGGCGAGTTCCTGGCGCAGAGCAAGATCATCCAGCAGCTCAACGTGCCGGCGATCGACGCCGTCCGCGACGTGTACCAGCGCGGCGTCGTGAGCCAGGTGTTCCGCGCCGGCATCGATCCGGTGGACCTGCACATGTCGATCAGTGCGCTGAGTTTCTTCAACGTCGCGAACCGGCACACCTTCTCGCTCATCTTCAAACGCAACCTGGATTCGCGCGCCGCCGTGGCCGCCCGGCGCGACAGCATCACCGAGATGGTGGTGCGCTATGTGCGCGCCTGAATCAACGGTCGGCCACGGGGAAACCCGCGATAGACAAACTAACCAGTTCGTACATTATTTGACGGCCAGCGTGCACAGACCAAGGAGTTCCCATGCGACGTTCGTTCATTCAGGCGGTGGCCGCCAGTTTCGCCCTCCTGGCGATCGGCACCGCCAGCGCCCAAGACATCAAGGAGCGCACGCTCAAGCTCGCGCTGCAGAACCCGAAGGGGCATCCGGCCGTGCTGGGGGCCGAACGTTTCGCAGAGATCGTGGCGGCCCGCTCCGGCGGCAAGATCAAGGTCACGCTGTTCCCGGGCGGCGTGCTCGGCAGCGATGTGCAGACGGTGTCGGCGCTGCAAGGCGGCACGGTCGAGATGACGGTGCTCAACTCCGGCATCCTGGCCGCGCACGTCAAGGAATTCGCCGTCTACGATTTTCCGTTCCTGTTCGCGAATTCGCGCGAGGTCGATGCGGTGGTCGACGGGCCCTTCGGCACCGCGCTGCATGCCAAGCTGGCCGACCGCGGCATCGTGGGCCTCGCCTACTGGGAACTGGGCTTTCGAAACCTCACCAACAGCAAGCGGCCGATCCTGAAGGTGGACGACATCGCCGGCCTCAAGCTGCGCGTGATCCCGAGCCCGATCAACATCGACTGGGTCAAGGCGCTGGATGCCAATCCGACACCCCTGGCCTTTCCCGAGTTGTATGCGGCCCTCGAGCAGCGGGCGGTCGATGGCCAGGAGAACCCCGTCAGCGTGATCCTCGCCAATCGCTTCGCCGAGGTGCAGAAGTACCTCGCCATGACGAACCACCAGTACAACCCGCAGTCGGTGATCGTCAGCAAGAAGGTGTGGGACGGCATGAGCGCTGCCGAGCGGCAGATCCTGCAGAGCGCGGCACTGGAAGCCGGCAAGTACCAGCGCACCGTCTCCCGGGACCAAGCCGCCTCGCAACTGGACGAACTGAAGAAGGCGGGAATGCAGGTGACGGAGCTTCCGCCGGCGGAACAGGCCAAGCTGCAGGAGAAGATCAAGCCGGTGATCGCGAAGTACAGCGCCAGCGTGGGCGAGGCGACCCTGAAGGACCTGCAGGCCGAGCTGGCGAAGCTGCGCCGCTGAGGGCGCTGCGCCGCTGGCGCTTGCCGTCGCCGGGGCTCAGCCCTGCAGGCCCTTCCAGAGCATGTACGCCGCCAGCAGGTACAGCACGCTGGCGAACACCCGCTTGAGCTTCTTCACCGGCAGGCTGTGCGCCGCCTTGGCGCCCAGCGGCGCGGTGAAGACGCTGCAGGCGGCGATCACCACCAGCGCCGGCAGCCAGATGTAGCCGAAGGCGCCGGGCGGCAGCTGCTGCACGTTCAGGCCGCTCACGATATAGCCCGCCACGTTGGCCACGGCGATCGGGAAGCCGAGCGCCGCACTGGTAGCCACCGCGTTGTGGATCGCGACGTTGCACCAGGTCATGAAGGGCACGCTGATGAATCCGCCGCCAGCGCCCACCAGGCCAGAGATGAAGCCGATCACGCCCCCCGCGCCGAGCTGCCCCGCGGTGCCGGGCATCTGGCGCGTCGGCTTGGGCTTCTTGTCGAGGAACATCTGCGTGGCCGAGAAGCCGACGAAGAGCGCGAAGAAGATGGCCAGCGCCGTGCCCTTGAGCAGCGCGAACACGCCGAGGCTGCCGATCAGGCTGCCGATGACGATGCCGGGCGCCAGCCGCCGCACGATGTCCCAGCGCACCGCGCCGCGCTGGTGGTGCGCCCGCACGCTCGAGATGGACGTGAAGATGATGGTGGCCATCGAGGTGGCGATCGCCATCTTCACCGCCAGGTCGGGCGCGACGCCGCGGTGGCCCAGGATGATCGTGATGAAAGGCACCATCACCATGCCGCCGCCGATGCCCAGCAGCCCGGCGAGGAAACCGGTGGCGATGCCCAGCAGAGCGAGTTCGGCGATCAGGAGCGGTTCGAGCGGCATGCGAGGTGGCTTTCGGCAGAAAGGACAACGGCCCCTCGAAAGGGGCCGTTGGACGGTGAATAAGGTGTCTGCAGTGGAATGCGCCGGACCCGCATCCTGAACCAGGGTTCAGGTGGGCGAGGGCAGCAAGACTTCGGGTTCATCTGACGCGAGATGATCACGCCCGTCTAGCGATGTACCAAGCCCGGCTCCGGAGAGCATTGGAACAAGGAAATATTAAGCCCGACGCGCACTGCAGACCGGTCCAATTTTACGCCTCCAACGCCTCGCCCGTGTAGGCCGACGGACTATTTGTCAGAGCAGGTGACCGTCGCCGGCCAGCGCTTGGTCGAGGCGGCGGACCAGCTGTGCAGCGCGCTCGGCGTCGAGATGGGGCGCGGTCTCGAGCGACGGTGGCGCCGCTGGTGCGGGGGCCGGCGGCTGCTGGCCCAGGTCGAAGGCGAGGTTGAGCGCCGCCAGCACCGCGATGCGGTCGCGTGCCTTCACCTTGTTGGCGTCGCGGATCTTGCACATGGCGACATCGACGCGTTCCACCGCTTCGCGCAGCTGCGCTTCACCGCCCTCGGGGCAGCCGAGCAGATAGCTCTGGCCCATGATCTGGACTTCGATCTGTTTCATGAGGTGCTGGAATCCTGAGACGGTTCGATCGGCAGCCGTTCGAGCACCGCGTCGATGCGCGTGCGGGCCGCCGTGAGCCGCGACTTCAGCCCGTCGCGCTCGCGCGTGAGCGCCTCGACCTGCGCTTGCAGCAACGCGTTGGTGCGCTGGACTTCTTCGTGGCGCACGAGCAAACGTTCGACGCGCTCGGCGATCTGATCGATGGGGCTCGGTGCGGGCATGGTTGGAGATTGTAGGGGGCGGCCCGCCGGGCGCGGTTGCGCCTCAACCCGCCACCCAGGCGCCGCGCTTCAAGCCATCGTTCGGGCGTTGCTCGCCGCGCAGCAGCTCTTCTCCGGGGGGGCGCCATGGGCGTGGTGGCGCAAGGGTGAAGCCGATGACGGTACAGGCCGCATCGGAGTGCGCCCAGGCCCGCCCGCCATGCATGCGCGCAATGGCCGCAACGATGGCCAGGCCGAGGCCGCAATGCATGCCATCGCGGGACCGGGACGCGTCGGCGCGGTAGAGCCGGTCGAACAACCGGGGCAAGTCCGCGGGCGCAATCGCCGGCCCCTCGTTGCGCACCCCCAGCTGCGGCATGCCCCCCTCGGCGTCGAGCAGGACCGTCACTGCCGTGCCCGGCGTCGCATAGCGGGTGGCATTGCTCAGCAGGTTGGACAGCCCGCGCAGGAAGAGTGGTTCGTCGACCGCCAGCACCAGGTCGCCCTGTACTGCGAGCGTCACGCCGCGTTCGCTGGCGACCGGCTCGTGATAGTCCACCATGTCCTGCATCAGCGCGCGCAGGCTCCTCGCCCGGCCGAGGCGTGCGGTGTCGCCGCCGTCGGCGCGCGCCAGAAAGAGCATGTCGTTGACCAGGGTGCCGATGCGCTGGAGCGCCTGGAGGTTGGAAACCAGGGTGCTGGTCAGCGCTTCCACCCCGCGCGGCCGGGACAGCGCGAGCTCAGTGTTGCCGATCAAGGTCGTCAATGGCGTGCGCAGTTCGTGCGCCACATCGGCATTGAAGGACTCCAACTGCTCCCGGCTCGCGCGCAGGCGCGTCATCAGCTGGTTGAAGTGCGCCACCAGGGGCGCGAGTTCGCGGCTGCTGCGGGGAGCCAACGCCAGATGGCCTGGTGTGGCGCTCCTGCTCATGGCTTCGGTCTCGGCAGCGAATCGGCCCAAGGGCCGCAGCCCCTGTCGGACGACCAGAAAGGACAGCAGGCCGGCCACGACGGTGCCGATGAGCGTCGCCAGGGCCAACAAGTTCCACAGCGTCTGTGCCAGCTGGACGTCCGGTGCCACGTCGATGGTGAAACTGCCTTGCAGTACGGGCGCCACCTCGCCCGGCGCAGCGTGCAGGCTGAAGTGGCGAGCGCGCTGATGGGGGGAGAGCTGGTGCGGCTCGGTGAACGGGTCGGCATAGAACGGGCGGCCGTCGGCGCCGTGAATCTCCAGCCGGGTGCCCGGCCGCCTGCCGGCGTTGCTCTGCAGCAGTGCCGCGAAGCGGTTGTCGTCAGCGCGCAGCAGGAGCTGCGCGGTCTCGGTCAGCTTGTTCACCTTCAGCGTGAGCAGGCGCTCCTGCGCCTTCACCTGCAGCGCGGTCACCGCCAGGTAGACGCAGACCGCCATGAGGCTCAGCAAGGCCGCCGCCAGCAACGCCAGCCGCAGCGACAGGCTCGAGACGATGGAAGACGACTCAGCTGCGGTCTTCGAGTGCATAGCCGACGCCTCTGATGGTGTGGACGAGCTTCAAGGGGAAGTCGTCGTCCATCTTCGCCCGCAGGCGGCGGACTGCGACTTCCACCATGTTCGACTCGGTGTCGAAGTGGACATTCCAGACCCGCTCGGCCAAGGTCGTGCGCGTGACGACCTGGCCCTTGCGCCGGATCAGCACCGACAACAGCTGGAATTCCTTGGGACTCAATTCGATGCGCTTGCCGTCGCGGCGCACCGTGTGCGCGGCAAAGTCCACCGCCAGGTCGGCCACGCTCAGCAGCGTCTGTTCGGTGAAGGCCGAGTTGCCGCGCCGGATCAAGGCGGCCACCCGTGCCTGCAACTCCGAAAACGCGAAGGGCTTGACCAGGTAGTCGTCGGCGCCCGCGCTCAGCCCCTTGACGCGGTCGTCCACGCGATCGCGGGCCGTGAGCATGAGCACCGGCGTGTGGCCACTTTCGCGAATGCCCCTGAGCACCTCGAAGCCATCCATGCCGGGAAGCATGAGGTCGAGCAGCACCACGGCGTAGCTGCCCGCCATCGCCATGGCGCGGCCCTCCGGGCCGGTCATGGCCACATCGACGGCATAGCCGCTCTCGGCCAGGCCCTGGCGCAGATAGTCGGCCACGCCGGGGTCGTCTTCGATGACTAGCAGTCTGTGCATGGTCCCTCTTCGTCGTGGCGGCCATTGTCCGACGCCGCCGAATGCCCCCTGATTACGAAACTGTAATCAGCCCGCGATGCATCGGTTATCTGAGCTTGAAAGATGGAGCCCGGCTCGAGCCGACGCGCATGTCGACCGAAACGCTCGGCAAGCCCCGCCTCTTTTCAGCACCAGGAGCATCGACCATGCCAGATTCATTTCATCGCTCCCTTCACGCCCGATCGGACAGGCGTGGGTTCCTGCGCCAGGGTGTGGGCCTCGGCGCTGCGGCCGCGGCCCTGCCCTGGAGCCTGGCCCACGCCCAGACGGCTGCAGGCGCCACGACGGCGCCACGGTTCGCTACCGCCGCACCCGGCATCATCACCAAGCGCGTCGAGCGCACAGGCGACGTGCTGCCGGCGCTGGGTCTGGGCACCTTCCTGACTTTCGATCTTCTCCCCGGCGCGCCGCGCAGCCACCTCGCGGAGGTCGCGAAGCGCTACTGGGACGCCGGTGTCCGCGTCCTCGACACGTCGCCGCTGTACGGCAGCGCCGAGGTCACCATCGGCGATCTCGCAAGCAGCACGGGCAACAACGAACAGCTCTTCATCGCCAACAAGCTGTGGGTGACGGGCGAGTTCCTGGCGGACGAGGGCCATGCACTGAAGAGCTTGCGCGAATCGCAGCTGCGGCTGTGGCGAAGCAGGTTCGACGTGATGCAGTGTCACAGCCTCGTCAATGTCGATGTGGCGGTTCCCCTCATGGAGAGCTGGAAAAAGGAAGGCTTCACCCGGCTGGTGGGTGTGACGCACCACGAGAACGACTACCACGACGTGCTGACGAAGTGGGTGCAGCGCGGCGCGGTCGACTTCGTCCAGGTCAACTATTCGATCGCCAACCGCCAGGCCGAGCGCACGGTGTTCGCTGCGGCCCAGCAGCGCGGCGTTTCGGTGCTGGTGAACATGTCGATGGAGAAGGGGCGGCTGCACAAGGCGATCGGCCAGGCGCCATTGCCGGATTTCGCGCGTGAGCTGGGCATCGAGAGTTGGGCGCAGTACTTCCTGAAGTTCGTCATGTCGCATCCGGCCGTCACCTGCTGCCTGAGCTCCACCGCGAACCCGGCCCATGCGCAGGACAACCTCGGCGCGCTGCGTGGCCCGCTGCCGGATGCAGCGATGCGCGAGCGCATGGCGCGCCACGTCGAAGCGTTGCCGGGTTTTAACCAGGTCGCGTCGCTCCCCTGGTACCCCGACAAGCAGCAGCAATACCAGGGCCTGATCCGGCGCGCGCAGGCTGCGCAACGGACACGCACCTGAACGCGGGCCGGTCGGCCGTGCCCACCTGTTTCATCAAAGGAAAAACACCATGCAACGCAGAGACTTCCTGATCGCCGGTGGCAGTGCCGCGGCCTCCCTGGCCGCGGTCCGTCTGGCCCAAGCCCAGCCCGGCCCGACGGCCGTGCCCGCAGCCTTGGCTGCGCGCGGCAGCGTCATGCCCACACGGGGCACCATCGTGCGCAACGCCCTGCCGCGCAACGACGGCGCAGGCGGCCTGCGCTATCGCACGCCTTTCCGCTTCGGCATGGGCGGCACGCAGATGGGCAACATCTTCGAGGCCATCAGCGACGCGCAGGCGCAGTCGGTGCTGGAGGCGGCGTGGGAGGCCGGGGTGCGCTACTTCGACACCTCCCCGTTCTACGGCTACGGCCTGAGCGAGTACCGGCTCGGCCAGTTCCTGCGCGGCAAGCCCGCCGACAGCTACGTGGTCTCCACCAAGGTCGGCCGCGTGCTCAAGGCGTCGAAGGCCACGCTGCCCAACCCGGCCTTCTGGCCCTCGCCGGCGCCTTTCTCGTACACCTACGACTTCAGCGCCGCGGGCGCGCGCCGCTCGGTGGAGGACAGCCTGCAACGCCTGGGCATCCCGAAGATCGACGTCGTGTTCATCCACGACCTTTCGCCGGACAACGCTGAACTCGACCGCCCCTGGCAGGCGTACTTCGAGATCGCCGCCAAGGGCGCGATGGCCGAACTGGCCCGCATGCGCGACGAAGGCACGATCCGCGCCTGGGGCTTCGGCATCAACACGCCCAATGCGGCCGTCCTGGCCGCCGAGTCCGATGTGCCGACGCCGGACATCGTGCTGCTGGCTTGCCAGTACTCGATCCTCGATCACCAGGCCACGCTGGACCGCACCTTCCCTGCCTTGCAGAAGAAAGGCATTTCGGTGGTGGTGGGTACGCCGCTGAACGATGGCTTCCTGGGCGGACGCAGCCGCTACCACTTCAGCGATCAGATCCCGGCCGGCGCGGTGGAGAAGCGGGCCCGCATCATGGCCGTGGCCGACCGTTTCGGCATCGACGTGCGCACCGCAGCGCTCCAGTTCGCGGCGGCGCCGCCCATCGTCTCGGCCGTGATCCCGGGCGCACGCGCACCCGGCCAGGTGCGTGCGAACGCCGACTCGATGAAGGTCGCGATCGCAGCCGATTTCTGGACCGCACTCCAGCGCGAGGGACTCATCGCGCGGAACGCGCCACTGCCGGTCTGATCGGCGCGACGGCGGCTAGACTCCCGCGCCATGGACATTCGTCAGCTGCGCTATTTCGTGAAGGTGGTGGAACTCAAGAACATCACCGCCGCGGCTGAGGCTCTTTTCATCGCGCAGCCATCGTTGAGTCAACACATGACCAACCTGGAGGCAGAGCTGGAAACGCATCTGCTCGACCGCACGCCGCAAGGGACTCGCGCAACGGCGGTCGGCGAATTGCTGTATCGCCATGCCAAGACGATTCTTCGTCAGGTCGACGAGGCGCATCTCGCGGTGCGCAAGGGCAGCGACGCCCCGTCGGGGCGCGTTGCGGTCGGTTTCCCCACGAGCACATCACGTGTCGTGGCCGTGCCGCTCCTGGAACGGTTGCGGCAGCACTATCCGTTGATCGAACTGGAAATGGTCGAAGCGTCGAGCGGCGATCTGGTCGGCCAGGTCCAGGCCGACCGCCTGGCGCTGGCGATCACGATGGACACCCGGGCGGATGCGAGGCTGCGCATCGAGCCCATCCTGGAGGAAGAGCTCTACGCCGTTGTCGCGGCCGCAGATCCGCTGCCGGCCGTCATCACGCTCGGCGAATTCGCCGCGCTGCCACTCCTGCTTCCCACGCATCCGAACTCCGTGCGGGTGGCGACCGAACGGCTGTTGAACGAAAACCAGCTTCGCTTCAAGTTGGTCGCCGAGACGAGTGCCGTCGAAATCCTCATTCTTTCGGTGGAGCGGGGTGTCGGCGCAACGGTCTTGCCATTTTCAGCGTTCGCGCTGGCGCAGAAGCATGGCCGGGTGCGCGGCATTCGGCTTGCCGACCGCCCCTTGGTGCGAGAGCTTTCTCTCAGCGTTTCCGTATCGGCTTCTCGCAGCCCCGCCGTTCAGTGCGTTCGCGAGCTCCTGCTGCGGGTCATCGAGGAAGAGGTCGCGCAGAAGCGCTGGCAGGGCGTCAAGCTCTTCAGCGACGCGAGCCCAGGTCCAGAAAGGCCGGCACGCAAAGCTGTGCGCAGGTCTCCACCCAACTGAGGTCGGCGCCTGCGTAGCGGCCTTCGGCGTGCATAAGGTTGACGGTTCCAAGCACCCGCTGGCCCCAGTGAACTGGCATGTTGATGATGCTTTCCCATCCATTGGCCAGAAGCTTCTGGTGGTCCGGGTAGTTGTCGACGATGTCCTGGCGCGAATGCCCCACGAACGGCAGGCCCGACGCAAGCACCTTCTGCATCCGGGGCGCCTCGGTCAAGGTCTTGCGTCCGCCCACGGGGTTGGCGCCGGGTTGGCTGCTGTAGACCCGGACGGACTCGCTGCGCTCGGGGACGAACATCAGCACGGTCAGCAAGCGATGTCCGGGACTGGCGGCAAGACAGGCATCGACGGCTGCGAACACCGCGGCGGCGGGATCTTCCTGCCGGTGGCCCGCGAGGATGGCCGGCAGCGCCTTCTCGATGTGTGGGCGTTTCATCGTGGTCAGTCGAGCTTCACGCCCGACCGTTCGACCACCGCCTTCCAACGCGCGATGTCCTTTCGGATGACGGCCCTGAATTCGTCCGGGGTGCTGCCGATGACGTTGCCGCCTTGAGAGACCAGCAGCGCCGCCATCTTTTCCGAGTGGATGACCGCCCGGAAGTCGGTTCCCAGCCGGTCCAGCACGGGAGCCGCCGTCCCGGCAGGCGCGAAGAGCCCGAACCACCCCAGTGCTTCGAACCCCGGATAGCCCTGCTCGGCGACCGTCGGGACATCCGGCAGCAGGGGCGAGCGCTTCAGACTGGTGATGCCGAAGGCCTTCAGGCGGCCGGCCTTGATCTGCGGCAAGGACGTCAGGACCACGTCCAGCATCAAGTCGACGTGTCCCGCCGCGACGTCGTTGAGCGCAGGTCCCGACCCCTTGTAAGGGATGTGCGTGATGAAGACGTTCGCAGCGGACTTGAAGGCTTCCGTGGCCAGGTGGTTCGAGCTTCCCGATCCGCTGGAGCCGTAGCTCAGCTTTCCGGGCTTCGCCTTGGCGATGGCGACGACGTCGGCCAGCGTTTTCGCAGACCCCAGCAAGTCGTTCTTCGGGCTGGTGACGATCAGATTGGGAATCTCCGTGATCTGCGTGATGGGTGCGAAGTCCTTGAGCGGGTCGTAGGGCAGCTTCGGGTACACGCTGACCGCGGTGGCATGCGAGCTGTTCGTGCCCAGCAGCAGCGTGTAGCCGTCCGCCGGTGCCTTCGCGACAGACGCCGCGCCGATCGTGCTGCCGGCGCCGGGTCGGTTGTCGACAACGAAGGGCTGACCGGTGCGGGTGGTCATCTCCTGCGCGATCTGCCGGGCCACCAGGTCGGTCGAGCCGCCTGCGGCGAAGGGCACGACCAGCTTCACCGGCCGCGACGGATAGGCATCTTCCGCAACGCTCGCGCTGCTGACGACGAGGGTGGCCAGGGCCGCGCAGAGCAACACCGCTTTTGTCATGATCGCGCTCACTCGACCACGATGCCGTTCTTGCGGATGAACGCACTCCAGTAGGCGAGATCCGTCGCCGCGCGTTGGCGCATTTCCGCATCGCCGCCGCTCATGGGTGGAAGGGAAAGCTCAGCCAGTTTGGCTTTGACCGCAGGCTCCGCCATGACTGTCGCGATCGCCTTGTTCAGGGTCGCGACGATCTGACGGTCGAGCCCCGCCGGCGCGACGATGCAGTACCAGCCCGGCATCGGCGGCACGTTCAGGCCTGCCTCGTGCACGGTCGGCAGGTTCGGCCACTGCGGAACCCGGGTCTCGCCCAACACGGCGACCGCATTTACCTTGTCGGCCTGCACTTGCGGCAGTGCCGTGCCGACCACGCTCACCATCGCATCCACCTCGCCCGACAGCACCGCGGTCAAGGCGGCGCCCGACCCCTTGTACGGAACATGCAGAAGCTTGACACCGGCATTCGACGCGATCAGCTCCATCGCAATGTGCGTCGAATTGCCGATGCCGGCGCTGCCGAAGGTTAGTTCTCCGTTCTTGGCTTTGGCCGCGTCCAGGAACTGCTTGAAGGTCTTGATGCCGCTCTTCCGGCTCGTGACCAGAACGAAGGGCGTGTTTGCGATGGGCGCGATGTACGTGAAGTCCTTCGCCGGGTCGTACGGCAGGCTCTTGTACAAGGCCGGGTTGAATGCCATTTGCGAAACCCCGGTGAGCACCAGCATGTAGCCATCGGCGGGCGCTTTCGCCAACGTGCCCAGCGCAACCAGGCCATTGGCGGCGGGGTTGTTCTCGACGACCACGGCCTGTCCGAGGACGGGTGCCAACCGGTCGCTCAGCAGGCGAGCGATGACGTCCGAGCCCGAGCCGGCGCCCTGCGGCGCGACCAGGCGGATCGCGCGCTGGGGCCAGGCACCGGGCTGGGCATGGACCACGCCGGGGAGGGCCATCGATGCGCCCATGGCCGCCAGAGTGGGAATGAAGGAGCGACGAGAGAGCTTGTTCATGAGGGGCATCCAGGAGGATTGGAAAGATGGCGCTGTGCGCAGGTCAGTTCGATGCGGCGCGCAGAGGAAACTCGAAGCAGGTGGCGTCCGGGCCGCGCAGCACCTCCAGCCGTGGAGGGCGACCGTGGGGGACCTGGGGCCCATGGCCCTCGTCGCTGCCGGAGATGGAGATGCGGATGCGGCTGCCCGCCGCGAATGTCCAGGAGACAGGCATCAGCGCGAAGGTGAGTCGGGCCGGTTCGCCAGGCACGAGGGGCTTGGCGGAGGCGCGGTCGAAGGTGTTGACCGGCCAGGTCGCAACGTAGTCCGGCGAGTCGGAGAACCCTTCGCGATGCAGCGCGCGCAGCACCCCTTCGGTGACATAGCGGCAGCTGCCGTCGGCGAGCACTTCACTGACGTAGACATACACCGCCGCGTCGGGCTGGCTGGCCGCCAGGACAATGCTGGCGGTGGCGTGACCGGTCAGCTCCGCTCGCGTCGGCAAAGGCGCCGTTGTGTAGTTCAGGAACTGGCCTTGTCGTTCGGACCAGTCGGGGTAGTAGTTCTCGATGGCCACGGCGCCGAGGCGCTCCAGCCGCGTCTGGTTGCCCGAGGACGCCGAGAAGTCGACCTGGTACGCGTCATTGCCCGTGTCCGTCGAGGGGCGTCGGCTCAGGGTGTGGTCCACGTCGGGGTAGAACAAGGTCTTCTCTGCCGCCGGCGGCCAGGTGTCCGTAGCCTGCCATTTCTCATCGTGGATGGTGAAGTAATGAACCTTCGCTTCCTGGTCCAGCCCGGTGGGAATTCCGCGCAGGTGGTGGTCGAAGAAGCGCAGCACCTCGGCCAGCATCGGAAAGTCCGAGCCGACGTGGTCCCGCCAGGGGGACATGTTCGTTCGTGCCCCGTGGTCCCACGGGCCGAGCAGGAGCCGGTGCTGGTGATTCGGCAAGGTGAGAAAGCGGGTGATGGCGGAGTTGCTGTAGCCCATGCCGTCGTACCAGCCGGAGATGGAATAGATGGCGACATCGGCAGGAATCTCGCGGCCGTAGAAGCCGGGGCTGCAAACGTCCAGCGTCAGCGACGGGTCGTACGAAACCGCGTCGTGCTGGTAGGGCAGCTCGCGCGCCATGTCGTTGAGCCGGCAGTTGTTCCGGTGCTCCTTCAGCGCCGCCGCCAGAAGCTGGCCGTCGATGTCTTCGTCGACCGGCTTCGGCCCGGCGTACAGCGGGTTGCCGTAGTAGGCGAACTTCGACAGTGCGGCCCGGTCGTCGTGGTCCATGGCCACCATGAGCTCGTCGTAGCGGCCGGTCCAGATGGTCGAGAGCACGCCGCCGACGTACAGCTGATCGTTGTAGATGTCGGTGACGGCGAACAGCGGTGCGATGGCCTTGACCGCAGGGTGTCCGGTGCTCGCCAGAAAGACGGCCGCAGCGCCCAGGTAGGAGATGCCGGTCGAGCCGATGACACCGTTGCTCCACGGCTGGTTGGCGATCCACTCGGCCGTCTCGCCGTAGTCCCGCCGCTCCGTCGGCGAGCGCAGCGCATCGCGAATGCCGAAGCTCGCGCCGGTGCCACGAACATCGACCACGACGACGGCGTAGCCCTGCGGCACGAATGCATCGCGATAGCGGCCGCAGTTCGGACTGCATTCCAGAGCGGCATCCTGCGTCACGAAGCGGCGGTAGTAGGGCGTGAAGAGCACGATCGTCGGCCACGGGCCCTCGGCCACCCGGCCCGACGCGTCGTGGGGCAGATACACGTCCACGGCCAGCTTGCAGCCATCGCTCATCGCCACGTACTGGGAGACAGGCTTCTTCGCGCTCAGGTACCGATTCGGATGGGCGGCCAGGTAGCGGCTGGCGGGGGTCTTCCACGCGTCTGAGGTGTCGTAGTCCGACATGGGGTCCTTTGAGAATGGATGACCGGGAACGTCATCGTTGCGTCATTCTCGAAAGGAGCCTCGCCGAACAGAAATGTGAAATTTCGATTCGGGTATAGGCGTGACCTATGGCACGGCGGCCCCTTAGAATCCCGTGCGTTTGGTGCTCGCACCGCGGTTCACGCGGTGCAGTTCAACGGGAAGCAGGAGCCAGAGCCCTTCGGGCCGCGGTCAGCCTGCGCTGCCCCCGCAACGGTCAAACAGACGGAACCCTCACCGGTTCCACTTTCATCCTCAGCCACTGGGCGCCCTGAAACAGGTGCCTGGGAAGGCGATGAAGGTCGCTCTGTCAGCCCGGATACCGGCCAACGAGGAGACCGTGCGTGCGCCTGGCGTGCGTGCGGTCGTGACGCCCACACGTCCGGCGGGGAAGCCGGACAGGGTTTTGTTCTCGAGTTCGTTCCATGATTCATCGCTTCTCTTCCGCGGGCGCATTCCTGCCTGTGCGTTCGCGCGCGCGCTTCGGCTTGGCCACGCTGCCCTGGGCCGTCGCCGCGGCCTTTCCGATCTGTGCTCTGGCGCAGAGTCCGTCCGCTGTGCCTGCCCTGCGCGAAACCGTGGTCACCGCCACGCGTGTCGAGCAACCGCTGTCGGACCTGGTGGCCGACGTGTCCATCGTCGACCGCGACACGATCGAACGCAGCGGCGCCACCGGCGTGGCCGACGTGCTGGCGCGCCTGCCGGGCATCGAGATCGGCCGCAGCGGCGGCATCGGCAATGCGACCAGCGTGTTCATCCGTGGCGCCGAGTCGCGCTTCACCGCCGTCTACATCGACGGCGTGCGCATCGATTCGCAATCGACCGGCGGCGCCGCCTGGGAAGGCATCCCGCTCGGTCAGATCGACCGCATCGAAGTGCTGCGCGGCCCGGCCGCGGCGGTGTACGGCTCCGACGCCATCGGCGGCGTGATCCAGCTCTTCACCAAGCGCGGCGAAGGCCCGGCGACGCCTTTCGTCGGCGTGGGCATCGGCAGCCACGACCTGCGCAAGACCGAGGCCGGCCTGAGCGGCTCGGCGGGCGAGGGCGGTGCCTTCGACTATTCCCTGGGTGTGTCCCACGAAGAGAGCGACGGCTACAACGTCCAGCCGCGCGACAAGCGCAACCCGGTGCGCACGTCGCAGTACAGCGCCGACGGCTGGACCAGCCCCGACCGGGATGGCTACCGCAACACGTCGGCCAATGCGCGCCTGGGCTTTCAGATCAACCCGGCGCACCGGCTCGAAGGCACCTTCCTGTACAGCGACACCGTCGCGCAGTACGACAGCGCGTCGCGGACGGCCCGCCCGCCGGCCGTGTTCCCGGACGACACCGGCACCAACACGCTGCGCACCGCCGGCCTGGCCTGGGTCGCCAAGTGGAACGACATCTACAGCACCCGCCTGCAGCTGACCGACGGCAAGACCACCTACCAGACCGTGCCCTCGTTCTATCGCACCGAGACCGAGACGCGGGGCTACCTGTTTCAGAACAACCTGAACTTCGGCGCACACCGCATCACCGCGACACTGGAACGCCGCGAGGACGAACTCGACAACGCGGCGACGTCGGCCTTCTCGCCGCGGCTCGCACGCGACCGTTCGCAGAACGCGCTGTCGCTCGGCTACGGCTTTGTGCAAGGCCCGCATTCGCTGCAGCTGCAGGCACGGCACGACGACGACAGCGAGTTCGGCGGCAAGACCACCGGCAGCGCGGCGTATGGTTTCGCGATCACGCCGCAATGGCGCGCGACCGCCTCGGTCGGCACCGCCTTCCGGGCCCCGACGCTCTACCAACGCTTCAGCGAATACGGCTTGGCCAGCCTGAAGCCCGAGGAAAGCCGCAACGTCGAACTCGGCCTGCGCTGGACCGAAGGCGCGACGAACGCCGGCGTGGTGGTCTACCGCAACCGGGTGACCGACCTCATCACCTTCGCGGGTTCCGCCACCGGTTGTGCATCGGACTTCGGCTGCTACTCCAACACCGCACGCGCCGAATACGAAGGCCTCACGCTGAGTGCGGGCCACCGCATCGGCAGCGTGACCCTGCGCGCCTCCGCCGACTTCCAGGACCCGCGCGATGTCGACAACGACCGGCAACTCGCCCGCCGCGCACGCCGGCATGGCACGCTGAGCGCCGACTGGGTCGTCGCCGGCTGGACGCTGGGCGCAGAGGTGCAGACGTCGAGCATGCGCTACGACGATGCCGCCAACACCCGCCGGCTCGGTGGCTACACGCTGCTCAACCTGGTGGCGAGCACCCGGCTCACGCCGTCGCTGACGCTGATCGCGCGCCTGGACAACGCCGGCGACAAGGACTACCAGTACGCCCGCCTGTACGCGACGGCGGGCCGCACGGCCTACGTCGGGCTGAAATGGTCGCCGCTGTAAACCCACGCGCGGGCTGCGCCGCCGTGCTCGTGGCAGCCCCGGCCTCCGGCCAGGGCAAGACCACGGTCGCGGCCGCGCTCGCGCGGCTGCATGCGCGGCAGGGCCGCCGTGTGCGCGCCTTCAAGTGCGGGCCGGATTTCCTCGACCCGCACTGGCTGGCGCTCGCCACCGGCGCGCCGGTGCATTCGCTCGACCTCTGGATGACCGGCGAGGCCGACTGCCGCGCGCGTCTGCAGGCCGCCGCGTCGGAGGCCGACCTGGTGATCGTCGAAGGCGTGATGGGGCTCTTCGACGGCACGCCGAGCGCGGCCGACCTGGCCGAGCGTTTCGGCCTGGCGGTGGTCGCCGTCATCGATGCGCGGGCCATGGCCGGCACCTTCGGCGCGCTGGCCTTCGGCCTGCAGAATTTCCGACCGGGCCTGCCCTGGGTTGGCGTGCTGGCCAACCGCGTGGCCGGCGAGCGCCATGCCGGCATGCTGAAAGACGCGCTGCGCGATCCGGCGCAATGGCTCGGCGGCCTGCCGAAGGGCGAGGCCTTCGCCTTGCCCGAGCGCCACCTGGGCCTGGTCGGTGCGGGCGAGCTCGGCGATGCAATGGCGCGGCTCGACGCCGCCGCCGACGCGCTGGCCGCGACGCCGCTGGGCCAGCGCGCGCTCGACGCGCTGCCGCAATTGCGCTTCGACGATCAGCCGTCGCCGGCCGATGCACCGACGCAGCCCTGGCTCGCCGGCCGCACCATCGCCATTGCCCGCGATGCGGCCTTCTCCTTCATCTACCCGGCCAACCTCGACCAGCTGACCGCGCTGGGCGCGCGCATCGCGTTCTTCTCGCCGCTGGCGGGCGACGCGCTGCCGGCTTGCGACGCGGTCTGGCTGCCGGGCGGCTACCCTGAGCTGCATGCCGAGGCGCTGTCGCGTTGTGCGGCGCTGCGCGATGCGCTGACCGCGCACGTCGCGGACGGCAAGGCGCTGTGGGCCGAGTGCGGCGGCATGATGTCGCTGTTCGACACGCTGGTCACGGCCGATGGCGCGGCGCATCGGATGTGGGGCCTGCTGCCGGGCCGCGTGACGATGCAGAAGCGCCTGGCCGGCCTGGGGCCGCAGCAGTTGGACATCGGTGCGCTGTCCTTGCGCGGCCACACCTTCCACTATTCGTCCTGCGAGACGCCGCACCCCGTCGCGCTGCGCACCGCCAAGCCGGGCGCCGTGCAAGCGGTGGGCGCGGGCGAGGCGGTCTACGTGAAGGGCGCCTTGCGTGCCAGCTACTTCCACGCCTGGTTCCCGTCGAGCCCCGAGGCCGCGGCGCGGCTCTTTCTCCCCGAACCCTTGAAGGGTGCGCATGACCTTTGAACGCGAACTGATCCTCGGCGGCCAGAAGAGCGGCAAGTCGCGCCGCGCCGAGATGGCCGCGGCCGCCTGGCTGGCCGCTGACCCCGCGCACGACGCCGTGCTGATCGCCACCGCGCAACCGCACGATGCCGAGATGCGCGAGCGCATCGCGCGCCACCAGGCCGACCGCGCCGCGCGTGTGCCCGGCCTGCGCACGGTCGAAGAGCCGATCGCGCTCCCCGAACGCATCGCGTCGCTGTCGACGCCCGCGACGCTGGTGGTGGTCGACTGCCTGACACTCTGGCTCACCAACCTCACGATGCCGCTGCACGGCGCGCCGGCCGATGCGGGCGAGGCCGTCGCATCGCTGGTCGCCGCGCTGCGCGATGCGCGCGGCCCCGTCGTACTGGTCGGCAACGAGATCGGCCTGGGCGTGATTCCGCTGGGCCGCGAAGTGCGCGCCTTTGTCGATGCGCTCGGCCAACTCAACCAGGCCGTGGCCGCGGCCTGTGACCGCGTCACCTTGATGGCGGCCGGCCTGCCGCTCACCTTGAAGGAACCTGCATGACTTTCTTTCTGCGCGCGCTGTTGGCATGCAGCGCCTGGCTGAGCTTCGGGTATGCCGCCCACGCGCTCCAGGTGACCGACGAACGCGGTGTCGTGGTCGACCTGCCGCAGCCGCCCCAGCGCATCGTCACGCTGCTGCCTTCGTTGACCGAAGGCGTCTGCGAGATGGGCGCTTGCGCCCGCCTGGTCGGCGTGGACCGCTATTCCAATTCACCCGCGTCGGTGCGCGCGCTGCCGCAGGTCGGCGGCGGGCTCGACCCGAACGTCGAGGCCATCGTCGCGCTCCGGCCCGATGCGGTGTTGCTGGCCAAGTCGTCGCGCGTCACCCAGCGGCTCGAAGCACTCGGCCTGAAGGTGCTGGTGCTCGAGCCGAAGAGCCATGCCGACGTGCAGCGCGTGCTCGCCAAGCTCGACGAGGTGCTGGGCACGCACGAGGCCCCACGCGTCTGGCGCGTGATCGATGCCAGCGTGTCGGCCGCTGCGCAATCGGTGCCGCCCGCGGCGCGGGCGATGCGCGTCTATTTCGAGGTGAACAACGGCCCCTATGCGGCCGGTGAGAGTTCCTTCATCGGCGAGACGATGGCCCGCCTGGGCGTGCAGAACATCGTGCCGGCATCGCTCGGGCCGTTCCCCAAGATCAACCCCGAGTACGTGGTGCGCGCCAACCCCGACCTGATCATGGTGGGCGAGCGCAGCGCCACCGGGCTGGAGCAGCGGCCGGGCTGGGCCGGCATTCGCGCGGTGCGCGACGGGCGCGTCTGCCGCTTTACGGCTGCCGAGTCCGACGTGCTGGTGCGGCCCGGCCCGCGCATGGGCGAGGCCGCACGCCTGATGGCGAAGTGCCTGATCGACAAGGCGCCATGAAGCAGCACCGACGTCGCGCGCAGATCCTGGCCCTCGCATTGCTGGCGCTGTCGGCCGGTGCGCTGCTGTTCGGCCTGGGCATCGGCAGCACCGGCTTCCAGAGCGTGCTGGCGGCGCGGCACGACCCCATCGCGCTGCAGATCGTCTGGGACATCCGGCTGCCGCGCACGCTCGGTGCCTGGCTGGCCGGCGGGCTGCTGGGGCTGGCGGGCGCAGTGGCGCAGGGGCTGTTCCGCAATCCGCTGGCCGACCCGTACCTGTTGGGCAGTGCGTCGGGCGCAGCGCTCGGCGTCGCCGTGGCGCTGCTGCTCTTCGGCGCATCGCCGAGCACCACGCAATGGGTGGTGCGGCTGGGCCTGACCGGCGCCGCCTTCGTGGGCGCGGTCGTGGCGGTGCTGCTCACGCTGGCGCTCGCACGCGGCGTGCAGCAGACGCTGCGCCTGCTGCTGGCCGGCGTGATCGTCGGCGTGGTGCTCGGCGCGGTGAAGGACCTCATCACTATTCAGTCGGCCGACATCCTGGTCGCGCTCACCGGCTTCATGCTGGGCAGCACCGGCCTGGTCGGCTGGAGCGCCTGCGCACTGATGGCCATCTTCGGCGCGAGTTGCCTGCTGCTGGGCTGGGCGCTGGCGCCGGTGCTCGACGGCCTGGCGCTGGGCGAATCGACCGCCGCCAGCCTCGGCCTGCCGCTGGGCGCGATGCGCGCCGCGCTGGTCGCGGTGCTGGCCATGGCCACGGGGGCCGCGGTGGCGCAGACCGGCCTCATCGCCTTCGTCGGCCTGGCCGCACCGCATCTGGTGCGCTCGGTCGTCAAGACCACGCATGCCTGGCTGCTCGTGCTGTCGACGCTGATGGGCGGGCTGCTGCTGATGACCGCCGACCTCGGTGCGCGCTGGCTGATCGCGCCGCAGGAGCTGCCGGTCGGCGTGCTGACCGCGGTGCTCGGCGGCAGCTACCTGCTGTGGCTGATGCACCGCCGCAGCGTGCGGGGTGGCCGATGACGCCCGCCGGTACGCCCGCACTGCAGGCCGAAGGCGTGCGCGCCACGCTCGGCCAGACGGTGGTGCTGCACGGCATCGACCTGGCGCTGCCCGCGGGCCGCTGGAGCGCCATCGTCGGCCCCAACGGCGCCGGCAAGTCGACGCTGCTGCGCGTGATGGCCGGCCTGTTGCCGCACGAGGGCGCGGTGCGGCTCTTCGGCGAATCGCTGCAGCGCCTGCCGGGCCGCGCCCGCGCGCAGCGGCTGGCCTGGCTGGGGCAGGGCGGTGCCGGCGAGGGCAGCGCCGACGACCTGCTGGTCTACGACGTCGCGATGCTCGGCCGACTGCCGCACCAGCGCTGGCTGGCCGCGCCGAGCCCGGCCGACCATGCCGCGGTCGAGCGCGCGCTGCGCAGCACGCAGGCCTGGGACTGGCGCGAACGGCCGCTCGGCCAGCTCTCGGGCGGCGAGCGCCAGCGCGTGCTGCTGGCGCGCGCGCTGGCCGTCGAGGCCGAGGTGCTGCTGATGGACGAGCCGCTGGCCAACCTCGACCCGCCGCACCAGGCCGACTGGATGCACACGGTGCGCGCGCTGGTGGCTCACGGGAACACGGTGGTCAGCGTGCTGCACGAACTCTCGATGGCGCTCGCTGCCGACACCGTGGCGGTGATGGCCGAGGGCCGCCTGCTGCACCACGGCGAGGCGGCCGATGCGTCCACGCACCGCGCGCTCGAAGCCGTCTTCGACGAGCGCATCGCCGTGCACCGCGTGGCCGAACAATGGATCGCGCTGCCCCGCTAGACAACCAAGGAAATCTCCATGCAGATCGAAACCCCACCCAGCACCAAGCCCTACGAGAAGGCCGAGGGCGAGCGCCGCGGCATCGTCATCGTCAACACCGGCGACGGCAAGGGCAAGAGCACCGCGGCCTTCGGCCTCGCCCTGCGCGCCCATGGCCGCGGCAAGGCCGTGAAGATCTGGCAGTTCATGAAGGTGCCGACGGCGCGCTTCGGCGAGCACCGCATGTTCGAGCAGCTCGGGATTCCGATCGAAGGTTTAGGAGACGGCTTCAGCTGGAAGAGCCAGGACCTGGAGCATTCGGGCCAGCTCGCGCGCGACGGCTGGGCGCGCGCCAAGGCATCGATCCTCTCGGGCGAGTACTTCCTCGTGGTGCTCGACGAGATCACCTATCCGCTCATCTACGGCTGGCTGCCGCTGGACGACGTGCTGGACACGTTGCGCGCTCGGCCCAAGGAGGTGCATGTGGTGCTCACCGGCCGGCGCTGCCCGCCGGAGATCATCGAGCTGGCCGACACCGTGACCGAGATGACGATGGTCAAGCATGCGTTCAAGGCCGGCATCCCGGCGCAGCGCGGCATCGAGGATTGATGACGATGCGCGCGCACGAGGTGCATGCCTTCTCGGACAGCGAGACGCAAGCCGTCTATCGCGCCATCCACGAACGCCGCGACATGCGGCACTTCGCGGGCGGCGAGGTGGCACCCGAGTTGCTGCGCCGGCTGCTCGACGCCGCACACCATGCGCCGAGCGTCGGCTTCATGCAGCCCTGGCGCTTCATCCGCATCCGCGATGCGGCGCTGCGCCAGCGGCTGCACGCCACGGTCGAGCAGGAACGGGGGCGGACCGCCCGCGCCCTCGGCGAGCGCGAAGACGAATTCATGCGCCTGAAGGTCGAAGGCCTGCTGGACGCGGCCGAGCTCATCGCGGTCACGCTGAGCGACGGGCGCGAGCCCCACGTGTTCGGCCGCCGCACGCTGCCGCAGATGGACCTGGCCTCGGCCGCCTGCGCGATCCAGAACCTCTGGCTCGCCGCGCGTGCCGAAGGGCTGGGCATGGGCTGGGTGTCGCTGTTCGATCCGGCCGAGGTCGCGGCGCTGCTGGGCCTGCCTGCCGGTGCCGAGCCGATCGCCTTGCTGTGCCTGGGCCCGGTGCATGCCTTCTACGAGGAACCCATGTTGCAGAAGGAACGCTGGGCGCGTCGCGCGCCCTTGTCGTCGGTGGTGTTCGACGACCGCTGGGGTCAGCCCTCGGACCTGTTTGATTCTTCGGCACGGGAGGCCGCGTGATGTTCGCTTTCGACACGATTCTTTTCGAACTGGCCCGGCTGTTCCTGTGGCCGGTCACGCTGGGCGTGCTGCTGGCCTTCGTCTACGCCGTCTATTGCCTGGGCGCCTTCGGCATCGAATACCTCCAGCGCCGCCGCGCACCCGAGCGCGCGCTGGTGCTGCAGCGCCACGCCGCCGGCGGGCAGGACCAGCTCGAGCTGGCCGTACTCAAGGAGCTCGAAGGCGTGCGCCTGTGCAGCCGCGTCGCGCCGATGCTGGGGCTGATCGCCACCATGATCCCGATGGGGCCGGCGCTGGTCGCCGTGGCCTCGGGCGAATCGCAGGGCGTGGCGCAGAGCCTGGCGCCGGCCTTCGCGAGCGTCATCGTCGCGCTGGTGGCGGCGTCGATCACCTTCGTGGTCTACACCGTGCGGCGCCGCTGGCTGATGCGCGAACTGGTGCTGCTGCTCGACCGGGCGGAGGCCGTGGCATGAGCCGACGCACCTTTTCCATCCTGAACAGCCTGGACGCGGAAGACGACGACCCGGTGCTCTCCACCATCAACCTGATCGACGTGTTCATGGTGGTCATCGGCATGCTGATGATCGCGGTCATCAACAACCCGATGAACCCGTTCGCGCAGGACAAGCTCACCATCATCCGCAACGAGGGCCGACCCGACATGGAGATCCTCAGCAAGGACGGGCAGAAGGTGACGCGCTTCAAGGCCAGCGGCGCGTCGGGGCAGGGCGATGGCGAGAAGGCCGGCACTGCGTACCGGATGAAGGACGGCACGATGGTCTACGTGCCGGCCACCGCGGTCCCGGTCGACGCTGCAGTCCCATCGGCGCCCGCCCGCCCGTGACGATGCGCCAGCGCTGGCTGCGCGTGCTCCTGGGCGCGCTGATCCTGCTCGGGCTGGCGGGGCACGCCGCGGCGCAGGACGCCGCAGCCGCGCCGGGCCGCGTGGTGCTGCTCAGCACCTACCTCGTCTCGCCCGCGCGCCTGGCACGCATCGGGGCCGTGGCACAGGCGGCCGGCGTGCCGCTGCAGACGGTTTCGGCCGAACGCGACACGCCCGAGGCGCTGGGCCAGGCGCTCGCGGGCGCGGCGCTGCTGATCGTCGACGTGCCGCACACCAGCGTTGCGCAGAACACGGCCGCCCGCTTCGGCGATGCGGTGCTGCGCGCCGGCACGCCCTACGTGGTCGTGGGCGAGTTCGCGCTGGTGGCCAAGCAGGCCTCGTCGGCCGCCGCGCCGCTGGCGGCGGAGCATGGCGTCGATGCCGCCTGGGCGCAGCGGCTGCGGGCCTACTGGCGCTTCGGCGGCAGCGCCAACCGGGCCGCCGCGATGCAGGCGCTGCGCCGCATCGGCGACAGCGCCGGGCTGCCGCCGCCGGTGCAGTTACCGCTGGCGGGCTTCTACCATCCGCGCTGGCCGCAGATCGCGCCCGATGTGGCAGCGGTCGACACGCTCGCGCCCGCGGGCGCCAAGACCGTCGCCATCGCGGTCAACAACGCCGTCTTCACCAGCGACGACACCGGCTGGGTCGATGCGCTGATCGACGCGCTCGAGTCGCGCGGCTTGCGGGCCTATGCCTTCTACGGCCCGCGCCAGCAGAAGGACCTGTTCTTCCGCGCCACGCATGCCGGGGAGGGCGCGGGCGAACGCCGCGTGGCCGACCTGGTGATCAACGCCGCGCTGGTCTTCAACCCGAGCGAGCGCAAGGCGGAGCTGGAGCGCATCGGCGTGCCGGTGCTGCAGACCATGCCCGCGCTCGCGATGGACGCGGCCCAGTGGGCCGGCAGCAAGGACGGCATCGCGCAGAGCGACGTCGCCTACTACTACACGCCGAGCGAACTGGCCGGCATGGTCGACCCGGTGCTGGTGACCGCGCGCGATGCGGTCAGCGGTGCGCTGCAGCCGATCGCCGAACAGATCGCCGCAGTGGCGGACAAGGCGGCCTCGCTGGCGCGGTTGCAGCGCACGCCGCCGGCCGAGCGGCGGGTGGCGATGCTGGTCTACAACTACCCGGCCGGCGAGGGCAACTTCGGCGCGTCCTTTCTGAACGTGCCCAAGAGCCTGCACCGGATGCTGGCCGCGATGCAGCAGGCGGGCTACCGCAACGAGGTGCCGGAGGCCGACGCCATCACGCCGAAGGTGCAGGCTGCCATGGCCGGCTACTACCGGCCAGCCACGCTGCAGACGCTGCTCGACCAGGGCCTGGCCGATGCGCTGCCGCTGGCCGACTACCAGGCCTGGTTCCGCACGCTGCCGGCCGCCACGCAGCAGCGCATCGTGGCCCACTGGGGCGCGCCCGAGGCCTCGACGATGCTGCGGCCGGTCGGCGGCGCGCCGGCCTTCGTCATTCCGCGCGTGGCCTACGGCCAGGCGGTGGTGCTGCCGCAGCCGCCGCGGCAGGAGCCGAGCAACGACCCGGCGCAGAAGGCGAAGACCATCTACCACCGCTCGGCCACGCCGCTGTCGCACAGCTACCTGGCGACCTACCTGTGGCTGCGCACCCGCTTCGGCGCCAGCGCGGTGGTGCATGTCGGCACCCACGGCACGCTGGAATGGGCGCCCGGCAAGGAGCGCGGCCTGTCGATGCAGGACGACCCGATGCTCGCGCTGGGCGAGCTGCCCAACGTCTACCCGTACATCATGGACAACCTCGGCGAGGCGGTGACCGCCAAACGCCGTGGCCGCGCGGTGCTGGTGAGCCATTCGACGCCGATGTTCTCGCCGGCCGGCTTCCGCCCGCAGGTGCAGGAGATGCACGAGCTGATGCACGACTGGGAGAACGTGGCGCCAGGCGCCGTGAAGGCCGAGCTCGAAGCGCGGCTGACCGCGGCCTTCGTCGGCCACCAGTACCACCGCGACCTGAAGTGGACGCAGGAGCAGATCCTCGCGAACTTCGCCGGCTTCATGGAGCTGCTGCACCCCTACCTCGACGAGCTCGCGATGACGGCGCAGCCGCTCGGCCTGGCCGCCTTCGGCGAGGTGCCCGATGCCGAGCGCCGGCGCAGCACCATCCTGCAGATCCTGCGCAAGCCGTTGATCGAGGCGCTGGGCGAGGACATCGACGAGGTCTTCCTGCTCGACGCGAAGAACCTGGCCCAATCGCGGCCGGCACGCTGGTTGCAAGTGGCGCTGACCGACGCGCGCGCCGCCAGCACGCTCGACCTGCGCGCGCTCGACGCGGCGGCGCCGCATGTGGCGAGCGCGATCCCGAACCGCGCCGAGGCCAAGCCGCTCGACAGCGCGGCGCTCTTTGCGCTGGCCGAGCGGGCCCAGAAGCTCGAAGCAGTGCTGGCGCGCAACGAGGAGATCCAGGGCTTCCTCACCGCGCTCGATGGCCGGCACCTCGCATCGAGCTACGGTGGCGACCCGGTGCGCAACCCCGACAGCCTGCCGACCGGCCGCAACCTCTACGGCTTCGATCCGGGCCGGGTGCCGACGCGCGAAGCCTGGGACACCGCGGTCGCCGCGATGGATGCGTGGATCGCCGAGCACCGGCGCACGCACGGCGGCCGGGCGCCGGAGAAGATCGCCTTCACCCTCTGGGCCGGCGAGACGATGCGCCACCAGGGCGTGATGGAGAGCCAGGCGCTCTATGCGATGGGCGTGAAGCCGCGCTGGGACGAGAACGGCCGCGTGGTCGGCATCGACCTGCTGCCGGCCGATACGCTCAAGCGCCCGCGGCTGGACGTGCTGGTGAGCGTCACCGGCTCCTACCGAGACCAGTTCCCCAACGTGATGCGCTGGATCGACACCGCGGTGCGGCAGGTGGCCGCGCTGCCCGAGGCCGGCAACCTCGTTGCGCGCAACAGCAACGCGCTGGCGCGCCGCATGGTGGCCGACGGCGCGACCGAGGCGCAGGCGCAGCGCTGGTCGACCGCCCGCGTGTTCTCGAACGAGCAGGGCAGCTACGGCAGCGGCCTGGCCGAGGCCACGCTCGCCACCGAGGCGTGGCAGCGCCAGGGCCAGGCCGGCGGCGACGCGCAGATGGCGCAGCTCTACATCGACCGCATGGGGCATGCGTGGAGCGATGGCAGCGGCAGCGGCGACGACGTGCCGTCAGGCGGGCGCCGATCCGCCTACGCGGCCAACCTGGCGCAGGTCGACGCGGCGCTGCTGTCGCGCACCTCGAACACCTACGGCATGCTCACCAGCGACGACCCGTTCCAGTACCTGGGCGGCATCGCGCTGGCGGTGCGCCAGCTCACCGGCCGCGACCCGGCGCTGTATGTGCAGAACCTGCGCGACGGCAGCGAGGTGCGCACCGACAGCGCCGACACCGCCATCGCCAAGGAGATGCAGAGCCGCTACCTGCATCCGCAGTGGATCGCGGCGCAGCAGGCCGAGGGCTACAGCGGCACGCTGCAGGTGCTGAAGACCGCGCAGTTCCTCTGGGGCTGGCAAGCCACCGCACCGCAGGCGGTGCGCCAGGACCACTGGCAGTCGCTGCACGACGTCTATGTGCGCGACCGCTACCGGCTCGGCACCCGCGAATGGCTGGAGCGCGACAACCGCGGCGCCTTCGCGCAGACGCTCGAACGCATGCTCGACGCGGTGCGCCTGGGCTATTGGCAGCCCGACGCCGCGACCCGCGGCGAACTGGTGCAGGCCTACACCCAGGCGCTGAAGGCGACCGGGCTTGCGGAACGCAACAGCGCGGTGGAGCGCTTCGCGGCGGCGCAAGCCCAGGCGGCGCAGGGCGAGGCGGCAGCGGCAGCCCCACCGCCCCTGCGCCGGCCCGCGCCCGCGCCGATCGAAGTGCAGCGGCCTGCCGAGACGGTTCCCACGCCCGAGCAACCGGCCGACGCGCCCGCCGACGGCATGCGGGTGCAGGGCTTGAAGCTGGAGCCGGTGCCGGACCGGGCGCCCGCGCCGCCGGCGCCCGTGCTGCAGAGCCTCTGGGCTGCCTTCGGTGCGGCGCTGGTCCTGGCCTTCGGCGCCCTGGCTCAATGGCGGCGCGGGCGGCCCGGTGTGGCGACTGCTGCTGCCGCCTGATGGCCATGCTCACGGCCTGGCCCGCGCTCACGACCCTGGCTGGTGCGCTGTGCATTGCGTTGCTGGTCGACCGCGCCTGGGGCGAGCCGTCGGCGCGCTGGCACCCGGTCGTGTGGATGGGCCGGTGGCTGGCGTGGGTCGGTCGCTGGGCGGCACCGGCCACCGGCAGCAGGGCGGCCCGCGCGCGCGGCGGCCCGTTCGTGCGCGGCGCGATCGGCTGGTCCGTCGGTGCGCTCGTCGTGGTCGCGGTGTCGGTGCTGCTGCAGTCGGCGCTGTCCCGGTTGCCGCCCTGGGCGGCGTTGCCGCTGCTCGGCCTGCTGCTCAAGCCGCTGCTGGCCTGGCGCATGCTGCAGGGCGAAGTGCTGGCGGTCGAGGCGGCGCTGGGCACTTCGCTCGACGCCGGCCGTGCGCAACTGGCCCGGCTCGTCAGCCGGGACGTTTCGGCGCTGAGCGAAACCGAGGTGCGCGAAAGCGCGATCGAATCGCTGGCCGAGAACCTCAACGACTCGGTCGTCGCGCCCTTGTTCTGGTTCCTGCTGCTGGGCCTGCCCGGCGCGGCGCTGTACCGCTTCGCCAACACCGCCGATGCGATGTGGGGCTACCGCGGCGAACGCGGCGGGCGTGTCTGGGAATGGGCCGGCAAATGGGCGGCGCGGGTGGACGACGGGTTGTCCTGGTTGCCGGCGCGGCTCACGGCGCTGCTGCTGATCGGGTTGCCGCTGGGTGGCCCATCGCAGGGCGTGCAGCGCGTGCGCTGGACGGCGCTACGCCGCGAGGCCGCGCGCACCCCGTCGCCCAACAGCGGCTGGCCGATGGCCGCGATGGCGATGCGACTCGGGCTGTGCCTGCGCAAGCCGGGCGTGTACACGCTCCACAGCGCGGGGGGCATGCCGTCTCCGGCGGATGTGACGCGCGCCGCAACGGCGGGCGAGCGGGTGGTGGTGGTCTTCGCGCTCGCCGCCGCCGTCGGGGCGCTGCTGTGGGATCGGGTCTGAAGGCCGCGATGGCTTCTTCGTATCCTCGGCGGGTGGCAACGATTCCTTCTTCCACCTTTTCATCGGACGCCGTGCATGGCGGCCCCGACGCGCTGGGCGTGCCGCTGCATGATTTTTCCACCAACGGCAACGGCTGCGGGCCGTGTCCGGTCGCGCTCGCGGCGCTGCAGACGGTCGATGCCGCGCATTACCCCGACCCGCAGTACACCGCGCTGCGCGAAACGCTGGCGCGCTTTCATGGGGTCGATCCCCAGCGCATCGTCATCGCGGCGAGCGCCAGCGAATTCATCTTCCGCATCACTGCGGCCTTCGCATCGTGTGGCGGGCGCCATGTCGCGCTGCCGCCGCACAGCTACGGCGATTACCGACGTGCGGCGCGTGCCTGGGGGTTGACCGCGGTGACATGGAGCGAGGACGGATGGGCAGGCGGGCCCGCACCGTCGCTGCACTGGGCCTGTGATCCGTCGAGCCCGCTGGGCCAGGCAGAGCCAGGGCTCGGAGCGCGCATCGACCGGCTGCCCGAAGGCGCGGCCTGCGTCCTCGACCTTGCCTACGAGCCACTGCGCCTGGAGGCCGCTTTGGCGCTCACGGCGGCGCACCGCGACCGGGTCTGGCAGCTTGTCACGCCGAACAAGGCGCTCGGCCTGACCGGCATCCGCGCGGCCTATGCGATCGCGCCCCGCAGCGAACGTGCCTTGCGCAATGCTGTCGCGCAGCTCGCGCCCTCATGGCCCGTCGGCGGCCACGGCGTCGCGCTGCTGGCCGCCTGGACCTCGCCGGACGCGCAGGCGCATCTGGCCGGTTCGCGTGCAACCCTGGTCGACTGGAAGACGCGGCAGATCGCCGTGTGCGAATCGCTGGGGTGGGTCTGCCTGCCGAGCGTGGCCAACTTCTTCTGCGTGCGTCCCGGCGTCGCCAGTCTGCCCGCCTTGGTGGCCGGTTTGCGTGGCCACGGCGTCAAGGTGCGCGAGGCAGCGTCCTTCGGTCTGCCGGAAGCGCTGCGATTGGCCGTGCTTTCGCCGGCCTCGCAGGAAGCGCTGCGCGCGGCGGTACAGGCGCTCGCAGCGCGCTGACGGCTTCCTTCGACGGCGCGCGGCAAGCGCCCGTCAGTCCTCGGACTTCTCCTCGCCGGGTTGCTCTTCGAGTTTCTTGTTGCGCACCTTCTTCATCATCTCCTCACCCTCGACATCCTTGCCGTCGGTGGGCACGGAGTCTTCCTGGGTGATCTCGGGCTCGTCGTTGTGCGCAGGCTGGTGGGGAGTGGGCGTTGCTGTCATGGACTTCTCCGTTGGCGATGCATGACCATGGCCCGCCGATGGCTCTGGGCGCGGCAGGTCAATGCGCCCCTGCGTGTCGGCGGATGCCGACAGCCAGGCCGCAGGCTGGCTGTTCAGATCCGCTGCAGCTGCGGGTTCTTCGCGAACAGCTCGGCCGCCCAGTCGACGAAGGCGCGCACCTTGGCACTCAGGTGCCGGTTGGGGGGGTACACCACGTACACCGGCAGCGGCTCGCGCGTCCAGTCCGGCATGACCTGCACCAGTTCGCCGCGCTCCAGGTAGGGCTGGGCGATGAAGGTGACCATCTGCGAGGCGCCCAGGCCGGCCAGCACTGCGGTGGTGTGCGAGTTGCTCTCGTTGACCGCCAGACGGTAGGGCGCATCGGGCTCGATGTGCTCGCCATCCTTGTTGAATTCCAGCGGGTACATGCGCCGCGTGTTGCCGGAGAAATGATTCACGACCCGGTGGCTTTTCTCCAGGTCGTGCGGGTGCTTGGGCACGCCATGGCGGCGCAGGTAGCCGGGCGACGCGACGTTGACGAAGGGCAGGTGGCCGATGCGCCGCGCCACCAGCGACTGGTCGCTGATCTCGCCGACCCGGATCACGCAGTCGACGTTGTCGGCAATCAGGTCGACGATGCGATCCGACACGCCCATGTCGAGCTGGATGTCCGGAAACCGCTCGTAGAAGCTCTCGATGTTTGGAATCAGCAAAAGATTGGCCATCGACGAGCCGACGTCGATGCGCAGGCGCCCGGACGGGTTGGCCTGGGCGTTGGTCATGCTGGCGTCGAGGTCGTCGAGCTCGGTCAGGAGGCGCGAGGCGCGTTCGTAATAGGCGGCGCCGTCGGGCGTCACGGTCACGCGGCGGGTGGTGCGGTTGAGCAGCTTGACGCGCACCCGCGCCTCCAGCGCCTGGATCTGCTTGGTGACTGTGCCCTTGGGCAGGGCCAGCGAGTCGGCCGCGCGGGTGAAGCTGCCGGTTTCCACCACGCGGGCGAAGACCCTCATTGCCTGGATCTGATCCATCCGGTTGTTCCTGCTTTTTTTCGGCTTGTGGCCTCTGACTGACGCAGCGCCCTGCTGCGTGGGAGGATTCTCACACGCAGGCGCGGCGTCGATTGTTCATCGTGGGGAAACGGTGAGGTGGCAAAGTACCGCTTTCGGCACTGGCTGGCGCCCGTACATTTCATCCATCGTTCAACCATCGACCGCCCACAGGTACACCATGTCCACCCGTTCCGAGTCCCCTGCCAACGAGCCGACCCGTGCCGCCGCACTGCCGGCAGCGGCCGAGAACGACATCACGATCCTGCTGCCCAAGCGGGAACCGGTGGCGGCGCGGACCTACGGCGTTCGCACCGGCCGGGGTATGGGGGCCGACCGGCCCTTGGTGCTGCATTTCCACGGCGGAAATTTTGCCGACGGCGATCTGGACGACGGGCGCAGTGTGGCGCGCATGCTGGTGGCCGCGGGTGCGACGGTGGTGTCGATGGCCTACCCGCTGGCCCCGCTGCATCCGTTCCCCGATGCGATCGAGGTCGGCTACGAGGCGCTGGAATGGCTCTACAAGCAGCGCACCAAGCTCGGCGGCAAGGGCGCGCGCATCTACCTGGCGGGTGAGGAAGCCGGCGGCAACGTGGCTGCGGCGCTGGCGCTGATCGCCCGAGACCGGGCCCATCCGCCGCTGGCCGGCCAGATCCTGCTGTCGCCGATGCTCGACCCCTGTGCCGGCACCGCGTCGCTGCGCCAGGCGACCGGCGACGCGACCGATTGCAAGTACAGCGAAGGCTGGCAGAAGTACCTGCGCTGCCCGCGCGATGCAGAGCATCCCTATGCGGTGCCGGGCTCGTCGCGCCGCCTGGCCGACCTGGTGCCCACGCTGGTGCTGGCCGGCGAAAACGATCCGATGCGGGATGAAGCGCTGCGCTATGCGCAGCGACTCGAGGCGGCTGGCATTCCGGTGCGCAGCGAAGTGCTCACGGCCGCCCAGGGTTGGCCCGAAGCGCTGGCCGACCCCGCAACCTGTATCGACTGTCCGTGCGCACCGGTGGTGACGCAGCGCTTCCGCGAGTTCTTCGAGAGCACGCGGACGCCTCCGCCGCACTAGGCGCCGGCCGGCAGGCCTTGGAGCCAGGCCGCCGGCACCCCTTCCTTTCCACCGCTTCGTGAATTCGGCGGCCGGCCTGTCCGGCGGCCACCCCTTCTGTCGCCCGGCGCTGCCCGCCGGCCGGCTCTTTGCTTTCGAAAAACAACCTTGAGGACGGAAATCACCATGAACAAGCTGCCCAACAACCCGCTCGTCACCACCGCCCGCCGCGGCCTGTGGCCCACCGTGACCGCGCTCACGGCGGTCGCCGCCATCGTGTCGGCGATCTTCGGCCTGCGCCCGCTGGAGGCCGAAGCCAACACGCCCGCAGCCACCGCACCGCGCGCCACGCCGGTGTCGGTCGCCGTGGCCGCGCAGACCGAGATCACCGCTTGGGACGAGTTCTCGGGCCGGCTCGAAGCCGTCGAGCGTGTCGACGTGCGCTCCCGGGTCGCCGGTGCGGTGCAGTCGGTGCATTTCCGCGAAGGCTCGCTGGTGAAGAAGGGCGACCTGCTGATCACCATCGATCCGGCGCCGTACGCGGCCGAAGTCGACCGCGCCGAAGCGCAGGTCGCCTCGGCCCAGGCCCGCGCTGCCTTCAGCCGCAGCGAGCAGGAACGCTCCAAGCGTCTGTGGGACGAGCGCGCCATCGCCCAGCGTGAACTGGACGAACGCACCAACGCCGGCCGCGAGGCCGAAGCCAGCCTGCGCGCCGCACAGGCGTCGCTGCAGAGCGCGCGCCTGAATCTGGGCTACACGCAGGTGAAAGCCCCGGTGTCGGGCCGCATCGGCCGGATCGAGGTCACTGTCGGCAACCTGGTGGCCGCCGGCCCCGGCGCGCCGGTGCTGACCACGCTGGTGTCGGTCAGCCCGATCTACGCGAGCTTCGACGCCGACGAGCAGATCGTCGGCAAGGCGCTCAAGGACATGGCGGGCAGCAGCGCGAGCACGCGCACGCCGCTCGAGCAGATCCCGGTGCAGATGGGCACGGCCGCCACCGAGGGCACGCCCTTCGCGGGCAAGCTGCAACTGATCGACAACCAGGTCGACGCCCGCAGCGGCACGGTGCGCGTGCGCGCCGCCTTCGACAACAAGGATGGCTCGCTCATCCCCGGCCAGTTCGCCCGCATTCGCATGGGCCAGGCCCACACCAGCCGCGTGGTGCTGGTGAACGAACGCGCCGTCGGCACCGACCAGAACAAGAAGTTCGTGATGGTGGTGAACGGCGACAACAAGACCGAGTACCGCGAAGTCACGCTGGGTGCGCCGGCCAATGGTCTGCGCGTGGTCACCCGTGGCCTGAAGTCGGGGGACAGAGTGGTCGTCAACGGCCTGCAGCACGTGCGCCCCGGCGCGCTGGTGGAGCCGACGGTCGTGCCGATGGATGCGGCCCAGGCCAAGGCAGAGGCCCAGGCCGCCGCTACCAAGGTCGCCGCGAGCAACTGAGCCCAGGCCCAACGAGGCGCTGAAAGAACACCATGAACCTTTCCAAATTCTTCATCGACAGGCCGATCTTTGCCGGCGTGCTGTCGGTGCTCATCTTGCTCGCCGGCCTGATCGCCATGCGGGTGTTGCCGATTTCCGAGTACCCGGAAGTGGCGCCGCCGCAGGTCGTCGTGCGCGCCCAGTACCCAGGCGCCAATCCGAAGGTGATCGCCGAGACGGTGGCGACGCCGATCGAGGAGCAGATCAACGGGGTCGAAGGCATGCTCTACATGGGCAGCCAGGCGACCACCGACGGCGTGATGACGCTGACCGTGACCTTCAAGCTGGGCACCGACCCGGACAAGGCCCAGCAGCTGGTGCAGAACCGCGTCTCGCAGGCCGAACCTCGCCTGCCTGAAGAGGTGCGCCGCCTCGGCATCACGACCATCAAGAGTGCGCCCGACCTGACGATGGTCGTGCACATGGTCTCGCCCAACAACCGCTACGACATCAACTACCTGCGCAACTACGCGGTGCTCAACGTCAAGGACCGGCTGGCGCGCATCACCGGTGTCGGCCAGGTGCAGATCTTCGGCGGCGGCGACTACGCGATGCGCGTCTGGCTCGACCCGCAGAAGGTGGCACAGCGCGGCCTGTCGGCCAGCGACGTGGTGGCGGCGATCCGCGGCCAGAACATCCAGGCGGCGGCCGGTGTGGTCGGTGCGTCGCCAGGCCTGCCCGGCGTGGACATGCAGCTGTCGATCAATGCGCAGGGTCGGCTGCAGAGCGAGGAAGAGTTCGGCGACATCATCGTGAAGACGGGCACCGACGGCGGCGCCACCCAGGTCACGCGGCTGCGCGACATCGGCCGCCTGGAGATGGGCGCCGCCGATTATTCGCTGCGCTCGCTGCTGAACAACGACGCGGCGGTCGGCATGGGCGTGTTCCAGTCGCCTGGCTCCAACGCGCTCGACATTTCGAGCAACGTGCGCGCCGCCATGGACGAGCTGGCCAAGAACATGCCCGAGGGCGTGGAATACCGCATCGCCTACGACCCGACGCAGTTCGTGCGCGCGTCCATCGAATCGGTGGTGCACACGCTGCTGGAAGCCATCCTGTTGGTCGTGCTGGTGGTGATCCTGTTCCTGCAGACCTGGCGCGCGTCGATCATTCCGCTGCTGGCCGTGCCGGTGTCGGTCATCGGCACCTTCGCGGTGCTGCACATCCTCGGCTTCTCGATCAATGCGCTCTCCCTGTTCGGGCTGGTGCTGGCCATCGGCATCGTGGTGGACGACGCCATCGTGGTGGTGGAGAACGTCGAGCGCAACATCGAGGCGGGTTTGAGTCCGCGCGACGCCACCTACCGCGCCATGCGCGAGGTGTCGGGCCCCATCATCGCCATCGCGCTGGTGCTGGTGGCCGTGTTCGTGCCGCTGGCCTTCATCAGCGGCCTGACCGGCCAGTTCTACCGCCAGTTCGCGGTGACCATCGCGATCTCGACGGTGATCTCGGCGATCAACTCGCTCACGCTGTCGCCGGCGCTCGCCGCCTTGCTGCTGCGCGGCCACGACCAGCCCAAGGACGCGCTCACGCGCTTCATGGACAAGTACCTCGGCTGGCTGTTCCGCGGCTTCAACAAGCTGTTCCATCGCGGTTCCGAGTCCTACAGCGGCGGCGTCAAGAACGTGATCGGCCGCAAGGCGCTGATGCTGGTGATCTACCTGGCGCTGATCGGCGTGACCTTCGGCCTGTTCAAGGCGGTCCCGAGCGGCTTCGTTCCTGCCCAGGACAAGCAGTACCTGATCGGCTTCGCGCAGCTGCCTGACGGCGCCACGCTCGACCGCACCGAAGACGTGATCCATCGCATGGGCGAGATCATGAAGAAGAACCCGAACGTGGAGGACACGCTCGCCTTCCCCGGCCTGTCGATCAACGGCTTCACCAACAGTTCGAACTCCGGCATCGTGTTCGCGACGCTCAAGCCCTTCGCGCAGCGCGAGCGCAAGGACCAGAGCGGCGGCGCGGTCGCGGGCCAGCTCAATGGCGCCTTCTCGACCATCCAGGACGCCTTCATCGTGATGTTCCCGCCGCCACCGGTGGCGGGCCTGGGCACCACGGGCGGCTTCAAGCTGCAGATCGAAGACCGTGCCTCGCTCGGCTACGACCAGATGGACGCGGCGGTGAAAGCCTTCATGGGCAAGGCACGGCAGGCACCCGAGCTGGCCGGCATGTTCACCAGCTGGCAGGTCAACGTGCCGCAGTTGTATGCCGACATCGACCGCACCAAGGCGCGCCAGCTCGGCGTGCCGGTGACGGACATCTTCGACACGATGCAGATCTACCTCGGCAGCCTGTACGCGAACGACTTCAACAAGTTCGGCCGCACCTACTCGGTGCGGGTCCAGGCCGACGCGCCGTACCGCGCCCGTGCCGAAGACGTCGGCCTGCTGAAGGTGCGTTCGACCACCGGCGAGATGGTGCCGCTGTCGGCGCTGATGAAGGTCAATTCGAGCTTCGGCCCGGAACGCGCGATGCGCTACAACGGCTACCTCGCCGCCGACATCAACGGTGGCCCGGCCCCCGGCTATTCGTCGGGGCAGGCACAGGACGCGATCCAGCGCATCGCCGCCGAGACGCTGCCGCAGGGCATCAGCTTCGAATGGACCGAGCTGACCTACCAGGAGATCCTGGCCGGCAACTCCGCCTTCCTGGTGTTCCCGCTGGCGCTGCTGCTGGTGTTCTTGGTGCTCGCCGCGCAGTACGAGAGCCTGACGCTGCCGATCGCGATCATCCTGATCGTGCCGATGGGCCTGCTGGCCGCCATGACCGGCGTGTGGATCTCGGGGGGTGACAACAACGTCTTCACGCAGATCGGGCTGATCGTGCTGGTGGGGCTGAGTGCGAAGAACGCGATCTTGATCGTGGAGTTCGCCCGAGAGCTCGAATTCGCCGGGCGAACGCCGATCCAGGCCGCCATCGAGGCCAGCCGCCTGCGGCTGCGCCCCATCCTGATGACCTCGCTGGCTTTCGTGATGGGTGTGCTGCCCCTGGTGCTCTCGACCGGTGCCGGTTCCGAGATGCGCAAGGCCATGGGCGTGGCGGTGTTCGCCGGGATGATCGGCGTGACGGCCTTCGGCCTGTTCCTGACGCCGGTGTTCTACGTGCTGCTGCGCCGCCTGGCGGGCAACAAGCCGCTCAAGCAGCACGGCGACGTGCCGCACGACGTCGAGGCCTTCGCGCCGGCGGGCGACCTGTCCGTGGCACACGGGGCCGGCGGTGGTGCGCCGCTGCACCCGCACCCGGCAGCCCCGCGCCATCCGAACGAATAAGAAGGCGCACGCCGCCGAACGAGGAGTCTTCAACATGACCAACTTTTCAACTTTGCTGGGCCGGCCGCAGCGCCTGCTGCCCTTGATCGCCGCCCTGGTGCTGGCCGGCTGCGCCTCTGTGGCCGAGCTGCCGGCCACGCCGGCGGCCCCCGCGCAGTTCAAGGAAGCCGCCGCTGCGCCGGCCGGGACGACGGCGCCGACGCAGGCCGCAGGCGACTGGTGGCGTGCCTTCAACGACCCGGTCCTCGATGACCTGGTGACGCGCGCTGCCGCCAACAACACCAGCATCCAGCAGGCCGCCGCACGGCTGGCGGAGGCCCGCGCGCTGGCGCGCAGCGTCGACTCGGACCGCTCGGTGCAAGTCGGCCTGAACGGCGGTGCGAGCCGTGCACAGGGACTGGACCGCAACCAGAGCAACCGACCGTCGACCCTGCTGAACGCCGGAGCCAGCGTGTCGTACGAACTCGACCTGTTCGGCCGCCTGTCGGGCGCCAGCAATGCGGCGACGCTCGATGCACAGGGCAGTGCAGCACTGCTGCAGAGCGCCCGACTGCTGGTGCAGGCCGAGGTAGCGCAGAACTACCTGGCGCTGCGCGCGCTGGACGACGAGCGCACGCTGATGCGCGACACCGTCGAGGCCTACCGTGACACGCTGCGCCTGACGGAGCGGCGCGAGCGGGCCGGCGATCTGGCCGAACTCGACGTGGTGCGGGTCCAGACCGAAGTCGCATCGACCGAATCCGATGCCCTGGCGCTCGACCGCCAGCGCGCGCTGGTCGAGCATGCCCTGGCCGTTCTGACCGGCGAAGCGGCCTCGCAGTTCAGCCTGCCGAGCGGCGAGTGGCGCACCGCGCTGCCGCGCATTCCGGCCGGGCTGCCCTCGACGGTGCTGGAACGCCGGCCCGACGTCGCGGCGGCGCAAAAGACGGTGATGGCCGCGCAGGCCCGCGTCGGCGTCGCGCAGACGGCCTGGTTCCCGAGCATTTCGCTGACCGGCGGTGGCGGCTATGCGTCACCGGAACTGGGCGACCTGTTCAAGTGGTCGGCCCGCTCCTGGGGCATCGGCGCGCTGCTGTCGCTGCCGATCCTCGATGGCGGACGGCGCGAGGCGGGGGTTCAAAGTGCGTCCGCGCAGCTCGATGGCGCACTGGCGAGCTACCGCTCGCAGGTGCTGGTGGCCTTCCGCGAGGTCGAAGACCAGCTCGCATCGCTGCGGCTGCTGGACGAGCAGGCGGTGGTGCAGGGCCGCGCCGTGAGCTCGTCGGTGCGTGCCACCTCGCTCTCGGACACGCGCTACCGCAACGGCTACATCAGCCAGCTCGACCTGCTGGACGCCCGACGCAGCGAGCTGCGCAACCGTCGCCAGGCGCTGCAGGTGCGCTCGGCGCAGTACCAAGCCACGGTGGGCCTGATCCGCGCCTTGGGCGGCGGCTGGGGCGAGCTTCAGGCGACGGCGGGGGCGGAGCCGGCCGCGGCGACCCGCGTCAGCTCGGCGATTCCGACCGCCAAGGCACTCGAGTAGGTGGGCTGCGCCGCCAGGGCCATGCAGGCCGGGCGGTAGTACAAGGCGTCCGAGCCCGGTGCCGGCTCCGTGGCTTCCATCATCACCCAGATGTATTGGCCATCGGCGCGTTGCTGGACGGTGAGAGCGAGGTCGTGGGTGGAATGCATGTAGTCAATTGTATTAATGTTGGCTTCATGGCATCGGCAGGGCGGCCGGAGGCTCCGCGGCTGGCATACAGTCCGAGCCATCGGCACGTGATCGAGCGCAGGCCCTGTCCTGGGGATTCGGCGCACGGCCGCCCTCGGGGCCCTCAGGGCATTTGGGCATGCGCCGAGAGTCATCCTCTGCCCCTCAGGAGAACACAGCCATGGCTACCAATACCGTCCGTCTGCACCGCGTGCTGCGCGCCCCGCCAGAGCGGATCTACCGCGCCTTCGTCGAACCCCGGGCTTTCGAGCGCTGGCTTCCCCCCTTCGGATTCACCGGACAAGTCCACAGCATGGACCCGGTGGTCGGCGGGGGCTGGCGCATGTCCTTCACCGCCTTTGGCAGCGGCCACAGCCACTCCTTCGGCGGGACGTACCTGGAACTGGTCCCCGGCCAGCGCATTGCCTACGACGCGAGCTTCGACGACCCCCACCTGCCGGGCACCATGAAGACCACCGTGACGCTGACCGCCGTGTCGTGCGGCACCGAAATGTCCGTCGTGCAGGAAGGCATCCCGGAGGTGATCCCGACCGACATGTGCTACCTGGGCTGGCAGGAGTCGCTTGTCGCGCTGGCCCAGTTGGTCGAGCCGAATATTCCGGGTTGAACCGTCCGCTTTCGACCGGGTCGCCGACCGCCGGGCCTGGCCGACCGTCAGGGACAATCGGGCGATGAGCGAATCGGTCCCGGGCGCAGGTGCCCGTTGTGTGATGGTGCTCGGCACCACCAGTGGTGCCGGCAAGAGCTGGCTGGCGACCGCGCTGTGCCGCTGGTATGCGCGCCAAGGGCTGCGGGTCGCGCCCTTCAAGGCGCAGAACATGAGCAACAACGCGCGGGTCGTGGCTGGCGGCCAGGGCGAGGCGGGCGGCGAGATCGGCAGCGCGCAGTACTTTCAGGCCCTGGCGGCGCGCGCGGTGCCCGAGGTGCGCATGAACCCGCTGCTGCTCAAGCCCGAACGCGATACGCACAGCCAGGTCGTGCTGCTCGGCCAAGTCAGCGCCGAGCTGACCGGCATGCCCTGGCGCGGCCGCAGTGAGCGGGTGTGGCCGCAGATCGCCGCGTCGCTCGATGCCCTGCGCGCCGAGAACGACGTGGTCGTGATCGAAGGCGCGGGCTCGCCGGCCGAGATCAACCTGATGGCCAGTGACATCGTCAACCTGCGCGTCGCGCGCCACGCCGATGCCCGCTGCCTGCTGGTGACAGACATCGACCGCGGCGGCGCCTTCGCTCACCTGTACGGCACTTGGGCGCTGATGCCGGAGGCGGACCGCGCCTTGCTCGCCGGCTTCGTGCTCAACCGCTTCCGCGGCGATGCGTCGCTGCTGGCCCCGGCGCCGCAGCAGTTGGAGGCGCTCACCGGCGTGCCGACGGTCGCCACACTGCCGATGTGGTGGCAGCATGGCCTGCCCGAGGAGGACGGCGTGTTCGACGACCGCAGCCGGTCGACGGGCGAGGTCCGTTGCACCGTCGCCGTGATCGCCTATCCGCGCATCAGCAACCTCGACGAGTTCCAGCCGCTCAAGAACGTGCCGGGTGTCCGGCTGCGCTGGGTGCGCAGCCCGGCCGAGCTGGCGGATGCCGACTGGGTCGTGCTGCCGGGCTCCAAGCACACCAGCGGCGACCTGGCCTGGCTGCGCGCGCAGGGGCTGGACCGCGCGGTGGCCGCGCATGCCGCGAAGGGCGGCCGCGTGCTGGGTGTGTGCGGCGGCCTGCAGATGCTGGGCGAGGCCATGATCGATCCGCACGGCATCGACGGGAACGCGCCCGGCCTCGGGCTGCTGCCGCTGGTCACCGTGTTCGCGCCCGAGAAGACGGTGCGCCAGCGCGAGGCGCGCTTCGCATCGCTCACGGGTGCCTGGGCCGCACTCTCGAACGTTGCGGTGCGCGGCTACGAGATCCACCACGGCCAGACGGCCGAGCACAGCGCCATGGCAGCGGCCGGCGACCGTGCGCACCCGGCCATGCCCGACGGCCTGGCCTGGCAGAACGCCGCCGGCAACGTGCTGGGCGTGTACCTGCATGGCCTGTTCGAAGACCCGGCCGCCTTGCAGGCGCTGTTCGGCGCCTCGGTGCCCACGCTCGACGCCGTCTTCGACGGCCTGGCCGACTTCATCGACGCGCATTTCGAACCCGGTGTGCTTTCCTCCCTCATCGACCGAGCCCCATGTCCCTCCTGACGCTTCCCGCCATCGACGACCTGCACGACGCCGCGCTGGCGGCACGCCTTCGGCAGGTGATCGACAACAAGACGAAGCCGCTGGGCGCGCTCGGGCGACTGGAGTCGCTGGCGCTGCGCATCGGCGCCATCCTCGGCAGCGAATCGCCGGTGCTGGAACAGCCGCAGATGCTGGTCTGCGCCGCCGACCACGGCCTGGCGGCGCGCGGCGTCTCGGCCTTCCCGAGCGATGTGACCTGGCAGATGGTCGACAACTTCCTCGCCGGCGGTGCCGCGGTGAGCGTGCTGGCACGCCAGCACGGGCTGGCACTCACCGTGGTCGACTGCGGCGTGCGCCGCGACATCGCGCCGCGCGCCGGCCTGGTGGTGCGCAAGATCGCCGCCGGCACCGCCGACGCCTCGCTCGGCCCCGCCATGAGCGCGGCCCAGTGCGCCGAGGCCATCGGCAACGGCATGGACCTGGTGCGTGCACTGCCCGGCAATGCGCTGTTGCTCGGCGAAATGGGCATCGGCAACAGCTCGGTCGCAGCGATGCTGCTGGCCCGACTGGTCGGGCACGACATCGAAGCCTGCACCGGTGCCGGCACCGGCCTGGACGCCGAAGGCCGCAGCCGCAAGGCGCGGGTGTTGCGCGAGGTGCTGGCGCTGCATGCGCAGGCGACCGCACCGCTGGATGCACTGGCCGCTTTCGGCGGCTTCGAGGTGGCGACGCTGGTCGGCGCGGTGCTGCAGGCCGCCGTGGAGCGCCGCGTGATCGTGGTCGACGGCTTCATCGCCAGCGCTGCGGTGCTGGTGGCGCAGGCCTTGCGGCCGCAGGTGGTGCAGCGCTGCGTGGCAGCGCATGTGTCGGCCGAGCCGGGCCATGCGCTCTTGCTGGCGCATCTGGGACTCGAGCCGCTGCTGCATTTCGATCTGCGCCTGGGTGAAGGGTCTGGCGCGGCGCTGGCCTGGCCGCTGCTCGAGTCGGCCTGCGTCATCCTGCGCGACATGGCCAGCTTCGAGTCCGCGGGCGTCGCGCGCAAGGGCGGCGAGGGCGGCGAATGAGCGCGGTTCGCCACTTCCTGCTGGCGCTGCAGTTCTTCACGCGCATTCCGGTCACCGGCCGGCTGGCCCAGTGGGTCGGCTACAGCCCGGCGATGCTGCGCGCCAGCGCGGGGCATTTCCCCGCGGTCGGCTGGGTGGTGGGGGCCGTCGGTGCGTTGGTGATGGCGGCTGCGCTCCTGCTGTGGACGCCGCTGGTCGCGGCCCTGCTGTGCACCATCGCGACGGTCCTGCTCACCGGTGCCTTCCACGAAGACGGGCTGGCGGACGTGGTCGACGGTCTGGGCGGCGCGTCGACCCGCGAGCGCGCCCTCGAGATCATGAAGGACTCGCGCGTCGGCGCCTTCGGTGCGCTGGCGCTCGTGCTAGCCGTCGGCCTGAAGGTCGCGCTGCTGGCGTCGCTGGCGGGGCAGGGCGCCGTCATCGCGTGTGCGGCGCTGCTCGGTGCGCATGTGCTCTCGCGGCTGGCGCCGCTGGCGGTCATGCGGGCATCACCCTACGTCGGCGGCGAGGGCAGCAAGTCCAAGCCGATGGCCGATGCGGTGAGCGGGGCGTCGGTGGCCATTGCGCTGCTGTGGTCGGTGCCCGCCGCCGCGCTGCTGCTGGCCGTCGGCGGCTGGGTCAGCGGGCTGGCGGCCGTGGCCGCGGCGGCGCTCACGGCCGGCTTCATGGTGCGGCTGCTGCGCCGGCGGCTCGGCGGCTTCACCGGCGACGGACTGGGCGCGACCCAACAGCTCAGCGAGCTGGCGATCTACCTGGCGCTGGCGGCACGGCTGTGAGCACGCTCTGGCTGCTGCGCCACGCCCCGGTCGATGCGCCGGCCGGCCTGTGCTACGGCCGCACCGACCTCGTGGCCTCGGCCGAGGTCACGCGGCAGGTCGCCGCCGGCATCGCGGCCGTGCTGCCGGCCGAGGTCGCGATCCACAGCTCGCCGCTGCGGCGGTGCGCGGCGCTGGCCGACGCCATCGCCGAACAGCGGCCGGGCCAGGCCCGGCCGTCGAGCGATCCGCGCCTGGCCGAGATGGATTTCGGCGCCTGGGAAGGCCAGCCCTGGGCGGACATTCCCCGGGCCGACTTCGACGCCTGGATGAGCGACTTCGCCGACGGCCGCGCCGGTCGGGATGGCGAGAGCACCCGTGCGTTCATGGCCCGCGTCGGCGCGGCCTGGGACGAGTGGCTGGCGTCGCAGCGCGACGCGCTCTGGGTCACGCATGCCGGTGTGATGCGCGCTGTGATGCTGTTGCAGCACGGCGTGCGGTGTCCCGACAGCGCGGCGGCCTGGCCAAGCAAGCCGATCGCGTTCGGCCAGTGGGTGACGGTGGTGCGGCAGGGCGGTCTCGCAGGCTCGCGCTGACGGTCGATGCGTGGCGTCAGGCCTTCGGCGCCGGCGTCTTGGGCTTGTAGTCGCAGTAGGGCGCCACCGCGCATTCCCAGCACTTCGGCTTGCGTGCGATGCAGATGTAGCGGCCGTGCAGGATGAGCCAGTGGTGCGCGTGCAGCCGGTAGGCAGGCGGCACGCGCTTCTCCAGCTTCAGTTCCACTTCCAGCGGCGTCTTGCCCGGCGCCAGCCCGGTGCGGTTGCCGACGCGGAAGATGTGTGTGTCGACCGCCATGGTCGGCTCGCCGAAGGCGACGTTGAGCACCACGTTGGCCGTCTTGCGGCCCACGCCCGGCAGCGCCTCCAGCTCGGCGCGGGTGCGCGGCACCTCGCCGCCATGCAGCTCGATCAGCATGCGGCAGGCTTCGATCAGGTGCCTGGCCTTGCTGCGATAGAGCCCGATGGTCTTGATGTAGCCCTCGAGCCCTTCCACGCCCAGGTCGAAGATCGCCTGCGGCGTGTTCGCGACCGGGTAGAGCCTGCGTGTCGCCTTGTTCACACCGACGTCGGTGGCCTGCGCCGACAGCAGCACGGCGGCCAGCAGTTCGAAGGGCGTGGTGTATTCGAGTTCGGTCTCGGGCGTGGGGTTGGCCGCCTCCAGGGTGGCGAAGAAGGCGGCGATGTTCTCTTTTTTCATCGGGTCACGAAGCGGGCGAAGGGGCGGGCTCGGTGTCGTGCAGGCGTTGCGCGGTCGTCGTCATGCCTTCGAAGATCGCTTCGGCGAGTGCCGGCGGAAAGTCCGGCGGCAGTTCCGACGCGACCGTGCCCAGCACGCCCGGCAACTGCTGCAGCAGCTCGTCGCACAGCGCGCGCGAATCGCCCAGGCCGGCCAGTTTGGCCACGCCGTCCCAGTGCCGCGCCTGGATGTCGACCAGACCCCAGTGCGCGCTCTTGGCGCGCAGCGCCATCGCCAGCTTGGCCTTCTGCCGGGCAAGCTGGTTCGCGCCGCTGCCGATGATCGGCCAGGCCGAGAGCACGTCGTAGAAGGGCGTGAGCCGATAGCCGCCGCCGCGCTCCAGGAAGATGGAGAAGTTCTTGGCGTGACCGTCCGTTGCGGCCAGCAGCCAGAACACCATCTGTGCTTTCACGAAGGCGGTCTTGTCGGCCAGAGCGTTGGCGCTGGCGTCGAGCACCCGCAGGATGTCGCGCATGCCCGGGCCGCCGTCGGTCTCGTACTTCTGCGCGCCCGGCACGCCGAGCGCCTGGCAGAAATCCTCCTGCGGCAGGCGGGCGATCCATTCGGCATCGGTGCCGGCGCTCTGCAGCGCGCGGTCGAAGCGCTGCACCACCAGCGCCTTGCGCTGGCCGAAGGTGGCGATGTCGCAGTGCGCGGTGGGCAGGCCGAAGGCCGTCATCACGCGCGAGCAGAGCCATTCGTTTTCGACCGACTGCTGCATGTCGGCCTGCATGTTGCCCACCAGGCCGAGCGGCAGCTTGAGGATGTGCGTGGTCGGCGTGGCGCCCAGCGGGCGGAACCAGGCCTCGCCGCGCCGCAGCAGTGCGGTCTTCTCTTGCGCGCCGGCGATGGAGATGCGGAACTCGTCGTCGTCGCGCTGACCCAGCACGCGGCCGGCGGCCAGCGAGGCGTTGATCGCGCGCTCGACGCCCGCATCGTCCAGCGCTTCGGCCTCGATGCGATCGAATCCGGTCGGCGGTCGGCCCGGCGGCAGCAACTGCACGGCGCCCACGCACTCGCGGCCGATGGCTTCGAGCAGGTCGAAAGCGTCGGTGCTGGGGGTGGCGAAGCGGCCCTGCAGGCGGCGACGGATGCTGTCGTTGTCCGGCAGCAGGTTGTCGAAGTAGTTCTGCACCACGGGGCCGCGCAGCGGCACGTTGCCGGGTGTCAGCGGCAATGACAGCGACAGCCGGCGCGCGGCCGGGGAGGCGATCCATTCGTCGGCGTACTGGAAGCGGTGTTCGCCCTCGCGCACGGACCATTCGCCGACGATCTGGCCATTGGTCCACACCACCAGCGGATGCGGGTGGCGGGCGCCGCGGCCGCGTTTCTTCGGGCTCACCATGTCTTGTCTCCCGCTGGGCGCGCGACCGGCGGCGCCGAGGCGGACGGCAATTCCTCCAGTACCAGCCGGTGACCCATGAGCGCCACCAGGCGCGAGATCTGGTCGAAGCTGGTGACGCCCGGTGCGGCCTCGATGCGGGCGATGCGCTTCTGGTTCACGCCGAGTTGTTCACCCAGTTCGGCCTGGGTAAGCTGGCGCGACTGCCGCAACGCGCGCAGCAGCGTGCTCAGCTGCTGGCTGGTTTCGATGGGGTATTGCATGATTTACTACTTTGAGGTGGTAAGTCGAGATTACTATCTATGAATAGTAAAGTCAATCAACTACCTTTGGGTAGTATCTGCAGCACCATCGCTTCGCCGCGACAATATCGCCCAGAAAGTGAGCCACTCCGTCATGCAATTCGCCTCCCGCCTCGACAACGTCGAAACCTCCGCCATCCGCGAACTCTTCAAGCTGCTGGGCACGCCCGGCATCATCAGCTTTGCCGGTGGCTTCCCGGACAGCGCGATGTTCGATGTCGAAGGGCTGAAGGAAGCCAGCGCCAAGGCATTGGACGAGGAACCCGGCGGTGCGCTGCAGTACGGCGCGACCGAAGGCTACGAGCCGCTGCGCACGCAGCTCAGCGCATTCATGAAGACCAAGGGCGTGGACGTGGCGCCGAGCGGCCTGATCGTCACCACCGGCAGCCAGCAAGCGCTCGACCTGCTGGGCAAGACCATGATCTCGCCCGGCGACAAGGTGATCGTCGAAGGCCCGACCTTCCTCGCGACCATCCAGTGCTTCCGCCTGTACGGCGCCGAACTCATCAGCGCGCCGGTCGATGCCAACGGCGTGAAGACCGACGAGCTGGAAAAGCTCATTGCCGAACACCAACCGAAGTTCGTCTACCTCATTCCGACCTTCGGCAACCCCAGCGGCGCCATGCTGAGCCTGGAGCGCCGCAAGAAGGTGCTGGAGATGGCGGTGAAGTACCAGACGCTGATCGTCGAGGACGACCCCTACGGCGACCTGTACTTCGGCGAGGCACCGCCGCCGTCCATCCTGGCGCTGAGCCAGGACGTGCCCGGCAGCCGCGAGCTCATCGCGCACTGCGGCAGCCTGAGCAAGGTGCTGAGCCCCGGCCTGCGCATCGGCTGGATGATCGCGCCGGCCGAACTGCTCGCCAAAGCGACGATGTGCAAGCAGTTCAGCGATGCACACACCAGCACCTTCGCCCAGGCCACGGCCGCGCAGTACCTCAAGAGCGGCCGCATGCCGGCGACGCTGGCCAACGTGCGCAAGGTGTACGGCGAGCGCGCGAAGGCGATGGGCGCGGCGCTGAAACGCGAACTGGGCGATGCCATCGAATTCACGCAGCCCAACGGCGGCCTGTTCTTCTGGGCGCGCCTCACGGGTGCGAACGGCAAGATCGCCGATGCCAACGTGCTGGCCAAAAAGGCGATCGAGCAACTCGTGGCCTTCGTGCCGGGTGCGCCGTTTTTCGCCAACAACCCGGATGTGTCGACGCTGCGCCTGAGCTTTGCGACGGCCAACGTCGAGAAGATCGAGGAGGGCATTGCCCGCCTCGGCAAGGCGCTTTGATCGCTCAGGGCGAGCGGTGCAGCCGCGGCGACGACAGCAGCGCCAGGTTGTCCGCGATCGCCGCGTCCAGCTCGGGCCACTTGCCCGACAGGCGCGACAGCTTCATCACCGTCTGAAGGGCCTGCAGGTCCTTCACGCTCGGCGCGACCTTGATCTGCGCGATGGCCGCCGCCCGGTTGCCGCCGTTCACCAGCGCCATCACCTTGCCTGTCCAGTCGTTCGCTCGCGCCATCGTTTTCACCTGTTGTCCGTCGAAACGTCGACTGTACACACGCAGTTAGGATCAATCATGAGAAAAACATTTCAGCTCAAGCCCGAGGGCAAGCACCCCGACCGCCACCTCGAAGCGGTCAAGCACGAGATCCGCAAGTACATCCAGCGTGAAAAGCGCCGGGACCTTCCGGAAGACATGGACTACTGGGCCTTCGATTGCCGATTCGGTGCCGAGGCCGAGTCGGCCCAGGCCATTCACGTCGAGGAGATCACCACGTCGATCGACGCGGTGGTGACAGCCGAGGGCACGCAGTTCTACATCGAGATCCTCGCCAGGCCGGCCAAGCGCGGGCCGCGTGGAGAGCGAAAGGTGGTCGACAAGCCCACCGACAGCGCCGAGGCCGGCGAAGCGGACGCCGAGGACTGACCCCGCTTCTTCAGCGCAGCGCCTGCGCCAGCTGCAGGCCGTAGCGCGCTTCCGCCGCCTTCAGCGAGGCGGCGATCGACGGGTGCAGCCGCACGCCGTCCTTTTCCTGCGACATTCGGCGCTTCAATCCCCCTTCGCCCGGCAGGCGCACCGGCTTGCCGGCATCGGCCGGTACATTCTCTCGACAGCGCGCGGCCACATGGTCCATCTGGCGCAGGAAGTCCGCCTTGCCGCCGAAGGCATCGAGGTCGTGCAAGGTGATGTGGGCCGTCGCGCCCCAGCCTTCGGGCGGATCGGCCCGGCCGTGGCCGGCGAGGCCGGCCGTCAAGGTCTCGACCAGCAGCGCCATGCCGTAGCCCTTGTGGCCGTGGCTCCGACCGCCGACCGGCAGCAGCGTGCCGGGCGGCTGGTCGAACAGGGTCTGCGGGTCGTTCGTGGGCTGGCCTTTCGCGTCGATCAGCCACTCTTCCGCGAAACGCTCGCCCGCAGCGCGCTTGCGGTTGCTCATGCCATTGGTCGTGATCGAGGCCGAGATGTCGACCATCACGCCGCCGCCCGTCAACGGAAAGCCCATCGCCAGCGGGTTGGGCGTGAACACAGCCTGCGTGCCACCGAAGGGCGCGACGCTCGCGGTGTTCGGGTCGGAGCAGGCCAGCAGCATCAGCAGGTCTTCGTCGAGCGCGCGCAGCATATACGCGGCAAGGCAGGCGATGTGGTGGCTGCGTCGGATGACGAGCGACGCGGTGCCGAGTTCGCGGGCACGCGGAATCAGCAGGTCGAGGCCCTGGTGCACCAGCCACGGGCCGGGCAGGCGGCGGCCGTCCCACAGCACGGCGGCGGGGCGGTCGGACAGCACCTCGGGCGCGCCGTCGTGCGTCATGCCGCCCAACTCGATCTCCTTCACGTAGCCGGCCAGCAGGGCGAGCCCGTGGGTGTCGTGGCCGAGCAGGTCGCCTTCGACCAGCGTGTTTGCGACGCACGCCGCCATCGGCGCCGTGAGGCCGGCGCGCTGCAGGAGATCTGTCGCATAGCGACGCAGCGCGTCGGCCTCGTACAACGAAGCGAAGGAATCGGTGTCGGTTGGAGCGGTCATGCGGGAACGGGATCGGTGATCGGGCGCAGCTTGCGGCGGCGCCAGGCCAGCCAGGCCGAGCCGCCCCACAGCAGCAGGGTGAAGATGGCCAGGCCGGCGGCGATCGGCCGCTCGACGAAGGCGAGCCAGCTGCCGTCGGACTTGATCATCGAGGTGATGAAGTTCTCCTCCAGCATCTTGCCCAGCAGCATGCCGAGGATGGCCGGCGCCACCGGGAAGCCGTTTTCTTCCAGCACCCATGCGGCCACGCCGAAGCCCAGCAGGATCCACAGGTCGAACAGAGAATTGTTGATGGCGAAGGCGCCCACCAGGCAGAACACCAGGATGATCGGCATCAGCACATTGCGCGGCATGCGCAGGATGCGCGCCGAGGCCTTGATGCAGGCCCAGCCCAGCGGCAGCATCAGCAGGTTGGCCAGAATGAACACGATGAACACCGCGTAGACGTTCTGCGGGTTGTTCATGAAGATCATCGGCCCAGGGTTCATGTTCTTCATGTAGAGCACGCCGATCACGATGGCGGTGATCGAGTCGCCGGGAATGCCGAACACCAGCGCCGGCACCCAGGCACCGGCCAGCGCGCTGTTGTTGGCGGCACCGGCTTCCACCAGGCCTTCGGGGTGGCCGGTGCCGAACTTCTCGGGTTCCTTCGACATCTTCTTGCTCATCGCGAAGGACATCCACGCCGCGATGTCGGCACCCGCACCGGGCAGGATGCCGACCGCCGTGCCCAGCACGCTGCCGCGCAGCGTCTGCTTCGGGTACTTGCGCATCAGGCCACCCATGCCCTTGAACACCGAGCCGATCTGCGCCTTGAACTCGGCCACCTTGGAGGTGTCGAGCGTGAAGCGGATCAGCTCGGAAATGGCGAACATGCCGATCATTGCCGGGATGAGGCTCAGGCCACTCAGCAGGTCGGGGCTGTCGAAGGTGAAGCGCGGATGGCCGGCCGGGTTCTCCAGCCCCACGGAACCGAGCAGCAGGCCCAGGCACAGTGTGATCAACCCCTTGAGCGGCGTGTCGCTGGTGATGAACACCGCGCAGCTCAGGCCGAGCAGCACCAGCCAGAAGTATTCGAAGGAGCTGAACTTGATGGCCACCTCGGCCAGCGCCGGCGCGGCCACGATCAGCACCACGGTGCCGAACAGCCCGCCGATGCACGAGAACACCAGGCCGATGCCCAGCGCGGTTTCGCCATGGCCCTTGCGCGTCATCGCGTACGACTCGTCGGTGTAGGCCGCGGAGGCCGGCGTGCCCGGAATGCGCAGCAGCGCGCCCGGGATGTCGCCCGCGAAGATCGCCATGGCGGTGGCCGTGACGATGGCCGCGACGGCGGGCACCGGCGGCAGGAAGAAGGTGATCGGCACCAGCAGTGCGGTCGCCATGGTGGCGGTGAGGCCGGGCACGGCGCCCACGAACATGCCGAAGATGCCCGAGAGCAGCATGACGACGAGCACGGTCGGCGTGGCGACCATCTGCAGGGCAAGGATGACGGCGTCCATCAGCGGTCTTTCACCAGGCGAAGCGTTGCAGCACGCCCCAGGGCAGCGGCACCTTGAGAAGCTTGTAGAAGCAGGTGTGGATCACCAGCGTGGCGCCGATGGCCACCGCCACGGCCAGCAGCGGGCGCACCCCGCACGCCCACTGCAGCGCGACCAGCACCACCAGGCTGCACACGATGAAACCCAGTGTCTCGGACAGCAGGACGTAGAACACCATGCTGCCCAGGGTGATCGCGAAGGCCGCCAGGTGCCGCGGCGAGCGCAGGCCGTCGCTCAGTACCCCCCAGGGCTGCTGCACGCGCAGGCCCTGCCAGGCCAGCACGGCCGACGCGAGCGCCAGACCGATGGCGACGAGGCCCGGGAACAGCGCCGGGCCGTACTGCTGGCCCGCCGCAGGTGGAAAGCCCTGGATGTGCCACAGCACCGCCAGGGACAGCAGCAGCAGGACGCCGCCGATCAGGCTGTCGTGGATGCGCATCGGTGCGATGCGCTCACTTGGCGATGCCGGCGGCCTTCATCGCCGCAGCGGACGCAGCGTCCTTCTCGGCCATGAACTTGGCGAAGTCGCCGCGGTCGGCGTAGAGCGCACCGAAACCGCGCTGCGCGAGGAAGTCCTGGTAGCCCTTGCCGTCATAGATCTTCTTGAGCGCTGCCGCGAGCTTGTCGGTCATGTCCTTCGGCAGGCCCTTGGGGGCAGCGATGCCGCGCCAGGCGCCGATGTTCCACAGCGTGCCGTCCGCAGCCTTGTAGAGCGGCACCTTCGGGAAGATGCCGTCGGGCTTGGAGCCCATCAGCACCAGCGCGTTGGCCTTGCCGGCCTCGATCAGCGCGCGCGCCTCGGGCAACGAGCACGACACCACGTCGACGCCGCCCGCCAGCAGGTCCTGCAGGCCGGGTGCGGCGCCCTGGCTCGGCACCCAGGCGATGGCGTTGCCCGGCAGCTTGTTGTCGACCAGCCATTGCGCCAGCCCCAGGTGCCAGATGCCGCCCTGGCCGGTGCCGCTGGCCTTGAGCTTGCCGGGGTTCGCCTTGGCCGCAGCGAGCAGGTCCTGCGCCGATTTGATGGGCGAGTCGGCACGCACCATCACAGCGTTGGCATCGAAGTTCATCAGCGCCAGCGGCGTGTAGTCCTCGCCCGAGAGCTTGGTGAGGCCGGCGTGCCGCATCATGCCAATCTCCACCGTCAGGATTCCGATCGTGTAGCCGTCGGGCGGGGCCGAAGCGATGGCCTGGTGGCCGACCACGCCGCTGCCGCCGGTGCGGTTCACCACATTGATCGGTTGTTTGAGCTCTTGCTCGAGCTCCGCGGCGATGATGCGCGCCACCGCGTCGGTGCCCCCGCCCGCGCCCCAGGGCACGATCAGCGTGATGGGGCGTTCGGGGTAGGCCGCGAAGGCCAGTCCGGGGAAGGTGGCGGCGACCGCGGCTGCAGCCAGGACGCTCAGGGATTGACGGCGCTTCATGGTGTCTCCTGCTCTGTGGATCGAGATATCCCGCCGCATTCTTCGATGCGACAGGGCATTCCAACATCCGGGAGAGCTGACCGGCACCTGAACAACCCTAGGTGTAGCGCGCGTCGTTTTCCCTTAGGAGGAAACCGGTTTCGTCCTGGCCTTCAGCGCAACACTTCGAGCAGGCGGTCGAGTCTGCCTTCATTGATGGCCACCATGGCCTGCTCGCGCACCTTCGGCTTGGCATGGAACGCGACCGACAGGCCGGCTTCGCCCATCATCGGCAGGTCGTTGGCACCATCGCCCACCGCGATGCATTCCTGCGGCGACACGCCCAGCAGCGAGGCCACCTCCAGCAGCGTGCGGCGCTTCTCGGCGCCATCGCAGATGTCGCCCCAGCTCTGCTGCACCAGGCGGCCGGTGAGTTGGCCATCGGCCTCGTCGAGCAGGTTCGAGCGCGCGAAGTCGATGCCCAGCCTGTCCTTCACGCGGTTGGCGAAGAAGGTGAAGCCGCCCGATACCAGCAGCACCTTCAGCCCGGCCGCCTTGCACGCCGCGACCAGCTCGCTCGCACCGGGATTGAGCTGCAGCCGCTCGTCGTAGACCTGCTGCAGCGCTGCCACCGGCACGCCTTCGAGCAGCGCCACGCGTCGGCGCAGGCTTTCCTTGAAGTCCTTGATCTCGCCGCGCATCGTCGCTTCGGTGATGGCAGCAACCTCGGCCTTCTTGCCGACGGCATCGGCGATCTCGTCGATGCACTCGATGTTGATCAGCGTCGAGTCCATGTCGAAGGCGATCAGCTTGTAGTCGCCGAGCGCGAGCGGCGGCGTGAAGCGCTGCACCACGAGGCCGGGCGCGAATTCGGTGGAGCTCATACGGGGGCGGGTTCCTGGTGGGTCTTGGGTTGGCCGAGGCTGCGCAGCACGTCGCGCACCATCTGGGCGCGGTCTTTCGGCTCTTTCAGTTCGCGCTCGATGCGCAGCTTCTCGTTGCCGGCCAGCTTGATGTGCTTGTTCTTCTGGATCAGATGGATGATGGCCATCGAGTCGATCGGCGGGTCCTTCTTGAAGGTGATGTTGATGACGCCGGGCGCCGCATCGACCTTCACCACGCCGTAGGGCCGCGCCAGCACCCGCAGGCGGTGCACGTCGATCAGCGTCTGGGCCTGCGGCGGCAGCTTGCCGAAGCGGTCGACGATCTCTTCGAGCAGCGTGTCGATCTGGTCCGGCGTCTTGGCCGTCGCGAGCTTCTTGTAGAACGACAGGCGCAGGTGCACGTCGCCGCAGTAGTCGTCGGGCAGCAGGGCGGGCGCGTGCAGGTTGATCTCGGTCGTGACCGACAGCGGCGCGAGCAGGTCGGGCTCGTGCCCGGCTTTCAGGGCGCGCACGGCCTCGCTCAGCATCTCGTTGTAGAGCTGGAAGCCGATCTCCATCATGTTGCCGCTCTGGTTCTCGCCCAGTACCTCGCCGGTGCCGCGGATCTCCAGGTCGTGCATCGCGAGGTAGAAGCCGGAGCCGAGTTCTTCCATCTGCTGGATCGCGTCGAGCCGCTGCGAGGCCTGCTTGGTGAGCCCCTCGATGTCCGGCACCATGAGGTAGGCATAGGCTTGGTGGTGCGAGCGCCCGACACGGCCGCGCAGCTGGTGCAGCTGTGCCAGGCCGAACTTGTCGGCGCGGCTCATCACGATGGTGTTGGCGGTCGGCACGTCGATGCCGGTCTCGATGATGGTCGAGCACAGGAGGATGTTGTAGCGCTGCGCCACGAAGTCGCGCATGACGCGTTCCAGTTCGCGCTCGGGCATCTGGCCGTGGGCCACGGCGATACGGGCCTCGGGCAATATTTCTTCGAGCTTCTGCCGCCGGTTCTCGATGGTCTCGACCTCGTTGTGCAGGAAATAGACCTGGCCGCCGCGCTTGAGCTCCCGCAGCACGGCTTCGCGGATCACGCCGTTGCCTTCGGTGCGCACGAAGGTCTTGATCGCCAACCGGCGTTGCGGCGCGGTGGCGATCACGCTCAGATCGCGCAAGCCTTCGAGCGCCATGCCCAGCGTGCGTGGGATCGGCGTGGCCGTGAGCGTGAGCACGTCGACCTCGGCGCGGATGGCCTTCATCGCCTCCTTGTGGCGCACGCCGAAGCGATGCTCCTCGTCGATGATGAGCAGGCCCAGGTTCTTGAAGTCGATGGAAGGCGACAGCAGCTTGTGCGTGCCGACCACGATGTCGACGCTGCCGTCGGCCAGGCCCTTGGCGGCCGCGGTGATTTCCTTGGTGGAACGGAAGCGGCTCATCTCCGCCACCTTCACCGGCCACTTGCTGAAGCGGTCGACCAACGTCTGGTAGTGCTGCTCGGCCAGCAGCGTGGTCGGCGCGAGAAAGGCGACCTGCTTGCCGCCGGTGATGGCGATGAAGGCGGCGCGCAGCGCGACCTCGGTCTTGCCGAAGCCCACGTCGCCGCAGACGAGGCGGTCCATCGGCTGCGGCGAGATCATGTCCTGGATCACGGCGTGGATCGCGGCCTTCTGGTCGGCCGTCTCGTCGAAGCCGAAGTCGTTGGCGAACACCTCGTAATCGGCGGCGGAATAGCGGAAGGCGTGGCCCTGGCGCGCGGCGCGGCGGGCGTAGATGTTGAGCAACTCGGCGGCGGAATCGCGAATCTGTTCGGCGGCCTTGCGCTTGGCCTTGTCCCACTGGCCCGAGCCCAGCTTGTGCAGCGGCGCCTCGTCGGCGCTCACGCCGGTGTAGCGGCTGATCTGGTGCAGCTGGCTCACCGGGACGTAGAGTGTGGCCTTGTCGGCGTATTCCAGGTGCAGCATCTCCTGCAGCAGCGGGTTGCCTTCGGCGTCCTTGCCCTGGCCGAGGTCCATGTTGATCAAGCCGCGGTAGCGGCCGATGCCGTGCGCGGTGTGGACCACCGGGTCGCCGACGTTGAGCTCGGACAAGTCCTTGATCAGCGCCTCGACGTCGCTGACCTGTTCCTGGCGCTTGTTGCGGCGGCGCGTGGTCGGTGCGGCGGCGAACAACTCGGTCTCGGTGACGAAGTCGATGTTGCGCTCGCGCCAGGCAAAGCCCGAGGCCAGCGCTGCCGTCGCGATGCCGATCTTCTCGCCGTCGTCGGCCTCGAACTCGGCCAGCGACTCGAAGGCCGGCGGGCTGATGCCGCTGGCCCGCAGGAAGTCGAGCAGGCTCTCGCGGCGGCCGTCGCTCTCGGCGATCAGCAGCAGGCGGCTGGGCGTCGCGCGGATGTAGTCCTTGAGCTTGGTGAGCGGGTCTTCGGCGCCGCGCACGACGGCGAAGGGCGGGAGCGTGTCGAACTCGGCGTACGGCGCCTCGGTGGCCGCGCCGCGGATCGCCAACTGCGCGTAGGGCTTGGCGCGGCTGTAGAACTGTTCGCCATTCAGGAACAGCGATTCGGGTGGCAGCGCCGGCCGCTCCGGGTCGCCGCGCACCAGGCGGTAGCGCTCGGCCGCGTCCTGCCAGAAATGCTGGAAGGCCGGTTCGAGGTCGCCGTGCAGCACGACCGTTGCGTCGGTGCCGAGGTAGTCGAACACCGTCGCCGTCTCCTCGAAGAACAGCGGCAGGTAGTACTCGATGCCGGCGGTGGCCACGCCGTTGCCCATGTCCTTGTAGATGCGGCTCTTGGTCGGGTCGCCTTCGAGCAGTTCGCGCCAACGGCTGCGAAAGCGCGCTCGGGCGTCGTCGTCCATCGGGAACTCGCGGCCGGGCAGCAGGCGCACTTCGGGCACGGGGTAGAGGCTGCGCTGCGTGTCGGGGTCGAAGGTGCGGATGGTGTCGATCTCGTCGTCGAACAGGTCGACGCGAAAGGGCACCAGCGAACCCATCGGGAACAGGTCGATCAGGCCGCCGCGCACCGCGTACTCGCCCGGACTCACCACCTGCGTCACATGGCTGTAGCCAGCCAGCGTGAGTTGCGCCTTGAGCTTGGACTCTTCCAGCTTCTGCTTGGTCTTGAAGTGGAAGGTGTAGCCCGCCAGGAAGGCGGGTGGGGCGACGCGGTAGAGCGCCGTGGTCGCCGGCACCAGCACCACGTCGGCCTCCTTCTGGCTGATGCGCCAGAGCGTCGCGAGCCGCTCGCTGATCAGGTCCTGGTGCGGCGAGAAGCTGTCGTAGGGCAGCGTCTCCCAGTCGGGGAACAGGGCGCAACGCAGTTCGGGCGCGAAGAAGGCGATCTCGTCGATGAGCCGCTGCGCGTCGTTGGCATCGGCGGTGAAGATGGCGGTGGCGCGGCCGGCCTTCTTTTCGCGTTCGGCCAGCTGGGCGAGCAGCAGCGCGTCGGCCGACAGGGGAGGGCGCGGCAGCGTGAATCGCTTGCCGGCAGGGAGAGCGGGGAGATCCATGAAGTGCTTCGAGAAATGCAGAACACCCCGCGTCGGGTGACGAGGGGTGTTGTGAGACGGCTCAATTCTAGAATGGCGGCCCCGTTCCTGCCCGTCGCGCACCGCGCGACCCTCCGATGCACGCCTCCCGCTTCTTCGTTCTCATCCCCAGTGCCGGGTTCGGCAGCCGTGCCGGGGGCGAGACGCCCAAGCAGTACCGGCGCATCGCCGACCACCCGATGGTCGCGCACACGCTGGAAGCGTTCCGGGCGCTGCCGGGTCGCTTCGACACCGTGGCGCTGGTCGTGGCGCCGGAGGATCGCGAGGTGGATGCCGCGCTGCCGCGCTTCCCCGGCCCGGGCGAGGCGCTGCTCCGCGTCGGCGGCGCCAGCCGCGCGGCTTCGGTGCGCAACGGGTTGGTCGCATTGCGCGACCGCGGCGCCTCGCCCCACGACTGGGTGCTCGTGCACGATGCCGCCCGCTGCCTGATCATGCCGACGCAGATCGAATCATTGCTGGCCGCCTGCGAACACGACGCGGTCGGCGGGCTGCTGGCGCACCGGGTGCCCGACACGTTGAAGGCCGCATCGCCTGATGGTCGCGTGGCCGCCACCCTGGCGCGCGCCGACAAGTGGCTGGCGCAGACGCCGCAGATGTTTCGCATCGGCATCCTGCTCGACGCGCTCGAGAAGGTGGGCGACGCCGTCACCGACGAGGCCAGCGCCATCGAGTCACGCGGCCTGGCGCCATTGCTGGTCGAGGGCAGCGCGCAGAATTTCAAAGTCACCTACGCCGAAGATTTCGCACTGGCCGAAGCCGTGCTGCTCGCGCGTCGCAACCGGAGCCCCGCATGACCTCTTTCGACATCCGCGTGGGCGAGGGCTGGGACATCCATCAGCTCGTGGCCGGGCGCAAGCTCGTCCTGGGTGGCGTCGAGGTGCCGCACAGCACCGGTCTGCTGGGCCATTCGGACGCCGACGTGCTGCTGCACGCGATCACCGATGCGCTGCTGGGCGCGGCGGGGCTGGGCGACATCGGGCGGCATTTCCCCGACACCGACGCGCAATTCCGAAGCGCCGATTCGTCCGTGCTACTGGCCGAGGCCGCGAAGCGCGTGCGCGCAGCCGGCTGGCAGATCGGCAATGTCGACAGCACCGTGATCGCGCAGGAACCCAAGCTGGCGCCGCACATCCCGGTCATGTGCGCGCGCATCGCCGAGACACTGGAGGTCGCGCTCGACCGGGTCAACGTGAAGGCCAAGACCGCCGAGAAGCTGGGCCCGGTGGGCGAGGGCCGCGCCATGGAAGCGCGCGCCGCAGTGCTGCTGCACCGCTGAGCAGCGGCAGCCGGTCCGGGCTCAGCCCTTCTTGCTCGGCGCCACCACCGGCTTGGGCGGCATGGCGCGCGGCATGCGGATGTGCGCCGCGAAGCCGCGCCCCGGGGTGCTCGTGAGCGCGAAGGTGCCGCCCATGCGCTCGATGTTCTTCGCCACGATCGACAAGCCGAGCCCCGCGCCGGCGGCCGAGGTGCGTGCCGCGTCGCCGCGGAAGAAGGGCTTGGTCAGCTGCGACAGCATGGCCGGCGCCACGCCGGCGCCGTGGTCGCGCACCTTGATCAGCACCGCCTCGTCGTGCGCCTGGGCCTGGATCGTCACGTCGGCCACGCCGGTTGCCGGTGTCTTGCCGTAGCGCCGGGCGTTCTCCACCAGGTTGGAGATCACGCGCTGCAACTCGACCTCGTCGGCCATCACCCGCAGGTCGGTCGGCACCTCGACCTTGATCCTCATGTCGTCGTACTCCTGCACGGCGTAGGTGCAGGCGTCGACCACGTCGCGCAGCAGCACCGGCTTGAAGTCCACGTGGTCGGGCCGCGCATAGTCGAGGAACTTGTCGATGATGGCGTCGAGCTGCGCGATGTCGGCCGCCATGTGGTCGCGCGCATCCTCGTCGGCCACGCTCATCTCCGTCTCCAGGCGCAGGCGGGCCAACGGCGTGCGCAGGTCGTGCGAGATGCCGGCCAGCATGATGGCGCGGTCCTGCTCGATCTTCGCCAACTGGTCCGCCATGCGGTTGAAGCCGATGTTGACCGCCCGAATCTCGTTGGTGCGGGCGCGTTCGTCCAGGCGGTGCGCCTCGTACTCGCCTTCGCGCACCTGCCGCGTGGCACGCGACAGCTGCTTGAGCGGCCGGTTGATGAAGCGCGTGATCAGCGCCGCGCCGGCCAGCGACAGACCCATGGCGGTGATCAGCCAGACCAGCCAGGTCCGGCCGCCGACACGGCTGAAGCGCGTCGGGTCGAGCAGCAGCCAGTAGGTGTCGCTCTCGATCGTGAAGCCGATCCACAGGCCGGGCTCGTCGTTGACCCGGCTGGCCACCGTGGTGCCTTCGCCAAGCTGGTCGATGAGTTCCTCTGTCACCCGTTGGTCGAGCGCGCCGCTGGTGTAGGGCTCGAAGCGGTCATTCGGCTCGCGCGGCAGGATGCGCACGCCCTCCTGGTCGGCGAGCGTCTTGATCAGCGAGACCCGGGTGATCGCATCGGAGTAGACCAGCGCGGCGCGGGTCAGGTTGACCAGCGAGGCAATCTGGTGCGCGGTCTGAATGGCGCGCGGCTCGTACTCGAGCGCACGAAAGGTCTGCAACCATGCCACGGTGCAGCCGAACAGCAGCAATGCCAGCAGGAAGAAGGTGCGCCAGAACAGGCTGAAGCCGAGCTTCAACCCGACGCGCCGCTTGGTCTGCGTCGTGCCCTCCAGCGGGCTAGGCATCGTGACCTGGGGGCCCTCGTCCGAGAAAGGGGCCGGCTGGGTCGTCTTCGGGCCGGCGGCCTCCGCGTGCATTTCCTCGCGCTTCAGGCCGTGCCGTCCGGCACGAACACGTAGCCCACGCCCCACACCGTCTGGATGTAGCGTGGCGCCGCGGCGTCGGACTCGACCAGCTTGCGCAGGCGCGAGATCTGCACGTCGAGGCTGCGATCGAAGGGCTCGAACTCACGTCCGCGGGCCAGCTGTGCGAGCTTCTCGCGCGACAGCGGCTGGCGTGGATGGCGCACCAGGGCCTTGAGCATGGCGAATTCGCCGGTGGTCAGCGACAGCTCTTCGCCGTCCTTCTTGAGCGTGCGCGAGCCGAGGTCGAAGGTAAAGGGGCCGAAGCTGACGGTTTCGTTGTCGGTCGACGGGGCACCTGGCGCTTCGAGCGGGGGGCGGCGGCGCAGCACCGCGTGCACGCGGGCCAGCAGTTCGCGCGGATTGAAGGGCTTGCCGAGGTAATCGTCGGCACCGACCTCGAGGCCCACGATACGGTCGACGTCTTCGCCCTTGGCAGTGAGCATGATGATGGGCGTGCGGTCGTTCGCCGCGCGCAGGCGCCGACAGACCGACAAGCCGTCTTCCCCCGGCATCATCAGGTCGAGCACGATCAGATCGACGGTGTCGCGCAGCAGGATGCGGTTGAGCGCCTTGCCGTCCTCGGCCACGATCACCTCGAAACCTTCCTGGGTGAGATAGCGGCGAAGCAAGTCGCGGATGCGCGCGTCGTCGTCGACGATGACGACCTTGTCTGTACGAGCGGGAGTCTGATTCATTTCTACAACGGAGATTTGTAACAGGGGCGATTCTGAAGCCGTTGTGTCGCCATTCTTCGGCTTTGTGTCGCTGTCTGACACTAAGTTACAAAACTTGCCGACGCACGCGGAGCGTTGATTCCCGCTTCAAGCAGCGATGGCACAGTGCATGGGTCCTCGCTCTCGAACGCCCATGAAACCGTTGATTTCCGTCCGCTCGATTCCCGCTGCGCTGGCCTTCGCGGCCTGCGCCACGTCCTCGGCCGCATCCGGCTTCCTGCAGGTCGGAGGTGCCACTCGCCAGGAGGTGCGGCAGGCCGTCCAGGCGCACCGCGCCGCACAGCGGGAAGAGCTTCAGCGCGAGGAAGCGTCGGCGGGGCGGCGTCTCACGCCAGCGGAATTGTCCGAACTGCGCAGCCAGGTTCGGCAGCAGTGGGCGCCGCGCTACGATGCGCCGCACGTCGGCGTGCGGGCGACGGCAGCGTTGCCGGAGCTTCCGGCGGCGCCGCCGTCGTTGGACCAGCGTGCACTGACGCTGCCGCGCAGTCAGCGGCAGTGAGCGTCACCCACCGGTGCCCGTCGGGCGCCGGTTCATCACCGAAGGATCGTTTTGAGAACAATGAAATGGATGGCCGCCTGCGCAGCCATGGCCTGTGCCGGCATCGCACTGGCCGATACACAGCCACCGCAGAACGTGCTTCAGCTGTCGGCCAGCGGCATCGTCGAAGTCCAGCAGGACCTCCTGAGCATGACGCTCAGCACCACCCGCGAGGCGACCGAGGCGGCCACCGTGCAGTCCCAGCTCAAGGCCGCGCTCGATGCGGCACTGACCGAGGCACGCAAGAGCGCGCAGCCCGGGCAGCTCGATGTGCGTACCGGCAATTTCTCGCTGTCGCCGCGCTACACCCGCGAAGGCAAGATCAACGGCTGGCAGGGCTCGACCGAGCTGGTGCTGGAAGGGCGTGATTTCCCTCGCATCACGCAGGCCGCCAACCGGATCACCACGCTCACGGTGGGTGGCGTCGGCTTCGGCCTGAGCCGCGAACAGCGCGCGCAGGTCGAAACCGAGGCGCAAGCGATTGCCATCGAGAACTTCAAGCAGAAGGCGGCCGAGCTGGCCAAGGGCTTCGGCTTCGCGGGCTACACCTTGCGCGAGGTGTCGGTGAACGCGAACGAGGGCGGTCCGATCCGCCCGCGCATGATGGCAGCGCAGGCCAAGTCCTTCGCGGCCGATGCGCCGGTGCCGGTGGAGGCGGGCAAAACGAGCGTGGTCGTGAACGTCTCCGGCGCGGTCCAGCTGAAGTAGTCCCATCCTCCCGTCAGGAGGGCGGTCTTGCGTTGGCGCATGATGATCGTCCCGGGATGAATTAGGATGCAGCGAGCCTATTATCTGCAGCCGACAGCCCCCTGTTTCAGTCCGTTTTCATGACCGAGCCGAACCTCTTCTTCGTCGACTGCGCGGATGCGCAGGGCGGTCACCGGATGGCCTTCTGGCAATGGGGCGACGCGCGCAGCGCGCACGTTGTTCTGTGCGTGCACGGATTGACGCGGCAGGGCCGCGATTTCGACCTGCTTGCGCAGGCGCTGGTCGCCCGCGCGCAGGGCGACGTTCGGGTGATCTGCCCCGATGTGGTCGGCCGAGGCGAAAGCGACTGGCTGGCCGACCCGACCGGCTACCAGCTGCCGCTCTATGCGGCCGACATGCTGGCGCTGTTGACTCAGCTGCAGGCGGACCGTGCGATCGAACGGCTCGACTACCTGGGCACCAGCATGGGCGGGCTCATCGGCCTGGTGCTCGCCGGCAACACGTCGCTGGCCCTGCCGGCGCCGATCCGTCGGTTGGTGCTCAACGATGTCGGACCGACCATCGACGCCGCCGCGATCGAGCGCATCGGCGGCTATCTCGGCCACGTCGGCCGCTTCGAATCGGTGCAGCAGGCGGCCGACGCGATGTGGGCGATCTCGCAGGGCTTCGGACCGCACACGCCGGACGAATGGCTCGCACTCTCGCGCCCCATGGTCGTGCCGGCGACGTGGCGCACGCCCGACGGCTCCGCCAAGCGTGCCGGCGATGGGGTCGATGCGCCTTTCGTGCTGCACTACGATCCCGCGATCGCGCTGCCTTTCCGCGCGATCACGCCCGAGGCCGCGGCCCAGGGCGAAACGGTCATGTGGTCGCTCTACGATGCGGTCCGCGCCCAGACGCTGCTGACCCGTGGGGCGCAGTCCGACCTGCTGTCGCACGGCACGGCACTCGCGATGACGCAGCGGGGGCCGAAGGCCCGGCTGGTGGAATTCGCGGGCGTGGGGCATGCGCCGACTTTCGTGAAGCCCGACCAGGTCGCGGCCGTCACCTCTTTTCTGCTCGACTGAGTGAAGCGCGATTCCTCCAACCTTCCGGCGCGCCCTGCGGCCGATGCCGTGATCGACTATCCGCTGTCGGCCGCGACGGCCGAGCGCAGCCCTGTCATGGAGAACATGCTGGCGCGCGCCCGCGCGTTCGCCGAACCGCTGATCGCCGACGAGACGCTCGACACCGGTGAGAACACGCTGGCCCATGCCGATGCGGTCGCTGCCATCGTGGCGGCCATGGGCGGCTCCGAGGCCATGCAGGCGGCCAGCTACCTGGTCTATTCCTGCCAGCACCTGAACCGTCCGCAGGAGGTGATCGCCAAGGTCTTCGGCGACAACTTTGCAGCGCTCGCGGTCGAGACGACCAAGCTCGTGCATGTGCAGAAGCAGGCGCGCATGGCCGCACTCGGCGCCCATGGGGCCGATGGCGGCGGTGCGCAGACGGAGAACGTGCGCAAGATGCTGCTCGCCTTCTCGCGGGATCTGCGCGTGGTAATGCTCCGGCTGGCGTCGCGGCTGCAAACGCTGCGTCATGCGGCGTCGATCAAGCGACCGGTGCCCGAGAGCGTTGCACGCGAATCGCTGCAGGTGTTCGCGCCGCTGGCCAATCGGCTGGGCATCTGGCAGGTCAAGTGGGAGATCGAGGACCTGTCGTTCCGCTTCCTCGAGCCGGAAACCTACAAGCTCATCGCCCAGTTGCTGGACGAGAAGCGCATCGAGCGCGAAGGCTACGTCGAGCAGCTGAGGCTGCAGCTCGAGGAGGAGCTGAGGGGGCAGGGCATCCGTGCGACGGTGCAGGGGCGGCCCAAGAACATCTACAGCATCGTGAAGAAGATGCGCGGCAAGTCGCTCGACTTCGCGCAGGTGTTCGACATCCTGGCGCTGCGGGTCGTGGTGCCCGACGTGAAGGACTGCTATGCGACCTTGGCCTGGGTGCACTCGCACTTCCAGCCCATCGACGAGGAGTTCGACGACTACATCGCGCGGCCCAAGCCCAACGGTTACCAGTCGCTGCACACGGTGGTGCGCAAGGTAGTGAACGGCAAGGCCGGCAAGCCGATCGAGATCCAGATCCGCACCGAGGAAATGCACGACCACGCCGAGCATGGCGTGGCGGCCCACTGGGCGTACAAGGAGGCGGGCCCCAAGGGCTACGCCGGCGTGTGGTCCAGTGGCGAATACGACGCCAAGATCGCGGTGCTTCGGCAACTGCTCGCATGGGAGCGCGACCTGTCGGGCGGCCAGCAGGGCCAGGGGCTGTTCGACGACCGTATCTATGTGCTGACGCCCGATGCCGCCATCGTCGAATTGCCGCAAGGCGCCACCGCCGTCGACTTCGCGTACACGGTGCACACCAGCCTCGGCCACCGCTGCCGCGGCGCGCGCATCGACGGCGCGATGGTGCCGCTCAACACGCCGCTGCAGAACGGCCAGACCGTCGAGATCATCGCAGCGAAGGAGGGGGGGCCATCACGCGATTGGCTCAACGCCGAGCTCGGCTACCTGGCCAGCCACCGGGCGCGCGCGAAGGTGCGCGCATGGTTCAACGCACAGGTCACGCACGAGACCATCGCCAAGGGGCGCGAAGCCGTCGAGAAACTGCTGCAGCGTGAGGGCAAGACCTCGACGCGGCTGGAAGACCTGGCCTCACAGCTTGGCTTCAAGTCGGCCGACCACCTGTTCGAAGTGGTGGGCAAGGACGAGTTTTCATTGCGGAACATCGAGACCTTGCTGCGGCCGCCGGAGCCCGCACCGGGGCCCGACGACGGCGTGCTGCTGAAGAAGTCCCGTGCCAGCGACAAGGCGGGCAAGGGCGGCGTGCTGGTGGTGGGCGTGTCGTCGTTGATGACGCAATTGGCCAAGTGCTGCCGGCCGGCACCGCCGGACGCCATCGGCGGCTTCGTCACACGCGGCCACGGCGTGAGCGTGCACCGCAGCGACTGCAGCAATTTCCGCACGATGGCCGGCCACAACCCCGAGCGCGTGATCGACGTCGAATGGGGTCGACCCAAGGTGGAAGAGGGATCGCTCTACGCGGTCGATGTGGCCGTCGAAGCGGCCGATCGGCAAGGTCTGCTGCGTGATATCTCGGACGTGTTCGCGCGCGAGAAGATGAACGTCATCGGCGTGCAGACGCAGTCGGTCAAGGGCACTGCGTGGATGACGTTCACGGTGGAGATCCCCGACACGGCGCGGCTTTCGCAGGTGCTGAAGGTGGTGTCTGCGGTGTCTGGTGTGAGATCTTCGCGTCGCCGTTGAAAAAGCGTGTTTTTGCCTGCTATACTCGTAGGCTTCTCGGACACATCCTTAGGCGCGTAGCTCAGCTGGTTAGAGCACCACCTTGACATGGTGGGGGTCGTTGGTTCGAGTCCAATCGCGCCTACCAATTTCGATCACTGAACCGGCCAACCACCGGTCTCACATCGAACCGATACCTCGGGTTTTGCTCGTGGTCTATCCCCTTCGAACGAATGGCATGAAACGTACCGAATGTGGTACCTTGAGCGCCATTTCCGCACTCCCCGTGTCCCGATGAGTTCAGCCCCCGTGACCGATCCCGCGCTCGAAGAACTGCGCGTGGCTGCCTTGTTGCGGCATGCGCCGCTCGAGTTCGCGCGCGTCGTCTATGGACTCAACGACCAGTCGAACGGCCGTAGCGGCACGATGGCCGCAGAAGATGTCGCGCGCACCGTGCGTCAAGGCACGCCGGTGACCCGTGAGCGCGCAGAGCAACGGGCGCGTGCCTACCTGCCGAGCGCCGGCCAGGAGCATTGCCCGCGCTGCTGGGTGTTCAATGGCATCAAGAGCCCACTGCACTACCGCGAACAGAGCGAGGACCGGCCCGAATCGGCCCTCTGCAAGGTCTGTGGCGCGGAGTACGTCACCGCACTCTGAGGCTGATGCACTGGTCAGGGTAAACCTTGGCGCGGTGCAGCAAAACCGCTCCCTAGAATCGTTCGCGCGCCATCGGCGTGAACACGTGAAGGAGTCCTCAGTGCAGAGCAAGAAGTCCGGTTCCAAGCCGGTGCAGCGCGTGATCAAGAAGTATCCGAACCGAAGGCTCTACGACACGGACACCTCCACCTACATCACGCTCGCCGAGGTCAAGCAACTGGTGATGCAGAGCACGCCCTTCGTCGTGCGCGACGCCAAGACGGGCGACGACCTCACCCGCAGCATCCTGCTGCAGATCATTCTCGAAGAAGAGGCTGGCGGCGCACCGATGTTCACCGAGCCGGTGCTGGCCAGCATCATCCGTTTCTACGGGCAGGCGATGCAAGGGTACATGGGGCCGTACCTGGAGAAGAACATCCAGGCCATGACCGAGGTACAGGCGCAACTGGCCGAGAAAGCCGAGGAACTGACGCCCGAGATGTGGGCGCGTTTCATGACGGTCCAATCTCCGATGCTGCACGGGTTGATGGGCAACTACGTCGAGCAGTCGAAGAGCATGTTCGTGCAGATGCAGGAGCAGATGCAGAAGAACACCGAGCAGGTGCTGGGCGCCTTTGGTATCAAGCGCCCCTGAAATGAGCCCACCCCCGACGCGGCGCACTGCGTGTCGCCGCCTCCCCCTCGAGGGGGCGATACCAGCGGCCCGGCGGAGCCGGTTCCGCGGTATCCCTGGCATGCTCCTACGTCGGTTTCGTGCGATGCGCGCGGCTGTGGAAAGCTGAAATGCAACGCCGCGTGGCCCCGTGGAGGCCTCGCCGCCGATGGACATTGGTTTAACTGGGACAATAGGGCAATGAGCGAAGTTGCCTCCCCCGAACGAACCACCACGTCGGCCGCCCCCAAGGTCGGCTTCGTGAGCCTGGGCTGCCCGAAGGCCCTGACCGATTCCGAGTTGATCCTGACTCAACTGAGCGCCGAGGGCTACCAGACGTCCAAGACCTTCGAAGGCGCGGACCTGGTGATCGTGAACACCTGCGGCTTCATCGACGACGCGGTGCGCGAGAGCCTGGACACCATCGGCGAAGCGTTGGCCAGCAACGGTCGCGTGATCGTCACCGGCTGCCTTGGCGCGAAGACCGGCGAGGAGGGCGGCAATCTCGTGCGCCAGATGCATCCCAGCGTGCTGGCCGTCACCGGCCCGCATGCGACACAGGAAGTGATGGATGCGGTCCATGCCAATCTGCCTAAGCCGCACGATCCCTTCGTCGATCTGGTGCCCAACGCCTTCGGCGTGGCGGGCATCAAGTTGACGCCGCGGCACTATGCCTATCTGAAGATCAGCGAAGGCTGCAACCACCGCTGCACCTTCTGCATCATTCCGTCGATGCGCGGCGACTTGGTGTCGCGTCCGGTCGGCGATGTGCTGAGCGAGGCCAAGGCCCTGTTCGAAGGCGGCGTGAAGGAACTGCTGGTGATCAGCCAGGACACCTCCGCCTACGGCGTCGACGTGAAGTACCGCACTGGCTTCTGGGACGGCAAGCCGGTCAAGACGCGGATGCTCGAACTGGTTCGCACGCTCGGCGAGATCGCCGAGCCCTACGGCGCCTGGGTCCGGTTGCACTACGTTTACCCGTATCCGAGCGTTGACGAGGTGATCCCGTTGATGGCGAGCGGCCAGGTGCTTCCTTACCTGGATGTGCCACTGCAGCACAGCCACCCGGATGTGTTGCGCCGCATGAAGCGCCCGGCCAGCGGCGAAAAAAACCTGGAGCGGATTGCGCGCTGGCGCGAAACCTGCCCCGAACTGGTGATTCGCAGCACCTTCATTGCCGGCTTCCCGGGCGAGACGGAAGAGGAGTTCGAGCACCTGCTGGACTTCGTCCGCGAAGCCGAGATCGATCGCGCCGGTTGCTTCGCGTACAGCGCGGTCGAGGGCGCTGCGGCCAATGACATCCCCCGCATGCTGCCGACGGAGGTTCGTGAAGCGCGCCGCGCCCGTTTCATGGAAGTGGCCGAGGCGGTGTCGATCGCGAAGCTGCGCCGCCGCGTCGGTGCGACGATGCAGGTGCTGGTCGATTCGGCGCCGGGCATGGGCCGCAAGGGGGGGGTGGGCCGGACCTACGCCGACGCACCGGAGATCGACGGCACGGTGCGCCTGCTGCCGCCCGAGAAGATCAGCAAGACCCTGAAGGTCGGTGAGTTCACGCGCGCCCGCATCGTCGGCGTCGAGGGGCACGATCTGGTGGCGCTGCCCATTTGATGTCGTTTCGAATGACCAAGAAAAAAGCCACCGCAGAGCGGTGGCTTCATTCGGATGACCTGGCGGAGGTCAGTGTAAATCTGGTGCCCAGAAGAGGACTCGAACCTCCACGATGTTACTCGCTAGTACCTGAAACTAGTGCGTCTACCAATTCCGCCATCTGGGCTTCATGCCTGCCGAAGCAGCCATGTTTCGCATTTCAGCGAAGCCTCGAATTATATGCTGTATCGCAAAGCACCTTGGCGGCGCACCGTCGGCTTTTTTGCGAGAACGGCCGGGTCGACGCGTGCATTGTTGGCAAGCCGCGACTGCGCGTCGGTCGGAGCGTCCATCTCGCGAACCGAGCGGGCATGAAAAAAGCCACCGGAACGCGGTGGCTTCAATCGAATGACCTGGTAAAGGTCTGTTTAAACTTGGTGCCCAGAAGAGGACTCGAACCTCCACGATGTTACTCGCTAGTACCTGAAACTAGTGCGTCTACCAATTCCGCCATCTGGGCTTCACGACTGCAAGAAGCAGTCATGTTTTGAATTTCAGGAAAGAAGGAGATCATATCAAAAATAATGGCACTTCCAGCGGGCTGCTGGACGAACTCGAAGGAACTGTTCAAGGGCATCGCGACGGGCACGGCTTCGTGCAACGCGACGACGGCGAAGCAGACATTTACTTGCCCCCGAACGAGATGCGCGCGGTGTTGCACAAGGACCGCGTCAAGGCGCGCATCGTGCGCCAGGACCGACGCGGTCGACCCGAAGGGCGCGTCGTCGAAATCATCGAACGGCCCGAGCAACCGATCATCGGTCGCCTGCTGCATGAGGGCGGCGTCTGGCTCGTCGCGCCCGAAGACAAGCGCTATGGTCAGGACGTCCTGATCCCCAAGGGCGCGACCGGCACGGCGAAGACCGGGCAGGTCGTCGTGGTGCAACTCACCGAGCCGCCGGCGCTCTTCGGGCAGCCCGTGGGCCGCGTGAAGGAAGTGCTGGGCGAGATCGACGACCCCGGCATGGAGATCGAGATCGCGGTGCGCAAGTACGGTGTGCCGCACGAGTTTTCCGAGGCGGGCCTCGCCGAAGCGAAGGCGCTGCCCGATAAGGTGCGTCCGCAGGATAAGAAGGACCGCGTCGACCTGACCGACGTGCCGCTCGTCACCATCGACGGCGAAGACGCCCGCGACTTCGACGATGCGGTGTACTGCGAACCTGCCAAGGTGGGCCGCGGTAAAGGTTGGCGGCTGCTGGTCGCCATTGCCGACGTCAGTGCGTATGTGCAGACCGGCTCGCCGATCGACATCGATGCCTACGACCGCGCGACCAGCGTGTACTTTCCGCGCCGCGTCATTCCGATGCTGCCCGAGAAGCTTTCGAACGGCCTGTGCTCGCTGAATCCCGAGGTCGAGCGGCTGTGCATGGTGTGCGACATGCTGGTCGCGGCCGACGGCGAGGTCTACGCCTACCAGTTCTACCCGGCTGTGATGTTCAGCCATGCGCGCTTCACGTACACCGAAGTGGCAGCGATCCTCGGCAACACGCGCGGCCCCGAGGCGGCCAAGCGCAAGGACCGCGTCAAGGACCTGCTGAACCTGTCCGACGTCTACAAGGCGCTGCTCAAGCAGCGCGCCAAGCGTGGCGCGGTCGACTTCGAAACTACCGAAACGCAGATCGTCTGCGACGACGCGGGCCGCATCGAGAAGATCGTGCCGCGCACCCGCAACGAAGCGCACAAGATCATCGAAGAAGCGATGCTTGCGGCCAACGTGTGCAGCGCCGACTTCATTGCCGGCAGCAAGCACCCGGGCCTCTTCCGCGTGCACGAAGGTCCGACCACCGAGAAGAAGGAGGTCCTGCGCGGCTACCTCAAGGCGATGGGCGTGGGCCTGTCGATCACCGACGATCCGAAGCCGGGCGAGTTCCAGGCGATTGCCGAAGCGACCAAGGAACGCCCCGACGCGCAGCAGATCCACACGATGCTGTTGCGCTCGATGAGCCAGGCGATCTACACGCCGATCAACAGCGGCCACTTCGGTCTGGCCTACGAGGCCTACACGCACTTCACCAGCCCGATCCGGCGCTATCCGGATTTGCTGGTGCATCGTGTGATCAAGGCAATCCTCAACAAGCACAAGTACACGCTGCCGATGCTGCCGACGCCGGGCGAGGCGCATGCCAAGCTGGCCAAGCGGCTGGCCTCGCGCGTGAAGGTGCCGACGAACAAGCCGCAGAAAGCGGTCGTCGCGCCCACCAAGGAAACACTGGCCTGGGAAGCCGCCGGCCTGCATTGCAGCGCCAACGAACGGCGCGCCGACGAAGCCAGCCGCGACGTCGAGGCCTGGCTCAAGTGCAAGTACATGCGCGAGCACCTGGGCGAGGAATACGGCGGGGTGGTCAGTTCGGCCACGACCTTCGGCATCTTCGTCACGCTCGATGCCATGTACGTCGAGGGCCTGGTCCACATCACCGAACTGGGCGGCGAGTACTTCAAGTTCGACGAGATGCGCCAGGAACTGCGCGGTGAGCGCACCGGCATCCGCTACGCCATCGGCACGCGGGTCCGGGTGCAGGTCAGCCGCGTCGACCTGGACGGCCGCAAGATCGACTTCCGCCTGGTGCGCGAAGGCGAGGAGCTCACGGCGCGCGCCATGAAAGACAAGGGCGTGGCCTCGGGTGGCGTGCCGCAGAAGGCCTCGGCCAAGCGCAGTGCGCGCGGCGGGAAGAGCGCCGAGGTCGTGGTGCCGCTGGAGCGGGCCGACGGTCCGCAGTCTGCAATGCAGGCCTTCAAATCGGCGGTGAAGAAGGCCGCCAACAAGATGAAGGGGCGCAAGCCCCGCCGTGGATAACGTGGACCGAGGAGACATGAACCCATGACACAGAACACTGCACCCCGCACCGCCATCGTGACCGGCGCCGGCACGGGCATCGGCCGCGCGGCCGCCCTGGCACTGCTGGCCGACGGCTGGAACGTGGCACTGGCCGGCCGGCGGCCAGAGCCGCTGGCGGAGGTGGCCGACGAGTCCGGTGCCGCGGCGCGCGCCTTCGCCGTGCCGACCGACGTCGCGAACGCTGTCTCCGTCGAGGCGCTGTTCGCCGCCGCGGTCGAGCGCTTCGGCCGGGTCGACCTGCTGTTCAATAACGCGGGCGTCGGCAATCCGCCCGGGCCTTTCGAGGACTGGACACCCGCCCAGTGGCAGGGCGTGGTGGACATCAACCTCACCGGCATGTTCTTCTGCATCCAGCAGGCCTTCCGGGTGATGAAGGCGCAGACGCCGCGGGGCGGCCGCATCATCAACAACGGCTCCATCTCGGCGACGACGCCGCGGCCCAACTCGATCGCTTACACGGCCACCAAGCACGCGGTGAAGGGCCTGACCAAGACCGCTTCGCTCGACGGCCGCAAGTACGACATCGCGGTGGGCCAGGTCGATGTGGGTAATGCGATGACCGAGCTGGCGGCGCGCATGGCCAAGGGCGTACCGCAGGCCAGCGGAGAGCTGGCAATCGAGCCGCTGATCGACGTCAAGATCGTCGGCCAGTCGGTGCTCTACATGGCCAACCTGCCGCTGGAAGCCAACGTGCTGTTCCACACCATCATGGCCACCAAGATGCCCTTCGTCGGGCGCGGCTGACGACGCTCAGGCGAGCGGCGTCCGGCCGCTCGCCAGCGCGCCGGCCGTGAGCGGCTGCGCGACCGGCCACCGGTCGGCCAGGTCGCCGTGGCGCCACACGGCCTCGCAGGCCGCGTCGAAGGCGCTCAGCCCCGCAGCGAGCGCGGCGCTCACCATGCCGGCAAGCACGTCGCCAGTGCCGGCGGTGGCCAAGCGGGCGTTGCCGGTGGCGTTGATGCGGGGTGTCTCGCCTGGCGCGGCGATCACCGTGCCGGACCCCTTGAGCACCACGGTGCAGCCGAAGGCGTCTGCCAGACGGCGTGCCGCGCCGAGCCGATCGGCCTGGACAAGCGCGGTGGTGCTTTCGAGCAGGCGCGCCGCCTCCAGCGGATGCGGCGTCAGCACGGTGCGCCATGCGCGCGTGCTGCGCTGCGACGTCAATGACTTCAGGGAGGCGTCCCGTGCCAGGCCGTTGAGCGCATCGGCATCGAGCACGAGCGCGCCCGCCGTCGAGAGCACCCGCGGCAGGACGGCCTGTACCGCCGCGCCGCCGCCACAGCCGCAGACCACGGTCAGCGTTGCCATGTCGAGCGCGGGCAGGGCGCGGAACATCAGCTCCGGCTGCTGCACGTCGAGCATGGCCGCGGCAGCGTCGAGCGGTGCCACATAGACGCGGCCGGCGCCCGCGTGCAGTGCAGCCGACGCGGCCAGCAGCGCGGCGCCTGCCATGCCCGCCGCGCCGCCCACCACCGCGACATCGCCGAAGCTGCCCTTGTGGCTGGCGTGGGCGCGGATCGGAGGCGCCGGTCGAGGATTGAGCCCGGCCGACGCAGTCTCGTTGCCCGGCGCGCAGCCCAGGTCATCGAACCACAGTTCGCCGGCGGCATCGCGGCCGTGGCCCGTGAAAAGGCCCGGCTTGCGCGTGAGAAGCGTCAGGCAAAAGCGCGGCGCGCCGAGCGAGGGCATGAAGGACCGGGTGCCGGTGTCGGCATCGAGCCCCGACGGCACGTCGATGCTGAGCACCGGTGCCGGACCGGCGTGCATCCGGGCCAGCCAGTCGGCCATCGTTCCCTCGGGTGCGCGCCGGGCCCCGATGCCCAGCAGCGCATCAATCGCCAGGTCGAAGCATGCGGGCGGCGCCTTGGCGAACACCACGCCGGCAGCGCGGGCGCGGACAAGCGACGCACGCGCGTCGGGCGGCAGGTGGCCCACCTCGCGCAGCGCGCTGACCACCACCTCGAAGCCGTGGCGTCGAAGCTCGGCTGCCGCCTCGAAGCCGTCGCCGCCGTTGTTGCCGGGACCGCAGGCGATCCAGACCGTGCGCGCGTCCGGCGTCAGCGCCATCGCCAGCCGTGCGACCGCGCGGCCAGCGCGCTGCATCAGAGTGTGGGGCGGCAGCGCGGCCGCGGCCGCCAGTTCGATGCGGCGCGTCGCCGCGATGTCGAAGAGCGGCGCTGCGGCGTTCGCGGTGATGCGTTGCATGGCGCTCATTGTGCGGCGGCACTGCGCAGCATTGCGCGTCAGAGCAGTCGCTCGAGCCCCAAGCCTTCGAGATCGATGCCGGCGTCGCGGCCGCCGACCAGGTCCGCCAGCACCCGGGCGCTGCCGCAGGACAGCGCCCAGCCGCTCGAGCCGTGCCCGAGGTTGAGCCAGACGCCGGGCACGCCGCTCGGGCCGATGACGGGCGGGCCATCCGGAAGCATGGGCCGCGCACCTTTCCACTGCTGCACGCCGGACTGCAGCGTCGCCGCACCCGGAAACCAGTCGTGCAGAACCTTGTAGAGCGTCTGCAGCGCGCTCGGGTTCATGCGGTCGGCGACGCCGCCGATTTCGGCGCTGCCAGCCACGCGAACCCGCAGACCCATGCGCGAGATGGCCACCTTGTAGCGCTCGTCCATCACCGCACTGCGCGGCGCGTTGAGCGGCTCGCGGATGTGCGCGGTGACCGAATGGCCGTACACCGGCGCCAGCGGCATGCGGATGCCCAGCGGACGCAGCAGCGCGGCCGAACCGACGCCGGCGCACACCACCACGGCATCGTAGGGGATCGCGTCGGAGCCGGCGGCCAGCGCCACCGAGCGGGGCGCCGCTCGGCTCAGCGGCGCGATGTCGCAGTTGAAGTGAAACTGCGCGCCCAGGTTCTCGGCCTCGCGCTTGAGGAGCAGTGCGAACTGGCGGCAGTTGGCGACCTCGTCGTCCGGCAGGTGGATGGCGCCGGCCAGCTCGGTGTCGGTACTGAGCGCGGGCTCGATCTTGCGCGCCTCGTCGGCATCGATTTCGCGAAACACGCTGCCGGCCGTGCGCAGCACCTCGAGGCCGGGCTGCACCAGCTTGCGCTCGCGCTTGGAGCGCAGCAGCACCAGGTAGCCGTCGCTGCGCTCATAGCTGAGTTCGCGCGCCTCGCTGATCTCGTGCAGCCGGGTGCGGCTGTAGAACGCCAGGCGCTGCATGCGGGCACGGTTCGCCAGGTAGGTCTCGAGCTTGCAGGCGCGCTGCCACTGGTTCATCCAGCGCAGATCGCGCGCCGCGAGCGGCCAGCGCACCTTGATCGCGCCATGGGTCGACAGCAGGGAGCGCAGCACCTTCAGCCGCATGCCGGGCGCGGCCCAGGGCGTCACATAGCCGGGCGCCACAACGCCGGCATTGGCAAAGCTCGATTCTTCGGCGGCGGCGCCGCGGCGCTCGAAGACGGCCACTTCATGGCCGTCGCTGGCCAGCTCCCAGGCGGTGGTGACGCCGATGATGCCAGCGCCCACGATCGCGATTTTCATTGAATCTTCGGTGAAGGAATGGCGTCGGCCGCAGGGCGCAGCCGCAACGCAGGCCGCTATTGTTGCAGCGCGCGCTCCACCTGGACGGCCAGGGCGAGCACGGTGTCGTCGTGCAGGGCGCCGTGCCACAGCATCAGACCGACCGGTGCGTCGCCGGGCGATTGGCAGGGAAGCGACAGGGCGCAGCCGTCCAGCATGTTGACCACCGACGGATTGCGCAGCAGCAGCCCGTTGACGCGGAAGAATTCGGCGTCGCGCGCCTCGCCCGGTGCCACGCTGGCGATCGTCGGCGCGGTCATCGGCAGGGTCGGCGACAGCACCGCGTCGCAGCCCTGCAACGCGGCTTCCATGGCTCCGATCCAGGCGCGGCGGGCCTTCCCCAGCTCGAGGTATTCCCAGGCCTTCATGGTCGCGCCGCGAACGATGCGTTGCGCCACCCGCGGGTCGTAGCCGGCGCCGCTGCGCTCCAGGAGCAGGCGATGCCAGGCGTAGGCTTCAGCGGCGGAAAAGCCGCCGGTGGCGTTGATGCCGGGCAGGTCGGCCAGCGGCGCCAGGCCGATCCGCTCGATTCGGGCTCCCGCCGATGTGAGGCGGGCGAGCGCCGCATCGAAGGCGCGTGCCACGGCCGGCTCGAGATCATCGAGGAAGAGATCGGTGACGACGGCCAGGCGGTAGCCCGCGAGCGGCTTGTCGGCCAGGGCGATGCGCCGCGCTGCGAGCAGTTCGTGCGCGGTGACGGCATCCCGTACCGAGCGCGTCATGGCGCAGACGGTGTCGAGCGTGGTCGACAGCGGCACGGCGCCATCTGCCGGCACCAGGCGCGCGGTGCTCTTGAAGCCGACGATGCCGTTGAGCGCGGCGGGGATGCGGATCGACCCGCCGGTGTCCGACCCCAGGCCGATGAATGCGGCGCCGGTGGCAACGGACACCGCGGCACCGGACGACGACCCACCCGGAATGCGCGGCGTGGCCGGGTCGGCGGCGTTGGCGGGCGTGCCGTGGTGCGGGTTCACCCCGACACCGGAAAAGGCGAACTCCGTCATGTTCGTGCGGCCGATCAGGGCACCGCCCGCAGCGCGCAGCCGGGCGACCGCAGGCGCATCCGCCACTGCCGCCGGTGCGTGGGCCAGAACGATCGATCCGGCGGGCGTGGGCTGGCCGACCACATCGAACAGGTCCTTGACAGAGAACGCGAGCCCCGCCAAGGGCTGGCTGGGGTCGGCCGAAACGGCTTCGCGCCGCGCGTCGTCGAACAGGGTTCGGGTGAAGGTGTGCCGGTTCGCCGGCGCCTCTGCTGCGGCGATCGCCTGCTCGATTTCGGTGCGCGCTGTGCGGGTGCCGGCCTGCAAGGCGAGGCGGGTGGCGTGAAGGTCGGCGCGCATGGTGGGGAGGAGAGGGGAAGGAGGTGGGAGAGGGGGCACGCGTGCTATACTCTTTGGGTTTCGCCGAGCAGGATCCTGCAGCGCGAGACATATCCGCAAACCAGCCCACGCAAGGTGTTGCGCGCCTCTCAAGCAGAAGCCGCAAAACGGGCTGGATTTTAGACCCAACCTTTGGAGTTATTCCTATGTCGACGACCATGCGCGAAATGCTGGAAGCCGGTGTCCACTTCGGTCACCAAACGCGCTTCTGGAACCCCAAGATGGCCCCGTTCATCTTCGGCCATCGCAACAAGATTCACATCATCAACCTGGAAAAATCGCTTCCGATGTTCCAGGATGCGATGAAGTACGCCAAGCAACTCACCGCCAACCGCGGCACGATCATGATGGTCGGCACCAAGCGCCAGGCCCGTGAAATCGTTGCGGCCGAAGCTCGTCGCGCCGGCGTGCCTTTCGTCGACACCCGCTGGCTCGGCGGCATGCTGACCAACTTCAAGACCGTCAAGACCTCGATCAAGCGTCTGAAGGAAATGAAGGCTCAGCAGGAAGCCGGCCTTGATTCGCTGAGCAAGAAGGAGCAACTGACCTTCTCGCGCGAAATCGCGAAGCTCGAAAAAGACATCGGCGGCATCCAGGACATGACCGCGCTGCCCGACGCCATCTTCGTGATCGACGTGGGCTTCCACAAGATCGCTGTGGCCGAAGCCAAGAAGCTGGGCATTCCGCTGATCGGCGTGGTGGACTCCAACCATTCGCCCGAAGGCATCGACTACGTGATCCCCGGTAACGACGACTCGTCGAAGGCCGTCACGCTGTACGCCCGCGGCATCGCCGACGCGATCATCGAAGGCCGCAACAACGCGGGCAACGACGTGGTCAAGGCGGTGCAGGAAGCCGGCAGCGACGAATTCGTGGAAGTCGAAGAGGGCGCTTCCGCCTGATCGCTTTCACGCGAGCCTGGAAGAAGGGGCTTCGTGGCCCCTTTTTTTGATCTGATTTTTGAATACGGAGAACGAACAATGGCTGCAATCACCGCAAGCATGGTGGGCGAACTGCGCGCAAAGACCGACGCGCCGATGATGGAATGCAAGAAGGCTCTGACGGAAGCCGAAGGCAACATGGAAAAGGCCGAAGAGCTGCTGCGCATCAAGCTCGGCAACAAGGCCGGCAAGGCCTCGGGCCGCATCACCGCCGAAGGCGTGGTCACGGCCTTCGTCGACGGCGAAGCTGGCGGCATGATCGAGATCAACTGCGAAACCGACTTCGTCACCAAGAACGACAGCTTCCTCGCGCTGGCCAACGCCGCTGCGATGCTGGTCGCCAAGAACAACCCGGCCGACATCGCCGCCCTGGGCGCGCTCCCGTACGAGCAGGACGGCTTCGGTCCGACGCTCGAAGATGTGCGCAAGGGCCTGATCGGCAAGATCGGCGAAAACATGAGCTTTCGCCGCTTCAAGCGTTTCGGTGGCAATGGCAAGCTGGCGTCGTACCTGCACGGCACGCGTATCGGCGTGATGGTGGAATTCGAGGGTGACGACGCTGCCGCCAAGGACGTGGCCATGCACATCGCCGCCATGAAGCCGGTCGCGATCTCCAGCACCGACGTGCCCGCCGATCTGATCGAGAAGGAACGTGCGGTTGCCGCCGGCAAGGCCGAGGAAGACCGCAAGACGGCCGAAGCCGAAGGCAAGAAGCCCCAGCCAGCCGACATCGTCGCCAAGCGCATCGAAGGCGGCGTGCAGAAGTACCTCAAGGAGGTTTCGCTGCACAACCAGCCCTTCGTCAAGAACGACAAACAGACGGTCGAGCAGATGCTCAAGGCCGTGAACACCTCGATCAAGGGCTTTACGCTCTACGTCGTCGGTGAAGGCATCGAGAAGAAGGTCGACGACTTCGCCGCCGAGGTGGCGGCCCAGGTCGCTGCAGCCAAGGCTGCTGCCTGAGTCTTTCCGCCTACGACGGCGCGGGGTCTCCGCGCCGTCGATTTTCGACCGCCACGTCTTACACTCGCCCCGCTCACCACTTGAAGGAATTGCCCATGCCCGATGCCCGCCCAGCCCACAAGCGAATCTTGTTGAAGCTGTCGGGTGAGGCGCTGATGGGCGACGACGCCTTCGGCATCAACCGCGCGACCATCGTCCGGATGGTGCAGGAGGTGGCCGAGGTGGTGAACATGGGCGTGCAGGTGGCCGTCGTCATCGGCGGCGGCAACATCTTCCGCGGCGTCGCAGGCGGTTCGGTCGGCATGGACCGCGCCACCGCCGACTACATGGGTATGCTGGCGACGGTGATGAACGCGCTGGCGCTCGCCGACGCCATGGACAAGCAGGGCCTGATCGCCCGCGTGATGTCGGCCATCGCCATCGAGCAGGTGGTCGAGCCCTATGTCCGCCCGAAGGCCTTGCAGTACCTGGAAGAGGGCAAGGTCGTTATCTTCGCCGCCGGGACCGGCAACCCGTTCTTCACGACCGATACCGCCGCTGCGTTGCGTGGCGCAGAGATCGGCGCCGAGCTCGTGCTCAAGGCCACCAAGGTCGACGGTGTCTATACCGCCGACCCGAAGAAGGACCCGAGTGCGACCCGTTATGCGTCGTTGAGCTTCGACGAAGCCATCGCGCAAAATCTCGGCATCATGGACGCGACCGCCTTCGCGCTGTGCCGCGACCAGAAGCTGCCGATCAAGGTGTTTTCGATCTTCAAGAATGGCGCGCTCAAGCGGGTCGTGATGGGCGAAGACGAAGGCACCCTGGTGCACGCTTGAGGAGACCTTGAAATGACCATTGCAGACATCCGCAGTGCGACCGACGTGAAGATGAACCAGTCGATCGCCGCCTTCCAGAACAATCTCACCAAGATCCGCACCGGCCGCGCCAACCCGGCGCTGCTGGATTCGATCCACGTCGACTACTACGGCTCGTCGGTGCCGCTCGGCCAGGTGGCCAACGTGTCGGTGCTCGACTCGCGCACCATCAGCGTCCAGCCTTGGGAGAAGGGCATGGGGGCCAAGATCGAGAAGGCCATCCGCGAGAGCGATCTGGGCCTGAATCCGGCGTCGATGGGCGAACTCATCCGTGTGCCGTTGCCCGCCATGAGCGAAGAGCGTCGCAAGGAAATGACCAAGCTGGTCCGCAACGAAGGTGAGAGCGCCAAGATCGCCACGCGCAACCTGCGGCGCGACGCCAACGAAGCAGTCAAGAAGCTCGTGAAAGACAAGCTGGCCTCGGAAGACGATCAGAAGCGCGCCGAGGCCGAGATCCAGAAGGTCACCGACCGGCACATCACCGAGATCGACCGGCTGGTGGCGGCCAAAGAAGCCGAGATCATGGCGGTCTGATGAGCGCATCGCCCGCGGTGCCTCAACACATTGCCATCGTGATGGATGGCAACGGTCGCTGGGCGACGCGGCGCTTTTTGCCGCGCGTGGCCGGGCACAAGCAGGGCGTCGAATCGCTCCGGCGTTGTGTCAAAGCCTGCGCTGACCGGGGTGTCGGCGTGCTGACGGTGTTTGCCTTTTCTTCGGAGAACTGGAACCGCCCGGTCGAAGAGGTGACGGGCCTCATGGATCTGATGGTCGGCGCCCTGGCTCGCGAGGTTCCGAAACTCAAGGAAGACGGCGTTCAATTGCACTTCGTGGGCGAACGGGGCGGCTTGTCCGAGAAGATGGTGGGTGCCCTGGTGCAGGCCGAGGGGGCCACCGCGCAGAACCATCGGCTGGTGCTCAATGTGTGCTTCAACTACGGTGGCCGGTGGGATATCGCACGTGCGGCGGCCGACCTCGCGCGGCGAGGCGAACCCCTGACGGAGGCGAGTCTCGACCGCGCCATGGCGCTGGCCCATGTACCTGACCCCGATCTCTTTATCCGCACCGGCGGCGAGCAGCGGCTGTCGAACTTTCTCCTGTGGCAGAGTGCCTACGCCGAACTCTTCTTCAGCGACAAGCTGTGGCCGGAGTTCGACGAGAAGGCGCTCGACGAAGCGATCGCCGCCTTTCAGAACCGTGAGCGGCGCTTCGGCAAGACCTCCGCGCAGCTGAACGGATCTCCCACCGATCGGCAGATCGCCTGATGCTCAAGCAACGAATCATCACCGCGCTCGTGCTGTTGGCGATCCTGCTGCCGGCGCTGTTCTACCCGTCTCCCGCACCCTTTGCCTGCGTGATGCTGGTGATGATCGGTGCTGCCGCCTGGGAATGGGGCCGGCTCAACGGCTACGGGCCGCGGATGTCGGTCTTCCTCGGCATCGAGATGGTGCTCTTGTGTGCCCTGTCCTGGTGGTTGGGCCTGTTGGAACAGCGCCTGATGGGCATCTGGCTGGCGGCCAGTGCGGCATGGGTGCTCGGCGGCGCATGGCTGCTGCGCGGTGCTGTGCCCGGGTGGCCCCGCATCCCGCGGGCCGTCCGGCTCGTCGGAGGCCTGCTGGCGCTCTGGGTGGCCTGGCTCGCGGCAGTGCAGGCACGCACCTGGGGCATCAATTTCCTGCTGTCGCTGCTGGTCCTCGTCTGGGTGGCGGACGTCTTTGCCTATTTCTCCGGGCGGCGCTTCGGTCTGCGGTTCACGCGCAACAAGCTTGCGCCGTCGATCAGTCCCGGCAAGAGCTGGGAAGGCGTGTGGGGCGGCATGGTCGGGGTGCTGGTTCTGGCACTGGCCTGGGTCTGGGTCGATGCGTCGGCGCAAGCCAGCGTCGCGAGTCTCTACACGCGACTGGCCGCGCGCGGCTGGTGGCTGCTCCTGATCGGCGTGCTGTTCCTGGCCGCGATGAGCGTGGTCGGCGATCTGGTCGAGTCGCTGGTCAAGCGCAGTGCCGGCGCCAAGGACAGCAGCAACCTGCTGCCGGGGCACGGCGGCGTGCTCGATCGGGTGGATGCCCTGCTGTCCACGTTGCCGATCGCGATGATGTTGGCGTCGCTGTGAACGGGCCGGCACGACAGCGTGTCACCGTGCTCGGCTCGACCGGCTCGGTCGGCGTCAGCACGCTCGACGTCATGGCGCGTCACCCCGAGCGATTCGAAGTCTTCGCCTTGTCGGCGGCCACGAAGGTCGACGAGATGCTGGCGCAATGCGCCCGTTTCTCGCCGCGCTTCGCGGTCATGGCCAGTGCGCCGCATGCCGAGCGCCTCGCGGCGCTGCTCCGCGACAACGGCCTGCCGACCCGCGTCCTGCAAGGGCAGGGCGCGCTGGAGACCATTGCCTCGCACGACGAGGTCGACAGCGTGATGGCGGCGATTGTCGGTGCCGCCGGCCTCGGGCCCTGCCTGGCGGCGGCGCGTGCGGGCAAGCGGCTTCTGCTGGCGAACAAGGAAGCCCTGGTGGTCGGGGGCGAGCTGTTTATGGATACCGTGCGCCACGGCGGCGCCACGCTGCTGCCGATCGACAGCGAGCACTCGGCGATCTTCCAGTCGCTGCCGGAGGATCCGTCTACCTGGGCGCGGCGCATCGACAAGATCATCCTCACCGCATCGGGTGGGCCGTTCCGCACCCGCGAGGCGGGCACGCTGGCCAGCGTAACGCCGGAGCAGGCCTGCGCCCACCCGAACTGGCGCATGGGGCGCAAGATTTCGGTGGACTCCGCGACGATGATGAACAAGGCGCTCGAGGTGATCGAAGCGCGCCATCTGTTCGGCGTCGCACCCGAGCAGATCGAGGTCGTGATCCATCCTCAGAGCGTCGTGCATTCGATGGTGCAGTTCACTGATGCATCGGTCATCGCGCAACTCGGCACTCCGGACATGCGCGTGCCGATCGTCGTCGGGCTGGCCTGGCCCGAGCGCCTGGAAAGTGGCGCCGCCCGGCTCGACTTCCGCGCGATGGGCGCGCTGACCTTCGATGCGCCCGACGACGCGCTGTTTCCGGGCCTGTCGCTCGCCTGGCATGCCCTGCGCGCCACACCCGGAACGACGGCCGTGCTGAACGCCGCCAACGAGGTGGCCGTCGAGGCTTTTCTCGACCGGCGACTGCGCTTCGACCGCATTCATGCGGTCAACATGGAAACTTTGGAGGCGGTGGCGCCCTCGAAGCCTGCATCGCTGGCCGACCTCCTGGCGCTCGACGCGGCGGCGCGTGCGGCAGCCAATGCGGCGGCCATGCGCTTCGCGGCCTGACGGGCCGGACGTTCGCTTTCCTCCACCCTCACACCAGGGAGTTCCCCATGCTCACGGTCCTTGCCTTCATCGTCGCGCTCGGCGTGCTGATCGCGGTGCACGAGTACGGTCACTACCGGGTGGCGGTGGCCTGCGGCGTGAAGGTGCTGCGCTTTTCGGTCGGCTTCGGCCCCGCGCTGTACCGTTGGCAGCCCAAGCGGCCGCGCCACGGACAGAGCACCGAATTCGTGATCGGCGCCTTTCCCCTCGGCGGCTATGTCCGGATGCTCGACGAGCGCGAGGGCCCGGTGCCGCCGGAGGAGCGTCATCGCGCCTTCAACACGCAGCCACTTCGCGCCAGGGCCGCCATCGTCGCGGCCGGACCGATCGCCAATCTCTTGCTGGCGGTGGCGCTCTACACCGTCGTCAACTGGATCGGCGTGCAGGAGCCGGCCGCCGTGCTCGGCCGGCCGGTGGCCGCATCACTGGCAGAGCAGGCGGGCCTGCGCGGTGGCGAGCGGATCGCGCGCGCCGGCTTCGACGGCACGCTCGCGCCGGTGGAGTCCTTCGACGATCTGCGTTGGCGCATGACGCGCGGTGCGCTCGACGGCCGCGACCTCACGCTCGAAGTGGCCGCCGAGAACGGGCAGCCGGCGCGCACCCTCGTGCTGCCGCTCAGCCGGATCGAGGCCAAGGACGCCGACGCGCAGCTGTTCCGCCGGATCGGCGTGGTCGCGCCGCTGACGCGCCCGGAACTCGGTGAACTTGTGGCGGGCGGTGCAGCGGAACGGGCAGGACTGCAACCCGGCGATCTGGTGCGTGCGGTCGGTGCGACGCCGGTGGTCGATGGCCAGCAATTGCGCGAACTCATCCGCGCGTCCGTCGATGGTGCGCAGCCGCGCACGCAGCCTTGGCAGATTGTTCGTGCGGGCCAGGAAATGACGGTCGAGGTCACGCCCGAGCTGCGCGACGACAACGGCGCCAAGGTCGGCCGCATCGCCGCGTATGTCGGTGCACCGCCGGCCATGCTGACGGTGCGCCAGGGGCCGATCGAAGGGCTCTGGCGCGGCGTCGTCCGGACCTGGGAGGTTTCGGCACTTACCGTCCGGATGATGGCCAAGATGGTCATCGGCGAAGCGTCGCTCAAGAACCTGAGCGGGCCGCTCACGATTGCCGACTATGCCGGCAAGTCCGCGAGCCTGGGCTTCACCCAGTACTTGGTGTTTCTGGCCCTCATCAGCGTGAGCCTGGGGGTGTTGAACCTCATGCCGCTGCCGGTCCTCGATGGGGGGCACCTGATGTATTATCTTTGGGAGGGCCTGACCGGTAGAAGTGTCTCGGATGCATGGATGGAACGGCTTCAGCGCGGCGGGGTGGCGTTGTTGCTGGTGATGATGTCCATCGCACTCTTCAACGACGTCAACCGACTCTTCGGGCTCTTTGGTTAACTCTCGCCGGCCCTTCGTGCGCCGGAGCAACTCACTCATGAACACTTCAAACAGTCGCTTCCGTCTGCGCAGCGTGGCCGCGCTCATCGCCAGCACGCTCGCCGCCACGGCGGCCTGGGCCATCGATCCCTTCACCGTTCGGGACATCCGGGTCGAAGGCCTGCAGCGCGTGGAGCCGGGGACGATCTTCGCCTCGCTGCCGCTGCGGGTGGGCGACACCTACAACGACGAACGCGGCTCGGCCGCGATCCGTGCGCTGTTCGAGCTGGGCCTGTTCAAGGACGTGCGGCTGGACGTCAGCGGCAATGTGCTGGTGGTGATCGTGGAAGAGCGTCCGACGGTGGCCGATGTCGACTTCGTCGGCGCCAAGGAGTTCGACAAGGCGGCGCTGCAGAAGGCGCTGCGCGAGGTGGGCCTGGCCGATGGCCGGCCGTACGACAAGGCGCTGGCCGATCGCGCCGAGCAGGAGCTCAAGCGCCAGTACGTGAGCCGCAGTCTGTACAACGCCGAGGTGGTGACGACGGTCACCCCAATCGAGCGCAATCGGGTCAACCTGACCTTCACCGTGACCGAGGGCGAGTCGGCACGGATCCGCGAGGTGCGCGTGGTGGGCAGCAAGGCGTTCAGCGAATCGACGCTGCTGAGCCTGTTCGACCAGGACAGCGGTGGCTGGATGAGCTGGTACACGAAGTCGAATCAGTACTCGCGTGCCAAGCTGAACGCCGACCTCGAGTCGCTGCGTTCGTACTACCTGACCCGTGGCTACCTCGAGTTCCGCATCGACTCGACCCAGGTCGCGATCTCGCCCGATCGCCAGGATCTGACGGTCACCGTCAACATCACCGAGGGTGAGAAGTTCGTCGTGTCCGGGGTCAAGCTGCAGGGCAACTACCTGGGGCGCGAGGAAGAGTTCAAGTCGCTGGTGACGATCAAGCCGGGCGAGCCCTACAACGGCGAACAGTTGACCGAGACCACCAAAGCCTTCACCGACTACTTCGGCACCTTTGGCTACGCCTTTGCCAAGGTCGAGTCGCAACCCGAGATCGACCGCGTCAACAACCGTGTGCTGCTGACGCTGCAGGCGGAGCCCGCACGGCGCGTGTATGTGCGCCGCGTGAGCATCGGCGGCAACAACAAGACCCGCGACGCAGTCATCCGTCGCGAGTTCCGCCAGTACGAAGCCTCCTGGTACGACGGCGACAAGATCAAGCTGTCGCGCGACCGTGTCGACCGCCTGGGCTTTTTCACCGATGTGAATGTCGAAACGCAGGAAGTGGCGGGTTCGCCCGACCAGGTTGACCTGACGGTCGTCGTGGCCGAGAAGCCGACCGGTTCGCTGCAGTTGGGTGCGGGCTTCTCCAGCTCGGAAAAGGTCTCATTGACCTTCGGCATCTCGCAGGAAAACGTGTTCGGCTCGGGCAACTTCCTGGGCATACAGGTCAACACCAGCAAGTACTACCGCACGATCTCGCTGACCGCAACCGACCCGTACTTCACGTCGGACGGCATCTCTCGCACCTTCAGCCTGTTCCACCAGACCACCCGCCCTTACTACAACAGCGACGGCGACTACAAGCTGGTCAGCGAGGGCGGCAGCGTCAAGTTCGGCGTGCCGTTCAGCGAAGTCGACACCGTGTTCTTCGGCGCGGGCCTAGAGCGGTTTAACTTCCAGCCGGGTTCGAACGTGGCAGGGGCCGTGCCGCAGGCTTACCGCGATTATTTCAACTGCCAGTTCGACGCAGCGTCGCAGACCATCACGGGGTGCTCCGACGACAGCAAATGGGGCATTCCGGTGACGATCGGCTGGGCGCGCGACGACCGCGACAGCGCGCTGGTGCCGACGAAGGGCCGCTTGCAGCGTGCCAACGTGGAGTGGGGCGCCGGCGGCGATCTGAAATACCTGAAGAGCAGTTACCAGGTCCAGCAGTACTTCCCGCTCAGCAAGCAGTACACGCTGGCCCTCAATGGCGAGGTGGGCTACGCCAAGGCGCTCGGCGGCAGCACATACCCCATCTTCAAGAACTTCTACGCCGGTGGCCTGGGCTCGATCCGCGGCTTCGAACAGAATTCGCTCGGGCCGCGCGACGCGGTCACCGAAGCAGCGTTGGGTGGTACGAAGAAGGCGATCTTCAATGCGGAATTGAGCACACCATTTCCAGGCGCCGGCAATGACCGCACCCTGCGCCTCTACGGGTTCTTCGACGCCGGCAATGTGTTCAGCGATCGCAGCACGCAGACCGATGCGCAGTGGGCGGCGCAGAAGAAGATCCGCGCCTCCGTCGGCCTGGGCATCAGCTGGATTTCGCCGCTGGGGCCGCTGCGCGTCGCATACGCGAAGCCGGTACGTTCCCAGAAGGAAGAGGACACGGCCGCCGGCATCTACAAGGATAGAATGCAGAGCTTCCAATTCCAGATCGGTACCTCCTTCTGATGAATCACCCGTACCGCGTCGCCGGCGCGCTGTTGCTCTCCTCGGTCGCATTGTTTGCCGTGCCTGCACAGGCGCAGGAGAGCTTCCGCATCGGCTTCGTCAATCCAGACCGCGTGTTGCGCGAAGCACAGCCGGCCAAGGCCGCACAGGCCAAGCTGGAGTCGGAATTCCTGAAGCGTGAGCGCGACCTCACTGCGCAGGGCGAGACGCTCAAGGCCGCGTCGGAAAAGTTCGAGCGCGAAGCGCCCACGCTGCCCGAGGCACAACGCGCCCAGCGCCAGCGAGGCCTGGTCGACCAGGACCGCGAATTCCAACGCAAGCGTCGCGAGTTCCAGGAAGACCTCAACGCGCGCAAGAACGAAGAGCTGCAGCAGGTGTACGACCGCGCCAACCGCGTGGTCAAGCAGGTGGCCGAAGCCGAGAAGTACGACGCCATCCTGCAGGAAGCGATCTACATCAATCCTAAGCACGACATCACCGAGAAGGTGATCAAGGCGCTGAACGCTGCTTCTTCCGCTGCCCCTGCGTCCACCGGCGGCAAGTAGGCCGCACCCGCGTGGCATTGCGGCTCGGAGCCATCGTCGATGCCCTGGGGGGCGAGCTGAACGGTGAGCGCGATGCGATGATCGAGCGACTGGCGCCCCTGCAGACGGCGCCCGCCGACGCGCTCTCCTTTCTGAGCCATCCCAAGTACCGCAAGGAGCTTGCCGCTTCACAGGCCGCGTGCGTCATCGTGTCGCCCGCCATGCGCGAAGCAGCGGCTGCCCGCGGCGCGTTCATCGTGACGCCTGACCCATACCTATACTTCGCGCGGCTGACGCAGTTGTGGAAGGCCTCGCATGCGCGGCCCGAGGGCGTGCGTGTGCATCCGAGTGCGGTGGTCCATCCGGATGCCGAGGTGGACCCGAGTGCATCGATCGGTGCCCTCTGCGTCGTCGAGCGCGGCGCCCGCATCGGTGCTGCCACGGTCCTCAAGTCGCGCGTCACCGTGAGCGAAGACTGCCAGATCGGCGCGCGCTGCCTGCTGCATCCCGGCGTGGTGATCGGCGCCGACGGCTTCGGGCTGGCACCACACGAAGGCGCATGGGTGAAGATCGAGCAGCTCGGTGCCGTGCGCATCGGCGACGACGTGGAGATCGGCGCCAACACCTGCATCGACCGCGGCGCGCTCGAAGACACCGTCATCGAAGACGGCGTGAAGCTCGACAACCTGATCCAGATCGGCCACAACGTACGCATCGGCAAGCACACCGCGATGGCGGGTTGCGTCGGTGTGGCGGGCAGTGCCGTCATCGGTGCGCACTGCACGGTCGGTGGCGGTGCGATCGTGTTGGGTCATCTGACCTTGGCAGATGGTGTCCACATCTCGGCGGCCACGGTCGTGACACGGTCGATCCTCAAGCCCGGCCAGTACACGGGTATGTTCCCCATCGACGACAATGCCGCCTGGGAAAAGAACGCTGCCACGCTGAAGCAACTGCACGGTCTGCGCGACCGGCTCAAGGCGTTGGAAAAAAAAGCCGACGCAGGATAGAAAAAATATGACGACGACGCTCGATATCCACCAGATCCTCAAACTGCTCCCGCACCGCTACCCCTTTCTTCTGGTGGACCGTGTGCTCGACATGGAGAAAGGCAAGCGCATCACCGCATTGAAGAACGTGACGATGAACGAACCCTTCTTCAACGGCCACTTCCCGCATCGGCCGGTGATGCCGGGCGTGCTGATGCTCGAAGCGATGGCGCAGGCCGCCGCGCTCTTGTCCTTCAAGTCGCTCGACATCGTGCCGGACGACAACACCGTGTACTACTTCGCTGCGATCGACGGCGCCCGCTTCAAGCGGCCGGTCGAGCCGGGGGACCAACTCACGCTCGAGGTCGAGATCGAGCGGATGAAAGCCGGCATTTCCAAGTTCAAGGGGCGCGCGCTGGTGGGCAAGGAGTTGGCTTGCGAAGCATCGCTGATGTGCGCGATGCGCCAGATCAGCTGAAGTGCCGCGCGGCATGACGCAGGTTCACCCGACGGCGATCGTCGACCCGAAAGCCGAACTCGATCCGTCGGTGGTGGTCGGGCCATACGCGGTCATCGGCGCGGCCGTGCGAATCGGTGCCGGAACCACGGTCGGCGCGCACTGCGTGATCGAAGGGCACACCACCATCGGCCGCGACAACCGGATCTTCCAGTTCGCCTCGCTGGGCGCCGCACCGCAGGACAAGAAGTACGCCGACGAGCCGACAGAGTTGGTCATCGGCGACCGCAACACGATCCGCGAGTTCTGCACCTTCAACCTCGGCACGGTCCAGGACGTCGGCGTGACGCGCATCGGCGACGACAACTGGATCATGGCCTACGTGCACATCGCGCATGACTGCCAGATCGGCAACCAGGTCACGATGGCCAACAACGCGACGCTGGCAGGGCATGTCGAGGTCGGCGACTGGGTCACCGTCGGGGGGCTCACCGGCGTGTTGCAGCGCATGCGCATCGGCGCCCACGCGATGATCGGTTTTGCCAGCCACATCGGTAAGGACATCCCGCCCTTCATGGTGGTCGACGGCAACCCGTTGGCCGTGCGCGGGGTCAATCTGGTCGGCCTGCGCCGGCGCGATTTTTCGGCCGGGCGCATCGCCGCCATCCGCGAAATGCACAAGCTGATCTACCGCCAGGGCAAGACGGTGGAGGAGGCACGTGTCGCCATCGCAGCGCTGGCTGCCCAGGATGCAGAGGCGGCCGCCGACGCCAGGTTGATGGACGACTTTCTCGCCACCTCCGTCAGCGGCATTGCGCGCTGACGACGGCAACATGGTCGACACCGCAACGCGACGGTTCGCGATGGTCGCCGGTGAGCCGTCGGGCGATCTGCTGGCGGGGCTGCTGCTCGACGGCCTGCGGACCCGCTGGCCAGGCATGCAGGGCGCCGGCATCGGCGGTCCCCAGATGCTCGCGCGCGGCTTCGACAGCTGGTGGCCGCAGGAGAAGCTGGCGGTGCGCGGCTACATCGAGGTCCTGCGCCACTACGCCGAGATCGCAGGCATCCGGCGCCAGCTGAAGTCGCGGCTGCTGCGCGACTGGGCCGATCTCTTCATCGGCATCGACGCGCCCGATTTCAACCTCGATCTGGAAGCCGGGCTGCGCAGCCGCGGCATGAAGACGGTGCATTTCATCTGCCCGTCGATCTGGGCCTGGCGCGCCGACCGGATCGACAAGATCCGCGCCGCCGCCGACCATGTGCTGTGCATCTTCCCGTTCGAGCCGGCGCTGCTGGCGGAGCAGGGCGTGGCCGCCAGCTATGTCGGCCATCCGCTCGCCAACGTGATTCCGATGCAGCCCGACAAGCGCGCTGCCCGCGCGGCGCTCGATCTCGATCCCGAGGCACGCGTGGTGGCCCTGCTGCCCGGCAGCCGGCGGTCGGAGGTGCGCTACCTCGCGTTGCGCTTCTTCCAGGCCGCGACGCTGATGCACCGCCTGCAGCCGGACATCCGCTTTGTGGTGCCGGTCATTCCCGGGCTGCGAGCCGAGATCGAAGACGCGCTGAAGTCGAGCGGCACAACCGCCTCTGTACGACTGCTCGAGGGCCGTTCGCATGCGGCGCTCGCGGCCTGCGACGCCACGCTGATCGCCAGCGGCACTGCCACCCTGGAGGCGGCGCTGTTCAAGCGGCCGATGGTCATCGCCTACAACATGAACCGCGTGTCGTGGCACCTCATGCACCGGCAGCAACTGCAGCCGTGGGTCGGCCTGCCGAACATTCTGTGCAACGACTTCGTGGTGCCCGAGCTGCTGCAGGAAGCCGCGACGCCGCAGGCCTTGGCGTCCGCCACCTTGCAATGGCTGGCGGAGCCGGCCAAAGTGGAGGCCCTGCAACACCGATTCACCGCGCTGCACGCCGAGTTGCTGCGCGACACCCCGACCCTCTGCGCCGATGCGATCGAGAAAGTTCTTGAAGGCTGAGCAAGCCGCGCTGCTGTGGGACGCGCCCGGGCTGCTGGCCGGCGTGGACGAGGCCGGCCGTGGTCCGCTGGCCGGCCCGGTCGTGGCGGCGGCCGTCATTCTGGACGACCGTCGGCCGATCCGTGGTCTGGCCGACTCCAAGACGCTGACGGCGCTGCAGCGCGAGCGCCTCAACGACCAGATCCTGGCCCGGGCGCTGTGCTGCTCGGTGGCGCACGCCACGGTCGAAGAGATCGACACCCACAACATCCTGCAGGCCACCATGATTGCCATGCGGCGTGCTGTCGAAGGGCTGCGGCTGAAGCCGGCCAAGGTGCTGGTCGACGGCAACCGGCTGCCGACCCTCGACGTTCTGGCCGAAGCCATCGTCAAGGGCGACGCGCGGGTGAAAGCGATTTCCGCCGCCTCGATCCTCGCCAAGGTGCACCGTGACCGGCTCTGCCAGGAGCTGCATGTGGAGTTCCCGCACTACGGTTTCGCAGGGCACAAGGGCTACGGGACGCCGGAGCATCTCGAGGCGCTGCTGCGCCATGGCGCCTGCGTGCACCACCGGCGCTCCTTCGCGCCCGTCGCGGCGGCCCTGGGGCGGGCGGCAGCGGCGGCCTCCGCGCCCGCACCGGTCGATCTGCCGGTGACCGATGTGGTCTATGGCGCCGGCGTGTCACTGCGCCTGACCGACCGGGCCGACCCGTGAGCCTGCCCGAACCGACCCACATCACCGCACGCGACAACCCGCTGCTCAAGGACCTGCGCAAGCTGGCCCAGGACCCCGGCGCCTACCGCAAGCTCGGCCGCGTCTGGCTGGAGGGCGATCACCTCTGCCGTGCGGCGCTGGTGCGTGGGGTCCGCCCCGCGCTGGCGGTCTTCGCCGAATCTTTCTGGCCGCAGGCGCAGTTCGAGTGGGCCGAGGCGGCCGACAAGACCGTCGTCGTGGCCGATGCGCTGCTGGCCGCCGCGAGCGGCCTGGAATCGCCGGCACCGATGGGCTTCGTACTGCACCTGCCGATGCGTCCCGACCTCCAGCCCGATGCATCGACGGTCGTGCTCGACCGGCTGCAGGACGCCGGCAATGTCGGCTCGGTCCTGCGCAGCGCCGCGGCCTTCGGCTTCGGCCAGGTCATCGCGCTCAAGGGCACGGCTGCGCTGTGGGCGCCCAAGGTGCTGCGTGCCGGGATGGGCGCGCATTTCGGCCTGCGGCTGATCGAAGGCGTCGATGCCGACGCGCTGGACGCGATGACGGTTCCGCTGGTGGCGACCAGCTCGCACCAGGGCGCGTTCCTGCATCGGACCCAGCTGCCGCATCCGTGCGCCTGGCTGCTGGGCCACGAAGGCCAGGGCGTGTCGCCGGCGCTGGAGGCACGCGCCGCGCACCACATCCGCATCACGCAGCCGGGCGGCGAGGAGTCGCTGAACGTGGCTGCGGCGGCCGCGATATGTCTTCACGCCAGTGCCGCGGGCGCCAAAGGGTGAAGGCTCGCCGGCTATAATCGGGGGCTTTCCCGCTCACACCCCCGCCCACAGCGCACGCAAGCCAACTTTTCGACGAAAGCCGCAACCTTCGCATCCTCGATGGGGTGACTTGGGTTCGCTTTGGGCGTCATCCATCCGGAGAACCCAGTGCTTTTGTCTCTTCAGGGAGCCTTCCCTCCCGCCATCCTGGCGCTCGCAGACGGCACGGTCTTTCTCGGCAACTCGATCGGAGCCACCGGCTCCACCGCCGGCGAAGTGGTGTTCAACACCGCCATGACCGGCTACCAGGAAATCCTCACCGACCCGAGCTATTGCCAGCAGATCGTGACGCTCACGTATCCGCACATCGGCAACTACGGCGTCAACGAAGAGGACATCGAGGCCGACAAGATCCATGCTGCCGGGCTGATCATCAAGGATCTGCCCCTTCTGGCGTCGAATTTCCGCCAGACCGCCACGCTCAGCGAATACCTGGTACGCGGTAACACGGTGGCCATCGCCAACATCGACACGCGCAAGCTGACACGCCACCTGCGCACGCATGGCGCACAGAACGGCTGCATCCTGGGCCTGGCTGCCGGCGAGGCGGTGTCGCAGGGGCAGATCGACAAGGCCATCGCTACCGCCAAGGCCGCGCCGAACATGGCCGGGCTCGACCTCGCCAAGGTGGTGTCGGTGCAGCAGACCTACGAATGGAACCAGACCGAGTGGAAGCTGGGGTCGGGCTACGGCGTGCAGATCACGCCGAAGTTCCACGTCGTCGCCTTCGACTACGGCGTCAAGAAGAACATCCTGCGCATGATCGCGCAGCGCGGCGCGCGCATCACCGTGGTGCCGGCGCAGACGCCTGCGGCCGACGTGCTCAAGCTCAAGCCCGATGGCATCTTCCTGGCCAACGGTCCTGGTGACCCGGAGCCTTGCGACTACGCGATCAGCGCCGTCAAGGAACTGATCGAGACCGGCATCCCGACCTTCGGCATCTGCCTGGGCCACCAGATCATGGCACTGGCTTCGGGCGCAAAGACGTTCAAGATGAAATTCGGCCACCACGGCGCGAACCACCCGGTGAAAGACCTCGACAACGGCCGCGTCAGCATCACCAGCCAGAACCACGGCTTCGCGGTCGACGAGAAGTCGTTGCCCGCCACGCTGCGACCCACGCACATCAGCCTGTTCGACAACACGCTGCAGGGCCTGGCCCGCACCGACAAGCCGGCCTTCTGCTTCCAGGGACACCCGGAAGCCTCGCCCGGCCCGCACGACATCGGCTACCTGTTCGATCGCTTCACGGCATTGATGGAAAAGCACAAAGCAGGAAACAAGAATGCCTAAGCGCACAGATCTCAAGAGCATCCTCATCATCGGCGCCGGCCCGATCATCATCGGCCAAGCCTGCGAGTTCGACTACTCCGGCGTGCAGGCCTGCAAGGCGCTGCGCGAAGAGGGCTACAAGGTCATCCTGATCAACAGCAACCCCGCGACGATCATGACCGACCCGGCCACGGCCGACGTCACCTACATCGAGCCCATCACCTGGCAGACGGTCGAGAAGATCATCGCCAAGGAACGCCCCGACGCGATCCTGCCGACCATGGGCGGCCAGACCGCGCTGAACTGCGCGCTCGACCTGTGGCACCACGGCGTGCTCGAGAAGTACAAGGTCGAGCTGATCGGCGCCAAGCCCGAAGCCATCGACAAGGCCGAGGACCGCCTGAAGTTCAAGGACGCGATGACCAAGATCGGCCTGGGTTCGGCACGCTCCGGCATCGCCCACTCGATGGAGGAAGCATGGGTCGTCCAGAAGACGCTCGGCTTCCCGACCGTGATCCGCCCGAGCTTCACGCTCGGCGGCACTGGCGGCGGCATCGCTTACAACCCGGACGAGTTCGAGACCATCTGCAAGCGCGGCCTCGAAGCCTCGCCGACCAACGAACTGCTGATCGAAGAATCGCTGCTCGGCTGGAAGGAATACGAGATGGAAGTGGTCCGCGACACGGCGGACAACTGCATCATCGTCTGCTCGATCGAGAACCTGGACCCGATGGGCGTGCACACCGGCGACTCGATCACGGTGGCGCCGGCCCAGACGCTCAGCGACAAGGAATACCAGATCTTGCGCAATGCCTCGCTGGCCGTCTTGCGCGAGATCGGCGTGGACACCGGTGGCTCGAACGTGCAGTTCTCCATCAACCCGAAGGACGGCCGCATGGTCGTCATCGAGATGAATCCGCGCGTGTCGCGTTCGTCGGCACTGGCGTCGAAGGCCACGGGCTTCCCGATCGCCAAGGTCGCGGCGAAGCTGGCCGTCGGCTACACGCTCGACGAGCTGCGCAACGACATCACGGGCGGTGCCACGCCCGCGTCGTTCGAACCGTCGATCGACTACGTGGTCACCAAGATCCCACGCTTTGCATTCGAGAAATTCCCGCAGGCCGACTCGCGCCTGACGACGCAGATGAAGTCGGTGGGCGAGGTGATGGCCATGGGTCGCACCTTCCAGGAATCTTTCCAGAAGGCCCTGCGCGGCCTCGAGGTCGGCGTCGATGGCCTGAACGAAAAGACGCAGGACCGCGAAGTGCTCGAGAAAGAACTGGGCGAGCCCGGCCCCGAACGCATCTGGTACGTGGGCGATGCCTTCGCCATGGGCCTGAGCGTGGACGAAGTGTTCGCCCTGACCAAGATCGACCCGTGGTTCCTGGTGCAGATCGAAGAGATCGTGAAGATCGAGCTCGAGCTGGAAACCAAGTCGCTCGACGAGATCGACAAGGACACGCTGCTCGCGCTGAAGAAGAAGGGTTTCTCCGACCGCCGCCTGGCGCGCCAGTTGAAGACCACCGACACCGCGATCCGCGAGAAGCGCCGCGCCCTGGGCGTGCGCCCGGTCTACAAGCGCGTGGACACCTGCGCGGCCGAGTTCGCGACCAACACCGCGTACATGTACTCGACCTACGAAGACGAGTGCGAAGCCGACCCGACGGACAAGAAGAAGATCATGGTGCTCGGTGGCGGACCCAACCGCATCGGACAGGGCATCGAGTTCGACTACTGCTGCGTGCACGCTGCGCTCGCCCTGCGCGAAGACGGCTACGAGACCATCATGGTCAACTGCAATCCGGAAACCGTGTCGACCGACTACGACACCAGCGACCGCCTGTACTTCGAGCCGCTGACGCTCGAGGACGTGCTCGAGATCGTCGACAAGGAGAAGCCGCTCGGCGTGATCGTGCAGTACGGCGGCCAGACGCCGTTGAAGCTCGCGCTCGACCTCGAAGCGAATGGCGTGCCCATCATCGGCACCTCGCCGGACATGATCGATGCGGCCGAAGACCGCGAGCGCTTCCAGCAACTGCTGCACAAGCTCGGCCTGCGCCAGCCGCCGAACGCGACGGCGCGTGCCGAACCCGAAGCGCTCGAGAAGGCTGCTGCACTGGGTTACCCGCTGGTCGTCCGCCCGAGCTACGTGCTCGGCGGCCGCGCGATGGAAATCGTGCACGAGCAGCGCGACCTCGAGCGCTACATGCGCGAAGCGGTCAAGGTGAGCAACGACTCGCCGGTGCTGCTCGACCGCTTCCTGAACGACGCGGTCGAATGCGACGTCGACTGCATCCGCGATGCCGAAGGCGGCACGCTGATCGGCGGCGTGATGGAACACATCGAACAGGCAGGCGTGCACTCGGGCGACTCGGCCTGCTCGCTGCCGCCCTACAGTCTGAGCCAGGAGACCATCGCCGAACTCAAGCGGCAGAGCGCGGCCATGGCCGAGGCGCTGAACGTGGTCGGCCTGATGAACGTGCAGTTCGCCATCCAGCAGAAGGACGGCAAGGACGTCATCTACGTGCTCGAAGTGAACCCGCGAGCTTCCCGCACTGTGCCTTACGTGAGCAAGGCCACCGGCATCCAATTGGCCAAGGTCGCGGCCCGCTGCATGGCGGGCCAGTCGCTGAAGTCGCAGGGCGTCACGAAGGAAGTGACGCCGCCATACTTCAGCGTGAAGGAAGCCGTGTTCCCCTTCGTCAAGTTCCCGGGCGTGGACACCATCCTCGGCCCCGAGATGAAGTCGACCGGCGAAGTGATGGGCGTGGGCAAGACCTTCGGCGAAGCTTTCGTGAAGTCGCAGTTGGGCGCGGGCACGGTGCTGCCGAAGTCGGGCAAGGTCTTCATCTCGGTCAAGAACAACGACAAGGCGCGTGCGGTGGAAGTCGCGCGTGGCCTGGCCAAGCTGGGCTTCGAGCTGATCGCCACCAAGGGCACCTCGGCCGCCATCGCCGCCGCAGGCATCGCCTGCGCCACCGTGAACAAGGTGACCGAAGGCCGGCCGCACATCGTGGACATGATCAAGAACAACGAGATCGCGATGGTCGTCAACACCGTGGAAGAGCGCCGCAACGCGATCACCGATTCGCGGCTGATCCGTACCTCGTCGCTGGCCGCGCGCGTGACCACCATCACCACCATCTTCGGCGCGGAGGCTGCCGTCGAAGGCATGCGCCACATGGACGAGCTCAGCGTGATCTCTGTGCAGGAGATGCACGCGCAATTGGCGCAGGCCTGAGGTCGGCAATGGAGACGCAGCTCGTCGAACTCGACCTGGCCGACTGGGCAGCGGCCACACCGAACGACGACTGGATCGCCGCGCTCGAGGCCGGCAAGGTGCTGTACTTCCCGAAGCTCGCCTTCGACCTGCAACCCCACGAGCGCAGCCTGCTGACGCCGAACCTGCTGGCACCGAAGGTGCGCAACATCAGTCTCGATGCAACGGGCACGCTCAAGGGTGTGGCCGGCGACGAGGCGGTGCAGCGCGCCACGGCGGCGATGGTCGGGCGCTTCCGCGCGCAAGCCACGCAGCTCATCCATGGCCTGCTGCCGCACTACACACCGGCCTTGCGCCTGGCGCCGACAAGCTACCGGCCGGCGCAGGTCGAGACGCGCGTGCAGTCCTGGCGCGCCGATGACAAGCGCATGCACGTCGACGCCTTCCCGTCGCGGCCCAACTACGGCGAGCGCATCCTGCGCGTGTTTACCAACGCCAACCCCGACGGCCTGCCGCGCGTCTGGCGCGTGGGTGAGCCTTTCGAGACGGTCGCCAAGCGCTTCCTGCCGCGCGCCAAGCCATATTCGCGCTGGCAGGCGAAGGCCTTGCGCGCGCTGCGCGTGACCAAATCGCTGCGCAGCGAGTACGACCATCTGATGCTGCAGCTGCACGACGCCATGAAGTCGGACGTCGACTACCAGCAGAACGGTCCGCAGCAAACCGTGCCGTTCCCGGCCGGCTCGGTGTGGGTGTGCTTTTCCGACCAGACCTCGCATGCCGTGATGTCGGGCCAGTACATGCTGGAACAGACGCTGCACCTGCCGGCGGCCAGGCAATACAATCCAGGCTCGAGCCCGCTCGCCATCCTGAGCCGGCTGACCGGACGTAGACTCGTCTGAGTCCCTCTCCCAACATGCACCGCCGAACGGCAGCGTTCGGCGGTTTCGTTTTCTGGAGCAACAGAACATGAACACCATTCCCGTGACCAAGCGCGGCGCAGAGAAGCTGCGCGAAGAACTGCACCGTCTGAAGACGGTCGATCGCCCATGGGTGATCAACGCGATCTCCGAGGCACGCGCCCAGGGCGACCTGAGCGAGAACGCCGAATACGAGGTCGCCAAGGACCGCCAGGGCTTCATCGAAGGCCGCATCCAGGAGATCGAAGGCAAGCTGTCGGCCGCGCAGATCATCGACCCGACCTCGCTCGACGCCGGCGGCAAAATCGTCTTCGGTGCCACAGTCGAACTCGAGGAAGAAAGCACCGGCGAAGCGGTGACCTATCAGATCGTCGGCGAGGACGAGGCCGACCTGAAGCAGGGTTTGATCAACATCTCCAGCCCGATCGCGCGCGCTTTGATCGGCAAGGAAGAAGGTGACACTGCCGCGGTGCAGGCACCGGGCGGCGTCAAGAACTACGAGATCGTGGCGGTCAAGTACCTGTGAGCGGCGCATGAAAGACCGCATCGCGCTCCTGCTGGCCGCCTTCTGGTGGGGCAGCCTGAGCACCATCGGCTTTCTGGTCGTGCCGATGCTGTTCGCGCGGCTCGGCAACCCGGTGGCGGCCGGAAATTTCGCCGGTCAGTTGTTCGAGGCGCAGAGCTGGATCGCGATCGCCTGTGGACTGATCCTGCTGGTGCATTTCCGGCAGAAGGCCGATGCCGGCTTCGACACCGCGACGCGCACCGCCATCGGCCTCATCCTGGCTGCGTTGCTGCTGGCGCTTTTGCAGCAGTACGCGGCGGCGCCGCGCATCTTGGCGCGCGACAACCTCCAGTTCTGGCATGCGGCGGGCAGTGGCATGTACCTGGCGCAGTGGGCCTGCACCGGTGCGCTGTTGTGGCGCATGGGGCGCCGCGACAAGGCTTGATCAGGCGGTCCAGTACTTCGCGATCCAGCGCGCCGGGCGAATGAACCGGAAGGCCCGGTTGCGACGCCCGGCCAGTGCGTCGGGCGGATTGCATTCGCCGTGGAACACCATAACGCGCGCGCCCTCGGGCACGAAGGGCTCCTGCCAGTAATTCGTCGGCCAGGTCGGAATGCCGTGGTACTTGAAGCTCGGGCACCAGGCGTCGGGCCAGTACTGCAGTTGACCTTGGGCGTGCAGGAAGTCCGACAGATAGGCCTGCTCGTTGCGGAACTCGGCCTGCACCGCGTCCATGTTGGCGCGGAAGTGCGCCAGCACGTCGGCATGCGCCCCCAGTTCGAAGCGATAGACCGACGAGTTGCCGGTGATGCGCTCCGTGCGCCACGGCCGGGCGTAGTCGTGGATGATCAGGAATTGACCCGGCTGCTCGAAGAAGGCATCGAGGCTGCCGACCACCACCACGTCGAGGTCGAGGAAGAGGGCGGTGCCGCGCAGGCCATGCAGGTCTGGCTCGAAGGTGGTGAGCTTTTTCCAGGCGCGGTCCGGCTGGCCCGCCGGGACCTCCAGGTCGAGCGGCGGAATGGGCAGGCACTGCACCTCGCTGCGGATGCCCTTCGCATCGTCGGTCAGGCAGACGAAGTTGAAGTCGCCGGTCAGATGTCGACGCACCATCGCATAGAGACGATTGACGTAGTCGGGGCCGTACTTCGTGCCCCATTTCATGCAGAGGATGTGGCGCTGCCGCCCCGCGGCCTGGCGGGTCGGCATCAATCCGCCTGGTTTCGCTTCTTGGCCGACAGCGGCCGCTTCGGCTTGGCGCGCTTGATGGTGCCACCGGGCGTCAGGCGTTGGTTGCCCAGCACGCGCAGCGTCTTGATTTCGGGGCGCTGCCCGAAGCGCTTGCTGTATTTGACGATCTTCACGTCGCGCGGGCCGGGCATGCGGTCTTCGTCGACGTCCTTGACCTTCTCGGCCTTCGGACGCCAGAGCACCAGCAGTTTGCCGATGTGCTGGATCGGTGCGGCGTCGAGTTCGTCGGCAAGGGTGGTCAGCATGGCTTCCCGGGCGACCCGGTCGTCCGAGAACACGCGGATCTTGATCAGGCCGTGTGCCTTGAGGGCGGCATCGGCCTCCTTCTTGACAGCCGGGGTGAGTCCGTCGCCACCGACCATGACGATCGGATCGAGGTGATGGGCTTCGGCGCGGTGCACCTTGCGCTGCGCAGGGGTAAGTTGAATGGCTGTCATGGCCGTATTATCGCGAACCCTCGCCAAGCGAACCCACTGCGACCCCGCCGATGAGCACCAAAACAACCGGCAAGAAGGTCAACAAGGCCTGGCTGCACGACCATATCAACGACCCCTGGGTCAAGCTCGCGACCCGGGAAGGCTACCGGGCGCGCGCCGCGTACAAGCTCAAGGAGATCGACGAGACCCTCGGGCTCATCCGGCCAGGCCACCTGGTGGTGGACCTGGGCTCGACCCCCGGCGCCTGGAGCCAGTACGCCCGCCGACGCCTGTCGCCGGGCGGTGCGGCGGCTGGCACGCTGGACGGAACCATCATCGCGCTGGACCTCCTGCCGATGGAGCCGATCGAGGGCGTGACCTTCCTGCAGGGCGATTTCCGGGAGGAGGCTGTCCTGTCCCGAGTGGAAGAAATTTTGGCTGGACGCAAGGCCGATGTGGTCGTATCGGACATGGCGCCGAATCTCTCGGGCATCTCGTCGGCCGACGCCGCCCGCATCAGCCACCTGGTGGAACTTGCGGTCGACTTCGCGCGGGCACACCTGAAGCCCGAGGGCGCGCTGGTCGCCAAGGTCTTTCACGGCGGCGGCTACGCTGAACTGACCCAGCTGTTCAAGGAGAACTTCCGCGTGGTCAAGCCGATTAAGCCGAAGGCCTCGCGGGACAAATCGTCCGAGACTTTTCTGGTCGGCATCGGCCTGCGAAGCACCGATACGAATTGATACGCCGGGCTCGCGTCTGCAAACCCGCGCCTTTGCTGTGGCTGCTTGAGGGAAATCACGAGGTTTCGCAGCTTGAAAAGCCTAAAATGAGCGTCAATTGCGTGGCACCGGCGGATTTTCATTTCCGTGTCACGCGCTTTTGACTGGAGCTTCGTTTGAACAATCAGTGGTTTTCCAAAGTTGCCGTCTGGCTCGTCATTGCAATGGTGCTGTTCACTGTGTTCAAGCAGTTCGACACCCGCGGTGCCGCCGGGGCCGGCAACATCGGCTACTCCGACTTCCTCGAGGAAGTGCGCGGTAACCGCATCAAGAGTGCCACGATCCAGGAAGGCCAGGGCGGCAGCGAGATCGTCGCGGTCACCAACGACGATCGCCGCATCCGCACCACCGCCACCTACCTCGACCGCGGCCTCGTCGGCGACCTGATCGCCAACAACGTCAAGTTCGACGTCAAGCCGCGCGAAGAAGGCTCGCTCCTCATGACGCTGCTGGTCAGCTGGGGGCCGATGCTGCTGTTGATCGGTGTCTGGGTCTACTTCATGCGCCAGATGCAGGGCGGCGGCAAGGGCGGGGCATTCAGCTTCGGCAAGAGCAAGGCCCGCATGATGGATGAGAACAACAACACGGTCACCTTCGCCGATGTCGCAGGCTGCGACGAGGCCAAGGAAGAGGTCAAGGAAGTCGTCGACTTCCTGAAGGATCCGCAACGCTTCCAGAAACTGGGCGGGCGCATTCCGCGCGGCCTGCTGCTGGTCGGCCCTCCGGGCACCGGCAAGACCCTGCTGGCCAAGTCCATCGCCGGCGAGGCCAAGGTTCCCTTCTTCTCGATCTCCGGTTCCGATTTCGTCGAGATGTTCGTTGGCGTGGGTGCGGCCCGTGTGCGCGACATGTTCGAGAACGCCAAGAAGAACGCCCCCTGCATCATCTTCATCGACGAAATCGACGCGGTCGGCCGTCAGCGCGGTGCCGGCCTCGGCGGCGGTAACGACGAACGCGAGCAGACGCTCAACCAGATGCTGGTCGAGATGGATGGCTTCGAGACCAACCTCGGCGTGATCGTCGTGGCCGCTACCAACCGTCCGGACATCCTGGACGCCGCCTTGCTGCGCCCAGGTCGTTTCGACCGCCAGGTCTACGTCACGTTGCCGGACATCCGTGGCCGCGAGCAGATCCTGAATGTGCACATGCGCAAGGTGCCGCTCGGCCAGGACGTGAACCCGAGCATCATCGCCCGCGGCACGCCTGGTATGTCCGGCGCCGATTTGGCCAACCTCTGCAACGAGGCGGCCTTGATGGCCGCGCGCCGCAATGCACGCGTGGTCGAGATGCAGGACTTCGAGAAGGCCAAGGACAAGATCTTCATGGGCCCCGAGCGCAAGAGCATGGTCATGCCCGAGGAAGAGCGCCGCAACACGGCCTACCACGAGTCGGGCCACGCTCTCATCGGCAAGCTGCTGCCCAAGTGCGACCCGGTGCACAAGGTCACCATCATCCCGCGCGGCCGCGCGCTGGGTGTGACGATGAGCCTACCGGCCCAAGACCGCTACAGCTACGACCGCGAATACATGCTCAACCAGATCAGCATGTTGTTCGGTGGCCGCATCGCCGAAGAAGTGTTCATGAACCAGATGACCACCGGCGCCAGCAACGACTTCGAACGTGCGACCTCCATCGCCCGCGACATGGTCACGCGCTACGGCATGACCGACGCGCTGGGCCCGATGGTCTATGCCGAAAACGAGGGCGAAGTGTTCCTGGGCCGCTCGGTCACCAAGACCACGAACATGAGCGAACAGACCATGGAAAAGGTCGACAGCGAAGTGCGCCGCATCATCGACGAGCAGTACAACCTGGCCCGCCGACTGATCGAACAGAACAGCGACAAGATGCACGCGATGGCCAAGGCCCTGCTCGAATGGGAAACCATCGACTCGGAACAGCTCGACGACATCATGGCCGGCCGCGAACCCCGTCCGCCGAAGGACTGGACGCCACGCATCCCGCCGTCGAACAACAATGGCGGCAGCGGCGGCACGCCGGCGGTCAACCCTGACCCGGCGCCCACCGCCGCTTGAGCACCGATGCAAGGGTGCAGACCGACGGGGCCTTGGGCCCCGTTTTTTCTTGGAGCGGCGCGATGACGACGAGCTGGCGCACCAGCCGGTTCCTGATCGATCTGGCACGGCCGCAGGTGATGGGCATCGTCAACGTCACGCCCGACTCCTTCTCGGATGGTGGCGCGCATGCCTCGACGCAGGCTGCGCTGCAGCATTGCGAAGAACTGATCAGGCAGGGCGCGGACATGCTCGACATCGGCGGTGAGTCCACCCGTCCCGGGAGCCCGGCGGTGTCGCTGGACGACGAGCTCGCGCGGGTGTTACCCGTGGTGCGCGAGGCCGTGCGCCTCGGCGTGCCGCTGTCCGTCGACACCTACAAGCCCGAGCTCATGCACGCGGTGCTGGACCTCGGCGCCGACATCGTCAACGACATCTGGGCGCTGCGCCAGCCGGGCGCGCTGGCGGTGGTGGCGCAGCATCCGTCGTGTGGCGTCTGCCTGATGCACATGCACCGCGACCCGCAGACGATGCAGGTCGCGCCGATGACCGGCGACGTGGTGCCGGCGGTTGCTGAATTCCTGATGGAACGAGCCAGTGCGCTGCGCGATCTGCAGGTCGCGCCCTCGCGCATCGTGCTCGACCCCGGCATCGGTTTCGGCAAGACGGTGGCACAGAATTTCGCCTTGCTGGCGCGGCAACGCGAGCTGCTCCATGCGGGCTACCCGGTGCTGGCCGGCTGGTCGCGCAAGTCCTCGCTCGGCGCCGCCACGGGCATCGAGGCGGCCGGTGCCAGGATGGTCTCGAGCGTGGCCGCCGCGCTGCTGGCGGTGGAGCGCGGCGCCGTGATCGTGCGCGTGCATGATGTGCGCGATACCGTTGCGGCGCTGGCCGTCTGGCGCACGATGCACGCGTCGGAACGACACGACTTTCCCGAAGAAAAAACAACGACATGACACGACAGTATTTCGGCACCGACGGCATCCGCGGCACGGTGGGCCAGCCACCCATCACGCCCGACTTCGTGCTGCGCCTGGCGCATGCCGTGGGCCGCGTGCTCAAGAAGACCGAAAACCGCCCGACGGTGCTGATCGGCAAGGACACGCGCATCTCGGGCTACATGCTGGAATCGGCGCTCGAATCCGGTTTCAACTCGGCTGGCGTCGACGTCGTACTGCTCGGCCCGCTGCCGACGCCCGGCGTGGCCTACCTGACGCGCGCCCAGCGCGCCAGCCTGGGCGTGGTGATCAGCGCCAGCCACAACGCCTACCCCGACAACGGCATCAAGTTCTTCAGTGCCCAGGGCACCAAGCTCGACGATGCGTGGGAAGAGGCGGTGGAGGCGGCACTGCAGGAGGCGCCGGTCTGGGCCGACTCCGCACAACTGGGCAAGGCGCGCCGTCTCAGCGACGCGGCCGGCCGCTACATCGAATTCTGCAAGAGCACCTTCGCGCACGACCTGAGCCTGCGCGGGCTCAAACTGGTGGTCGACGCGGCCCACGGCGCGGCCTACCAGGTGGCGCCCAACGTGTTCCATGAACTGGGTGCGGAGGTCAGCAGCATCGGCTGCGCACCCGATGGCTTGAACATCAACAAGGGCGTGGGCGCGACGCATCCGCAGGCCCTGATCGAGGCGGTGAAGGCGCAGGGCGCCGACTACGGCATCGCGCTCGACGGCGATGCCGACCGCCTTCAACTGGTCGATGCCACCGGCCGCCTGTTCAACGGCGACGAACTGCTCTACCTGATGGTGCGCGAGCGCATCGCGCGCGGCGAGACGCCGCAGGGCGTGGTGGGCACCCTCATGACCAACAAGGCGGTCGAAGTGGCACTGCGCAGCCACGGCATCGCGTTCGTGCGCACCAAGGTCGGTGACCGCTATGTGCTCGAAGAGCTCGAAAAGCGCGGCTGGCTGCTGGGCGGCGAAGGATCGGGCCACCTGCTGGCACTCGATCGCCACACCACCGGTGACGGCATCGTGAGTGCGCTGCAGGTGCTGCAGGCCTGCCAACGCAGCGGCAAGACGGTGGGCGAGTTGCTGGCCGACGTCGTGCTGTTCCCGCAGACGCTGATCAACGTTCGCCTGCGCGAAGGCCAGGACTGGGCGTCGAATGTGGCACTCAAGGCCGAGACGCAGCGCACCGAGCAAGAGCTCGGCGACGACGGTCGGGTGCTGATCCGGGCCAGCGGCACCGAGCCGCTGGTGCGGGTGATGGTCGAGGCCCGCGATGCGGCGCAGGCCGAGCGCTGTGCGCGCCGGCTGGCCGCCACCCTCGACGAATGAACGCCGGCCGTTCGGTGTTGGCAGTGCATAGCAGCACCCTGCACAGCTTCTCGAAGTTCAGCGAACCGGCGATTCGCCTGGTCGCCAGCCTGGGCGTCTGGCGGGGCGATTGGGGGGAGAACATCACCACCCGCGGCCTCGACCTGCTGGCATTGCCCGCCGGTCCGCTACAACCCCTGGAGCCTGTGTGATCGACATCCTGCTTGCCAACTATGCCGACCCGGCGCATGCCGCTGCGCTGGTCCAACTGCTCGACGCCTATGCCCGCGACCCGGCCGGCGGCGGCACACCGCTCGCGCCGGAGGTGATGGCCGGTTTGACCGCGGCGCTCGCGGCGCGCCCGCAAGCCTTCAGCGTGCTGGCCTTCGACGGCGCACAACCGGTGGGGCTGGTCAACTGCATCGAAGGCTTTTCCACCTTCGCCTGCCGGCCGCTGGTCAACATCCACGACGTCGTGGTGCGGGCGAGTCACCGCGGGCAGCGCATAACGCAGCGCATGCTGGCGTGCGTCGAGCAGGAAGCGCTGGCGCGCGGCGCCTGCAAGCTGACGCTGGAGGTGCTGCAGGGCAATGCATCGGCGCTGCGGGCCTACGAGCGCGAAGGCTTCGCCGGTTACCAGCTCGACCCGGCCTTCGGCGCCGCGATGTTCCTGCAGAAGAAGCTGTAGCGCGCGCTCAGAAGCGCGTGACGGGCGCTTCGATGTCCTTCTTGTCGACCGCGTAGCGACCGAGCTCCCACTTGGCGATCGCGTTGCGGTGCACTTCGTCCGGGCCATCGGCGAAACGCAGCGTGCGCGCATGCGCATAGGCGAAGGCGAGCGGGAAGTCGTCGCACATGCCGCCGCCGCCGTGCACCTGCATGGCCCAGTCGATCACCTGGCAGGCCATGCTCGGCGCGACCACCTTGATCATCGCGATCTCGTTCTTGGCGACCTTGTTGCCGGCCACGTCCATCAGCCACGCGGCCTTGAGCGTGAGCAGGCGCGCCATGTCGATCTTGCAGCGCGCCTCGGCGATGCGCTCCTGCGTCACGGTCTGCGAAGCCACCGTCTTGCCGAAGGCCACGCGCGAGGAGGCGCGTCGGCACATCAGCTCGAGCGCGCGCTCGGCCAGGCCGATCAGGCGCATGCAGTGGTGGATGCGTCCCGGGCCGAGGCGGCCCTGGGCGATCTCGAAGCCGCGCCCCTCGCCGAGCAGCATGTTGTCGACGGGCACGCGCACGTTCTCGAAGGTCATCTCGACATGGCCGTGTGGCGCATCGTCGTAGCCCATCACATTGAGTGGGCGCAACACCGTGATGCCCTTGGCATTCGCTGGCACGATCACCATGCTCTGCTGTGAATGCCGTGGCGCTTCGGGATTGGTCTTGCCCATGGTGATGAAGACCGCGCAGCGCGGATCGGCAGCGCCGGAGATCCACCATTTGCGGCCGTTGATGACGTAGTCGTTGCCGTCCCGCTCGATGCGGGTCGCCACGTTGGTTGCGTCGCTCGACGCGACGTCGGGTTCGGTCATGGCGAAGGCCGAGCGGATCTCGCCTTCGAGCAGCGGCTTGAGCCAGCGCGCCTTGATCTGTTCCGAGCCGTAGCGGGCGATGGTCTCCATGTTGCCGGTGTCCGGCGCCGAGCAGTTGAAGACCTCGCTGGCCCATGGCACGCGGCCCATGATCTCGGCCAGGGGTGCGTACTCCTGGTTGGTGAGGCCCGCGCCTTCGTAGCCCGAGGCGGAGGCGCTGTCGACCGGCAGGAACAGGTTCCACAGGCCGTCGGCCTTGGCCTTCGCCTTGAGCTTTTCGATGGTCTGCAGCGGGGTCCAGCGCTTGCCGGCCGTGGTGTTGGCAGCGAGTTCGGCGACGCAGGCCGCTTCGTTCGGATAGATGTGTGCGTCCATGAAGGCGCTGACGCGCGCTTGCAAGGCTTTGGTCTTGGCCGAATATTCGAAGTCCATAGTGTCTCCTAGGGTGAGAGTCGATCGTCTGGCGGTGCGAAGTGCGGAGGCTCAGGCCTTCTGTGCGAAGGCCCAGGCCATCTCCGCCATGGGCCGCGCGCCGCGGCCCGATGCCACCGCCTGTTCGCTCGATGCGGTGCCAGCCTCGACCCGCTTCGCGATGCCCTGCAGGATGGCGGCAATGCGAAACAGGTTGTAGGCAAGGTAGAAATTCCAGTCGGGTGCCAGCGCCTCGGGCGTGGTGATGCCGGTGCGTTCGCAGTAGCGGCGGATGTACTCGGCCTCGGTCGGGATGCCGAGGCTCGCGACGTCGACGCCGCCCAGCCCGCGGAAGGCGCCCGGCGGGATGTGCCAGGCCATGCAGTGGTAGCTGAAGTCGGCCAGCGGATGCCCGAGCGTCGACAGTTCCCAGTCGAGCACGGCGATGGCGCGTGGTTCGGTGGGGTGGAACATCACGTTGTCGAGCCGGTAGTCGCCATGCACGATCGAGGTCATCGACGCGTCGCGCGCGGTGGCCGGAATGTGTGCCGGCAGCCAGTCCATCAGGCGGTCCATCTCGGGGATTGGCTGCGTGACCGACGCCACGTACTGCTTGCTCCAACGGCCGACCTGGCGCTCAAAGTAGTTGCCGGGCTTGCCGTAATCGGCCAGCCCGCGCTCGGCGAACTTCACCGTGTGCAGGGCGGCGATGACGCGGTTGAGTTCGTCGTAGATCGCTGCGCGTTCGGCCTTCTCCATGCCGGGCAGGGACTGGTCCCACAGCACGCGGCCGCTCTTGAATTCCATCACGTAGAAGGCGCGACCGATGACGGATTCGTCCTCGCACAGGCACAGCATGCGCGGCACCGGCACGTCGCTGCCCTCCAACCCTTGCATTACCTTGAACTCGCGCTCCACCGCATGCGCCGAGGGCAGCAGCTTGGCCACCGGCCCTGGCTTGGCGCGCATCACGTAGCTCTGGCCGGGTGTGATGAGCTTGTAGGTCGGGTTCGACTGCCCGCCCTTGAACATTTCGACCGTCAGCGGACCCTGGAAGCCTTCGAGGTTCGCGTCGAGCCAAGCAGCCAGCGCACCGGCGTCGAAGCTGTGTTGCGGCGCGACAGCGCGCGTCCCGATGAAGCTGCTGAAGTCCTGGGTCATGGGGCGCAACGAAAGGTTAGAGGTCGGCCTCCGCGATGCGCATCAGCCCGGCACGGTCGAGCACGACCAAGCCGCCCGGTTCGATGCGCAGCACGTTCTCGCGCTCCATCGCCTTGAGCTCCTGATTGACCCGCTGGCGCGACGCGCCGAGCAGTTGCGCGAGCTCTTCCTGCGCCAGATGCAGGCCGATGCGCATCTGGCTGCCGTCGGCCAGGCTGGGTACGCCGTAGCTGCGCACCAGGTGCGTCAGCTGCTTGGCGAGCCGGGCCCGCAAGGGGAGGGTGTTGAGGTCCTCGACCAGGCCGAACAGCTGGCGGATGCGACGCGCTTGCAGACGCATCAGCGCTTCGTACAGCTCCACGTGCGTGGCGAGGATCTTGTGGAAGTCGGCACGCGCCACGTTGAGCGTGGTGGTGTCGCCGTGCGCATACGCATCGTGCGTGCGACGGTCGCCGTCGAACATCGCCACGTCGCCGAACCAGATGCCGGGCTCCACGTAGGTCAGCGTCACCTGCTTGCCCGACACCGTCGTCGAGCTCACGCGCACGGCGCCCTTGGCGCACGCGATCCATCCTTCGGGCGGGTCGCCGCGGGCGGCCAAGAGGTCGCCGTCCTTGTGACGTCTGACAAATGCGCATCGGAGGATGTCGTGCCGCAGCGAGGGTGAAAGGGATGAGAACCAGCGACCGCTGTTGATCGCTTCGCGTTCGTCGATGGTAAGAATGGGCTCGTCCATGGGGCTGTCCTGTCGGCGACTGAGGGGCTGCAAAGGTGTCTCGGGAGCGACGCGTGGCGTCACTCGTAGCGCGGCGTTTCTTTCGCGAGGAAGGCCGCGATGCCGATGCCCGCATTGGCGTGATGGAGGTTGCGCACGAAGTGGTCGCGCTCCTGCGCAAGATGCGCCGACAGCGTCGCGCTCCGTGCTTCGTTGAGCAGTTCCTTCATGCTGGCGATCGCGTTCGGCGCCTTGGCATCGAGGCGCGCAGCGAGGCGCAACGCGGTCGACAGCGCCTGGCCGTTGTCGGCCAACTCATTGACGATGCCGGCGGCATGCAGCCGTGTTGCGGCAATGCGCTCGCCGCCCATCAGCCACTCCGTCGCCAGTTGGCGCGGGAGCGCCTGCGCCAGATGCCAGCTCATGCCGCCGTCCGGCGACAGCCCGACGTTGACGTACGACGCAGCGAAGACCGCGTCGCGCGCCGCCACGACCAGGTCGCAGGCCAGGGTGAGCGAAAAGCCCGCCCCAGCGGCCGCGCCTTCGACCGCCGCGATCACCGGCTTGGGAAAGGTGCGGATCGAGTCGATCCAGTTGTGGAGGCCTTCGATGGACTCGACCTGTACCGACGGCGACTGCTGGCGGTTGGCCTGCAGTCGCTGCAGCGAACCACCGGCGCAGAACCATGCGCCTTCGCCGACGATCACGACGCTGCGGATCTCGCTGCTGTTCTCCGCACCGTTGAGCGCCTCGATGCCGGCGGCGTAGATCGCGGGGTCGAGCGCGTTGCGCAGGGAGGGGTTGCAGATGGTCAGCACCATCGTGCTGCCTTCGGTCGTGCTTCGGAGTTCGGCGGTCATGGTCGTCTCGTTTTCATTCTTCTTCATGCATCAGGCTCAGGCCCAGTGCGCCGCGGCGGCGCAGCCACGGGCTCGGGCGGTAGCGCGGGTCGCCATACACGGTCTGGAGGTTGAACAGCACCTCGAGCATGTTGGTCGGGCCGTACAGGTCGCCCATCGCGAGCGGACCTTGAGGGTAGCCCAGGCCGAGGCGCACGGCGGTCTCGAGGTCGGCCGGCGAACACACGCGCTGCTGGCACATGTCGGCCGCGATGTTGACGATGGTGCCGATGACGCGTTGCGTGACGAAGCCGCCGCTGTCGCGGACCACGCTCACCGCCTTGCCGTCGCTGGCGAAGAGGGCGTGCGCAGCATCGCGCATGTCGCGCCGCGTGGCCGGGTTGGTGGCCAGCACGCGGCGCTTGGTGGCGGCATCGTCGATCATCATGTCGATGCCGACGGTGCGCGTCGCATCCAGGCGCTCGACGGCCGCGACCGTCGTCACGTCGAAGCCCAGCGGGGCGACCAGAATTAGCGCGGTGGGCGAGGGCACCGCACCGGCGTCGATCTGCGCGCCGAGCGTGTGGATCAGCTTCAGCAGCTCGGCACGGCGCGCGGCGCGCGGCGACACCCATACGCTGATCGGCCCGTCCAGGCGCGGCGCCGGCGCTTCGGGCGTGGTCTGCGCGACGCCGTCGACGTAGCGGTAGAAGCCTTCGCCGGTCTTGCGGCCCAGCGCGCCCGCGACCAGCCGCTGCGCGGTGATCACGCTCGGCCGGTAGCGCGGCTCTTCGTAGTACTGGCGGTAGATCGACTCCATCACCGGATGCGACACGTCGAGCGCGGTCAGGTCCATCAGCTCGAAGGGGCCGAGGCGGAAGCCGGCCTGGTCCTTCAGGATGCGGTCGATGGTGGCGAAATCGGCCACGCCTTCGCCGACGATGCGCAGCGCTTCCGTGCCGAAACCGCGGCCCGCATGGTTGACGATGAAGCCGGGCGTGTCCTGCGCCTGGACGGCGCTGTGGCCCATCTGGCGCGCGTAGCCGGCCAGCCGCTCGCACACCGCCGGGGCGGTCTTGAAGCCGGCGACGACCTCGACCACCTTCATGAGCGGCACGGGGTTGAAGAAGTGGAAGCCGGCCAGTCGTTCCGGGTGCGCCATGCCGGCCGCAATCGCCGTGACGGACAGCGACGAGGTGTTGGTTGCGAGCGTCGCCTCGGTGCCAACAATGCCCTCCAGCTCGCGGAACAGCGTACGCTTGACCTGAATGTCCTCCACCACGGCTTCGACCACCAGATTGCAACCCGCGAGCTCGGTCAGCGCGTCGACGGCGACGAGCCGCCCCGACCATGCCTGCAGTTGCGCCGCGTCGAACTTGCCTTTCTCGTGGAGCTTCTGCCATTGGGCGAGCACGGCGTCACGCCCGCGCACCGCAGCGCCGTCGAAGCTGTCGAACAGCAGCACGTCGCTGCCTGCCTGGGCTGCGATCTGGGCGATGCCTCGGCCCATGGCGCCTGCACCCACCACCGCCATCTTTGAAAAATTCACAGTCATTTGTTAAATGTTCGGGTATGTAAAAAGCCAGATAACAATCGTGTCAGAATGTGTTTACTTTAGATTGCCTTTCCGGTCCATCTTGCAACTTCTTCGTCGCACGACGCCCCTGTTTTTACTCGGCTTCGCCATCCCTGCGGCCGCGCTGACGCTCGGACCGCCGCAAGGGGCGGTCTGGATCGGGCGGCCGCTCGACCTGATCGTGCCTGTGACCCTTGCAGACGGCGAGGGCGGTGAGTCGCTGTGTGCCGAAGCGGAGGTGATGCAGGGGAACGCGCGCGTCGACGACAGGCGCGTGACGGTATCGCTCGAGCCCGGCACCCGGCCTGGCCAGACCCGGATGCATGTGCGCTCGACCGTCGCGGTCGAGGAGCCGGTTATCCAGATCACCGTGCGCGCGGGTTGCCAAGCCAGCTCGACGCGCCAGTTCGTGCTCTTCGCCGACATGCCGGTCGAACCTGCATCGCCGCCGGTGCTGCCCGGCCTGCCGCGCGCCGTGCCATCGGCGTCGTCCGTTGGCGCCCCTGTGGCTGCGGAGCGCCGTGCGGCACCGCGCACCAGGGTGGGTGGCTCCGCGGCAGCGCCGACCACCAGCGCTCCGGCGGCGCGTGCCGCGGCATCACGACCCGCCGCCGCACCCCGGGCACCCGCCGCGTCGACGCCGGCGCCCGCATCGCCGGCGAGCAGCGGGCCGCGTCTGCAGCTCGATGCGCTCGATCCGGCCGCGGTGCGCAATCCGGCCATTGCCGCCTCCGGCGCTCTGGCCAACCCGGAAGCGGCAGCGGCGGCCGCGGCCGCGCTGGCCGCCCGTGCCGCCGCCAACACCGAAGAGCTTCAGCGCGCCAATGACCGCATGAAGGCGCTCGAGGCCACATTGGCTTCCCTGCGCGAGCAGAGCGCGCAGAACCAGCGACTGCTGATGGAGATGCGCAGCGAACTGGCCGACGCCCGCGACAGCCGCTACCGCAACCCGCTGGTCTACGTCTTGTGCCTGTTGCTGCTGCTGACGCTGATCGGCCTCGTGCTGCTCTGGCGTGTCGCGCGTCGAGCCAGCGGTCCGGCGTGGTGGGGCGACGCCGGGGTGAAGGACGACGCCATGGCCCGGCCGCCGCCGGCACCCGTGGGCGGCGGCATGCCCTTCGCCGGTGGCTCTGCCGCGCTCAAGACCGGTCCGTTCGGTACGCCTTTTGTCGGCATCGACGAGGGCAACGAGGGCAACGAGGGCAACGAGGCGGCTGAAACGCTGCCGCCGCTGACGGAAGACGACAGCACGCCGACCCGCTACGTGAACACCGAGGAACTGTTCGACGTGCAGCAGCAATCGGACTTCTTCGTCTCACTCGGTCAGCACGACCAGGCGATCGCGGTGCTGAGCGAACACATCGCTGACAACCCGGAGACGAGTGCGCTGGCCTACCTCGACCTGCTGCGCATCTACCACTCGCTGGACCGGCGTGATGACTATGCGCGCGTCGGCCAGGAATTTGAACGCGCCTTCAACGCATCCGTTCCGGACTTCGACCATTTTTCGGAAGTCGGCCGCGGCCTCGAACACTACCCATCGACGCTGGCCCGCATCGAGGCGCAATGGCCCCGGACCGGCACGCTGGGGCTCATCGAGGAACTGGTGTTCCGCAAGCCCGAGCTGCAGGGTGACGAGAGTTTCGACCTGGCGGCCTACCGCGAATTGCTGCTGCTGTATTCGGTGGCCAAGGAAGTGATCGACCCCGACAGCGCACCACCGACTCCGATCACACCGTTGTCATTCCTCGATACGCGCGACGCCAAGCTCGAACCGACGCAGCCCCTGCCGTTGGATCATCCGGCCGAATCGGGCGCCCGGCCCGAGGATCACAACGCGCCCGATGCGCCGCTGCCCTCGCTGTACGGTGCCATCGACGAGACACTGGCGCACGACACTGTCATCGCCGCCCACCCGGGCGCCGTCAATGCCAATGCCAATGCCAACGCGACCGCATCGTCGTCGAACGATGACCCGCGTGCGAGGGCCGTGCCGCGGCCAGAAGCGCGCGAGCGTGCTGGCGAAGACGACGCACTGTCTTTCGACAACACGTCGCTCGAGACCTTGGAAACCCTGCCGGGAGAGCTGGAGCCGGAGAAGCGCTTCACCGCCTCGCCCACGACCGAGGAAATGCCGCTGCCGGACCTCAGGCTCGATCTGGAGTTGTTCGACCCGACCATCGAAGCCGAGATCGCGCCCAGGCCGCGGCGCCGGCGCTGAACGAAGCGGTTGAGACGGCGCGCCGCCGCAGGCCGCGGCCGCACCCTCCTCAGCGGCGAACCTGCAGCGCCCCCGGGTTCACGATGTTGGTGGGATTCCCTTTGACGAAGCTCACCACGTTGTCGAAGGCCTGGCCGAAATACTGCTCGTAGCTGTCCTGCTCGACGTAACCGATGTGCGGCGTGCAGATGCAGTTCTCCAGCCGCAGCAGCGCGTGGCCTTGCAAGGGGGGCTCGCTCTCGAAGACATCCACCGCCGCCATCCCGGGGCGGCCGCGGTTCAGCGACGCGAGCAGCGCGTCCGGCTCGACCAGTTCGGCCCGCGAGGTGTTGACGAACAGCGCCGTCGGCTTCATTCGCGAGAGGTCCTCCAGGGTGACGATGCCACGCGTGCTGTCGTTCATCCGCAGGTGCACGCTCAGCACGTCGGCCGCGCTGAAGAATGCCTCGCGACTGGGCGCCACCTGGAAACCATCCGAACGCGCGAGGTCGCGGCTCTGCTCGCGGCCCCAGATCACCACCTGCATCCCGAAGGCCTGGCCGTAGCGCGCGACCAGCTGCCCGATACGGCCGTAGCCCCAGATGCAGAGCGTCTTGCCCTTGAGCACCGAGCCCAGGCCGAAATTCGGCGGCATCGATGCCGACTTGAGGCCGGATTGTTGCCAGGCGCCGTGTTTGAGGTTGCTGATGTACTGCGGCAGACGGCGCATCGCCGCCATGATCAGCGCCCAGGTCAGCTCGGCCGGTGCGAGCGGCGAGCCGCTGCCTTCGGCCACTGCCACGCCTTGCTCGGTGCAGGCGGTGACGTCGATGTGATTGCCGACCCGGCCGGTCTGGGAGATCAGCTTGAGCTTGGGCAGCTTCTCGACCAGCTGGCGGGAAATCTGGGTGCGCTCGCGGATCAGAACGATCACGTCGGCGTCTTTCAAGCGCACCGACAGCTGGCCGATGCCCTTGACGGTATTGGTGTAGACCTTCGCCGCGTAGGCATCGAGTTTGGCGGCGCACTGCAGTTTGCGTACCGCGTCCTGGTAGTCGTCGAGGATCACAATGTTCATGGCGTGCCATTGTGCCTCGCGTCACAGCGAGCTCGTACTCCGGGGTGGTGCGAACCCGTGCAGCGACGACCGAAGCCACGAATGCACGTCGGCGTCGGGCGGCCGCACGCGAGCGACGAGCGGGTCGGGCGCGCTCTGCACCCGGCAGTGCGTACTGCGTACCGTCAGTGCAGCGGACGCGTACCGCGAACGGTGTCGGCCGCTTCGAGCGCTGCCAGACGGTCGAGCTCAGCGCAGACATCGGCCATGCGACCGGAGATCACGACACGACCCGCCCGGCGGCCCGGTTGGTGCGCATCTACCGTGCGGACCACGCGCAGCGCGCGCGTGACAGCCGAATTTTGCGCGAGCCCCTCCAGCGGCGTCACGGCACGCTGCCCGCACGCAGGCCGCACGGCCACATAGCGCAGGTCGGCTTGAAGGTCGAGCCCGGTGCGGCTGCGCCGGGTGCGGCGCTCGGGGAGCCAGCGGCTGGCCAGCGATTGCAGCGGGGTGAGCAGATCGACGAAAGTGAGCAAAGCGATTCCCATGCGAACTCCAGAGTCAGAGGTTGAACACAGGCAGGATTGCTTGTTGGGGCTGCGTCAGGGTGATGGCCTCAATGCCATACGCCCGCCACCTGTCGAAGCCCGTGCGATGCACTACATCAGCATGGTGTTGCGGATCAGCCCGACGGCCAGGCCTTCGATCTCGAAGGGCTCGCCCGGTTGAACCACGATGGTCGGATAGTCGGGGTTTTCGGCATGCAGCTCGATCACTTGCTTGTGGCGCTTGAGGCGCTTGACGGTGACCTCGTCACCCAGGCGTGCCACCACGATCTGGCCGTTGCGCGCTTCCTTGGTGGCTTGGACGGCGAGCAAGTCGCCGTCCATGATGCCGGCGTCGCGCATCGACATGCCACGCACCTTGAGCAGGTAGTCCGGCTGGTGCTGAAACAAGGTGTTTTCGACGTAGTAGGTCTGGTCGACGTGCTCTTGCGCCAGGATCGGCGAACCCGCGGCCACACGGCCGATGAGTGGCAGCGCCAGCTGTGCCATGCCCGGCAGCGACAACGAGAACTGGTTGTCGCGCGATTCGTTGAGCGAGCGCAGGGCATCGCCCTTGAGGCGGATGCCGCGGGAGGTGCCGCTGAGCAGTTCGATCGCGCCCTTGCGAGCCAGCGCCTGCAGATGTTCTTCAGCGGCGTTCGCCGACTTGAAACCCAGTTCGGCCGCGATCTCGGCACGCGTCGGCGGCGCACCGGTCTGCGCAATGGTGCTGCGGATCAAGTCCAGAATTTGCTGCTGACGGGCGGTAAGCTTGACTGCGAACTGCATGTGAAACTCCTTGGCACTGGTTGCATATCCAGTAGCTGTATTTTTAAACAGTTTTACGGCTTTGGCAAGACATGGCGAACAAAAGTTTGGAGACAGGACGTCGCGTGCTGGTGCTCGGCACCGGTGGGACGATCGCCGGGCGCGCGCTTTCCGAGGCCGACAACATCGGCTACATCGCCGGCGAGGTCGGGGTGGATGTGCTGCTGCAGGGGCTTGGGCTGCCGGCCGGTCTGCGGATCACGGCCGAGCAGGTGGCGCAACTCGACAGCAAGGACATGGCCTTCGAGGTCTGGCAGCAGCTGGCCGTCCGTTGCGCCGAGGCCCTGATGTCCGAGGACATCGACGGCATCGTGATCACGCATGGCACCGACACACTGGAAGAGACCGCGTTCTTCCTCGATTCGGTGTTGGCACCCGTCAAGCCGGTGGTGCTCACCTGCGCCATGCGGCCCGCGAGTGCGCTGTCGCCCGACGGTCCGCAGAATCTGCGCGATGCGATCAGCCTGGCCGGTGAGCCTCGTGCTCGAGGGGTCATCGTGGTGTGTGCCGGCACCGTGCACCGTGCGGCCGATGTGCAGAAAATCCACACCTACCGAACCGATGCCTTTGATTCCGGGGACGCCGGCCCGCTGGGTTACATGGAGGAGGGCGCCCTGCGTTTGCTGCGCCCGTGGCCCGAGGCGGGGGATGCCGCGACGAGCCGGCTCGCGCAGGTTGCGGCGACGCCGGCCTTTCTTTGGCCACGCGTCGAGATCCTGACGAGCCATGCCGGCGCGCAGGGCCTGCTCGTCGACGCGCTGGTGCAGGCGCGGCACGATGGCGCCGCCCATGCGGTCGACGGTCTCGTGCTGGCGGCCACGGGCAACGGTAGCTTGCACCATGCGGTCGAAGCGGCCGCCTTGCGCGCGCAGGCCGCAGGCATCGCGGTACTTCGCGCGACCCGGTGTGCCCAGGGGCGGATCTTGCGCCCCGCCGCGCCCGAGCCGGCGCTTCGCGATGCCGGATCGCTGTCACCGGTGAAGGCGCGCATCGTGCTCATGCTGGAACTGCTGGCGGCGCGCGCGCGCTGAGGCGCATGTTCGGCGCGCTGCAGTCGCACCCCTGGGCCTACCCGGCGCTGGAGGCGCTGCATGTGATCGGCATCGCCTTGTTGCTGGGCAACCTGGTGGCGCTGGAGTTGCGCGTGTTCGGCCGCGCGGCGCAGCTCCCGGTGGTGCCCCTGGCGCGGCTGTCGCTGACGATTGCGCTCACCGGCTTCGCGGTGGCGGCCTCGACCGGGCTGCTCATGTTCGCCACGCAGCCGGCCGAACTTCTCGCCAACCGCGCGTTTTTGTGGAAGATGGGACTGCTCGTCGCGGCCGGTTGCAATGCCGCGTGCTTCCATGCCCGCGGCTCTCTGTCCAAACTCGATACGACGGCGCGGGTACAGATGTTGATGTCCACTGCGCTCTGGTTGGCCGTCGTCTTCTGCGGCCGCTGGATCGCCTATTGATCGAAGGAGCCCCGATGCACCGTCGCCACTTTCTCGCCGCCGCCGCCGCATCGCCATGGGCGTTGTCCCCGGCCTGGGCACACCACGGCTGGAGCAGCTTCGACCAGGAGCGCCCGATCTACCTCGAGGGCCAGGTACTGCGCTCGCGTTGGCAGAACCCGCACGCAGAGTTGGTGATCGAGGTGCCCGCCGGGTTGAAGGTGCCGGCCGATCTCGGCAAGCGGCCGGTGCCCGCGCAGAGCGCCAGCATCGACGGTGCCGCCTTGCTGGCCAGGGCCACGACGCCCAAGCGCGCCGATCGCCAGTGGGAACTCGAGCTTGCGCCGTTGACGCGCATGTCGGCCTGGAAAGTGGCGGAAATCAAGCCCGGCACGAAGGTCTCGGCCGTGGGCTTCACCTTCATCGGCGAACAGGGCGACGCGGTGATGCGGGTCGAATACCTGTTCGTGGACGGCCAAGCCTACGGGCTCCGATCGAGCCCGGCCTGAGCGCTACGCGCCGCTTCAGCTGCTCAAGGCGGCCAGGGCACGCTGGGTGATTTCGTCGACCGTGCCGACGCCGCTGATCGCCCGGTATTTCGGTGCCAGGCCCGGCTCGGCCTTGGCCCAGGCGGCGTAGTAGTCGACCAGCGGACGGGTCTGCTGGCTGTACACGTCGAGGCGCTTGCGCACTGTCTCTTCCTTGTCGTCCTCGCGCTGCACCAGTTCTTCACCGGTGAGGTCGTCCTTGCCGTCGACCTTCGGCGGATTGAACTTGACGTGGTAGATCCGGCCGGACGCCGGATGCGAGCGTCGTCCGCTCATGCGTTCGATGATATCGGCGAAGGGCACGTCGATCTCGAGCACATAGTCGAGTTTGACGCCCGCGGCGCGCATGGCGTCGGCCTGGGGAAGGGTGCGCGGGAAGCCGTCGAAGAGAAAGCCGCTGGCGCAGTCGGGCAGCGCCAGTCGTTCCTTGACGAGGTTGATGATCAGGTCGTCGCTGACCAGCGCGCCCGAGGCCATCACCGCCTTCGCTTCCAGGCCCAGCGGCGTGCCTGCCTTGACGGCGGCGCGCAGCATGTCGCCGGTCGAGATTTGCGGGATGTTGTACTTCTTGCAGATGAATGCGGCTTGCGTGCCTTTGCCTGCCCCGGGGGCGCCCAACAAAATCAGTCTCATGGTGTCCTCGGACGGTTCTTAGATTTCTGTCGCGCCGGGCCGGCCACGAGGGCAAGGGGCAGGGCGGAGTTGCATCGAGGATAGCATGCGCATCCTGGAAGAAAATGCGGTGGCGGACGGCTTCAGCGGCCTTCGAACAGCGCCCGCACGCGCGCGAGGTCGTCGGGCGTGTCGACACCCGGCCCCGGGCTGTGCTCGCTCACGTGCACCGCGATGCGGAAGCCGTGCCACAGCGCCCGCAACTGCTCGAGGGCCTCGGTGGCTTCGATGGGCGCGGGTGTCAGTGTCGGGAACTGCCGGATGAAACCGGCGCGGTAGCCATAGATGCCGATATGCCGAAGCGGTGCCGGGGCAGAGGGGACTGCGGGGCCGTCCGCGGCCACCGGCCCGTCGCGCCACCACGGAATGGGCGCGCGGCTGAAGTACAGCGCGTGTCCGCGCGCATCGAGCACCACCTTCACCACGTTCGGGTTGCCGAACTCGGCCGCGGACTCGATGGGGTGCGCCGCGGTGCTCATTGCGGCGTCCTGCTGCTTCGCCAGGGCGGTTGCCACCGCATCGATCAGGGTGGGATCGATGAGGGGCTCGTCGCCTTGCACATTCACCACGATGGCGTCGTCGGGCAGCGCCAGCAGTGTGCAGGCTTCTGCCAGCCGATCGCTGCCGCTGGGGTGGTCGGTGCGCGTCAGGAGCGCCTCGACGCCGTGCGCGGTGCATGCATCGACGATGCGGCGGTGGTCCGCCGCGACGACGACGCGGACGGCGCCCGAGTCCCGCGCGCGCTGCGCCACCCGCACGACCATCGGCAGGCCGCCGATGTCCGCCAGCGGCTTGTCGGGCAGCCGGGTGGACGCCAGCCGGGCCGGAATCAGAACGGTGAAAGGCATTGGCATGAGGCGAGGGTGCGGAGGCGCACGGCGATGCTGCGGGGCAGCCGGTTCAAAGGCCGAGTTCGTCGTCCGAAAGGATTCGCGCCTCGTTCTCCAGCAGCACCGGAATGCCGTCGCGGACCGGATAGGCCAGGCGGGCGCTGCGCGAGACCAGCTCCTTTTTCTCGGCGTCCCAGGTCAACGGGCCCTTGGTTACGGGGCAGACGAGCAGTTCAAGAAGCTTGGTGTCCATCGAGCGATGATAGCTTTGCATCGAGCGCCGCCAGGAACGCCGGCGCCGGTGTGAAACGCAAGGGGACGGCCAGCGCGTCGGGCTGCCGGTGCCAGAGTTTCAACGCGTCCTTCTCGGTGCACAGCACCGTTGCTTCATCGCTCGGAACCAGCGTCCAGTCCTCGAAGTCGTGGTGGTCGGGCAGGGCGACGCAGCGGCCCGGTTCGAGCCCCGCGGCGCGCAGCATCTCGAAAAAACTCTCTGGCCTGGCGATGCCCGCGACGGCGATCAGCCGGCGGCCGGTCAACTGCTTCAACGGCACGCGGCTGCCATCGACGGTGATCGCCACGTCGGCGAGGGCGCGGTGCGCCGTGTAGCCGGCGAAGGCCGGCCGGGCGCCGGTATGAAGCACCAGGTCGCAGCGCCGCGGCCAGGCTTCCCGTAGCGGCCCGGCCGGCAGCAGCCAGCCGTTGCCGATGCCGCGGTCGTCGAACACGCAGATCTCGACATCGCGCGCCAACCCGAGATGCTGCAGGCCGTCGTCGCTGAGGATCACGCGCACCTCGGGATGGGCCGCGCGCAGCGCCCGGGCCGCGTCGATGCGGCGCCGCGCCACGAACACCGGAGCGCCGGTCGACCGGTGCACCAGCGCCGGTTCGTCACCCACATCGCGCGGGTCACTGGTGCCGAGCACCGCACGGCAGTCGGCAGTGCGTCGACCGTAGCCGCGCGAGATCACGCCGACCGGCATGCCGCGTTGGCGAAGATGCTCGACGATGGCCATCACCACCGGTGTCTTGCCAGCGCCGCCGGCCACAACGTTGCCCACCACCACCACCGGCACACCGGCCTGCTCGGTGCGCAGCCAACCGGCTCGGTACAGGGCACGGCGCAGCGCCGCCAGCGCGCCGAACAGCTGCGACAACGGCCACAGCAGCCGCGCGATCACGCCACGTTCGAGCCAGATGCGCTGCAGCGGCAACTCAGCGCCCCGCCTGCGCGGCGGATTGCGTGGCGAACGTGATCTGCACCATGCCGGCCCGGCGCGCGGCCTCCATCACGGTGATCACCGCCTGGTGCGCGGCACTGGCATCGGCGCTGATGATCACCACGCTGTCCTTGGTGCCACCCGCCGCCGTGAGCGCAGCGGCGACCGTTTCGACGCTGCGGTCCGGCAGGGCCGTCTTGTTGATCGAGTAGCGGCCGTCGGCCGAGACGGCGACGATCACTTCCTTCGGATAGTCACGCTGCGGTTCGGCGTCGGCGACCGGCAGGCGCAACTGCATCTCAGTGAACTTGCTGTAGGTCGTCGACAGCATCAGGAAGATCAGCACGACCAGCAGCACGTCGATGAACGGGATCAGGTTGATTTCCGGCTCGTCGCGCGCGCCGTGGCGGAAGTGCATGCGGCCGGGCTTCATCGCGGGCTCACTTTCGCAGCGCGTTGAGGTGCCGTGCGAATCGCTCGCCCGCCAGCTCGAGGTTCAGCAGGTATTCATCGACCCGCGTGCGGAAGTAGCGCCAGAAGATCAACGTCGGAATGGCGACGATCAGCCCGAAGGCGGTGTTGTAAAGCGCGATCGAGATCCCATGCGCCAGTTGCGCCGGATTGCCCGAGCCCACGGCACCGCCCGCTGGAGACTGCGAACCGAAGATTTCGATCATGCCGATCACGGTGCCCAGCAGGCCGAGCAGGGGCGCGGCCGAGGCGATGGTGGCCAGCGCCGGGAGCCAGCGCTCCAGCCGGTGCGCCACGGTGCGACCGGACGCTTCCATGGCGGCGCGGACGTCCTCCTCGGCACAGCGGGGGTTCGCATTCAGCGCCCGGAAGCCGGCAGCGAGCACTTCGCCCAGCGCGGAGTTCTTCTCCAGCTTGGTCACGACGTCGGGCCCGGGGACGGCATTGCGCGACACGTTGATGGCTTCGTCGAGCAGCTTGGGTGGGAGGATTCGCGCGGTCTTCAAGCTGGTGAAGCGCTCGATCACCAGGGCCAAGGCCAGGACCGAACAGGCGAGCAGCGGCCAGATCGGCCAGCCCGCAGCAACTATGATGGAAAACAAGAAATCCTCCGGCCGATGGATTGCAAATGCGCGGCGATTATCACCGAGCGCAGCCTGCGAAAACCGCCATGATGCGCTGTAGGCAACGACGCACAGATTCTGTGGATAACTTTGTGATTAACCGGGTTGGCAACTTGCGCCGACCCGCATGAACAGGGCGTCGCGTTAGGACGATCGAATTTTGAGCACCGAATTTCCCAATCAAATCAAGAGCTTGCACCACAAGCTGGGCCTTTCTGACCCGAATGGTAGAAGGTGCAGCATGCACCACGGTGGTTGTGGAAGAGTGAGCCTGCCGAACGCGCCGCGCCATGGTTGACCGCGACGCCTCGATGGCTGTGCGTTCGCGCACCTGGGAGGTCGGCGCGCTGTGCCACGCGGTGGCCGATGCGCTCGATGCGCGCTTCAATCCTGTCACTGTGCGCGGCGAGATTTCCGGCTTCTCGCGGGCCGCCAGCGGCCATTGCTACTTCGCGCTGAAGGATGCCAATGGGCAGCTGCGCTGCGCGATGTTCCGCCGCGCGGCCAGCCTGATGGACTTTGCACCGCGCGACGGTGATCAGGTCGAGGTGCGCGGCCGGCTGGCCGTGTACGAGCCACGCGGCGACCTGCAGTTGGTGGTCGAAAGCCTGGCGCGGGCCGGCCAGGGAGCGCTGTTCGAGCAGTTCCTGCAGCGCAAGGCAAAGCTGGAAGCCGAGGGGCTGTTCGACCCCGCACGCAAGCGACCGCTGCCGACCATGCCGCGCCGCCTGGGCTTGGTCACCTCGCTCGGTGCTGCGGCGCTGCACGACGTGGCGACGGCACTGCATCGTCGCGTGCCGCACATTCCGGTGGTGCTCGCGCCAGCTGCGGTGCAGGGCGCCGGCGCACCAGCGGAACTGGTGCAGGCATTGCAGTCGCTCTGGGCGTTGTCGCCACCGGTCGATGTCATCGTGCTGGTGCGCGGCGGCGGTTCGATCGAGGACCTCTGGGCCTTCAATGATGAAACCCTGGCGCGGGCCATCGTACGCAGCCCGGTGCCGGTGATCTGCGGCGTGGGCCACGAGACGGACTTCACTATCGCCGATTTCTGCGCCGACCTGCGCGCCCCCACACCCACAGCTGCGGCGGAGCTGGTTTCGGCGCCCCGGGACGTCTGGCTCGGTGCGTTGGACCTGATGGCCGAGAAATTGAAGGACGCGGTCGAAGCGCGGCTCGACCTGCTCGGCCAACGGCTCGACCTCGCGGCTGGCCGTCTCGGCAGGCCGTCGTCGGCGGTGCTGCGCCAACATCTGCGGCTGGCGCGTGAGGCGCAGCGCCTGCGCTATGCCGTCGCGTCGCAACAGGAGCGGCTTGCGCACCGCGCACGAAGCGCGCACCAAGGCTGGCCTGCGCTCTGGCAGGGCGGGCTGCGTCAGCATCGCGATCGGCTCGATCGGCTCGACGCGCGCCTGCGCCTGCTCGACCCCGCCCAGGTCCTGCAGCGTGGCTACGCGTGGCTGGTGGATGCACAAGGTCGCGCGGTGACCCGCACTGCACAGGCCAGCGCCGGGGACATGTTGAGCGCACGCCTGGCCGACGGCGTCGTAGACCTGAACGTGCTTGCGGTGCGTTCGCGGCATGCACCGACGCAGGGCCACTGAATCCTTTCTAGAATCCTTCATCCGCAACCAACCCACGAGTAAAAAACATGGAACATGTCCTTCCTCCTCTCCCGTACGCCATCGACGCCCTGGCGCCCGAATACTCGAAAGAGACGCTCGAGTACCACTACGGCAAGCACCACAATGCGTATGTGGTGAACCTGAACAACCTTCAGAAGGGCACCGAGTTCGAAAGCATGACGCTCGAGGAGATCGTCAAGAAGTCCAGCGGCGGCATCTACAACAACTCGGCCCAGATCTGGAATCACACCTTCTTCTGGAGCTGCATGAAGCCGCAAGGTGGCGGCGCACCGACGGGTGAATTGGCCAAGGCGATCGATGCCAAGTGGGGCAGCTACGACGCTTTCAAGGAAGCCTTCGTGAAGTCGGCCGTGGGCAACTTCGGCTCCGGCTGGACCTGGCTCGTGAAGAAGGCCGACGGCACGGTGGACATCGTGAACACCGGCGCTGCTGGCACGCCGCTGACCACCGCCGACAAGGCGCTGCTCACCGTCGACGTCTGGGAACACGCGTACTACATCGACTACCGCAACCTGCGCCCGAAGTTCGTGGAGACCTTCCTGGCCAAGTTGGTCAACTGGGACTTCGCCCAGAAGAACTTCGCTTAAGTCCGGGCTTCGACCTCAAGAGAGCCGGCCCCGCGCCGGCTTTTTTTCGTCTCGGCACCGCACAACGCAGCGTCAGCGCCTGGATTGGAAGGGCGGGCCGCTCAGCTTGGCGTTCTTCTTGATGTTCTTCTTGGCGAACCAGCCCTGGTTCATTTCCAGGACGAAGCGTACCGGCTCCTCGGAGCAATGCGACTCGAGCGTGAGTGGTTGCATGTCGACGATGTTGACGATGCGACCGTCGTCGGCCACGAACGCGGCCGACAGCGGCAGCAGCGTGTTCCTCATCCAGAAACACTGCGTCGACGGCTGCTCGAAGGCGAAAAGCATGCCTTCGGCCTGCGGCATCTCTTTGCGGAACATCAGGCCGAGCTGTTGCTGCCCGGGTGTCTGCGCGACCTGCGCATCGATCTGATACATGCCGGCGGACAACTTGACGCGAGGCAGATCCATCTGTGCCTCCTGCGAAAGTGCTGCAAAAGGCAAAAGGCACAGCGAGAGCAGGGCAATGGCGCGGGAAAACATGTTCGGTGAATTCGAATTCTGGAAAAAGGGAGATGAAAGGGTACCCAATTGGAGAGAGGCTTGCTGGCAGCTGCAGAGACTTGGACGCGGGCGAAAAAAAAGCGTTCCGAAGAACGCTTTTTTCGAGGTTGCCCAATTACTTGGGCGTGCCGCCTTGGGTCGACTTGGCCTTCACCGAGCCGTCCTTGTTGGTGCGGCGGGTGTCACGCGTTTCGGCGCGCTTTTCACCGGCGACGGCAGCCTTGTCGGTGCCGATGGCGCCGCCTTCGGGCACCTTGTTGATGTCGCCGCCCGCACCGGCCTTCACCTGGCCGGCCGGCTTGCTGGCCACCTTGGCTTCGGCGCGAGCCTGGGGCTTGGTGTTGGTTACAGGCGCTTTTTCAGCAGCGGGGGTCTGGGCGTAGGCGCCTGCAGCAAAAAGGCCGGCGATCAGGACTGCGAGAGCTTTGTTCATTTAGGAATTCCTCGAGGAGTTGAGTGATTACGCCTTCCGCCCAGCAGAAGGTCAGCAAACAACGAAGCCGCATCGACCGCGGTTGACACGGCTTTCGACTTGATTGCTTGCGTCTAAAATTCTAAGGCTATTAACGCAGGTTGACGCTCTTCAACCCTCAAATGTCACTTAGGAGCAACTGCACTCAATGTCGCGCTATCAGCACATCCAGGTTCCGTCCGCCGGCCAGAAGATCACCGTCAATACCGCCCATTCGCTCGATGTGCCGGATCAGCCGATCATTCCGTTCATCGAAGGCGACGGCATCGGGGTCGACATCACCCCCGTGATGCTCAACGTAGTCGATGCGGCGGTGGCCAAGAGCTATGGCGGTGCCAGGAAGATCCAATGGATGGAGGTCTACGCCGGAGAGAAGGCGACCCGTCTCTACGGCCCCGGCGTCTGGCTGCCCGATGAAACGGTGCAGGCGGTACGCGAGCACGTCGTGTCGATCAAGGGACCGTTGACGACGCCGGTGGGCGGGGGTATCCGCTCACTGAACGTGGCATTGCGTCAGGCGCTTGATCTGTACGTCTGCCTGCGACCGATCCAGTACTTCGATGGCGTGCCCAGCCCGGTCAAGGAGCCGCACAAGACCAACATGGTGCTGTTCCGCGAGAACTCTGAGGACATCTATGCGGGCATCGAGTTCGAAGCCGGGGGCGAGCAGGCCAAGCGTCTCATCGGCCTTCTTCAGAGCGAGTTCGGCGTCAAGAGCATCCGTTTCCCGGAAACCTCGGGCATCGGCATCAAGCCGGTGTCGCGCGAAGGCACCGAGCGCCTGATGCGCAAGGCGATCCAGTACGCGATCGACCATGACAAGCCCTCGGTGACGATCGTGCACAAGGGCAACATCATGAAGTTTACCGAGGGCGCCTTCCGCGACTGGGGCTATGGTCTCGCGGCGAAGGAGTTCGGTGGCGAACTCATCGACGGCGGCCCGTGGATGCGGGTGAAGAATCCCCGCACGGGCAAGTTCGTCACCGTGAAGGACCGCGTGGCCGACGCCTTCATGCAGCAGATCCTGATGCGCCCGGCCGAGTATTCGGTGGTGGCGACGCTCAATCTCAACGGCGACTACCTCTCCGACGCGCTGGCCGCGCAGGTCGGCGGCATCGGCATCGCGCCGGGCGCGAACCTGAGCGACACGGTGGCGATGTTCGAAGCCACCCACGGCACCGCGCCGAAATACGCCGGCAAGGACTACGTCAACCCGCTGTCGGAGATCCTCTCGGCCGAGATGATGCTGCGCCACATCGGCTGGAAGGAGGCCGCCGACCGGATCATCCAGTCGCTGCGCCAATCGATCCTCAGCAAGAAGGTCACCTACGACTTCGCACGCCTGATGGACGGCGCGACGCAGGTGAGCTGCTCGGGTTTCGGGCAGGTGATGATCGACAACATGTGACGCACGCCGTGCGAGCAGCGTACAGGCTGGCAAGCGGCGACAATAATCGACGATCCGGCGGGCGCCGGTGACCCAGACCCAATGACATCAAGGATGCAGGCCGCATGAGCAAACCAACCATCATCTACACGTTGACCGACGAAGCGCCGTTCCTGGCGACGCAGGCCTTTCTGCCGATCATCCGTACCTTCACGGCACCCGCCGGCATCGATGTGACGACCAGCGACATCTCCGTGGCCGCCCGCATCCTGGGCCAGTTCCCGGAATCGCTGACCGAGGCACAGCGCGTGCCCGACAACCTGGCCGAACTCGGCAAGCTCACGCTGCTGCCCGACACCAACATCATCAAGCTGCCGAACATCAGTGCGTCGGTGCACCAGCTGACGAGCGCCATCAAGGAACTGCAAGCACGCGGCTACAAGATTCCAGACTATCCGGAAGACCCGAAGACCGACGAGCAGAAGGCGATTCGCGCCCGTTACTCGAAGTGCTTGGGCAGCGCCGTGAACCCGGTGCTTCGCGAAGGCAATTCGGACCGCCGCGCTCCCAAGGCCGTCAAGGAATACGCCCGCAAGAATCCGCACAGCATGGGCGAGTGGAGCATGGCTTCGCGCAGCCACGTGGCGCACATGAAGCACGGCGATTTCTATCACGGCGAAAAGTCGATGACGCTGGACAAGGCACGCGACGTCAAGATGGAACTGGTCGGCAAGAGCGGCAAGGCCACCGTGCTCAAGGCGAAGGTGTCTCTGCTGGCCGGCGAGATCATCGACAGCATGTACATGAGCAAGAAGGCGCTGCTCGCGTTCTATGAGCACGAGATGGAAGACGCCCGTGCGACCGGCGTGATGTTCTCGCTGCACGTGAAGGCCACGATGATGAAGGTGTCGCACCCCATCGTCTTCGGCCACGCCGTGCGCGTGTTCTACAAGGAAGCCTTCGAGAAGCACGGCAAGCTGTTCGACGAACTCGGCGTGAACGTCAACAACGGCATGGTCGATCTGTACACCAAGATCGAGTCGCTGCCTTCGACCAAGAAGGAAGAGATCATCCGTGACCTGCACGCCTGCCACGAGCACCGCCCCGAGCTGGCGATGGTCGATTCGGCCAAGGGCATCACGAACCTGCACGCGCCCAACGACGTGATCGTCGACGCCTCGATGCCGGCCATGATCCGCATCGGCGGCAAGATGTGGGGCGCGGATGGCAAGCCGAAGGACACCAAGGCGGTCATCCCGGAAAGCACCTTCGCCCGCATCTACCAGGAGATCATCAACTTCTGCAAGACCAACGGCAACTTCGACCCGGTGACCATGGGCACGGTGCCGAACGTGGGGCTGATGGCCCAGCAGGCCGAGGAATACGGCTCGCACGACAAGACCTTCGAGGTCACCGAGGATGGCGTCGCCAACATCGTCGACCTCGCCACCGGCGAGGTGCTGCTGTCGCAGGACGTCGAAGCCGGCGACATCTGGCGCATGTGCCAGGTCAAGGACGCACCGATCCGCGACTGGGTCAAGCTGGCCGTGACCCGCGCCCGCAACTCGGGCATGCCGGCCCTGTTCTGGCTCGACCCGTACCGCCCGCACGAGGCGGAAATGATCAAGAAGGTGCAGACGTACCTCAAGGACCACGACACCCAGGGCCTGGACATCCAGATCATGTCGCAGGTGCGCGCCATGCGTTACACGCTGGAACGTGTCATCCGCGGCCTGGACACCATCTCGGTCACCGGCAACATCCTGCGCGACTACCTGACCGACCTGTTCCCGATCATGGAACTGGGCACCAGCGCCAAGATGCTGTCGATCGTCCCGCTGATGGCCGGCGGCGGCATGTACGAAACGGGTGCCGGCGGTTCTGCGCCCAAGCACGTCAAGCAACTCGTGGAAGAAAACCACCTGCGCTGGGATTCACTGGGCGAATTCCTGGCCCTGGCCGTGTCGCTGGAAGACCTGGGCCTCAAGACGAATAACGCGCAGGCCAAGATCCTGGCCAAGACGCTGGACACGGCCACCGGCAAGCTGCTGGACAACAACAAGAACCCGTCGCCCAAGACCGGCCAGTTGGACAACCGCGGCAGCCAGTTCTACCTGGCGATGTACTGGGCCCAGGAACTGGCGGCCCAGACCGAGGACAAGGCCCTGCAAGCGAAGTTCGCTCCGCTGGCCGAAGCGCTCGGCCGCGGCGAAAAGAAGATCGTCGATGAGCTGGCCGCGGTGCAGGGCCAGCCGGCCGACATCGGCGGCTACTACCTGGTGGACCCGAAGAAGTGCGAAGCCGTTATGCGGCCGAGTCCCACGCTGAACGCGGCGCTCCAGTCGGTCGCTGCCTAAGCACAGGCTGGCGCGGGCCGCACGGCGGTTCGCGAAAACACAACGCCCCGACGCCTTCCCGGCGGCCGGGGCTTTTTCTTGCGTGTAAAACTTGGCTAATACGTCTTTTCGGCCCCCTTGTTTTCTCCGTAACATGGCGCCAAATCTTCTGGCGTCGGCATGGCGCTTGCTCGCTCGATAGAATGAATTTCATGGCAACCCGAAACCCCTCGAAACCCGCCACACCGCCGGCTCAGAAGCCTGCGGGAGGCGACGGCGATTCGGTCGTCCTGGAGCGCCGTCCGCAAAAAACCGCACCGCCACAGATGTTTCAGGTGGTGATGCTGAACGACGACTACACCCCCATGGAGTTCGTGGTTGTCGTCATTCAGGAATTCTTCAACAAGGACCGCGAAACTGCGACGCAGATCATGTTGAAGATCCATCTCGACGGCCGGGGTGTCTGCGGGGTCTATTCCCGGGACATGGCCGCCACCAAGGTCAATCAGGTGATGGAGGCGGCCCACCAGGCGGGCCACCCGTTGCAGTGCGTCAGTGAACCGGTTGAATAAACCGTACTCTGACCCATCTGATCAGTTATTTACAGCAAGGCAGAAGGAAATCACATGATTGCCCAGGAACTGGAAGTCAGCTTGCACATGGCCTTCGTCGAGGCCAGGCAACAGCGCCACGAGTTCATCACGGTTGAGCACCTGTTGCTCGCTTTGCTGGACAACCCGAGCGCCGCAGAGGTTCTGCGCGCCTGCTCGGCCAACGTCGACGACCTCCGCGCGTCGCTGACGAATTTCATCAAGGACAACACCCCGCAAGTGGCGGGGACCGATGACGTCGACACCCAGCCGACGCTCGGTTTCCAGCGCGTGATCCAGCGCGCCATCATGCATGTGCAGTCCACCGGCAACGGCAAGAAGGAAGTGACCGGCGCCAACGTGCTGGTCGCGATCTTCGGCGAGAAGGATTCGCACGCGGTGTACTACCTCCACCAGCAAGGCGTGACCCGCCTCGACGTGGTGAACTTCATCGCGCACGGCATCAAGAAGAGCGACCCGCCGGAAGCCGCCAAGGGCAGCGCCGAATCGTCCTCGAACGAGGGCGAGGAGGGCGGTGGCGAGAAGAACGAAAAGGCGTCGCCGCTGGAGCAGTTCACCCAGAACCTCAACCAGATGGCCAAGGACGGGAAGATCGATCCGCTGATCGGCCGCGAGTACGAGGTCGAGCGCGTGATCCAGATCCTCTGCCGCCGGCGCAAGAACAACCCGCTGCTGGTCGGCGAGGCCGGCGTGGGCAAGACCGCCATCGCCGAGGGCCTGGCCTGGCGCATCACCCAGGGCGACGTGCCGGAAATCCTGGCCGAAGCCCAGGTGTACTCGCTCGACATGGGCGCGTTGCTCGCGGGCACAAAGTACCGCGGTGACTTCGAACAACGTCTCAAAGGCGTGCTCAAGTCGCTGAAGGACCGGCCCAATGCGGTGCTCTTCATCGACGAGATCCACACGCTGATCGGTGCCGGTGCGGCCTCTGGCGGCACGCTGGATGCGTCGAACCTGCTCAAGCCGGCGCTCTCGAGCGGCCAGCTCAAGTGCATCGGCGCCACCACGTTTACCGAGTACCGCGGCATCTTCGAGAAGGATGCGGCCCTGTCGCGTCGCTTCCAGAAGGTCGACGTGGTCGAGCCGACGGTGCAGGAAACCGTGGACATCCTGAAGGGCCTGAAGTCGCGCTTCGAGGAACACCACGGCGTCAAGTACGCCGTGGCCGCCCTGCAGGCCGCGGCCGAGCTGAGCGCCAAGTACATCAACGACCGTCACCTGCCCGACAAGGCAATCGACGTGATCGACGAGGCCGGCGCGGCCCAGCGCATCCTGGCGCCGAGCAAGCGCAAGAAGACGATCACCAAGGCCGAAGTCGAGGAAATCGTCGCGAAGATCGCGCGCATTCCCCCGGCCAATGTCTCGAACGACGACCGCGGCAAGCTGCAGACGCTGGAACGCGACCTGAAGAGCGTGGTGTTCGGCCAGGACAAGGCCCTCGAAGTGCTGGCGTCCGCGGTCAAGATGGCGCGTTCGGGTCTGGGCAAGGGCGACAAGCCGATCGGCTCCTTCCTGTTCAGCGGCCCCACCGGCGTCGGCAAGACCGAAGCGGCCAAGCAGCTCGCCTACATCATGGGCATCGAGCTGATCCGCTTCGACATGTCGGAGTACATGGAACGCCATGCCGTGAGCCGCCTGATCGGTGCGCCTCCGGGCTACGTTGGCTTCGACCAAGGCGGCCTGCTGACCGAAGCTGTCACGAAGAAGCCGCACTGCGTGCTGCTGCTCGACGAAATCGAGAAGGCGCACCCGGACATCTTCAACGTGCTGCTGCAGGTCATGGACCACGGCACGCTGACGGACAACAACGGACGCAAGGCCGACTTCCGCAACGTCATCATCATCATGACGACGAATGCGGGTGCCGAGACCATGAACAAGGCGACGATCGGCTTCACCAACCCGCGCGAATCGGGTGACGAGATGGCCGACATCAAGCGCCTGTTCACGCCGGAGTTCCGCAACCGTCTGGATGCGACCGTCAGCTTTAAGGCGCTGGACGAATCGATCATCCTTCGGGTGGTCGACAAGTTCCTGCTGCAGCTCGAGACGCAGCTGGCCGAAAAGAAGGTCGACGTCACTTTCACCGACGGCCTGCGCAAGCATCTGGCGAAGAAGGGTTTCGATCCGCTGATGGGTGCGCGGCCGATGCAGCGCCTGATCCAGGACACGATCCGTCGTGCACTGGCCGACGAACTGCTCTTCGGTCGCCTGCAGGACGGCGGTCGCCTGACCGTCGACCTCGACGACAAGGACGAAGTCCAGCTCGACATCCAGCCGCTGCCGAAGAAGGAAGGCAAGGCCAAGCCGGAAGCCGAGGAGGCGGCCGCAGGCTAAGCCCCGTGCGGACGGCCCCGGGCCGTTTCGCCATCAAAGGCCGGTAGCATCGCGCTGCCGGCCTTTTTCTTTGGGTCGATGCCGCCTGCCCGCCTGCCACCACGCCGCACCTTCTCTTGATCCTGCCCGAACTCAGCAACGAATGGAAAACCGGCCTGTCACTGGCCTGGAGCGGCTACATCGCCGTACTGTCGGTCTGGATCGTGATCCAGAAGCGGGCGCCGGTGTCCACGATGAGCTGGATCCTGTCGCTCGCGCTGCTGCCGTTCGCCGGCTTCGTCATCTACTACTTTCTCGGCCCCCAGCGCCTGAAGAAGCAGCGCCTCAAGCGCCTGCGCAATCGCGCCATCGCCCAGGCGCCGGCCGATCTGGCGCTGCTGCACGAGGCGAGCCAAACGGCACCGCCGGCCCTGCGCCAGCTGGCCGCGCTGGGCACGGCGGCCTGCGGCATTCCGGTGTCGAGCGCGACCAGTGTCGAACTGCTGTCCGGCGGCGCGCGCACCTTCGACGCCATCTTCGAAGCGATCCGTTCGGCACGGCACCATGTGCACCTCGAGTACTACATCTTCGAACCCGACCGCATCGGCACCGCGCTGCGCGACCTGCTGGTCGAGCGGGCGCAGCAGGGCGTCACGGTGCGTCTGCTGCTCGATGCGTTGGGCTCCAAGCGCATCGGCCGCCGCTTCATGGCGCCGATGCGCGCGGCCGGCATTCACGTCGCGCTGTTCCATGACACCAAGATCGGCCGCCGCTTGCGGCCGGTGACCAACTACCGCAGCCACCGCAAGATCGTCGTTGTCGATGGCCGCATCGGCTTTACCGGTGGCGTGAACATCACCGACGAGGAAGACCGCCGCACCCGGCCCGACGCGTACCACGATATGCATCTAAGGCTCGAGGGCAGTGCGGTGCGCTGGCTCCAGACCACCTTCCTGGAAGACTGGAGCTATGCCACCGGCGAGAGTGCGCGGCGCATGGCCGACGAGTCACTGGAGCACATGCTGCCGCGCACCGAGGCCGGCAGCATCGCGGCGCAGATCGTCACCAGCGGGCCCGACACTCCACTCGAGGCGATCCATCGCATGCATGTGGAAGCGATCCATTCGGCCAGCGAGCGCGCCTGGCTGACGACGCCGTATTTCGTGCCGGGCGAACCGGCACTGATGGCGCTCACCAGCGCAGCGCTGCGCGGTGTGGACGTGCGGCTTCTGGTGCCGCGCCGCAGCGACTCGGCGATCGTCAGCGCGGCCGCGCGCTCGTACTACGACGAGCTCATCAGCGCCGGCGTGAAGGTGTGGGAATACAAGGCGCGCATGCTGCATTCCAAGACGCTGGTGATCGACGACCACTGCGCGATGATCGGCACCGCCAACTTCGACAACCGCAGCTTCCGGCTCAACTTCGAGGTGATGGCGGTGGTGTACGGCCCGGCGCTGGCCGGCCCGCTCGCCACCCAATTCGAAGCCGACCTGCACAGCGCCGCCGCCGTGCGGCTGAACCGGCCGCAGAGTTTTCCGCGCCGCCTGGGCGATGCGCTGGCGCGGCTGTCGTCGCCCTTGCTCTGAAGTCGCGTCGCCGCGCGCAAGGGGCGACCTCAACGCTCATAGCGGCTGCGAAGCTCACGCGCCGCCTTGGCTTCGGGCCGCAGCCGCGAGCCGCCCAGCCAGACTTCCTGCACCGCGCCCGCCGGGTCGCGCACCAGCCGGGCCGCTTCGCCATGGCTGGCATAGCCATTGGCAAGCGACATCTGGGCCTGGTCCTTCCCGTTCACCGTGAGTTCCGTGGCGTCGGTGAAAGGGGCGGCCAGGGTCGGCGATACAGCGAACACGCGGTCGCGCATCGGCACCAGATCGGTCGGTCCCCACAGGCTCCAGTAGCGGCCAGACCAGGCGCGTGTCTTGGCGGTGGGCGCGCCGTGGCGCTCGAAGGCCTGCAGGATCTGCAGGATGCCGTCCATCCACGGCCACGAGAAACCGTCGAGCGAATTGCAGAGCACCGACACCGCCAGTGCCTGCTGCGGCACGGCCAGGCTGCGCGAGACGAAGCCCTGCAGGCTGCCGGTGTGGCCGAACCAGTCCCAGCCCTGGAAGCTGCCCTGCATCGTGCCGAGGCCATACCAGGCCGGTGTGCTGCTGTGCGGCACGGCCCAGTGCCGTCGCGTCATTTCGTGGCGGCTCGCCGGCGTGAGTACGCTGCGCCGGGCAGTCGGCACCAGCTGTGCGTAAAAGGCGGACACGTCGGCCGCGGTGCTGACGAAGCCGGCGGCGGGTGCCATCGCATGGGTCGGTGGATCGCCCGGCACCACGACGCGGCGGCCCAGGAGCACCCGACCGGAATGCCCGCGCGCCATCGTGCGAGCGGCATCCGTCCCTGCGTCCGGGTGCGTGTTCCGCAGCCCGGCCGCATCGATGATCTCGCGCTGCATCCAGTCGCCATAGGCTTCCCCGGTCAGCGCCTCCATCACCTGGCCCAGCAGCGCGAAGCCGTGATTCGAATACTTGAAACGGGTGTTGGCTTCCAGCGCGGGCGGCTCCCGGAGCTGCGCCATCAGTTCGTCGCGCGAGAGGAAGGCTCGCCGGTCCTGGAACTGGCCGGCGTCGGGGCCGTCGCGGACGGTGCCGGCACTGTGCGACAGCAACTGCGACAGCGTGGCAGCCGCCATCTGCGGATGGAGGCCCTCGACGTAGCGGCCCACCGCATCGTCCAGCTGCAGCTTGCCGCGCTCGCGCAGCCTCAGGATCCCCGCCGCGGTGAAGGTCTTCGAATGCGAGGCGATCCGAAAGCGATGCTGCGGCGTGAGCCGGGTCTTCGCCAGCGCATCGGCATGGCCCAGGGCCAGCTGCAGCACCGGGCGCTGCCGGTGGTCGATGGCGATCGAGACCCCCGGCCGCTCGGTCACCCGCATCTGCAGTTCCATCCAGCGCGGGATGTAGTCGATCGCTGCGGCCAGCCACTTGTCCATGCCTGCTCTTTCGATGTGTCGGGCGCCGGCTGCGCCCGTTGGCCGAGAATACAGGCCCGCGTCGCACCTCGGCTCCCAGCCTGCCGGCGACCGCCGCCGTCCCACTTCAAGCATTTCATGGCCCACACCTTCCTCTGGCACGACTACGAAACCTTCGGCGCCGTGCCGCGGCGCGACCGGCCGTCGCAGTTCGCCGCGATCCGCACCGATGCCGAGCTCAACGAAGTCGGCGAGCCGCTCATGCTGTACTGCCAGCCGGCACCCGACTACCTGCCGAGCCCCGAAGCCTGCCTGATCACCGGCATCACGCCGCAACTGGCGCTGGAGCGCGGCGTGCCGGAGCACCAGTTCGCCGCCGCGGTCGAGCAGGCCTTCTCGCAGCCCGGCACCATCGGCGTGGGCTACAACACGATCCGTTTCGATGACGAAGTCACCCGCTTCCTGTTCTGGCGCAACCTGATCGACCCGTATGCGCGCGAATGGCAGAACGACTGCGGCCGCTGGGACCTGCTCGACGTGGTGCGGCTCACCTACGCGCTGCGCCCCGACGGCATCGAATGGCCGAAGAAGGAAGACGGCAAGCCGAGCTTCAAGCTGGGCGACCTGGCACGCGCCAACGGGCTGCTGCACGAGGCGGCACACGATGCGCTGTCCGACGTGCGCGCCACCATCGCGCTGGCCCGGCTGATCCGCGACAGGCAGCCCAAGCTGTTCGACTTCGCCTTCGGCCTGCACCGTAAGGACCGGGTTGCGAACGAACTCGGCCTGCCCGCCACGCGCGACAGTGCCAAGCCCTTCCTCCACGTCTCGGGGATGTTTCCGGCCGAGCGCGGTTGCCTCGCGGTGATGTGGCCGCTGGCCAGCCACCCGACCAACAAGAACGAGCTGCTGGCCTGGGACCTGGCCCACGACCCGAGCGAGCTGCGCGACCTCGACGTGGCGACGCTGCGCCAGCGCATGTTCACCCGCAGCGCCGAGTTGCCCGAGGGGGTGGTGCGCCTGCCGATCAAGGGCATTCACCTGAACAAGTCGCCGATGGTGGTGGGCAAGCTCAAGACGCTCGCACCGGAGATGGCGGCGCGCTGGAACGTCGACCTCGACACGGCGATGCGGCATGCCGCCATCGCGCAGTCGCTGCCGGACATGAGCGCGATCTGGCCGCAGGTCTACGAGCGGCCGAAAGAGGCCGCGCCCGATGTCGATGAAGACCTGTACGGCGGCTTCGTCGGCAATGCCGACCGCCGTCGGCTGAACCAGCTGCGCGGCTTGTCGCCGGGTGAACTGGCGTTGGCCCGCACCGGCTTCGACGATGCACGGCTCGAAGAAATCCTGTTCCGCTACCGCGCCCGCAACTTCGGCGACACGCTCACGCCCGACGAGGCCGAGCGCTGGGAAGCGCACCGCATCGCGAGGCTCCTGGAAGGCGAGGGCGGCGCCCGCAACGTCGACCAGTTCTTTGCCGAGATCGACACCGCAGCCGAGACGGCCGACGAGCGCGGCGAGGAACTGCTGGGCCTGCTGTACGAGTACGCCGAGGCGATCGCACCGTCGCCCTGATCGAGGTCGATCGGGATCGGCCCCCAGGCGGGGCAAACCCCGAGCCGCGGGCGGGAGCTCGGCTTCCAGAATGAATGCTCCCCAAACGGAGACATCGTTCGTGCCTTCTTCATCGCTGACCCGCCGCCGCTTTCATCTGACCACCGCGGCGGCTGCCGCATCGCTTGCCCTGCCTGCCTTGGCGCAGAACGCCTGGCCGAGCCGCCCGATCCGCATCGTCGTGCCCTACACGCCGGGCGGCTTCACCGACCAGATGGCGCGCCTGGTGCAGCTCGGCCTTCAGCAGCGCCTGGCTCAGCCGGTGGTGATCGACAACAGGCCTGGCGCCAACAGCCTGATCGGTGTCGATGCGGTGGCCAAGGCGGTGCCCGACGGCAGCACCTTCGGTGTCGTCATCGCGGCCTATGCGGCCAACACCTCGCTCTACGCGGGCAAGCTGCCCTACAACCCGGGCAAGGACCTGATGGGCGTGTCGCTGATGGGCGTGTCGCCGCTGCTGGCCGCAGTGAACAACAATGCGCCCTTCAAGACCGGCCGCCAACTGATCGACTACGCCCGCGCGAATCCGGGCAAGGTGAGTTTCGGCTCGTCGGGCAACGGCTCCGCGGCACACCTCACGACCGAACTGTGGAAGGCGCTGACCAAGACCTACATGGTCCACGTCCCGTACCGCGGTGCCGTGCCGGCGCTGACCGACTTGATGGGCGGGCAGATCCAGCTCTTCTTCGACGCGCCGACCGGGCTGATCAACCAGGCACGGGCCGGCAAGGTCCGTCTCATCGGCGTGGCCGGCGAGCAGCGGCTGCCGGCGGTGCCCGACGTGCCGACCTTCATCGAACAGGGTTTCGCGGGCTTCACCGGCAGCACCTGGGCCGGCATGCTGGCGCCGGCCGGCACGCCGCCGGGCGTGGTGCAGCGGATGGCGGAGGAGATCGCGCGCATCATCAAGAGCGACGAGACGCGTGCCAAGCTCGATGCGATGGGCACCTTTCCCGCGGGCAGTACGCCGCAGGAGTTCGATGCGTTCATCGCCGCGGAGACCACCAAGTGGGGACAGGTGATCAAGACCGCTGGCGTGAAGGCCGAGTGACAGCGCTCGGCGATGCGTCGCTCTGACGCCGCTCTACATCGACGCTTCGAGCATCTGCCGGTAGTCTTCGCGCGTAGCGAGGCGCGGATTGGTCTTGTGGCAGTGGTCGGCCATCGCGCCCTCGATGACCTTGTCGAACAGCGCCGGTGTCACGCCGACCTCGGCCAGGCCGGTGGGCAGACCCAGGCGCGCGCTCATGTCGCGGATGGCTTCGCCCAGATCCCCGGCGGAATCGAGGTTCATCGCCCGGGCCATGCGTTGCAGCCGCTGTTCCTTCTGCACTGATTCGGCGCCCGCGTTGAAGCGGATGACCGCCGGCAGGAAGAGAGCGTTGAGCGTGCCGTGGTGCAGCCGTGGATCGGCGCCGCCCAGGCTGTGGCTGAGCGAATGCACGCAGCCCAGCCCCTTCTGAAAGGCCATGGCGCCCTGCATCGACGCACTCATCAGGTTGAGCCGCGCCTCGCGGTCGCTGCCGTCCTTCGTGGCGCGCTCGATGTGACCCCAGGCGCGCTCCAGGCCGTCGAGCGCGATGCCGTCGGCGGGCGGGTTGAAGGCCGCCGACATGAAGGTTTCCATGCAGTGGGCGATGGCGTCCATGCCGGTGGCGGCCGTCAGGCGCGGCGGCAGGCCGAGCGTCAGTTCGGGGTCGCAGATGGCGGCTTTCGGCATCAGGTGCCAGCTGTGGAAGCCGAGCTTGCGGTGGTCGTTCACGATGAGGATCGCGCCGCGCGCCACCTCGCTGCCGGTGCCGCTGGTGGTAGGCACCGCGATCAGCGGCGCGACGTTCTCGGTGATCTTCGGCGAGCCGCCTTCGATGGTCGCGTAGGTCTTGAGCGGGCCGTCGTGCGTGGCCGCGATGGCGACGCCCTTGGCGCAGTCGATGGCCGAGCCGCCGCCGACGGCGATGAGTCCGTCGCAACGGCCGCTTCGGTACAGGTCGACGGCCGCGCGTACGGCCGCTTCCGTCGGGTTCGACGGCGTGGCGTCGAACACCGACACCTCCCGAGCGCCCAGCGCGTCGAGCGTGGTCTGCAGGATGCCCGCGGCGCGAACGCCGGCGTCGGTCACGATCATCGGCCGGTCGATGCCGACACGCGCGCACTCGGCGCTCAACAGGCGGATGGCGCCGAACTCGAACTGGATCTGGGTCAGGTACTGGATGAGGGCCATGTGGGTCTGCGTGGGCTGTACGATTTGGAGCGCTGAATCTAGCAACAGGAATCCATCTTGCCCATGAACAAAACCCTTGCCGATGTCGCGGCAGGAACACCTTTTCCTGCCGTAATTGCGGTGCCAGGCAACCCATGCTGACGTTGAAGATGGCGAGCGTGGTCGAACGCATGGCGCGCGCAGGCCACCCACCGTTCCATGAACTGACGGCAGCCGAAGCCAAGGCCTCGTACGAGAAGGGCGCGGGCGTGCTCGAGGTGCCGAAGCCGGCGCTGGCGCGGGTCGAGGACTTTCACATCACCGCGCGCGACGGGTTTCAGCTGCCGGCGCGCCTCTATGCCCCGTCGGCCGAAGTGCTGCCAGTGCTCGTCTTCTTCCACGGCGGCGGTTTCACTGTCGGCAGCATTGCCACGCACGACACGCTGTGTCGGGTGCTGGCCAGCCGCAGTGGCTGCGCCGTGATCTCGATCGACTACCGCCTTGCGCCCGAGCACAAGTTTCCGACGGCCGCCGACGATGCCTGGGATGCCGTGCAGTTCGTGGCGCGCGAGGCCGCATCGCTGGGGCTGGACGGCACACGGCTGGCGCTCGGCGGCGACAGCGCCGGCGGCACGCTCGCGGCCGTGTGCGCCGTGATGGCACGCGACGCCAGCATCCCGATCGGCCTGCAGTTGCTGTTCTACCCCGGCACCACCGCGCACCAGGACACGCCTTCGCACGAACGCTTCGCCTGCGGTCCGCTGCTCGACGAGCCGCTCATCAGCTGGTTCTTCGGCCAGTACCTTCGCACGCCGGCCGATCGCAACGACTGGCGCTTCGCGCCGCTGAACGCGGAAGACGTCGACGGCGTGGCGCCGGCCTGGATCGGGCTGGCCGAGGCCGACCCGCTGGTCGACGAAGGCATCGCCTATGCCGACAAGCTGCGTGCGGCCGGCGTGCCGGTGCAGCTCGAGGTCTACCGCGGCGTGATCCACGAATTCATCAAGATGGGACGGGCGATTCCCGAGGCACTGCAGGCACATGCCGACGCCGCCCAGGCGCTGAAGGAGGCGCTGAAGCCATGAGCGAGACCACACAACGCCAGGACTTCCGATTCTTCCACCGCCTGCGGGTGCGCTGGGCCGAAGTGGACATGCAGAAGATCGTCTTCAATGCCCACTACCTGATGTACTTCGACACCGCGATGACCGACTACTGGCGCGCGCTGGCGCTGCCGTACGAGGAGTCGATGCATGCGCTGGACGGTGACCTGTATGTGAAGAAGGCCACGGTCGAGTTCAGCGCCTCCGCCCGCATGGACGACGTGCTCGACGTGGCGCTGAAGTGCGTGCGCATCGGCACCTCGTCGATCGCGTTCGACGGCGCCCTGTTCCGCGGCGATGCGTTGCTGGTGCACTGCGAACTGATCTACGTCTTCGCCGACCCGGCGACGCAAACGTCGAAGCCGGTGCCGGCCGAACTCCGGACGATCCTCGAAGGCTACGAAGCCGGCGAGACGCTGCACACGGTCGAGACGGGTGACTGGCAGAAGCTGGGCAGCGGTGCCGGCGGGCTGCGGCGCGCGGTCTTCGTCAAGGAGCAACGCGTTCCCGAGGACATGGAATGGGACGCGCACGACGCGACCGCCTTGCACGCCGTCGCCCGCAACCGGCTCGGCCGCGTCGTCGCCACCGGTCGGCTGATTTCGGAAGCACCCGGCGTGGCCCGCATTGGCCGCATGGCAGTCCACCGCAGCCTGCGGGGCGGCGGCCTCGGCGCCAGCGTGCTGCGTGCGTTGGAGGCCGCGGCACGCTCACGCGGCGACCGCGAAGTGACGCTGCATGCGCAGTGCAGCGCCGAGGCCTTCTACCGGCGCCTGGGCTACCGGCCCGAGGGCGAACCCTTCGAGGAAGCCGGCATCGCGCACATCGACATGCGCCGCGCGCTCTGATTCAGATGTCGGCCAGCAGCGGGTAGGGCAGGGGCTCGACCTGCAACGCGGGGCCGCCTGCGCTGCCGGCGTGCAGCGGCCCGCCGTCCAGCGCCGCGATCTGCATCGAGACCAGCGCGGCCCAGCGGCCGTCGGGGGCCGGGGCTGCCTGCACGACCGTGCCGACCGGCTGGTCGGCGTCGCCGGCGGCGAACACTTCCTGCCCGGCTTCGACCGGCGCATCGGCAGTCGCGACATAGGCCCGGCGCTTCAGCGTGCCGCGGAACTGGCTGCGGGCCACGACTTCCTGGCCGGGATAGCAGCCCTTCTTGAAATTCACGCCGCCGATCGACTCGTAGTTGAGCATCTGCGGAACGAAGGCGTCGAGCACCGGCGTGGTCAGCGTCGCGACGCCGCTGCGCACCTCGCCCCATTGCCAGAGCGCGGCGTCGAGTTCGTCGCCGACCGGGCGGGGCGCGGCCGCAGGCGCCAGCCAGAGCGCGCGCGGCACGCCGTCGGCGGGATACAGCGGGACGATGGCGAACTCGTCCTCGCTGCCAGCCACAGGGCGCGCGATGCGCGTGCCGGGCGGCGATGTGGCATCGATGCCATTGGCAGCGAGCGCCGTGCCGGCGAGGCCGAACAGGGCGACGGCATCCGTCGCGTCGCTCAGCTTCACCTTCGCCCGCAGCACATACATCGACAGTCGCTTGAGCGTCGCCGCCAGGATGTCGCGGCTGCAGACCAGCAGAACCAGGTCTGGCCGAGGACGCACGCCGATGAAGCTCGCAATCATCCGGCCCTTGGCGGTGCACAGCGCCGCAAGGCGCGCCTCGTCGGGCTTGAGGAGTGCGAAGTCCTGCGTCAACTGACCATGCAGGAAGCTGGCGGCATCGGGGCCTTCGGCGCGGATCACGCCCAGGTGGGAAAGTGCAGTTACACCATTCGGAAGGGCAGGGGTCATCGCTGAATTATCATGGCCGGCACCCGTGCGTGGCGCCTGTAGGGCTACCGTCGCGGCGCCGGCTCGGTCCGTCCCCTTTCTCTTCTTTCCCCTCGGTTTTTCGCTTGCGTCGATTCTTCCTGACCCTCTTTCTGCTCGCCGCCCTTGTGGTGCTGGGTGCCGGTGCCTGGGGCCTGTGGTGGGTGCACCGGCCGCTCGACCTGCCGGCACCGAGCGTCGACCTGTCGGTCGAACCGGGCACCACACCCCGTGGCGTGGCCGAAGCGGTGGCCGCCACCGGCACGCGCGTGCAGCCGCCGTTGCTGTATGCCTGGTTTCGCTTTTCCGGGCAGGACCGGCAGATCCGTGCCGGCAGCTACGAACTGGAGCGCGGCGTCACCCCGCGCACGCTGCTCAACACGCTGGTGCGCGGCGAGGAAGCGACCCGCAGCCTGGTGCTGGTCGAGGGCTGGAACTTCCGCCAGGTGCGCGCCGCCTTGGCCAAGGCCGAACAGCTGAAGCCCGACACCGTGGGCGAGAGCGACGAGGCGCTGATGGCGCGGCTTGGCCGCCCCGGCATGCATCCCGAAGGGCGATTTTTTCCCGACACCTACAGCTACTCGAAGGGTTCGACCGACGTGGCCCTGCTGCAGCGCGCGATGCGGGCGATGGACAAGAAGCTGGAGGCGGCCTGGGCCGCGCGCGCCGGCGAACTGCCGCTCAAGACGGCCGAAGAGGCACTGATCCTCGCCAGCATTGTCGAAAAAGAGACAGGCCAGGCCAAGGACCGACCCGAGGTCGCGGCCGTGTTCGTCAATCGGCTTCGGGTCGGCATGCCGCTGCAGACCGACCCCACGGTCATCTACGGCATGGGGCCGCGTTTCGACGGCAACCTTCGCAAGAAGGATCTGCAGACCGACTCGCCCTGGAACACCTACACCCGCAACGGCCTGCCGCCGACGCCGATCGCGATGCCCGGCAAGGCCGCACTGCTCGCCGCCGTGCAGCCGGCGCCGAGCAAGGCGCTGTACTTTGTCTCGCGCGGCGACGGGTCCAGCCAGTTCAGCAGTTCGCTGGACGAGCACAACCGCGCCGTCAACCGCTACCAACGGGGCGTCGAGCCCAAACCGAAGAACAACGGGCCATGAGCGGACTGTTCCTCACGCTCGAAGGCATCGACGGTGCCGGCAAGTCGAGCCACCTCGATGCCATCGAGGCGCTGCTTCGCACCGCGGGCCGCAGCGTCACGCGCACGCGAGAGCCGGGCGGCACGCCGCTGGCCGAGACGCTGCGCGGGTTGATCCTGTCGCAGCCGATGGACGCGCTGACCGAATCGTTGCTGGTTTTCGCCGCGCGGCGCGACCACATCGTGCAGGTCATCGCGCCGGCGCTGGCGCGCGGCGAGGTCGTGCTGTGCGACCGGTTCACCGACGCCACCTTTGCCTACCAGGGCGCCGGCCGCGGCTTCGACGCTGATGTGCTGTCGACGCTGGAGCGCTGGGCGCAGGCCGGGCAGGGCGGCGATGGCGACGTTCTGCTGCAGCCCGACATCACGCTGTGGTTCGATCTCCGGCCCGAGGTCGCCGCGCAACGCCTGGCCGGTGCGCGCCTGCCCGACAAGTTCGAGGCGCAGCCGGTCGAGTTCTTCCGCCGGGTCGCCGCCGGCTATGCCGAACGCGCCGAGTCGGCGAAGCGCTTCATCCGCATCGATGCCGATCGCCCCCGCGAGCAGGTGTGGCAACAGGTCGAGGCGGCCTTGCGCGCGCGGGGTGTGCTGGCATGACGCCGCTGTCCCCCTGGCTCGCGCGGCCGCTGGCGGACCTGCTGCGGCAGCGTGGTCACGCCTGGCTGCTGCAAGGCCCGTCGGGCCTGGGCCAATACGACCTGGCCCTGGGCTTGGCCGCCGCCTGGCTGTGCGAGCAGCCGAGCGGGCAAGGCGCCTGCGGCCACTGCCCGAGCTGCCATGCCATCGAGGTGCGCACGCACGCCGACCTGTGCGTGCTCATGCCCGAGGTGGCCATGATGGAGCTCGGCTGGCCACTCGACGAGAAGTCGCAGGCCGACATCGAGGACAAGAAGCGCAAGCCCAGTCGCGAGATCCGTGTCGAGGCGATGCGCGATGCGGTCGGCTTCGCGCAGCGCACCAGCGCGCGCGGCCGAGGCAAGGTGGTGTTGGTCTATCCGGCCGAGCGCATGAACGCCATCACGGCGAACGCCTTGCTGAAGACGCTGGAAGAGCCAGTCGGGGACGTCCGCTTCGTGCTGGCGAGCGAGGCGGCCTGGCAACTGCTGCCGACCATTCGCAGCCGGTGCCTGGGCTTCACGCTGCCGTGGCCGAGCGAGGCCGAGGCGATCGACTGGCTGGTGGCGCACCAGGTGCCGGCCGCCGACGCGCCGGCGCTGCTGCGCGCCGCCGGCGGAAGACCGAACGACGCACTGCGCCTGGCACGCAGCGGCCAGTCGCCCAAGGCCTGGTCGTTGCTGCCGAAGGCGATGCTGCGCGGCGAGGTCGGGGCCTTGAGCGACCATGCACCACCGCAGGCCATCGATGCCTTGCAGAAGATTTGCCACGACCTGATGGCGGTCGGCAGCGGTGCTGCACCGCGCTTTTTCGCCGAAGCCGAACTGCCGCCGTCACCGCCGCCGGTGGTGCTGGCGCGCTGGTCCAAGTCGCTCGCCGCAGCTGCGCGCACCGCGGAGCATCCCTTCAATCCGGGCCTGATGCTCGAGGCGCTTGTGAGCGAAGCGCGAAGCGCCCTAAACTCGGGCCGCCGACCATGAACACGCCCACCGCCACACCCGCGCCCGCCCGCCCCAGCGTCATCCAGTTGGCGATCAAGGAAAAAGGGGCGCTCTATGCGGCCTATATTCCGCTGTTCGCCGAAGGCGGCATCTTCATTCCGACCGCACGGGAATACCGGTTGGGCGACGACGTCTATGTGCTGCTCACCCTGCCGGACGACCCGCAGCGTTACCCGGTGGCCGGCAAGGTCGCCTGGATCACACCGGCGCGCGCCGCCGGCAGCCGCGCGCCGGGCGTCGGCGTCCGCTTCCCGGCCGATGAGAAATCGCGCCAGCTGAAGGCCCGCATCGAGGAAGCGCTGGGCGGCTCGATGGCGTCGGACCGGCCCACCCAAACCATTTGATTCCTGCGGTGGCAGCGCCTGCGGCCGACGCGCTGCGGCGCGCCCGCATTGCCATTGCCATTGCCGCCTCCCATGTTCACCGACTCCCACTGCCACCTGAGCTTTCCCGAGTTCGCCGCTCAGATGCCGGCGATCCGTGCCGCCATGGCCGAGGCCCGCGTCGACCGCGCGCTGTGCATCTGCACCAAGCTCGAGGAATTCGACGATGTGCAGCGCCTGGCGGTGCAGTACGACAACTTCTGGGCCAGTGTGGGCGTGCATCCCGACAACGAGGACATCGCTGAACCCACCGTCGAAGACCTGGTGCAGCGGGCGGCGCGGCCGAAGGTGGTCGCCATCGGCGAAACCGGGCTCGACTACTACCAGATGCAGGAGCGCAAGGGCGGTCGCAGCATTGCCGACATGGAATGGCAACGAGAGCGCTTCCGCGTCCACATCCGGGCGGCGCAGCAGGTGCGGATGCCCTTGGTGATCCACACCCGCGAAGCGTCGGCCGACACGCTGGCCATCCTGAAAGAGGAGGGCGAGGTCGGGTCGGGCGCTGCGGCAGGCGGCGTTTTCCACTGCTTCACCGAAACCGCCGAGGTGGCGCGCGCGGCGCTCGACCTGGGTTTCTACATTTCGTTCTCGGGCATCCTGACCTTCAAGAAGGCGCAAGACCTGCGGGACGTAGCCGCCTTTGTCCCACTCGAGCGGATGCTGATCGAGACCGACAGTCCCTATCTGGCGCCGGTGCCGCACCGGGGCAAGACCAACAACCCGTCCTACGTGCCGCTGGTCGCCCAGCAAATCGCCGAACTGCGCGGCCTGTCCGTGGAAGCGGTCGCCGAGGCAACGAGCCGCAACTTCGAGACCCTGTTCGCAGGCGTTCAAGGAACATGAGAAATTTGGCGAGGTTCTTCCTCTATCTCTTTGCTGTAGCACTGTTTTCTGCTGCACATGCAGACTCTTTCAGCGACTTTTTCCGCGCCGTTCGGAGCGACAACGCCAGCGGCGTGCAGTCCTTGCTGCGGCGCGGCTTTGATCCGAATACGCGTGACGAGCACGGGCTGACCGGGTTGCTGATCGCCATCCGCGAACCGTCGCCGCGGGTCATCGAGGCGTTGCTGTCGTCGCCGCAGATCAACGTGGAAATCCGCAACGGCAATGATGAGAGCCCGCTGATGCTGGCTGCGATCAAAGGCCAGATGGACTTGGTCAAGCAACTCATCGCCCGCGATGCGGACATCAACAAGCCCGGCTGGACGGCACTGCACTACGCAGCCAGCAGCGGCCAGGTGGAGATCATGAAGCTGCTGCTGGAGAAGTACGCCTTCATCGACGCGCAGTCGCCCAACGGCACCACGCCACTGATGATGGCGGCCATGTACGGTTCGCCGGAAAGCGTCAAGCTGCTGCTCGACGAAGGAGCCGATCCCTTGATGAAAAATCAGCAGAACATGACCGCCGTCGATTTCGCACGACGTGGACAGCGGCCGGATGCGGTGGAACTGCTGTCTGTCGCGATTCGCGCGAAGCGGCCGAGCGATGGGAAGTGGTAGCTGGACGCTGGACAGGCCGATCTATCCGCTTGTCCGGCGCTCGCGGATATTTATACAATGTATATTATGTTAAATCGCTGGGCCTTTGAGCCAGCCACATGATCAGAGCCCGGATAGCGCTGCTCACGCGCCAGCTCACAATGCGCCGGGCGGACACATCGATGACGAAGGCCACTAGCGCCGGCCGTGCCAGGCCGACACCTATGTGGAAGTCCAAGCCCCACCGTTGATTGCCCTCCGCGAACCCGCCCGACAGCAGTCAGTGATCGTCGATCCGGTCGAAACAGCAGCCAAAGTAGAAGGCCTCATCACCGCCATCAACAAACGGAATTTTGATCGGCTTGCCATCGTTGCGCCAGATGTCCCTTCTCCGATATCCCTGTTGCCGAATCTCGCTGATGATTTCGTCAGAAAGCTGAACGCGATACGGACAAATGGCACATCCAATACTGTTGAGTGTGTAGGTGGTTTGCTTGGCATGCGCAGCGGTAATGTTCAAAATCACACGCCTTGGCTTTCGAGTCAAAGGGCTAAGAATTTCGGACATTTCCACGGGAAGATACTGAAGACTCCCAGACAACAGCAGGATATCCACCCCATTGGCACCCGCCAAATCCTTGCAGAACTTGAGCTGATGGTTGCATTGCCTTTCGGCCGCGAGAGCCTCACCTGCGGCCGCGACAGTTGGGACGTCGCTCACGGTCCATCTCAGGTGCTCGGGATAAGTAATGACGCGACGGAAAGCGTAGTACTTGATGCCGACGTGTCCACCTAGATCGAAAACGGTCGTCATGCCATTGCGGAACGCATCGGCCATCCAAAAAATCGTCGGATAGTCCCATGTGCAGATTTGGGGGCTGTACATAGCTTCCGCCGCAGGGGCGCCGTCGTAGCCGATGTGAATTCCTGAAGGCACGGCGGCCTCCGCAGCTGCAAAACTGGCATATGAGCCGAAAAAAAGATTCTCCTTCTCGTTACTCAGAAATTTCTGGAGATATGCCGATACATCCGCATTCAGTCGGCCCTGTTCGTTCGAACGGTGATTCATGAAAGCCCCCCTTGAGAGCTCGCTCTTGCATGTTTAATTGCACCGGCGTGCCACCCGCGAGCCTTCACCCGGGGACGTGAGCCGTGGAAGAGGAACGCTGATGTACGCAGTACATCTGCGGACGTGGTAACGCCAGCCAGCGGTCAGGCCGGCGCTCGCACTTGCTCTGTTTAGGGGTGTCAGGGGGGGCGACGATGCGGCGGCAGCAGCAGCTCCGCCAATCGAGAGTCCTGCGAACTCAGAGGGGCTGATTTCGCGGAAGTTGCGTTGTAGATGCGCAAGGCGGCAATGAGTGCCGAATTTTGCAGGTCATGCTCGGCCGTATGCGAAACGGATTCGTGCGACTGATCAAACACGACAGTGCCGTCGACATGATGGTGATGCAGAGTGAGCGCCTGCAGGAAATGTCTTGACTGCCCATCTAGAACTTCGATGGGATGCACAAGCACAACGCTCAGCGACCAGGCCGCGAGCAAGGACAGCACCACTCTGCGCCACATTCTGAAAATACTGACAGCGAAGTCGATCCAAAACAATGGCAAACACCCTGCCCTCGAGGCCCAGCTTGACTGTCTCAGCGTGAACTCTTGGCTGTATTGCCTTCTCGTTCCTATCCACGACCTCCGGTTTCATTTCACACCTTTACAAGTGTCCTTGAAACCGGCAGCGACCCCCTACTCTGCCGTCATCGCCCCTGGCCCCTCGAAGGCCACACCATCAGTTGATGTTCGCGCCCATGGCGTGGAAGGGCTTGCCCGGGACCTTGAACGTGCCGCCGTATTCGAATGCCGCGTTGTTCAGCAGCTTGCAGCCGCCCTTCGCATCCGAGCAGGCCTTCGATGCGTCGTAGGTGTGCCAGACAATCGGGCCGTACAGGAAGTTGTGGATGCCCTTGCCGGCGTAGTCGGCGACGCTCACCATGTAGCTTTCGGTGCCGTGGTTGTCGGTGTCTTCCGTCGAGATCGGGTCGATCATGCGACTCTCTTGGAAGGTGCGCGCGATCGTGCCCGACGTGATGCCTGCGTCGAAGCGGACCCACTGCAGCTTGCGGTCGCCGCGCGAGGTCACGATCAGCTCTTTTTCCACACCGTTCGGGTACACGTCCTTGATGACCGTGGCGCCAAACGCCGCTTTTTCCTTGACGTAGCTGATGCTGGTCGGGTTGCGGCCCACGTTCACGGCGAAGCGCTCGGCGATGTCCGAGGGCGCACCGCCTGCGGTCTGGTTCAGGTAACCCGAGCCCAGATCGAACACGCGTA